>NZ_LMPM01000001.1:180000-829298 GCF_001423845.1 Sphingomonas sp. Leaf357 | reverse complement strand
CCGCGCCTCGCCCGCCTGGGCGACCTTTTCGGCCACGATCCGCGCGCGCAGCAGGCGGTCGGCGGCGAGCTGCGCGTGCCGATCGCGGCGGACGGGCATTTCTGGGTCGACGTGCGCATCGGCGGCGCCACGCAGCGCATGCTGATCGACAGCGGCGCGACGATCACCGCTCTGTCGGAACGCGCCGCCGCCACCGCCATTCTCCGGCCGGAAACCCCGGCCGTCCCCGTCCTGCTGCAAACTGCCAACGGTCCTATCCGCGCCCGCACCGCGACGATCGCCGTACTGCACATCGGCAATGTCGTCGCGCGCGACGTGCCCGTCGTCGTGTCGCCAGCGTTCGGCGACATGAGCGTGCTCGGTATGAACGTTTTATCGCGGCTAAAATCCTGGCGGGTGGAAGGCGACACGCTGATCCTCGTGCCGCACCACCCGCAGGATGTCACCGCCTGATCATGCGTCGATCGACGTGCCCAGCGCGGCGTGCACCAGTCCACCATCGACCGTGATCGTATCGCCGATCACATAATCCCCGGCGCGGCTCGCCAGGTAGATCGCCGCCCCGGCCATGTCCTCGTCCACGCCGATGCGCTTCGCCGGAATGCCCTTGGCGATCTCCGAACCGTGGTCGCGCGCCGCCTTGTTCATCTCGCTGGCGAAGGCACCCGGCGCGATCGAGGTGACATTGATCGAATCCTGCACCAGCCGTGCGGCCATCCGCTTGGTCAGATAGATTAGCGCCGATTTCGACGCGTGATAGCTGTACGTCTCCCACGGGTTCAGCCGCTGCCCGTCGATCGAGGTGATGTTGATGACCTTGGACGGCTTGTCCGGCCGCGCCGCCTGTTTCAGCGCTGCGTGCAGCGCCTGGGTCAGGAAGAAGGGCGACTTTACGTTCAGGTCCATCACCTTGTCCCAGCCTTTTTCCGGGAAGTCCTCGAACGGCTCGCCCCAGGCCGCGCCGGCATTGTTGACCAGGATATCGAGGCTGTCGGTATGCTCGGCCAGTTGCGCGGCCAGTGCCTTGCAGCCGGCCACGGTCGACACGTCCTGCGGCAGCGCAATGCACTTCTCGCCCAACTCTTGCGCCGTTTGGAAACAGACATCGGCCTTGCGCGCGGAGATATACACCGTCGCCCCCTGCGCGATGAAGCCTGCCGCGATCATCTTCCCGATCCCGCGCGAGCCGCCGGTAACGAGTGCGGTGCGCCCGTCGAGGCGAAAGAGGTTGGTCGTATCCATGTGCATTCACTCCCAAATTTGTCACCCCAGCAGAGGCTGGGGTCTTCCTGTGGTCCGGCGCGCCGCACGCCACCGCGAGACCCCCGCCTACGCTGGGGTGACGGCCATTGCGCGGGTCAACCCCCGCGCTTGATTGTCTCGCGCGCGATGATGATCTGCTGGATCTGGCTGGTCCCTTCGTAAATCCGGAACAACCGCACATCGCGGTACAGCCGCTCGATCCCGTAATCGGCGATATAGCCCGCCCCGCCGAAAATCTGCACCGCGCGATCCGCAACCCTGCCGACCATCTCGGACGCGAAATACTTCGCCGCGGCCGATTCCATCACCACGTCTTTGCCTGCATCCTTCGCCGTCGCCGTCTCCAGCACCATGGCGCGTGCCACCAGCGCTTCGGTCTTGGAATCCGCGATCATGCCCTGGATCAGTTGATGCTCGGCGATCGGCTTGCCGAACTGCTTGCGCTCCGTCGCATAGGCCACGCAATCGGCGATCAGCCGTTCCGCCACGCCGACGCATACTGCGCTGATGTGCAGCCGCCCGCGATCGAGCACGCGCATCGCAATCTTGAACCCCTCGCCCTCGGCACCCAGTCGGTTCTCCGCCGGCACGATCACGTCGTCGAAAATGACGTCGGCGACCTTCGCGCCCTTCTGCCCCATCTTCTTTTCCGGCTCGCCGATCGCTACGCCCGTCAGATCGCGCGGCACGAGGAACGCGGACACGCCGCGCGCGCCGGGTTCCTCGCTCGTCCGCGCCATCACGGTGAACAGGTCGGCCTTGTCGGCATTCGTGATGTAGCGCTTGGTGCCGCTCAGCCGGTACGCCTGCCCGTCAAACGTCGCGCGCGTCTTCACCGCGCCCGAGTCGCTGCCCACGTCCGGCTCGGTCAGCGCGAAGCTGGTGATGATCTCGCCACTGGCGATCCTCGGCAGCCACGCGGCTTTCTGTTCGGCGTTGCCAGCCATGACGAGGCCCTGCGATCCGATCCCGACATTGGTGCCGAAGGTCGATCGGAATGCCGGCGTCGTCCGCCCGAGTTCGATCGCGACGCGCGCTTCCTCGCTCATCGTCAGGCCCAGGCCGCCATATTCCTCGGCGATCGACAGGCCGAACAGGCCCATGTCGCGCATCTCTTGCACGATCTCAGCCGGAATGGCGTCCGCCTCCTCGACCGCACCTTCCAGCGGCCGCAGCCGTTCGGCCACGAAGCGGCGCACCGTATCGATCAGCGCATCGAAGGTTTCGGGGTCGAGTGCCATATCATCCTCTTTCACGGTCATGCTGAACGTGTTTCAGCATCCATGCGCGGTCGACGACCCCAGATGCGCGCCCCTTGTGGCAAGCGACCGCGTCTGGATCCTGAAACGAGTTCAGGATGACGGATGGATATCCGCTCGATGCCTCAATCGTTCGTCCGCCGCAAACCCGAAATTCCAAAACCGCGCGTTGACCGCGTGAAACCCCATACTATGCTGTGCAAAACCACATATAAGATAATCTTCCAGGGAGAATGACATGCGCTTCACCGGCAAGAACGCCGTGGTAACCGGCGGTGCCTCGGGCATCGGCAAGGCCACCGCTCTGCGGCTCGCCGAGGAAGGGGCCCAGGTCTGGATCGGCGATATCGACGAGGCCGGCGGGCGCGAGATCGCCGATATGTCGAACGGCAAGATCCACTTCCTGCGCACCGATGTGATGCAGGCGGGCGACATCCAGGCGATCATGCACGCGGTGGATTCGGCCGGCGGGCTCGACGTCGTGTTCAACAATGCCGGCGCCGGCGGATCGCGCGATCCGATTGACAAGATCAGGCCGGACGATTGGGATCGTACCCTGGCGCTGCTGCTGCGCTCGGTCGCGCTCGGCATCCGCTATGCCGCCCCGCTGATGATCGCGCGCCGGGAACGCGGCGGCGGCGGCGGCGCGATCGTCAACACTGCCTCGATCGCCGCCTTGCAGACCGGTGCCGCGCCCACCGCCTATTCCGTCGCCAAGGCCGGCGTGCTCCATTTGACGAAGATGGCGGCGGCGGACCTGTCGCGCTACGATATTCGCGTCAACGCGGTGTGCCCCGGCTTCATTACCACCAACATCTTCACCTCGGCTCTGGGCATCGAGGGCGAGAAGCTTGCTCAGGCCAATGGCGCGATCAACCACATCGCCGCCAAGGCCCAGCCGCTGCAACGCGCCGGTCGCGCGGAAGACATCGCCGCCGCCGTCGCCTATCTGGCGAGCGCGGATGCCAGCTTCGTCACCGGTACACACATCACCGTCGACGGCGGTATGACGATCGGCCCGCGCCACAGCTGGGACGCAGACGTGCCGTCGCTCTTCTCCTCGCTGGAAGCATTTGCTGGCTGAGATATCCGTTCAGGCAAACCGGCAAGGTGCTTGCTTGGTGTTAAGGGGGAGAGCAGGGAGACCTGAGCGCCGATCGACAGTCAGCACGTCTGCGGCGGAGGCCGGGGCCGGTCGGACAACGGACAGGTTTCGGTACTGTGCGACGTGACCACGACCTTCAGCTGGGCCCCGCCCTCCGCCGGGGAAGGATGCTTGCTCGAAAGGCATCACACCCTAAAGGGTCGCTCGACCAAGGAGACTTCCGATGCGATCGACCGCCACCCTGACCATCGCGGCGCTCTTCTGCGCCCTGCCGCTCGGCGGCGCGCACGCACAGGCGGTCACCGATACACCTTCGGCCGACGCTCCGGCCTCCGACACGCAGCGTCCGCCCCGCGCACCCGTATCGCGCCCTCGCGACCAGTCGCCGTCCGCGCTGATCGGCGACACGCAGAACACGCCGCCGCCGGGGTTGATCGGCGACTGGCAGCAGATCCGCACCCGGCTGGGCGCGCGCGGCATCGGCCTCACGGCGCGCTACACTTCGGAAAGCGCGTACAACCCCGCCGGCGGCGATCGGCAGCTGTTTCGTGAAACCGGTCAGTTTGATGCCGGCGCCCTGCTCGATCTCGACAAGCTGGCCGGCCTGAAGGGCGGCGCGTTCCAGGCGACGATCACCTGGCGACGCGGCCGCAATCTCACCGCCGATGCCGGCATCGATGCGCTGCAACAGGTGCAGGAGGTCTATGGCCGCGGCCAGACGGTGCGCGTCACGCAATTGTGGTACGAACAGCGCATCGGCGACAGGGTCGAGTTGAAACTCGGCCGCACCAATCCCGGCGAGGATTTCGAAGGCTTTTCCTGTCATTTCCAGAACCTCAGTTTCTGCGGCGCGCAGCCGGGCAACCTGGTCGGCGATTACTGGCAGAACTGGCCGATCAGCCAGTGGGGCGCGCGGGTGCGCGTCGATCTTGGCGAGAATCTTCGCGTCCAGACGGCCGTGTACGAGATCAATCCCCGCAATCTCGACAACGATTTCTTCATCGGCCACTTCCACGGCGCGACCGGGGTGCTGATCCCGGTCGAATTCGGCTGGTCGCGCGCCACCGGCCATGTCGCATCGTACAAGTTGGGCGGCTGGATCGCGACCGCCGATGGCGCCGACGTGTTCCTCGATACGAACCGCCGGCCGATCGCGATCACCGGCCTGTCGCCGTTGCAACGCTCCAGCCGCTACGGCGTCTACCTCGCCGTACAGCAACAGCTCAGCGGAACGTCGAAGGACGGCAAGTCGGTGCGCGGCCTCAGCGTGTTCGCGAACGTCACCCAGGCCGATCGCGCAACCTCGGTGACCGACAATCAGGTCGCGATCGGACTGTTCTACAAGGGGCTGGTCCCCGCCGTGCCCGGCGACGTGCTCGGCCTCGGGTTCGCGCGCACCAACGTCAACGGCCGCGCCGTCGCGGCCGACCGGCGGACCCCCGGCGCTCCTGTGCGCAGCGCCGAATATGCCGCCGAAATCTATTACGCGATCCACCCCGCCGACTGGCTGGAGCTCCGCCCCAATTTGCAACTCATCCATCAGCCCGGCGGCATCGCGGCCGAGAAGGACGTCGCGGTCCTGGGCCTCAAGGCGGCGATCACGCTGTAGCGGCGCGCGACCTCAGTTCGCTACCGCCCGCACGAACGCGCTCGCCACCCAGCCGCTGACGCACGGCCCGGCATAAGCGCGCGGCGACGCCACCGGCGCGCCGACGCCGCAGTCCGTATCCGGCGCGCTTGCCGGGGGCACAACCACGCCCTGCCAGCGCTGATCGATCGACCGTGTGCACACCAGCAGGCGGGAATCGTTGGGCAGGCGCAGGACCTCGCTCGCCTCCAGGAACGGCGCGGCGCGCACCGGCAGGTACGTCTCGCCCTCGGCCGAAATATTCACGACGCGCGCGACATTGGCGCAGGCGGCAAAGGCCGGCCCGCCCTCCCCGATCCGCACCGGGCGTGTCCCCGGCATCATCGGCTCGCCGCCGACATTGAACAGCGCATCGTCATCATTGCCCATCCCCACGCTCTGCGAGCAGGCGGCGAGGAGCAGGCAGAGCGCCGGGATCAGGACTTTCATCGGCATATAGTTAGGCGCTGCGAGACGCGTTGGCGAGAGTGACGGATGAGGAAGCGAATTGCGTGTGTCAACTGACCATGCCTTTATGCAAAGCTCGCTTGACATTACGCAACGACCACATGTAAAGCTTGCCTTACTGATTCGAAAGGAAGCTTTACCGATGGCCCAGAAACCGACCCGCGCGATGCGCCGCTATAACAAGACCGTTATCTTGCTTAGCCTGCTGTACGCGGTGCTGCTGATGGGGGCGGTCTACGCGTTCAACCGTCATCTGATCAGCGGGCCGCTCGCTTATGTCGCCGCGATCCTACCAGCGCTGCCGATCGTTGGCATATTCGGCGCGATCGGACGATATTTCGTCGAGGAGCAGGACGAATATATCCGCATGATGATGGTGCGCCAGTCGCTCATCGCCAGTGGCATCGCACTCAGCTTGGCGACGGTATGGGGCTTCCTCGAAAGCTTCGACCTCGTGCGGCACATCGACGCCTACTACATCGCGGTCGTGTGGTTTGCTGGGCTCGGTGCGGGCGGATGCTACAACGCTCTCACCAACCGGGCGGACCGCGCATGAAGAACCGTCTCAAGGTGCTCCGTGCCGAACGCGACTGGAGCCAAGGCGACCTCGCCGACCGGCTCGAGGTCTCCCGCCAGAGCGTGAATGCGATCGAGACGGGTCGCTACGATCCCTCGCTCCCCCTCGCCTTCCGCATCGCCGAACTGTTCGACCGTTCGATCGAAGACATTTTCACCAGCCCGTCCAAGGAGACAGAGTCATGATCACACATCTGAAAGCCCGCATCGCCGCCAGCCTGTTCACGATCGGCGCGGTGCTTCATCCCGCCGCCGGACATTGCAAGACCATCGCGACCGCGCCGACGGTCACGCAGATGGATCACATCTCGGTCTCGGTGTCCGGAAACGGCTCGCCGATCGTGCTGATCCCCGGACTGTCGTCGCCCCGCGCCGTATGGGACGGGGTGGTTCCCGATCTGGCGAAGACGCACCGCGTCTACGTCGTCCAGATCAACGGCTTCGCCGGAGACGCGCCAGGCAAAAATCTCGGCCCCGGCCTGATCGATGGCGTCGTTGCAGATCTGGACCGTCTCCTCGTAAAAACAAAGGCCACCGACGCGAAGCTGGTCGGTCATTCGCTCGGCGGCCTTGTCACGCTCAAATTCGCCAAGGCGCACCCGGACCACCTCCAGGGCGCGATGATCGTCGACAGCCTGCCATATGTCGGCGAGATCTTCGTTCCAGGCGCGACCGTCGCGATGCTGGAGCCTCGGGCCAAGGCCATGCGCGACGCGATGGTGGCCAGCTATGGTCAGCCCGCCAACGCCGCGGTTGCGGAGGGCACCGCGAACGGCCTCGCGCTCAAGCCGGAATCGCAGGCTAAGGTCAAAGCGTGGTTCCTCGCCACCGACCCTCGCGTCAGCGGTGAGGCGCTCTACGAGGATCTCACCACCGACCTGCGTGGCGACATGGCCGACATCAAGACGCCGCTCACGATCGTCTATCCCTGGAACGCGAGGCTGCCCAAGGACCGCGCCGACGCCGCCTATCGCGGTGCCTACGCCAAGGCCCCGAACGTCCGCTACGTCGATATCGGCGACGCCGCGCATTTCGTGATGCTCGACCAGCCGGCAGCCTTTGCCGCCGCGCTCAAGGACTTTGCCGAAGCGCGCTGACCCGCTCTGCGACGACCCGCCCCCCGGTCTGCTGCCCGACAAGCAGCGGACCGGGGGTACCGCGTCGAAGCGGTCCGCCGGTGGAGGACGTACACTCTGACGCTCGGTACTGAACGGACCGCACTGGTGCGCACCGTTCGATCTCCGCGACGGACCGTGACGGACCGTGACAGCGTTCTGGCGTTGCGCGCCTGTTTCCGGCCTTGGACAATGGCGAAGGGCCGGGCTGTAAATTAAGCGCCGATCCCCTAAATGCCGGTCATGACCGACACCCCCGAACCCCGCCCCGCCCTCGCCTATCACCTCACCCCAGGCACCGGCCCGACAATCGTCTTCCTGCCGGGCTATGCCAGCGACATGACCGGTACCAAGGCGCTCGCGCTGGAAGCCTGGGCGAAGCAGAACGGCCGCGCCTTCCTGCGCTTCGATTATGGCGGGTGCGGGCAGAGCGAGGGCGCGTTCGAGGACCAGACGCTCACCGGTTGGCGCGACGACGTCGTCGCGATGCTCGAACGACTTGCCGGCGGCCCGGCCGTGCTCGTCGGGTCGTCGCTAGGGGGGTGGCTGATGCTGCTCGTCGCGCGCGACCGGCCCGATCTTGTCGCCGGATTGGTCGGTGTGGCACCCGCGCCCGATTTCACCGACTGGGGCTTCACGACGGACGAGAAATTGAAGATCCTCGGCGAAGGCCGTGTCACGCGCGCCTCGCCCTATGGGCCGGAGCCGACCCTCTACACCAACGCCTTCTGGACATCGGGCGAGGCCAACCGGCTGATGTTCGGCCAGATTGCGATCGATGTGCCGGTACGACTGGTCCAGGGTCAACTCGATCGCGACGTGCCATGGACGCGCACCGCGCGGCTCGCCGAACTGCTGCGTTCAGCCGATGTGCAGACAGTGTTGGTCAAGGACGGTGATCACCGCCTGTCGCGCGATGCGGATATCGCGGCGATCGTCCGCGCGGTCGAGGATGTGATAGCCCGCTTATGATCCTGCCTTTGCTGCTGCTCGCCGCCGCCCAGACCAGCCCTCCACCAGCCGGCCCGCCCCCGCCGACCGATCGCTACGCACATTGCATGGATCTGGCGGCCAACGACCCGGCAGCGGGGATCGAGGAAGGATCGCGCTGGCGGCTGTCCGGCGGCGGCGTGCTGGCACGGCAGTGCCTCGGCGTATCCTATGCCAACGCCAACCAGCTGAACGCGGCGGCGACCGAATTCGAAGCGGCGGCGCGTGCGGCGGAACTGGCCAAGGACAATCGGGCGGCGGCCTACTGGGCACAGGCCGGCAATGCCTGGCTGGCGGCGCAGGATGCGACCAAGGCGCGCGCCGCGCTGGATGCCGCGCTCGCCGCGGGATCGTTGACCGGGCTCGAACTGGGCGAAGTCTATCTCGATCACGCCCGCGCACAGGTGGCTAGCAAGGAATTGGAGGCGGCGCGCGGCGATCTCGATCTCGCGATGGAAACGGCCTCGGCCGATCCGCTCGCCTGGCTGCTCTCGGCAACGCTGGCGCGGCGGATGGACGATCTGCCCCGCGCGAAAAAGGACATCGCCGAGGCGCTACGCCGGTCCGGCGACGACGCCTCGGTGCAATTGGAGGCGGGCAACATTGCCGCGCTGGATGGCGACGAGGCGGGCGCGAAGACGGCGTGGAAGCGCGCCGTGGCGATCGCGCCCGATGCCCCCGCGGGCAGAAGCGCGCGCACGGCACTGGCGCAATTCACCGCGGCTGCGACGCCCTGAAAGCTGGCGGGCGGCCGTTGCCCGCCCTATCTGAGACGGCACGTTGCAACCGGAGCCTGCCAGATGAAATACCTTCACACCATGATCCGCGTGACCGATCCGGACGCGACGATCCGCTTCTTCGAACTGCTCGGCCTGAAGGAAGTGCGCCGCATGGAGAGCGAAAAGGGTCGCTTCACGCTGATCTTCCTGGCCACGCCGGAAGATATGAACGCGCCGGGCGAACGTGCCCAGGCCGAGGTCGAACTGACCTACAATTGGCCGCCGGAGGATGGCGAGGCCGAAGTCTATACCGGCGGGCGCAATTTCGGGCATCTCGCCTATCGGGTCGAGAATATCTATGAGACGTGCCAGCGGCTGATGGACGGCGGCGTGACGATCAACCGCCCGCCGCGCGACGGCCACATGGCCTTCGTGCGCAGCCCCGACAACATCTCGATCGAAATCCTGCAGGACGGTGTGCTGGAGCCGGCCGAGCCCTGGGCATCGATGCCGAACACCGGCGAATGGTGAGATGACGACCGCCGCGTTCCTCGCCTTGACGGGTGCGCGGTTGCCGATCGTGCAGGCACCGATGGCCGGGTTCGCCGGCGCCGCGCTCGCCATCGCGGCGATCCGCGCCGGCGGCGTCGGTTCGCTTGCCTGCGCGACATTGGACCCGGCGGCCGTCGTGGCGGACGCCGGGACGATCCGGGCAGCGGCGTATGGGCCGCTGAACCTCAACGTCTTCTGCCACACGCTCGGGGCCGCGCCGGACGAAACCGCGTGGCGGCATGCGCTGGCACCATTCTATTCGGCGGAAGGGATCGCCCCTCCGACCGATGCCGCACCGCTACGCCGTCCGTTCGATCCGGCCATGGCGGACGCGATCGAGGCGGTGCGCCCGGAGATCGTCAGCTTTCATTTCGGCCTGCCCGACGAGGTGTTGCTGGACCGCGTGAAGGCGACCGGTGCCAAGGTGTTCGGCAATGCGACCAATGTGGACGAGGCGCAGGCGCTCGCGGCGCGCGGGTGCGACGCGATTATCGCCCAGGGGTTCGAGGCGGGCGGCCATGCCGGGCATTTCCTCTTCGGCCATCACCCTGTCGGTCTGGCGGCACTCGTTCCGGCAATCGTCGATGCGGTGAGCGTGCCGGTGATCGCCGCCGGCGGGATCGGCGATGCGCGCGGCGTAGCGGCGGCGATGGTGCTCGGGGCATTGGCGGTGCAGATCGGTACCGCCTATCTGCTCGCCCCCGAAACCACGACCAGCACCGCCCACCGTGCTCGGCTGGCGGAGGCAAGCGCGGACGACAGCGTCTTCACCAACCTGTTTTCGGGCGGTTTGGCGCGCGGTCTGCGCAACCGCCTGATCGAGACGCTCGGCGCCGTCAGTGACGCGGCACCGCCATTCCCCTATGCCAGCGCCGCGCTCGCCCCCTTGCGCGCCGCCGCCGAGGCGGAGGGGCGCGGGGACTATTCCCCGCTCTGGGCCGGGCAGGGCGTCGCGCTCGCCCGGGCCGAGCCCGCCGAGACCATTACCCGCCGCCTCGGTGAAGCGGCGCTGCAAGGACTTCGACCATGACCGACCTGGAAATCGTGCGCATCCCGGCGCTGAGCGACAATTACATCTGGCTGGTGCACGATGCCGCGTCGGGCGAGACGATTGTAATCGATCCGTCCGAGGCCGCGCCGGTGCTGACCGAGGCGGACCGGCGCGGCTGGGCGATCGGGCAGATCTGGAACACGCACTGGCACCCCGATCACACCGGCGGCAATGCGGAGATCAAGGCCCGCTACGATGCGATCGTCAGCGGCCCGGCGGCGGAGGCGGCGCGCATCCCCACGCTCGACGTGCGTCTGGCCGAGGGCGATACGGTGAGGCTCGGCGATCATGTCGCGACGGTGATCGAGACGCCCGGCCACACCGCCGGGCACATCGTGCTCCATCTGGCGAACGATGCGCTGATCTTCACCGGCGATACGTTGTTCGCGATGGGCTGCGGCCGGCTGTTCGAGGGCGACGCGACGCAGATGTTCGCCAACATGCAGCGGCTGGCGCAACTGCCGCCCGAAACCGTCGTCTATTGTGCGCATGAATATACCGCCGCCAATGCCCGCTACGCGGTCACCGCCGAGCCGGACAATCAGGCCACCGCCGCGCGCCTCGCCGAAGTGACGGCGCAGCGCGAACGCGGCGAGCCGACCGTGCCGACGACGATCGCGGCGGAACTGGCGACCAACCCCTTCCTCCGTGCGACTTCGGTCGAGCAACTGGCCGAGCGGCGTGCGGCGAAGGATAGTTTTACCGGTTGAGCGCGTTCATGATTTGTCGATAGCGGATCGGATCCAGCCTCATGCGTACCGTCCTCATCATTCCCATGCTGATCGCCGCCGGTGCCGCCACGGCGGACAGCCGTAGCGACCAGACCGACCTCGCCCGCGCGCTGGCCGGCCGCGTTGCCGGCGCTCCGGTGAAATGCCTCGATCCGCGCCTGGCCGACGGCCCGCAAGTCGTCGGGACGCAGACCTTGCTCTATCGCCGGGGGAATGGGCGATTATGGGTCAACACCCTGCCCGAACCCTGCCCGGGCCTGCGCTTCAACGCGGTGCCGGTGGTCGAGATGTTCGGCGGGGAGATGTGCCGCAACGACCGCTTCACGCCGGTCACGCCGGGATCGATCCCCGGCGCGCCGTGCCGATTGGGCGGCTTCACGCCCTGGGACAAGCCGAAACGCTGATCGCTTGGCGGAGGCTTACTTCTCCACCCCCAATTGCGTCAGCATGAACGCGGTATATTCCGCGCCGTCCTTGTAGCGCTGGAACCGGCCGGACTTGCCGCCATGCCCGGCCTCCATGTTCACGCGGAAGACCAGCGGATTGCTGCCCGTCTTCACGCCGCGCAGCTTCGCGACCCACTTGGCCGGCTCGTAATATTGCACCTGCGAGTCCCACAGGCCGGTGCCGACAAACAGCGCCGGATATCCTTGCGCCTTCACGTTGTCGTAGGGCGAATAGCTCAGCATGTAATCGTACGACGCCTTGCTGGTGCCCGGATTGCCCCATTCGTCATATTCGTTGGTGGTCAGCGGAATGCTGGCATCCAGCATCGTGGTCACCACGTCGACGAACGGCACCTGCGCGATGATCACCTTGTAATCCTTCGGCGCCATGTTCGCGACGGCCCCCATCAGCAGGCCGCCGGCGCTGCCGCCCAGCGCCGCGACCCGGTCCCTGGCGGCATATTTGTTGGCGACCAGCCAGCGGGTGACGTCGATGAAGTCGTTGAAGCTGTTCTTCTTGTTGAACAGATGGCCGTCGTCATACCATTTGCGGCCCATTTCCTGCCCGCCACGAATATGCGCCAGCGCATAGACCATGCCGCGATCGAGCAGGCTGACGGTCTGCGCCGAGAAAGCCGGGTCCATCGACGCGCCGTAGCTGCCATAGCCATATTGCAGCATCGCCGCGCTGCCGTCCTTCCCGAACCCCTTCTTGTAGACGATGCTGACCGGCACCTTCGTGCCGTCACGCGCCGGCACCCACACCCGCTCCGTCACGTATTGCGTCGCATCGTAGCCCGGCACCGGCTGCACTTTCAGCGTGCGGCGTTCGCCGGTCTTGGTATTGACCTCGTAGGTGGTGGTCGGCGTGGTCAGCGAACCGTAGGTGTAGCGCAGCCACGGCGTCGCGGGTTCCTCGTTGACCGACAGGCTCATCGCATAGGCCGGCTCGTCGGACTGGACGAAACTGCTCTTGCCCGCATTGGTCAGCGTGCGCAGCCGCTTGTTGCCGCCCGAACGCTCCTCGATCGCCAGGAAGCCATCGAACGGCTTGAAGTTCTCGATGAACACGTCCGGCTTGACCGGTACCAGATCGCTCCACGCGGTGCGCGTGCCGTTAGCCTTGGCATCGGCAACGGTCATCAGGCGATAGTTCGGCGCCTTCCAGTTGGTCTTGAAGATCCAGCGACCGCCCAGATGATCGGCGTCGTACAGGACGTCGCGCTCACGCGGTGCGACGATCGTGAAGGTCGCCGGTGCCGCCGCCGGGGCGCAACGATGTTCGGCGCTGACCGTGCTCTGCACACCGATGCAGATGTACCGTTCGTCGGTCGTCTTGAAGAGCCCCATGTAGAAGCTGTCGTCCTTCTCCTCATAGACGAGACGGTCGGCGGAGGCCGGCGTGCCGAGGACATGCGCCTTCACGCGCTTGCTGAGCAGGGTGACGGGATCCTTCTCGACATACAGGATCGTCTTGTTGTCGTCGGCCCACACGGCACCGGGTTCGACATTCGGAATCTCGTCGGTCAGCAGCTTGCCGGTCGCGATGTCCTTGACCCGGAGGATGTACTGCCGGCGCCCGACCGTATCCTCGGCGAAGGCGAGCAGCGCATTGTCCGGGCTGACGGCGGTGCTGCCGACCGCGAAGAAGCCCTTGCCCGCCGCCATCTTCGGCTGATCCAGCATGATCTCCTCCGGCGCGCTCATCGCGCCCTTGCGGCGTGCGGTGACAGGATAGTCGGCGCCGGTTTCGAAGCGGGTGTAATAATAATAGCCGCGCTTCAGATACGGGACCGAGCTGTCATCCTGCTTGATGCGCCCGACGACCTCCTTGTAGAGCGTATCCTGCAACGGCTTGGTGGGGCTGAGCACCGCATCGGCATAGGCATTCTCGGCCTTCAGATCGGCGAGCATCTCCGGATTCTTGCGGGTATCGTCGCGCAGCCAGTAATAATCGTCCTGCCGCGCGCCGTTGGGGGATTTGACGAGGAACGGCTTCTTCGCCGCCACCGGCGGCTTTGGCGTTTCCTGCGCGACCGCCGGAATGGAGATGGCGGCAATCAGGCTGGCGGCGATCAGGTGCTTCACGAAACGATTCCCCCCGGTGATTTTGGTGGGAAGCTAGCGTGCGCGGCGGGTGTGGGGAAGTGCCATCCTGCCAACCCAACCTGCCGTCATCCTGAACTTGTTTCAGGATCCACCGTGCCGCGCGCTCTTCGCTTGAGCCATTGGCGGCAGACCAAGCCGCTTGGTGGATCCTGAAACGAGTTCAGGATGACGGTTGAGTGAGGGCGACTACAAATGAGTGAGGGCGACTACAAAACGAAGCGGCTCAGATCCGTATTCCGCGCGATGCTCGCCAACTGGCTTTCGACGTACGTGGCATCCACCGTCACGGTCTGACCATCGCGATCCTCGGCGTCGAAGCTCACTTCTTCCAGCAGCTTTTCCATCACCGTCTGCAGCCGGCGCGCGCCGATATTCTCGATCTCGCCATTCACTTCGGCGGCGATGCGCGCCACCGCGGCGATGCCGTCTTCGGTGAAGTTCACCGTCACGCCCTCGGTGCCGATCAACGCCTTGTACTGCGCGGGCAGCGAGGCCTTGGTGTCGCTGAGGATCGCGACGAAATCCGCCTCGGTCAGCGCCTTCAGCTCGACGCGGATCGGCAGGCGGCCCTGCAGTTCGGGCAGCAAGTCGCTCGGCTTGGCGACATGGAACGCGCCGCTGGCGATGAACAGGATATGGTCGGTCTTCATCGGCCCGTATTTGGTCGCGACCGTGGTGCCCTCGATCAGCGGCAACAGATCGCGCTGCACGCCTTCGCGGCTGACCGAACCGCCGCCGCGATGTTCGGACATCGCGATCTTGTCGATCTCGTCGAGGAAGACGATGCCGTTGGCCTCCGCATCCGCCAGCGCGGCGCGGCTGACCTCCTCCTGGTCGAGGCGCTTGTCGGCCTCCTCCTCGACCAGCTTCTCCCAGGCGGCGGGGACGGTGAGCTTGCGGCGCTTGAGCTGCGGGCCGCCGAACGCCTTGCCCATCATCTCGCTCAAATTGATCATCTGCGGCGCGCCGCCGGGAATCTCGAACGGCGTGGTGGGAGCCGCTTCCAGTTCGATCTCGATCTCGGTCTGATCGAGATGGCCGTCGCGCATGCGCTGCGTGAAGGCGGCGCGGGTCGCCTCGCTCGCGCCCTTGCCGGTCAGGGCATCGAGCAGGCGGATCAAGGCCGCTTCCTCGGCCTTGTCCTTCACCGCGACGCGGCGGCGTTCCTTTTCGAGCCGCACCGCTTCCTCGACCAGATCGCGCGCAATCTGTTCCACGTCGCGGCCGACATAGCCGACCTCGGTGAACTTGGTCGCCTCGACCTTGATGAACGGCGCATCGGCGAGCTTCGCCAGGCGGCGGCTGATCTCGGTCTTGCCGCACCCGGTCGGGCCGATCATCAGGATGTTCTTCGGCGACACCTCGTCGCGCAGATCGGCGCCGAGGCGCTGACGACGCCAGCGGTTGCGCAGCGCCACGGCGACGGCCTTCTTGGCGTCCTGCTGCCCGATAATATGTTCGTCGAGTGCGCGGACGATGGCTTTTGGGGTGAGTGCGTCGTTCAAGATGGTCATTCCCGCGAAGGCGGGAATCCATACAGCCCGCCGTGTTTATGGATCCCCGCCTGCGCGGGGATGACGTTGATCAGGCGACCGCGTCCAGCGTTTCGATCGTCAGCCGGTCGTTGGTGTACACGCAGACCTCCGCCGCGATCGCCATCGCCTTGCGGCAGATCGTCTCGGCATCCTGTTCGTAGTCGACCAGCGCCCGCGCGGCGGAGAGGGCGTAATTGCCGCCGGAACCGATCGCGGCGACGCCATTCTCCGGTTCCAGCACGTCGCCGTTGCCGGTGAGGATCAAGGTGACATGCTTGTCGGCGACGATCATCATCGCCTCGAGATTGCGGAGATACTTGTCGGTCCGCCAATCCTTGGCGAGTTCGACCGCGGCGCGCAGCAACTGGCCGTGATGCGTTTCCAGCTTGCGTTCCAGCCGCTCGAACAGGGTGAAGGCATCGGCCGTGGCGCCGGCGAATCCGCCGATGACGCTACCGTCGCCCAGGCGCCGCACCTTGCGCGCGTTGGGCTTCATCACCGTCTGCCCCATCGACACCTGGCCGTCGCCCGCGACGACCACCTTGCCGTTCCGGCGCACGGAGAGAATCGTCGTGCCGTGCCACGTCATGTTATCGCTCATGGCCGGCATATGGGTGAGACGACGGAGCGGTTCAATCTCCGTGCCCCCTCCCTACCCCGGCACGGGCGCCAAAGCCCGGCCGGAGTTCGTCCGAAGTTCACACATGTTCACACGGTATGGCTATTTCTCCACGCCCTTCGCCTTGCCCCAGCTGCGCGCCACGGTGTAGCCGAGATAGCCGGTGCCGAAGAGCGCATAGAGCGGCTCCGGGATGCCGGCGAGATAGGCGTTCATGCCGCCGGCGATATGCTTCGCCATTTCCGGCTGCACGGCGGCGATCAGGCCCATCGGGATCGCCCATAGCAACAGCGCATACATCACGTAGAGGAAGCTGGGCCGCGCCCTGCTCGTCCAGGGATCGGCCGACCCCGCCTCGGCGACGATCGCCGAGAGCTGCGTGCGCACCTGCTCCATTTCCTGGCTGCCTTCCAGTTTCAGCAATTCCAGCTTGGCCGCGTCGCGCGCCTTGGGATCGGGGATGATCTTGTCGATCAGCCCGGCGATCGGGCCGATGATGCCTGCGATGATGCTCATGTCGTTGCTCCCGCTCCAACCGAATCCTGATGATACGGCTTGAACAGAATAACCTATCTGGTTTCTTGTAGGAAAGATCGATTCGCGACGTCGTCACCCCGGGCTTGACCCGGCGTCCCGCTTCTTCTTCCATCCATGTCGGAAAAACGCGCGACCCCGGCTCCGGGTCGGGTATCGACAGATTTTGGGACGAGGATAGCGCATGAAGGCCAGAGCGAACGGCATCGAACTCGAATATGAGAGCTTCGGCGACGATGCCGCGCCGGCGGTGCTGCTGATCATGGGGCTGGGCGCGCAGCTGACGCGCTGGCCGATGCCGTTCGTCGAGGCGCTGGTGGCGCGCGGCTACCGCGTGATCCGCTACGACAATCGCGACATCGGCCTGTCCCAGAAGCTGGACTCGGCGGGCGTGCCGAGCATCGCCGGGCTGCTGGTGGCGCGCTTATTCCGCTATCGCCCGCGCGTGCCGTATCTGCTGGACGATATGGCGGCGGATGCGGCGGGGCTGCTCGATGCGCTGGGGATCGAGCGCGCGCATATCATCGGCGCGTCGATGGGCGGGATGATCGCGCAGATGTTCGCCGCCGCGTATCCCGAACGGACGCGCACGCTGATGTCGATCATGTCCTCGACCGGCAATCCGGCGCTGCCCGCGGCCGATCGCGAGGCGATGGCGGTGCTGACCAAACGGCCGAAGACGAAGGATCTCGACGCGATCATCGCCTTCGGCGTCCGAGCCGAAAAGACGATCGGCAGCCCGGGCTATCCGGTGGACGATGCGGTGGTCCGCGCCAACGTGACGCGCGACGTGACACGATCGATGAGCCCGGCGGGCTTCGCGCGGCAGATGGCGGCGATCGTCGCCAGCGGCGACCGGCGCAAGGCGCTTGCCACGATCACCGCGCCCACCCTGGTGCTGCACGGCACGGACGACCCTTTGGTGCCGATCGCCGCCGGCCGCGACACCGCCAAGACGATCCCCGGCGCGACGATGGTCGAGGTGCCGGGCATGGGGCACAACATGCCCGACGCGCTGATCCCGGTGGTGGTGGAGGCGTTCGAGGGGCTGGTGGCGCGAGCGGGGGTGCGGGTCTGAGAATATTACCCGCAGGCTCTGAAATGTCCCGCATTCAAACGAGACCACTTTCCCCGTTCGTGCTGAGCTTGTCGAAGCACTGTCCTTCTGTTCGTTCGACGCGCCATGAGGCACGAAGAAGAACAGCCCTTCGACAGGCTCAGGGCGAACGGATTGAGGATGAACTTTAAAGAAGGACTTGGTCGGAGCGACAGGATTCGAACCTGCGACCCTCACACCCCCAGTGTGATGCGCTACCAGGCTGCGCTACGCCCCGACCGAGGCGGCGCGTTTATGCGGGTGTGGCGCGGGATGCAAGCGGAGTCGCACGGCGGGTGCCCGGCGAACACGCGATTGTTGCGCCACCGGGGCGATGATGATAGCGCGCGGCGCTTGTCGCGTGGGGTGTCTCCGCCCCGCGCCTTTGTCATTCGCCAGTCCATTCAGGTACACGCATGTTGATCCCCCAAGCCTATGCCCAGACCGCGACCGGCGCGGCCGCCAATGGCGGCGCCCTCGGCATGTTCGCGAGCATCGCGCCGTTGCTGCTCGTCTTCGTCGTGTTCTACTTCCTGATGATCCGCCCGCAGCAGAAGCGCGTCAAGGCGCAGGCCGCGGCGATCGACGCGGTGAAGAAGGGTGATTCGGTCGTCACCGCCGGCGGCATCCTGGGCAAGGTGACCAAGGTCGAGGAGCGGTTCGTCGAGATCGAGATCGCGCCGACCGTGAAGGTGAAGGTCGTCAAGGCGACGCTGAGCGACGTGACCGGTGCCGGCACCGCCAAGCCCGCGAACGACTGAGTCGCATCATGCTCGATTTCCCGCGTTGGAAAGTGCTGTCGATCCTGGGCCTGCTCGGTGCGCTGATGCTGCTCGCCGTCCCCAGCTTCCTGCCCCAATCGATGACCGACAAATGGGGCAGCTTCCCCCATTCGCGGGTCAATCTCGGTCTTGATCTGGCGGGCGGATCGTACCTGCTGCTGGAAGCGGACACGTCCGAACTGGCGCGCACGCGGCTGGACAACATGCGCAACAGCATCGCCGATGCGATGAAGGCGGCGCCGGCGATCCAGACCGGCGACATCGTCAACGACGGGACCAAGCTGAGCTTTCTGCTGCGCGACGTGACTCAGCTGGATGCGGCACGCGAGCGGCTGAACAAGCTGACCGGCGGCGCGGGCATGACCGGGCAGCGCGACTGGGATCTGAGCGTCGTCGATGCCTCGCGCATCGTGATGACGCCGACCAAGGCCGGCTTCGACCAGGCCGTCAAAGAGGCGATGAGCACCACGACCGACGTAGTGCGCACGCGCATCGACAAGCTCGGCACGCGCGAACCGACGATCATCGGCCAGGGCACCAATCGCATCGTCGTGCAGGTGCCGGGGCTGAACGACCCGACCGCGCTGAAGGAGTTGCTCGGCAAGACCGCCAAGCTCGAATTTAAGATGGTCGACGAGACTCGGGTCGATCCGACCACCAACGCGATTCCGGTCGGCAGCCAGTTGCTGAACTATACCGATGGCGGGCCGCAGGGTAAGATCCTGGTCAAGCGTCGCGCGATCCTGACCGGCGATCAATTGGTCAGCGCGAGCCAGGGGTTCAAGCAGGAAGACAACCAGCCGATCGTCAACTTCGCGTTCGACAGCGCCGGCGGCAAGACGTTCGCGCGGGTCACGCAGGAGAATATCGGCAAACGCTTCGCCGTGGTGGTCGACAACCAGGTGATCTCCGCGCCGCGCATCAACACCGCGATCCTGGGCGGGGCGGGCTATATCGAGGGCAGCTTCACCGTCGCCTCGGCCAACAATCTCGCCATCTCGCTCAGTTCGGGCAAGCTGTCGGTGTCGCTGAAGGTGATCGAGGAACGTACCGTCGGCCCGGATCTCGGCGCGGATTCGATCCACAAGGGTATCCTGGCCTCGGTCATCGCGGTCGTCGCGGTGATCATCTTCATGCTCGTCACCTATGGGCGCTTCGGCGTCTATGCGAACATCGCCGTGGTCATCAACGTGATCATCATCGTCGGCGTGCTGGCGATGCTGAAGGGCACGCTGACGCTGCCGGGCATCGCCGGCTTCGTGCTGACGATCGGTACCGCGGTGGACGCCAACGTGCTGATCAACGAGCGCATCCGCGAGGAACGCCGCCGTGGCCGCAAGGTCGTGCAGGCGGTCGAACTCGGCTACAAGGAAGCGAGCCGGACGATCTTCGAGGCGAACGTGACGCATGCGATCTCGGGCGTGATCATGCTGCTGCTCGGCTCCGGCCCGGTGAAGGGCTTCGCGGTCGTGCTGCTGATCGGCATCTGCACCTCGGTGTTCACCGCCGTCGTCTTCACCCGGATGATGGTCGCCTTGTGGTTGCGCAAGAACCGCCCCACCGACATCAACATTTGATCGGCGAAACCCAATGCGCCTGCTGAAACTCGTACCCGACAACACCAACCTGCCGTTCGTCTCGCTGCGGAAATGGGCGTTCGGGCTGACCCTGATCCTGTCGCTCGCGGCGCTGGCCCTGGTGTTCACGCGCGGGCTGAACCTGGGCGTCGATTTCGTCGGCGGCCTGATGATCGAGGAAAAGTTCGAAACCCCGCCCTCGCTCGACAAATTGCGCACCTCGGTCGATGCGCTGAAGCTGGGCGAAGTGCGCCTGCAGACGGTGGGCAGCGACGGCAAGACGATCTCGATCAAATTGCCGCCGCCCGAAAGCACCGACGAAGGCGCGGTCGCGCGCACCGTTCAGTTGGTGCAGGCGGCGGTGAACAAGGATTTCCCCGACGCGAAATTCTCCAAGCAGGATGCGGTGTCCGGCAAGGTTTCAGGCGAACTGATCTGGCGCGGCGTGCTGGCCGTGGCGCTGGCGGTGGTCGGCATCGGCCTGTTCGCGGTGCTGCGCTTCGAATGGCAGTTCGGCGTCTCGACCGTCGTCGCGATCGTCCACGATCTGTTGATGACGCTCGGCTTCTTCGCGCTGACGCGGTACGAATTCGACCTGAACATCGTCGCCGCGGTGCTGACGATCATCGGCTATTCGATCAATGACAAGATCGTGATCGACGATCGCATCCGCGAGAACATGCGCCGCTATCGCAAGATGGACATGTCGGGGATCGTCGATCTCTCGGTCAACGAGACGTTGCCGCGCACCGTGATGACCTCGTTGACGATCCTGCTGGCGCTCGGCGCGCTGCTGTTGTTCGGCGGACATGTGCTGCGCGGCTTCACCTCGGCGATGATCCTCGGCATCTTCGTCGGCACCTATTCGTCGATCTACGTGTCGTCGTCGCTGCTGATCACGCTGGGCCTGCGCGCCGATCCGAACGCGGCGGACGCACCGGTCGCGACGAGCAACGCCGAGCGCGTCGGCCCGCGCGGCGGGTGATCGTCCGTTACCTCCGTTCGGAGTTTGAGCCGGAATGAAGATGGACAAGCCGCAGACCGACGGCCCGATCATCGCCGGTTTCTCGAGCGGCGGGTTCAAGGTCGACGAGGGCGTGTATCACGCGCTGCTCATCACGCCGGTGCGCGCCGACGGCTGGTCGCCGCCGCCGCTGGAGGCATTGACCGAAGCCGATCTGGCGCCCCTGCTGGCGCTGGATCCGCCGCCGGAATTCCTGTTGCTGGGCACGGGCGCGAGCCTCGTCCGGCCCGCCCCGGCGCTGGTCCGCGCGATCGAGGCGAAGGGCTTCGGGATCGAGGCGATGGACAGCCGCGCCGCCGCCCGCGCCTGGGCGGTATTGCGCGGCGAAGGACGCTGGATCGCGGCGGCGCTGTATCCGATCGGTTGATTGGGGCGGGGTGCGTTGCCCCCCTCCCCGTTCGTGCTGAGCCTGTCGAAGCACATGCCCCGACCATTTCGGCGCGCTTGGGACACGCCCTTCGACAGGCTCAGGACAAACGGGATTTGGGACGGTTAGCCCGACCGTCCCGCTACCAAAGCCGCCAGATGATCGTACAGCCCGGCGCTGTTCGCCTCCCAGGTGAAGCGCTCCGCCGCCGCGCGGGTCGCGGCGCGCGGCGGGGGGTCGGCGATCAGCCCGGCGATGGCATTGGCGAACGCCATCACGTCGCGCGGCACGATCCGCCCGACACACGGTCTGTCGACGATCTCCGCCGCGCCGCCGGCACCGGTAACGACGATCGGGGTGCCGCAGGCGAGCGATTCGATCCAGGCATTGGCGAGGCCTTCCGATTCGGAACACAGCGCCATCACATCGGCCGCGGCGAGCAGGGTCTGCAATTCGCCATGCGGCACCGCGCCGAGCAGGCGGAGCCGCGCGCCGACGCCGTGCGCCGCCATCTCCGCCTCCAGCGCCGGGCGGTCCGGTCCCTCCCCGGCAATGAGCAACGTCACGCCGGGCAAGGCGGCGACCGCACGGACCACCACCTCATGCCCCTTGCGCGGGATCAGCGCGCCGATCGACACGACCAGCGGACCGGCGATGCCGAGCGCCGCCTTGGCCGCCGCGCGATCGGCGGGGACGAAGCGATCGAGATCGACACCGGTGTGATGTACGCGGATCGTATCGGCGTGCATGCCGAGCGCGATCATGTCGTCGCGCATCGCCTGCGACACGGCGAGCAACCCGTCCGCCTGCCGCCCCGCGCGGCGCACCTGCGCGGCGGTGCCGGTGGTGCGGCCCCAATGGTGGATGTCCGCGCCGCGCGCCTTGATCGACACCGGCACGCCGAAATGTCGGCCGAGCGCGATCGCCGCCGGGCCATCGGGAAAGAAGAATTCGGCATTGATCACGTCGAACGGAAAATCGCGCCTGATCCCGGCGAGCAGGGGTTTCAGCCGGCGGACCAGCGCCGCGACGTGGAACCGCCCGCCGGTGCCGTGCAGGATCGTGAAGCGCGGACGCCAGACCTCCACGCCGTGCCACGTCTCGCGCTCCGGCAGCGCGGCGCGCGACGCATAATGCGGCAGCCTGGCGAGCGGGCGAGGCGGCATTCCGATCGGTGCGACGACGCGCAGATCGACGTCCGGATGCGCGGCGAGCCCCAAAGTCTGTCGCCCGACGAACACGCCGAAATTGGGGCGCGAAGCGTCCGGGAAAAGCGTGGAGAGGGTCAGGACGCGGAGCATGACCGACGCTGGATAGAACGGCGAAAGTTAAGTTGGCGGCAAAATCGGCTGTAATTTTATGTTTCTAGCGGGTGTTCCAGCAAGGTTCACGCTTCCCCGGCGAAGGCCGGAGCCCAGTGGCGCAGGCGGAGGTTAATGTCGCGCAACGCCCGATTAGCACTGGTTCCCGACTGGACCCCGGCCTCCGCCGGGGAAGCATTACAAAATAGGTGATCAAATCCGCGTGTCGCCCGGATAGGCGAACAACAGGTCGCTGCCGGCCGAGGCGCTGATATGCGCGGTGCCCTCGATCAGCAGGCATTCGCCGGCCTTGAACGCCACGCCATCGACCACGCCGTCGCCCACTGCGGGCACGAACCAGCCGGGCTTGCCCTCGGGCAGGGTGATGGTGCGCTCGCCGCCCGGCCAGCGTTCGAGGACGAACTTCGGCCCTTCGACCAGCAGGATGCGATCGTCCGCCACGCGGCCCGGCGCGGAGGGCGCGACATAGGGCGTGGGATCGGCCACCGCGACGCCGTCGTCGAGATGCAGTTCGCGGTCGCTGCCATAATCGTACAGGCGATAGGTGGTGTCCGAATTCTGCTGAATCTCGATCACGGTGATGCCGCCGCCGATCGCGTGGATCGTATCGCTCGGCGCGTAATAGAAATCGCCCGCCTTGACCGGCTTCCAGTCGAGCTTGTGCTCGATCGACCCGTCGAGCGAGGATGCGCGCAACTCGTCCTTGCTCATCGGCTCCAGCGTACCGATCGCGATCGTCGCGCCGGGTTCGGCCGCCAGCACGACCCAGCATTCGTCCTTGCCGCGCGGCAGGCCGCGTTCGTGCGCCTGTTCGTCGTTCGGATGGACCTGCACCGACAGTTTCTCGCCGGGGAAGAGATATTTGATCAGCAGATCGGGCTGTTGCGGTCCGAACGTCTGGAACCAGATCTCGCCGATCGGCGGGGCATCGGGCGCGGGGTCGGGGAAGCCGGGCCACAATGTGTGGCGCCCCCACGGCTTTTCCACCCGGCGCGTGGTGAGCAAGGTCGCGGTCATGGCTTCGGGTTCCTCGTGATGGGCATATTGCGCTGCAACGCACAGAGTGGCCACTCGCTCCAGCGCAGACAAGCCCATTTGAAACGCGCGGTGGGCGTTTTGCGGGTTCTGGCCCGCTCCTCCGCCCCGCCCCCCGTTCAGGATATGCTGCGGGAGGCGGGTGGGGTGGGGAAGCGGACCAGAACCGCCCATCTCAAACACATGCGAAAAGCATTGTTCGGATGCGCAGGGCTGGGCTATGGCGTCAGGCCATGCGTACCTCCCTGTCCCGCCCGATCGCGCTTGCCGTCGTCGCACTCGCTTTATCCACCACCGCGGGCTGCGCGCGCAAAACCGGAAAGAACGACCTGCCCTATGTCGCGCGCGACGTGGGCACGTTGTACGGGGCGGCCAAGCATCGGCTCGATCAGGGGCGCTACAAGGAAGCGGCGGCCTTGTTCGACGAGGTCGAGCGCCAGCATCCTTATTCGGTCTGGGCGCGCCGCGCACAGCTGATGAGCGCCTATTCCAACTATCTCGGCCGCGACTACACCAATTCCATCCAGTCGGCGCAGCGCTTCCTGCAGGTTCACCCCGGCAACCGCGACGCGCCTTATGCCTATTACCTGATCGCGCTCGGCTATTACGAGCAGATCAGCGACGTGACGCGCGACCAGAAGATCACGCAGCAGGCGCTCGATGCGCTGGGCGAACTGACGCGGCGTTACCCCAATACGCGCTACGCCTCCGACGCGCGGCTGAAGATCGATCTCGTGCGCGATCACCTCGCCGGCAAGGAAATGGAGATCGGGCGATTCTACGAAACGCGCGGGCTGTGGCTCGCCGCGACGATGCGCTTCCGCAAGGTGGTCGACGAATTCCAGACGACGACGCACACGCCCGAGGCGCTGATGCGCCTGACCGAGACCTATCTGGCGCTCGGTGTGCCGGACGAGGCCAAGAAGTCCGCCGCGGTGCTGGGTGCGAACTATCCCGGTTCGGAATGGTACGGGCGCGCCTACAAATTGGTGCAGGAGCATCCGGCGGTCGCGCTGGCGGCGGTGCCGCAAGGTCAGCCGATCGTGCCGGTGCAGAGCGCGCCGAGCACGCCGACCCGCCCGGGCAGCGCGGCGATCGCCCCGAAGGACGATCGCTCCGCCTCGCCCACGCCGGGCAATCCCAACGGCACGTAAGCGCTTCAAAAAGAACAATTCCGGAACGGTTGTAAATGCGCTAAGGGCCGGCCCGATATGCTGACCGCGCTTTCCATCCGGGACGTCGTCCTGATCGAGGCCCTCGACCTCGATTTTTCCGGCGGCCTCGGCGTGCTGACCGGCGAGACCGGCGCGGGCAAGTCGATCCTGCTCGATGCGCTGGGCCTCGCGCTCGGCGCGCGGGGCGACAGCGCTCTGGTCCGGCACGGCACCACGCAGGCCGTCGTGACCGCCAGCTTCGACGCGCCGCCCGCCGCCGCCGCCTTGCTTGCCGAGAACGGGCTGGAGATGGAGCCGGGCGAACCGCTGATCGTCCGCCGCATCGTCAAGGCCGATGGCGGCAGCCGCGCCTTCGTCAACGATCAGCCGGCCTCGGCCGGGTTGCTGCGCGAACTGGGCGCGCAACTGGTCGAGATCCACGGCCAGCACGACGATCGCGGGCTGCTCAACGCACGCGGGCATCGCGCCCTGCTCGACAGTTTCGCCAGCGTCGATACCGGCCCGGCCGCGAACGCCTATCGTGCCTGGCGCACGGCGGCCGAGGCGCTGGCAGCGGCGCAGGGCGAACTGGAGACCGAAGCGCGCGACCGCGAATGGCTGGAACATGCCGTCGGCGAACTGACCGCTTTCGCCGCCGAGGAGGGCGAGGAGGAGATCCTCGCCACGCGCCGCGCCGGCATGCAGCGCGGCGAGAAGATCGCCGACGATCTGCGCGCGATCGCCGATCTGCTCGAGGGATCGGACGGCGGGCTCGCCAAGCTGCGCCAGGCGGCACGCGTGCTGGAGCGCGTGGGCGAGGATCACGAGGCGCTGGGCGAGGCGCTGGCGGCGATCGACCGCGCGATCATCGAGAGCGCCGAGGCGCAGGACAAGGTCGACGAGGCCGCCGCCGCCCTGGCGTTCGATCCCGCGCAACTGGAGGCGGACGAGACCCGCCTGTTCGACCTGCGCGCGCTGGCCCGCAAGCACCGCGTACAGCCGGACGACCTCGCGCGACTGACGCAGGAATTGTCGGATCGGCTGGAGCGACTCGACAGCGGCGGGGCGGGCCTGGCCAAGCTCGAACGCGTTCTGGCCGAGGCGGCGAAGGCCTATGCGGTGGAGGCGGATGCGTTGACCGCGGAGCGCAGCGACGCCGCCATCAGGCTCGACGCGGCGGTGAAGGGCGAACTCGCGCCGTTGAAACTGGACGCCGCGCGCTTCCGCACCGCTTTGGTACCGCTGGCCGAGGAATCCTGGGGCCCGGCGGGCAAGGACCGGGTGGAATTCGAGATCTCGACCAACCCCGGCGCACCGTTCGCGCCGCTGACCAAGATCGCGTCCGGCGGCGAACTGTCGCGCTTCATCCTCGCGCTGAAGGTGGCGCTGGCGGAAGAAGGCGGGGCGGCGACGATGATCTTCGACGAGATCGATCGCGGTGTCGGCGGCGCGGTGGCCAGCGCGATCGGCGAACGGCTCGCGCGACTGGCGTCCGCCAAGCAATTGCTGGTCGTGACGCACAGCCCGCAGGTCGCGGCACGCGGGCGGCGCCACCTGCTGATCGCCAAGAGCCATGACGGCACCGTCACCCGCACCGGCGTGCGCGGACTGGACGAGGCCGAACGGCGCGAGGAGATCGCCCGCATGCTCTCGGGTGCCACGGTGACGGACGAGGCGCGCGCGCAGGCGCTGCGATTGCTGGAGACGGCGTGAGGCCTGCTTGGTCCGCGCCGCCGCGTCTGCCCCATTCTTCCGATCGTGCCGAGCTTGTCGAAGCCTGCCCCGAACACGCCCTTCGACTGGCTCAGGGCGAACGGATTTGAGGTGACGAGGTTGCCGGCGCCCGGAAAAACCACCGGAAAATCGCCCTCACGTAAATATCGCGACAATCGCGTAACGATCTGCTACACCGAGTCCATCGCGCGAGATTGCCCCCAAGCATCGCACGGCTGAGAGACCCACGCGCTCCCGCTTGTCGTAAGCCCCGGAGCCGATTTCAGCCCTCTCGCCAACCCTCTTCCATCCCATCCGTGTCGTGTTTTCGCACGATCCGTTTCGAGGCGCACCGGCTGGAGCCGGGCGGCGCTCTCGGTCTTTCTTTCCGGCTCCGTCTACCCAAGGAAATACCTATGCCGATCGGCACCGTAAAGTTTTTCAACGCTGACAAGGGCTATGGCTTCATTGCGCCCGAAGATGGCGGCAACGACGCCTTCGTTCACATCAGCGCCGTCGAGGCAGCCGGCATGCGTACGCTCGACAAGGAACAGCGCGTTTCCTACGAGCTGGAGCAGGACCGTCGCGGCAAGATGTCCGCGGTCAACCTCGCTTCCGCGTGAATGATCTGCGCGGGCGGCGGAATCCTCCGTCGCCCGCGCTTTCATTCCAGTCCGGAGAGCGTCCATGAATACCACCGCCATGTTCTATCGCGATCGCGCCCGCCAGGCGGAAGCCGACGCCGATTCCGCCATTCTGGACAATGTCCGCGACCGCTGGGCCCGCGCCGCCAAGGCCTGGGACGAAATGGCGACCCGCGCGGAAAAGACCGCCGAGCGCCGCTCCGTCAACGAGGAAGCCAAGGCGATGGCTGGCGAAGAGGATTAGTCTCCTCATCTGAATCGCCTCTTTACCTGAACCGTCCGTGCTGAGCCTGTCGAAGCACTGTCTTTTCTGTCTTCGGGTGAAAAGAAGGACGGTCCTTCGACAAGCTCAGGACAGTCGGGTGCTGGTGGCAGTTGTATCGCAGCCGCGCGAGGTTTAGCTCCGCGGCATGACTGCGCCCCTGCCCGACACCGACGAGTCCGCTGCCGACGAGCTGGCGAGCCTCGCCGCCGAGATCGCGCGCCACAACACGCTGTATCACACCGATGACTCGCCGGAGATTTCCGACGCGAACTATGACGCGCTCACCCGCCGCAACGCCGCGATCGAGCGCGCCTTCCCCCATCTCGTCCGCACCGATTCGCCGAGCCTGAAGGTCGGTGCCGCGCCGGCCGCGCATCTCGCCAAGGTTGCGCATGCCAAGGCGATGATGAGCCTCGACAACGCGTTCAGCGACGATGAGGTGATCGAGTTCGTCGCGCGCGTTCGCCGCTTCCTGAAGCTGCCCGAGGGCGAGCCCGTCGCGCTGACCGCCGAACCGAAGATCGACGGCCTGTCCTGCTCGCTGCGCTACGAAGGCGGTCGCCTCGTCCAGGCGCTCACGCGCGGCGACGGGCAGGTTGGCGAGGACGTCACCGCCAACGTCCGCACGATCGGCGATATCCCGCAGACCCTGCCGAACAGCGCGCCGGACGTGTTCGAGGTGCGCGGAGAGGTCTATATGGCCAAGGCCGATTTCGCCGATCTCAATGCCCGCTTGCTCGCCGAGGCGGAAGAGACCGGCAAGGAAGCGCGCCAGTTCGCCAACCCGCGCAACGCCGCCGCCGGATCGCTGCGCCAGAAGGACGCCGCGATCACTGCGTCGCGCCCGTTGCGTTTTCTCGCGCATGGCTGGGGCGAGGCGAGCGCGGTGCCGGGCGAAACCCACGCCGAGGTGATCGCCGCGATCCGCGATTGGCACATACCCGTCGCCGACGCCTTCACGCGTGTCGACACCGCGGAGGCCGCGCTGGACGTCTATCGCGCAATCGAGGCGGCGCGCGCAGACCTGCCGTTCGATATCGACGGCGTGGTCTACAAGGTCGATCGGCTCGACTGGCAGGCGCGGCTGGGCGCGGTGGCGAAGGCCCCGCGCTGGGCGATCGCGCACAAATTCCCCGCCGAACGCGCCGAGACGACCTTGCTCGACATCGACATCCAGGTCGGCCGCACGGGCAAGCTGACCCCGGTCGCGAAACTGGAGCCGGTGACAGTCGGCGGAGTCGTGGTGCGCAACGCGACCCTGCACAATGCGGACGAGATCGGCCGGCTGGGCGTGCGCCCCGGCGACCGCGTCCGGCTGCAGCGCGCCGGCGACGTCATCCCGCAGATCGTCGAGAATTTGACGCCGCAGCGGAGCGCTCCGGCCTGGATCTTCCCCGATCACTGCCCGCGCTGCGGATCGGAAGCCGTCGCGGCGGACGGCGAGGTCGATGTACGCTGTACCGGCGGGCTGATCTGCCCGGCGCAACGGCTCGAGCGACTGAAGCATTTCGTCAGCCGCGCGGCGCTCGACATCGGATCGCTGGGCGAGGAGCGGCTGAACCTGTTCCTTGATCTGGGATGGATCGCAGAACCGGCGGATATCTTCCGGCTCGGCACGCATCGCGACGCGCTGCTCGAAATGAAGGGCTGGAAGGAGACGTCGGTCGATTCGCTGCTCGCGGCGATCGAGGCGAAGCGCGAGCCCGATGCCGCGCGGTTGCTGTTTGGGCTCGGCATCCGCCATGTCGGCGCGATCAGCGCGCGCGACCTGCTCAGGCGGTACGTCACGCTGCCCGCCGTCCGCCTGCTCGCCGAGGAGATCATCGCGCTGCGCGATGCGACTCCGGTCGCGCTCGGCGAAAGCGACCAGAAGCACGGCAATCGCCTCGACAAGGGAATCGCCGACCATATCGGGGTCGAGAATATCGGTGCCGCGGTCGGCCATGCCCTGGCCGACTTCTTCCACGAGCCGCACAACCAGGCCGTCTGGGACGACCTGCTGGCCGAGGTATCGCCGCCGGACTTCATCGTCGAAACGCGCGATTCACCGGTCAAGGGAAAGACGGTGGTCTTCACCGGCGCGCTCGAAACGCTGAGCCGCGACGAGGCCAAGGCGCAGGCCGAATCGCTTGGCGCGCGCGTCTCCGGATCGGTCTCGGCCAAGACCAATCTGGTCGTGGCCGGCCCCGGCGCGGGGTCGAAGGAAAAGAAAGCCAAGGATCTCGGCGTGACCGTCATCGACGAGGAAGAATGGCGCAAGATCGTCGCCGCGGCACGGTAAATCTAGGCCAAAACAAAGTGATGCTTTTTTGCAACGCAGCATGAATCACTGACTCACCCCCCTACACAAGTCCGGCGCTGTCATTTATCCGTCATGAACAGCGCGCAATGGCGCATCCGGTGGCGTGGGACGCCGGACGTATCGGGCCAAGAGCCTGCCAAGGGGAAATTAACATGCGGACGAAATTTTTTGCCGGTGTCGCGTTTGCTGCACTGATCCTTCCGGGCGCGGCTTATGCCCAGTCGACCGGCTCGGCCGATCTCGACGACGAGATCGTCGTCACCGCGCGCACCACCAAGGGTGTTGGCGGCGTGCAGATTCCCGACACGAGCAAGGCCAAGGGCGTTCTGACGCAGGAATTCATCGCGCGCCAGACCCCGGGCAACTCGATCCTCGACACGATCAACTCGCTGCCGGGCGTCAGCTTCCAGAACAACGATCCGTTCGGTTCGGCCGGCGGCACGCTGACGATCCGCGGCTTCGATTCGAGCCGCATCGGTCTGACGTTCGACGGCATCCCGCTAAACGACACCGGCAACTATGCCGTCTATTCGAACCAGCAGCTCGATCCCGAGCTGATCGAGCAGGTCAGCGTCAATTACGGTTCGACCGATGTCGACAGCCCGACCGCCGCCGCTTCGGGTTCGACCGTCAACTACCGCACGATCGTGCCGACCGACGAGTTCGGCGCGCGCATGATCGGCTCGGTCGGCGACTATCAGTTCTTCCGCATCTTCGGCCTGGTCAACACCGGCACGTTCACCTCGTTCGGCACCAAGGCCTGGCTTTCGGCCAGCCATGCCGAGAACAACGTGGTGTTCAACAATTTCGGCAAGATCGACAAGGCGCAGTATAACGGCCGCATCTATCAGCCGATCGGCAGCAACGGCGATTTCATCTCGCTCGCCGGCAACTACAACGTCAACCGCAACAACTTCTTCGGTTCGGCCCCGCTGCGCCAGGACAACAATGTCCTGACGCAGAACACGACGACAGGCGGTGCGACCCCGCTTAATCCGATCTTGGTCACTGGCGCAGTTCGCACTCCGGGTACCGGTACCAATAACCGTTTCCCAAACAGCCGTGACGAACTGCCGTACAGCGTCGCCCGTTGCACGGTCCTCAACGGCGTAACCGGTGTGAATGACGTACCCAACACCTGCGGTACCTCCTTCGACGAGCGCTACAACCCGTCGAACACCGGCAGCATCCGAATCAACTCGCGCTTCACGTTGGCACCCGGCCTCGTCCTGACGGTCGATCCGAGCTATCAGTATACCAAAGCGAATGGCGGCGGCACTGTCCGCGCGCAGGAAGGCGGCTATACCCGGGCAGCAACTTCCACTTTGCCTGCGATCACCACGCCGCTTTATGGTTTCATCGGCGGTAACTATTACTTCGGTCGTGACATCAACGGCGACGGCGACACGCTCGACCGGACGACAACGGTTGGCAATGTCACCACCAATGGCGGTGTCACTCTTCTCGCTCCGAGCCAGACCGTAACCAATCGCTACGGCGTGAACGCATCGCTGCGCTACGACTTCGATGACAACAACACGATCCGCGTCAGCTACGTTCACGATTATGGTCGCCATCGTCAGACCGGTGAGCTCGGCCTGCTGCAGGCCAATGGTTTCCCGCAGGACGTGTTCCCGATCAACAATCCGCTGCGCGGCGTGAACGGTCGCGTGATCCAGAAGCGTGACCGCCTGTCCTTCGCGATCCTCGATCAGTTCTCGGGTGAATATCGCGGCGATTTCGGTGCGTTCACCGTAAACGTCGGCGTGCGTGCACCGTTCTTCAAGCGCAACCTGAGCAACTTCTGCTTTGCCACCGCGGCGAACGGCAACGTCGACTGCCTCGGTCGCGGTAACGACGCCGACAATGCGGCCTATGCCGCAGCCAACCCGTATACGTACAACGCCACGACCAACACGGTGACCGGCTTCGCCGCGCCGCAGTCGCGCACGTACAAATACAACCGCGTCCTTCCGAACGGCGGCGTGACCTTCAAGCCCACCGAAAACGTGACGATCTACGCCAACTATTCGAAGGGTTTGCAGGTGCCGGGCACGGATAACCTGTATCAGGCGTTCTACTATCCGGTGGGCAGCACCGCCGCCAAGCCCGCGCCTGAAACCAGCGACAACATCGATGCCGGCGTCCGCTACACGTCGAGCCGCATCCAGGCGACGATCAGCCCGTGGTACACGCGCTTCCAGAACCGTCTGGCATCGGCGTTCGACGTCGACACGCAGCAGACGATCTATCGCAACCTCGGTCGGGTCGATAAATATGGCGTGGACGGCAGCTTCTCCTATCGTCCGGTGCCGGAACTGACCTTGTATGCCTACGGGTCGTATCTGTGGTCGGAGATCAAGAACAACGTCCAGATCGGCACTTGCAGCTCGGCAACCCTAACGACCAACTGCACCGTAGTCGGTGCTCCGATCCTGGCACTGACCGCTGGCAAGCGGGAATCGGCGGCTCCGGTCTATTCATTCGGTGGCCGTGTGCAGGGTGAAGTCGGCCCGATCGTAGTGGGCGTGCAGGGCAAGCGGACCGGTCCGCGTTTCCTGAACGATCAGAATTTGCCCAACCTCGCCTGCACCGCGGCGCTGGTGAACCAAGTCTGCCCGACGGCAGCGGCAACCCAATCGACGTTCGCCGGCACACGCGGGTTCCAGTACCAGATCTATGGCGCGAAGGCTCCGGGCTACACAACGTTCGACGTCGATGCGCGCATCGGTCTCGACTGGGCCGGCCTGAACAAGACGACGTATCTCCAGCTCAACGTTCAGAACATTTTCGACAAATTCTATGTCGGTGGCTTTGGCACGTCGGGTGGTTCGTCGATCGTGTACAACACGCCGTTCATCCAGATCGGCTCGCCACGCGCGTTCATCGCCACGCTGAACGTCCAGCTCTAAGCCGGACGCCTCCGGGCACAGAAAAGGCCGCCGCCCCATTCGGGACGGCGGCCTTTTTTTGTCTGAGGCGCTATGCCGGCAGCACCCTCACCGCATCAGCACGAGTTCCTCGGCCATCGAGGGATGCAGCGCCACCGTCTGGTCGAACGCGTCCTTGGTCAGCCCGGCCTTCACCGCGATCGCCACCGCTTGCAGGATCTCCGGCGCGTCGGGGCCGATCATGTGCAGGCCGATCACCTTGTTCGTGTCGGAATCGCAGATCATCTTGTACAAAGCGCGTTCGTTGCGCCCCGCCAGCACGTTCTTCATCGGGCGGAAATCCGAGGTGTAGACCTTGCACGATCCGAGCTTGGTCTTTGCCTGCGCCTCCGTCATGCCGACACCAGCCATCGGCGGGTGGCTGAACACGGCGGCGGGGATGTTCTCGTAATCGACCCGCGTCGGCTTGCCGCCGAACACGCTGTCGGCGAATGCCTGTCCCTCGCGGATCGCGACCGGGGTCAGCTGCACGCGGTTGGTCACGTCGCCGACCGCGTAGATGCTCGGGCAGGTCGAGCGATTGTCCTCGTCCACCTTCACCGCGCCCTTGTCGTCAAGTTCGACGCCGGCGGTCTCGAGCCCCAGCCCGGCGGTATTCGGCTCGCGCCCGGTGGCGAACATCACGCAATCCACGGTGACCGGCTCGTGCCCCGACATCTTCACCGTCAGGCACCCGTCCTCGCCCTTCTCGATGCCCTGGAAATCGGCGTGGAAGCGGAATTCTATCCCCTTCATCATCGAGATCTGCAGCAAGCGGTCGCGGATCGATTCGTCATAGCCGCGCAGGATCACGTCGCTGCGGTTGATCAGGATGACGTGCGCGCCGAACTGGTGGAAGATGCCGGCGAATTCGTTCGCGATATAGCCCGCGCCGGCGATCAGGATGCGCTTCGGAATGGCATCCAGGTGGAACGCCTCGTTCGAGGTGATGCCATGTTCGTGGCCGGGGCATTTCGGCACCGATGGCGTAGCGCCGGTGGCGATCAGGATCGTCTTCGCCGTCACCTCGCGTCCGCCGGCCAGCGTCACCGCGTGCGGCCCGGCGATCGTCGCGCGCTCGGCGATCATCTCGACATGATGGCTTTCCAGCGTGGTGGTGTAGGCGCCGCTGATCCGGTCGACCTCCTCCAGCACATTGTCCCGCAGCACCTTCCAGTCGAAGTCGCACTGGTCGGGCACGTCCCAGCCGAAACGCTTGGCGTCCTTTAGATCCTCGGCGAAATGCGCGCCGTAGATCAACAGCTTCTTGGGCACGCAGCCGCGGATCACGCAGGTGCCGCCGATGCGGTACTCCTCCGCCACCGCGACCTTCGCGCCATGCGCGGCGGCCACCCGGGCGGCGCGCACGCCCCCGGACCCGGCGCCGATGACGAAGAGGTCGTAATCGTATTGGTCGGTCATGGAATACCTCGGTCAGGAACACAGAACCGTCTGTCCTGAGCTTGTCGAAGGACTGCCTTTCTTTTCGACCGAAGATAAGAAGGACAGTGCTTCGACAGGCTCAGCACGGACGGGGATGGGAGTTAGCCTAAGGCCTTAGCCGAACGCCCGCTTGATCAGATCGTCGGTCGAAGCGTCGAAGCTCTGCCCGCCTTCCACCGCCGCCTTGGCCATTTCCTTGCCCAGTTCCACGCCGAACTGGTCGAACGAATTGATCCCCAGCAGCACGCCGTTCACGAACACGCGGTGCTCGTAGAACGCGATCAGCGCCCCCAGCGAGCGGGCATCGAGATCGTCGAGCAGGATCGTCGAGGACGGTCGGTCGCCCGGATAGCTGCGCGCACCGTCGTCGTTGTGCTTGCCCTTCATCAGCGCGGCGCCCTGCGCGAAGGCGTTCATCAGCAACTGGCGGTGATGATCCTCGGACAGCGTATCGCCCGGCTCGATCGCCGCGACGAATTCGACCGGCACGAGGTGCGTGCCCTGGTGGAGCAGCTGGAACACCGCATGCTGCGCCTCGGTGCCGACCCCGCCCCAAGTGATCGCGGCACTCGGGCGGCCGAGCGGCTCGCCTTCCGCCGTCACGCTCTTGCCGTTCGATTCCATCTCGAGCTGTTGGAGATAGGGCGGCAACAGCTTCAGCCGCTGGTCGTAGGCGAAGGTCGCGCGAGTCTCGCACCCACGCACCTGAGTGTAATAGAGGTCGGCAAAGGCAGCGAGCGCGGGGGCGTTCTCGTGCAACGCGGTCAGGCGGAAATGCCGGTCCATCTCGGCGGCGCCTTCGAGCAATTCCTCGAAGCAATCCCAGCCCAACGCCAACGCCGCCGGAAAGCCGATCGACGACCACAAGGAATAGCGCCCGCCGATGCTCTCCGCGAACGGCAGGATGCGGGTTTCGTCCACGCCCCATTCCAGCGCCTTGTCCGGATCGGCCGTGAGCGCCACGACCTTGCCGTAGACATCGGAGACGCCATGTTCGGTCATCCATTGCAGCACGCTCTGCGCGTTCAGCATCGTCTCGGTGGTGGTGAAGGTCTTGGAGGCGATCACCAGCAGGGTCGCGGTGGGATCGAATCGCGCGAACGCATCCTCCAAGGCCACGCCGTCGACATTGGCGACGATCGCCACGTCGTAGCGATCCTCGTCGCGACCCAGCGCATCGACCAGCAGGTCAGGACCCAGCGCCGATCCGCCGATGCCGACGTGCAACACGTGGCGGATCGCGCCGAGCGCCCCACTTTCGATCGCGTCGATCAGGCCGCGCATCCGTGCGTGCAGCGCGCGCGCCTTGGCGACGCTATCCGCCGTGCCCTCGCCACGCTCGGCTGTGTGTTCGACCGCGCGGCCTTCGGTAAGGTTGACGATCTCGCCGCCGAACATCGCCTCGCGCTTCGCCGCCAGGCCCTGCGCCTTGGCCAAGGCGGCGAACGCCGTCACCGCGTCCTCGGTCAGATGCGTCTTCGACCAGTCGAAATGGAGCCCCGCGACATCGACGGAAAGCTTCGCCAGCCGCCCCGCATCCTCCGCGAACAGATCGGTCAGCGTCTTCGCGGGCAGCGCCTGAATCGCGCCCCAGTCGGCATTTGGCATCGTCATCTCGCTTTTGTGGGTCGGGCCGTGGATCGCCCCATAGATCGCTCTAGTATAGGCCGGTTTCAACCGCCAGCTTGACGCAAACCGCGCATCCCCCCAAACCGCCGCCATGTCCGATACCACCACCAGCGGGAAGACCCCCGCGCCAGCCGCCTCGGCCGCGAAGCCCAAATCCGAAACGCGCGAGACGCTGACGTTCCTGCTGAAGCTCGCGCTGATCGTGCTGATCTTCCGCAGCTTCGTCTTCTCGCCGTTCAGCATCCCGAGCGAGTCGATGCTGCCGCGGCTGCTGATCGGGGATTATCTGTTCATCTCGAAATGGAATTACGGCTATTCGCGCTGGTCGCTGCCGTTCGGCGTGCCGCTGATCCCGGGGCGGATCCTGGCGCGCGATCCGGCGCGCGGCGACGTGGTGGTGTTCCGCGGGCCTCCCGGCGACGATGTCGACGTGATCAAGCGCGTCATCGGCCTGCCCGGCGACACGATCCAGATGCGCAACGGGCAGCTGGTCCTGAACGGCGTCGCGGTGCCCAAGGAGCGGATCGCCGATTTCATCCTGCCGATCAGCCCGAACTATCCGGCCGGCGACGACGTGAACGGCAAGTGCGACGCCGCGCATCTCGGCGTGGTCGAGGGCAAGCAGATCTGCCGCTATTCGCGCTTCCGCGAAACGCTGCCCGGCGGGCGCAGCTACGACGTGTTGGATGCGGCCAATACCCCGGCGGACAATACCGGCGTCTACACCGTCCCGGCCGGGCGGGTCTTCGTGATGGGCGACAATCGCGACAACAGCGCCGACAGCCGCTTCCCCGCGCCGGCGGATGCGATGCCCGGCGAGCCGGTCGGGATGGGCTATGTGCCGATGGAGCGGATCCAGGGCAAGGCTGTGGTCGGCTTCTTCTCGACCGACGGCAGCGCGTCGTGGCTGCTGCCCTGGACGTGGTTCACCGCCGCCCGGTGGAGCCGCATCGGGGAAGGTTTTTGAGCGACAGGCGTTCGCATGACGGTCGTGCGGGCGAGGGTTTGGGCGACTGGATCGAAAGCGCGCTCGGCCACCGCCCGACCGATCTCGCCGCCTATCAGCGCGCGCTGACCCACGGCAGCCAGGCAGCGGAGAATTACGAGCGGCTGGAATTCCTGGGCGATCGCGTGCTCGGCCTCGTGATGGCAGAATGGCTGTGCGAGCTGTTCCCGACCGAGGCCGAAGGGGCGCTGTCGAAGCGCCAGCACATGCTGGTCTCCGGCGTCACCTGTGCCGATGTCGCGCGCGATCTCGGCGTGCCGCTGCACCTGCGCCTCGGCAAACAGGCGCGCGACGCGGGCGCGAGCGATAGCGACAATGTATTGGGCGACGTGATGGAGGCGCTGATCGGCGCGCTCTACCTCGACGCCGGCCTCGCCCCGGCCCGCGCCGCGATCCGCGCCGCCTGGGGCGCACGGACCACGGGCCAGATCAAGGCGCCGCAGCACCCCAAATCCGAACTGCTCGAATGGGCCGCCGCGCACAAGCGAAAGCCCCCGGCATACGAGGTGATCGACCGCTCGGGGCCGGACCATGCGCCGCGCTTCACCGTGAAGGTCGCGCTGGGCACGTTCGCGGAAGCGGCGGCGGAGGGCAGTTCGAAGCAGGAGGCGGAAAAGGCGGCGGCGATGGCGCTGCTGGCGAAATTGGGGTGAAATAGGTCAACCCTTCCCGTTCGTCCTGAGCTTGTCGAAGGACCGTTCTTCCTTCTAGGTTCGCGCGATGACGTTTTGGGCGTACATGCTCCATTGCCGGGGCCGGCAGCTTTTACATCGGCCACACCGACAATCTCGAACATCGCATCGCCCAGCACGAAAGCGGCATGATCCCAGGGTTCACGCGCGATTATGCTCCAGTAACGCTCGTTTGGAGCCAGCAATTCGGCTCCCGTATCGAAGCGCTGGAAACCGAACGGAGAATCAAAGGCTGGCCTCGCGCCAAAAAAATGGCTTTGATCCGCGGCGACTGGACCCGCATTTCTCAGCTGGCCAAGAAGACCGGTCCTTCGACAAGCTCAGGACGAACGGAGGAAGGGGACGTGCCTCTTGCCGAGACGCTTTCCATGCGCCAACCCGACGAGCATGACTGAACCAACCCAATCCTGCGGCCTCATCGCCGTGCTCGGCGCGCCGAATGCCGGCAAGTCCACGCTCGTCAATGCATTGGTCGGGCAGAAGGTCGCGATCGTCAGCCCCAAGGCGCAGACCACGCGCGTGCGGCTGATGGGTGTCGCGATCGAGGGCGATGCGCAATTGCTGCTGGTCGACACGCCCGGCATCTTCGAACCCAAGCGCCGGCTCGACCGGGCGATGGTGCAGGCCGCATGGGGCGGGGCGGAGGGGGCCGACATCCTCGCGCTCGTCGTCGATGCCAAGGGCGGGCTCGGCAAGAAGGTGATCGACATCGCCGAGAGCATCGCCGGGCGGCCGGAGCCGAAATATCTGATCCTCAACAAGGTCGACCTCGCCGACAAGGCGAAGTTGCTGGTCCATACCGAGAAGCTGAACGCCGCGGTCGCGTTCGCCGAAACCTTCTTCGTCAGCGCGACGACCGGCGACGGCCTGGCCGATCTGAAGGCACATCTGGCGAAAGCGATGCCCGATGGGCCGTGGCATTATCCCGAGGACCAGGTGTCGGACGCGACCGAACGCAGCCTCGCCTCCGAGGTGACGCGCGAGCAGCTGTATCTGCAACTCCACGCCGAACTGCCTTATGCCAGCGCGATCGAGACCGAACAGTATAAGGAGCGCGAGGACGGATCGGTCGAGATCCACCAGCAGATCCTGGTCGAACGCCCCACGCAGCGCGCGATCGTGCTGGGCAAGGGCGGCGTGCGCATCAAGGAGATCGGCGCGCGCGCGCGGGCGGAGCTGTCGAACATCATGGGCCGCCCGGTGCATCTGTACCTGCACGTGAAGGTGAAGCCGGGCTGGGACGAAGACCGCGATTCCTACCGCGAGATGGGGCTGGACTGGGTGGATTGACCTGACATTGGATTGGTTGCGATGCCCCCGGCCCCTTCGTGCTGAGCCCGTCGAAGCACCGGTCTTCTGCTCGCCGGGCGACTAGAAAGACCGGCCCTTCGACGGGCTCAGGGCGAACGGGAAGGGTAGCGGGACCGAGATGGGAAACCGCTAGGGCCAATCGACATTCATCGTCGTGGTTTATCCCAAATTCTCCGTCACCCCGGACGTGTTCCGGGGTCCGCCGTGTCGCGAATTCGGCAGTCACGCCATTGTTCGTATCGAAAGCCGCTTGGTGGACCCCGGAACACGTCCGGGGTGACGGTTTGTGGTGGTGGGAAGCGCTTTCAAGACCGTCCGGGCCTGAATGTCGATCCGTCCCAGCCCAAAACCTCCGCCACCCAATCCGGCACCAGCACCCCCGCCGCGCCCATCCGGCTTTCGGCGAAGAACACGCTTCCCGCCGACGGATCGAGGTTCAATTCCAGTGTCTCCGCGCCATAATGGCGCGCCGTCTGCACGAACCCGGCGGCGGGATACACCGCGCCCGACGTGCCGATCGACACGAACAGATCGCAGCGCGCCAGCGCCGCCTCGATCCGCTCCATCTCGTACGGCATCTCGCCGAAGAACACGATGTCCGGCCGGAGCGCCCCCGCCCCGCACGCGCCACACGCCGATCCCGGCGGCAGATCCCCGGACCATGCCTCGCGCGACCCGCACGCCGCGCACAACGCCGATCGCAATTCGCCATGCATGTGCAGCATCCGCTTCGCCGCGGCGCGCTCGTGCAGGTCATCGACATTCTGCGTCACGATCAGCAGCTCTCCCGGCCACTCCGCATCCAGCCGCGCCAGCGCGTCATGCGCCGCATTGGGCACGACCGTCGCCAGCGCCGCCCGCCGCACGTCATAGAAGCGATGCACCAATTCCGCGTCGGCCGCCAACGCCTCGGGCGTGCACACATCCTCGACCCGGTGCCCTTCCCACAGGCCGCCCGGTCCGCGAAACGTCGCGATGCCGCTCTCGGCGGAAATGCCCGCGCCGGTCAGCACGACGATGTTGCGAATGCCCTTCATGCGCCACTGTACCCCGGTCGCGCACCACGCGCCAAGCGTGTCGAAATCAACCACGTCTGAGGATAAGGGGCTGTTCGCCTCCCGCCCCCTGTGGCAGCAGGGCGGTCATGACGAAGATCGGCATCATCGGCAGCGCGGGGCGCATGGGGCAGGCGCTGGCGGCGTTGGTGCCCGATCTCGGCGGCACTCTGGTCGGCGGGATCGATGCCGGCGGTGACGCGATGCTGCTCGCGCACGATGCCGACGTGCTGGTCGATTTCTCCGCGCCATCGGCATTGGAAGCGACGCTCGTCGCCGCCCGCGCGACGCGCACCCCGATCCTGATCGGCACCACCGGCCTGTCGCCGACCCACCACGCACTGATCGACGCCGCCGCGCAGGACATCCCCGTGCTGCAGACCGGCAACGTCTCACTCGGCGTCACACTGCTCGCCAAATTGGTGCGCGAGGCAGCCGAGCGGCTGGGTCCGGATTGGGACATCGAGATCGTCGAGATGCATCATCGCCACAAGGTGGATGCCCCCTCCGGCACCGCGTTGCTGCTCGGCGAGGCGGCGGCGGCGGGGCGCGGCACGACGCTGGCCGAAACGCGCGTCGCGGATCGCGCGGGGCTGACCGGCGCGCGCAGCGAGGGCACGATCGGTTTCGCCTCGCTGCGCGGCGGATCGGTCGCCGGCGATCATCAGGTGATCTTCGCCGGCACCGGCGAGCGGATCGAGATCGGCCACCGTGCCGAGGATCGCGCGATCTTCGCCAAGGGCGCGATCACCGCCGCGCTGTGGCTCGCGCGGCAGCCGGCGGGACGCTATACGATGGGGCAGGTGCTCGGGCTGTGAAGAAGGCGCCATGAAGCAGACAGACGTTTTCGAATTCTACCGCCGCCTCGCCGAACACGATCCGCATCCCGAGACCGAACTCGCATACGGCAATCCCTTTCAATTGGTCGTCGCCGTCGCCCTCTCCGCGCAGGCCACCGATGTCGGCGTCAACAAGGCCACTCGAGCCTTGTTCGCCGAGGTCGATACGCCGCAGAAGATGCTCGCGCTGGGCGAGGCGGGCCTGAAGCAACACATCAAGACGATCGGCCTGTTCAACACCAAGGCGAAGAACGTCATCGCTCTGTCGCGGATGCTGATCGACGAGTTCGGCGGCGTGGTGCCGAACGACCGCGACGCGCTCGAACGCCTGCCCGGTGTCGGACGCAAGACCGCCAATGTCGTGCTCAACGTGGCGTTCGGACAGGATACGTTCGCGGTCGACACGCACATCTTCCGCGTCGGCAACCGCACCGGTCTCGCCCGTGGCAAGACCCCGCTGGCGGTGGAACTCAAGCTCGACAAAGCGACGCCGCAGCCCTTCCGCCTGCACGCGCACCACTGGCTGATCCTGCACGGCCGCTATGTCTGCAAGGCCAGGCGGCCGGAATGCTGGCGGTGCATCGTCGTCGATCTCTGTGCGTTCAAGCCCAAGACGCCCGCGCCGAAGCCGACGGGCGAGGAGAGAGCCCATGCGTAGAACCGTCCTCGCGCTCACCGCGATCGCCCTCACCGCCCCCGGCATGGCGCGCGACCGCAGCCGGATCCCCGAGGCCGTGGCGGCCGGCAAACCGGAAAGCTGCCTTTCGATCCCGCGCATCCGCGCCACCCATGTCCATGGCGACCGCGTGATCGATTTCGAGACGACCGGCGGCAAGGTCTACCGCAACACCCTGCCCAACGCCTGCCCCGGCCTCGGCTTCCGCGAAGCCTTTGCCTACGAAACGTCGCTCAGCCAGCTCTGTTCGGTCGATATCATCACCGTGATCGAAAACCCGCCGGTCAGCCGCGGCGCCAGTTGCGGCCTCGGCCAGTTCCAGCCGGTGACGATGGTGAAGAAGCCCAGACGTTAAACGCTGGCGCGCGCCGCACAGCTTTGCTAGGCAAGCCCCGCATCGGCACCCGTAGCTCAGCTGGATAGAGCGCTGCCCTCCGAAGGCAGAGGCCACTGGTTCGAATCCAGTCGGGTGCACCACCGTCCTCTCCGCAAGATGATGTAAATGCTGCCGAATTTAGCAATGGATTCGTTCACGCTACCTCATCGGCTCCCACACTTGGCATCGACTGCCCGCGAACAGCGGCGAACAGGTCGGCTATAACTAGCGAAGTGCAGTCGCGCGTAGCGAAGTTTTCACTACTCACTGCAATGAAGGTGCGAACGGCCTTCCCCGGCCAGCGACGGAGATCGTTTTGACCGCAGTCGTTCCCATCTCGCCGATCAAGGCGGTCGAACTCGTCGAAAGCGCCGGCATTTTGTACGCTCGCCGCGTCATCTCCGACAACGCGGCGGCTGGCTTGGTCAAATCATATGCGCGCGTCATCGAGACTGAGCCGGTTGCCGGCGGGAGGGATCGAGTGCTGGGCGCGGCTGTGCCCGTGGATCTGTGGCAGCGGATCATCCGCGAAGGGGTAGTCGAGGATGTATGGACCGGGGGCACTGTGCGGCTCCCTGCCGCTGATCTGATTGGCGGCGCGCCGGCCGTTCGCATTACCGGGATCGGCTTTGCGGCGAAGCACCTGCATCAGACGATCGAACATCATCGTGGCCAGGTTTCGACAAAGCCAAAGGCGAAGACATCCGTAGGTCAGCCGGTCTTATGCGAGATCGCAGCGTCAGCAGATGCACCGGCGAAAGCTCGTCAGTCCGATCCGGCGGCAATCCCCCATGGCGCGCTCACCGTCACCGTGAACCAAGCGATGGCGGCGCTCGGCCTTGGTCGCACGAAGATCAACGACATGATGATCAAGGGCACATTAGTCAGGGTCAAGAATGATACGCGGACGCTTACTACAACTGAGAGCATCAGGGTGTTGGTGGTCGGAGGAAAAGCCTAAGCCAAGGTTTTCAAATCGAGGCTGTGGCGATAGCAATGCATGGCCGATTGGCATTTACATGATGTGCAACTAACACCAGGCGATGTCGCCAGAACGCCTACATACCCTGCTCGATCATATTCTCAGCAAGCCTGAGCGAGATTGGATCGAGTTTAAAGCGAACAATACGGACCCCGATCGTATCGGGCGTTACATTTCTGCCCTGAGCAACGCGGCCGCGCTCGACGAAGAGCCATTCGGATACCTCGTTTGGGGAATCGAAGATGGAACGAAGAACCTCGTCGGAACCGATTTTGAGCCTTCGGTCGCAAAGCGCGGTAACCAGTCTTTGGAATTTTGGCTTTCTCGCCAAACGGATCCGATGCCGCACATCGACTTTCAAGATCTGCAAAAGGAAGGCGTCCGGGTCGTAATCCTTAGGGTGAAAGCCGCGTCCAGCGCTCCGGTTCGGTTCGAAGGTAAATCTTACATCAGGATCGGTGATGCCACTCCCGCTCTGTCCGACCATCCCGAACTCGAGCAGCGACTTTGGTCGATTATCCAGTCGTATCGTTGGGAAGAAGGGGTCGCATCGCAATTTGTTACGCCAGATCGAGTGTTGGAAATGCTCGATTACGCGTCGTATTTTGAGCTTTTGAAGCAACCGATACCCGATTCCCACGCCGACATTCTGGCCACCCTCTCTGCCGACCGGCTTATCGCTGAAGACGGCGGGGGCTACTGGAACATCCTCAACCTAGGCGCTGTTCTTTTCGCAGAGCGCCTTAAAGATTTCGATCGCCTCGAACGTAAGGCACCGCGTGTTATTCGCTACGTAGGCGACACGCGGGTCGAGACGGTTAAGGAGCGAACGGGCGATTTCGGATACGCGAAAGCGTTTGAGCCGCTTGTTTCCGTGGTGGATTTTTATCTTCCGAAGCGCGAGCGCATAGGCAAAGCCTTTCGAGAAGAGGTATCGCCGTTTTCGGAATTATCAATCCGAGAATTGGTTGCCAATGCCCTGATCCATCAGGATATGACCATTAGTGGCACCGGGCCAATGATCGAGATTTTCGACAATCGGATTGAGATCACGAATCCAGGCAAACCCCTCGTGGATCCAAATCGTTTTATCGATTACCCACCACGATCGCGCAACGAAGGCATGGCGTCTTTAATGCGCAGGATGAACATTTGTGAGGAGCGAGGAAGCGGGATCGATAAGGTCGTCTACGAAGCGGAGAAAAGCAAATTGCCCCCGCCCGACTTTATTCAGCTTGAAGGCGCGATGCGGGTAACGCTGTACGGACCCCGCCCATTCGCAGACATGACGCCTTCCGAGCGGACACGAGCATGCTATCAACATGCCACACTCCGGTTTTTGGAGGGGGAACGCGCAACCAATGCCTCGTTACGCGAGCGCCTTGACATTGAGACGGGGAATGCCGCGCAAATCTCACGAGTTTTTAAGCAGACGCTCGAAGCGAGATATATCAAGCTCGCAGACGACGCGGCGCCACGTAGCGGCTATGTGCCATGGTGGGCGTAGGATTTGACCCACATTGGATTGCCGATTTTTATCGCGGGATAAAAGCCAAGAAAGCCACGGAAATCTGCCAGTTTCGTTATCGAGAACCGCAGCGAATTAATTGACTCAGTTTTGATCGCTATTGTTAGCGAATTATTTTCAGGCTTTTCCGGTGAGCGATCAGTGCCATTCGTCCGCTGACATAGCCACGCAGTTACGAAACGATCATCGCCTCGACCAACGCCTGCATCAGCACACCGCGCGGGACGGGAACGCCAACGGACACATAGCCAGGGTTATGAGCAAGCCGCGTTCGTAAATCGCGATCCATTGCCGGCCATGCTGACGCCAGGCACGTTGTAGCGCAGCGACCGGGAGCAAAAGACACGTGCCGGCCGGAGCGAAGGCGTAGGCGATGAAGTCGCACGCTAACGGTTTCTGCACCCAGCCTGGAGCTTTGCGGGCCTCGTCCGACCAACGCTCCAACAGCACATCGGGCCAGTCGGCGGTGCGCACCTTCTCGTCCACAGTGTAGGTGCGCCCGCACGCCAGCGTAAGCAGGCGATCGATCCCACCGCGCTGCGCCCATCCGTCTTCTCGCACCGCTACCGCCGACACCAATGTCGGGAATGCCTTCTGATACATCGGCATCCACCAGTCGGCGTCTACATACCAGTTCGAGAGCGCCAGACTTTTGCCAAAGTGGTGCACACGTGGCGAACCCGCCGCCCGGCGGTTGCGGACGGCGGGGTGCCGAGGTTGCGATTGAGGGGCCCGGAGGGCGGGACTGCTAGTCGTATGCGCGTATGTCATGGAAAATCACTGACCTCAATATAATTCATTGCCCTTATGTATATTCGTTGACGCACATGTCGCCTTCAGCCGGCTCTCTGAGATTGCTATCGGAGGAAGTCACAAGCGCAAGCTTCCCGACGTCGCGCACCTTGATTGGCCTTCCGCTGTATTAGGACTAGAGGTCTGCGTGAATCTGGCGAACCGCAAATCCCCGAAGCCAGAAATTCCCGTCGCCTTGTTTGTTGGAAAATGAACGGCGGCTTCGGCTTCGACGGTCGTCCGGCCCAACGGCCGATAATAGGGCGCATAACTGCCGTCACGCTGCTCGCGGAAGCAGAATTTCCCAATCATTTGAGTGCCCATCGCTATCATGTCCGGTGCGCCAAAAATGGACCGTTTAGGAAAGCGTTGGGCACGGAGTAGCTTGAACTTTGCCGGTTGCAGAATGGCGGGTTGCGTCGGGAAGCAAACCAACCCCGCTCGCCAACTTACGGCCAGCGCAACGAGTGTCAGAAGTCTTGCAGTTGCCGCCTGAAGTCGGCGATCTGTCCCGCGATCAAAGATTCTGCGGGTTCGAACCCGTCGAAGCGTTCATACAGCGGCCGCACGATCGTGCCGACTACCTTCTCGAGCTGTTTGTCGATTTCTCCCGCGCTCGTGAGTGTGGTCAGATCGACGCTGTCGGCGCGTGCCCGCAGACGTTCATCTATCGCCAGCCTTAGCCCGGGTTTCGCCCAGCTGATAAGTTCGCGCCCAGATAGACCAGTGTACCTCGCGACGAACCGGATCGGGTCTGCCGCCCCGGCACCGAGCTCGCGCGCAAGCCAAGCGGCATGCACGAGCACTTCGGCGGTGCGCCAGATCGGCAAGGTCAGGTCGAAAAAAGTGCCAGGATCGAAATCACGCCCATCTTCCTGGTACCCTCGCTGGAGATAGGCCGTGCCGTCGCGGGCGACTTGCCAGAAGTCGCTATGGGCCGCGTCGTTGAAGACGCGATCATTCGAAGGGCGACCGAGCCAACACTCGATTAGGCCTTCGTAGAATGCCGGCTTGATCGTCTCCTTGGTCGGCACCCAAAACGGCGTCCAGCCCGAGGTCTTGGGGGCGTGCGCGAGAATAGTCTTTAGCTGGGCGAGCGACGGCAAGGCATCGACGCCATCGATGGAATAGGCCTGTTCGCTATGACCATACCCCTGCCGCGAGGGGTGGTCTTCGTCGAGGTCGGCAGTCAGCTCGACGAAACGCTTGCGGGCTTCGTGCACGAACGACTGCAGGCTATCCGAGCGGCCCGGCTGGACGAACAGGCCCAAGGCATCGAGGACAGCCACGACACGCTCGAACCTGAGATTGATTTCGCCTTGCTCGAAGGCGACGACCACTGGTCGGCTTACACCTGCCAGCGCTGCCAGATCTGATTGGGTCAGACTCTCTGCCTTGCGGCGCCGAACCGCTTCGTCGACAACGGCGCGCCAGTCGATTGGCCATTCGGTCATGCGAAGATCCTTGCGGCATTCTCGCGAATGACTTCGCGATAGTTGATACGAAAATCGTCAGGTTCGACGCGGGGTCCGAACTCAATGGTCCGGGCGCTGGCGAAGGCTTTCGCGAGACTGTCGAGCGACCGACCTACCTCTTGCGAAGGCAGGCCAATCGAAACGCCAAGCTTCTCGACTGTCGATCGGTCGAGAGTATCGAAGGGCCGCTTCTGGCCATCGATTGCGAGCGCAGCGATGCGTTCGTAATTGGGATAGACGAGTGTGTTTATCAGGTCATAGGCGGGGCTAAGGCGAAGCCCGCTGCTGCTTTCGAGTAACGAGAAGTTCTTGAGGTGCGCATCGGCGTTGCCGAGCACGAGGTTGAAGATCACCAGCCGATAGTAGCGTGCGAGATCGATACGTGCCCGCGCTGAGAAGCGCGCGATTACGCTCGCGGCTTCTTCATAGGACGAGTCATATTTTCCATCGAACTGTCGGCCGCGGGGCTTGCCGAGGATCTGGGCAAAATCTTCAAGCCTCAGCTTTTCCTCGCCTGCGCGATCGAAGCGTTCGACCAGTAGCGCAAGGCCATCGATGCCGGCGAGCCGGGCAGGCTTTGCCTTGGTGATCTCTGCCTCCCCGAGGATTTCACGTGCGAGCTCGAGCGACAGATTTTCATTCTGCACGAGCGTTGGCAGATCTTCCCGATTGAACTTGGCGATGTGCGTTGCAGGGTCGCTCGCTCGAACGCATGGCTCAAAGCCCGTTTCACCGCGATAGGCGAGAAGCTTTTTCTGCACGCCCGAAAGGGTCCGGCCGGGGAGGGCTGCCGCTTCCTCAAGAGCATTCGGCTCATCGGGCGCTATAAGTGCGCTGCCGTCAGCAGGAACGATGCCGACCGCGCCAATGCAGTCGGCCCCGTAGTTCAAAAGCAGGCCAAAGTCGTCCTGCTCTGCTGTGCCTCCTGCCCGCGCCTGCCTGCCGCGTAGCCATCCTTCCGGACCAAGATGCTCGAAAAAGGGTATGAGACCGCCACGGTAGTAATGGTCTGGTTGCTCAACCGGCAACGCACACGCGATCTGCGTCTGCCAGCCCTCAATGTACACAAACCTTGTATCACGGCTCTCCAACTCGCTAAGCTCGCCAGCGATTGCTCCCTTGTAGGTAACGGTGGCAGCGCGATCGGGCATGACGCCTCCTGTCAATCTTGACCGCGATAATCACATTGAGACCTTCAAATGTCAATAAAGATTGTCATGTGAGCCCTTCCAGGCGAGGAAAGCTGTTTTTCAAATGTGGCGCTCGAATAGCAATTTTTACGTCTTAACATCCGACTAAAGGTTAAATTCGTCAGGCTACGCTTACAATGGCATTCTTATCGCCGCTATTGTCCTTAAAGCTTGACCTGGCGTCGTGTCAGCGGGATCGCGCTCGAAAGCGGACCGTTGGGTTTTCCTTAATCCGTTCTCGCGCGGTCACATGAACAGATCACGCCTTTAGGCGCGGTGCTGGAAAGGCTGAACGACGGGGATGGGGCGCAGAACAGCCATCAACCTGCCCTCAGGACGAGAATTTCCCAATGATCTGAGTGCCCATCGCTTTCATGTCGGGCGCACCAATCTTTTCAAAGACTTAGCCGCCGGAGGTGCTGCCGTTGCTATCCGGCTGGGCGCGGAATGGGCGCTCTACGCTCTCGAACCTCGAAGTTGTGCCACCCTCTGCATAGGATTGGGCGATTTCTTCACGCCTTGGGAATGCCGCTTCCTAACAGTAGCTAAACTTCAAAATTGATGTCTAGGCGGCGAGAGACTACTGCGCGCCGCAGGCTCAATCGCGCTACGGCGCGCTGCGAGAGCGCAGCTGACGATCGCGCGCGATACCGTCAGAGCATCAAGAGCCTCTCGATAGCATGAGCGTTAGTGCAGTAGCCCTGAAACACCGATTGCCGCCGGCGTGTCTGGCGATGATCTCGTGCGCGCTGGGACAGAGATGGAAGCGGCGCAGCCAGTCACGACGGCCGACCCGGTGGCCGAGAAGCGCCGGACCTATGATCGCGAGCGGAAGCGTGAAGCAAAACGAGCATTTTCCGCCGTAATTCGACCGGTATCTGTGAAAACGGCGGAAGCACCCTCTTCCCTTGCTTAAGAAACATAGCCCAGATCCCCTAAAGAAGTTAAACGCCAGTCGGCGGTTGTACCGAGGGCAACATCAAGTTGCTTGTCGATGATAACGTCCGCCTTTATCACGGAGACGAGCGATTGTTCTCGGACGGGGCCAACCTGCAGACCTATGCAATCCCTGCCACGCCGGACCGAAGCAGCGCGCCGAGCTGGCAGTTCGCCTCTGACCCTGGGGGGTGCGTCGAAACTTCACGGTCGCCGCCGCCAGCGCACCGCATCCGTCCCACGCACACATGAAATTCAGTCGTCTGAATAAATCAGCCGGAATTCTAAGAATACTTCATAACCGGCTGATCGTTGCGTTCGTTAGCCTTTCTGTCGAGGACGGCCGATAGGCCCAAGCGACCGAAAGCGGACACCTGAAATGTAAAAGTGAATAGCCCACTCCGGGCGCCAGCCGCGCAATCGTTTTTTTCGGCTGACAAGCACCACAATCGGACATCAAGGCAGCCATCGATGTTTCCCGGGACCGGCCGTTCATTCATGATCCGTCAGGTCACGTCCGCGCGACGCGACATGGAAGTCGTCGTTAGCGGCGCTTCGAGGGTCGCCGATCCAAAGCCGGCAGCGCGTTCAGGAAATTGATGATCTCCCGACGGCGGCCATGCTCGTCGGCGAACTCTCCATCGACGCCGAGCAGCCAGCGTAGCGCGCGCTTGTCAGGGGTATCGTGCAACCTGTCGAGCTGGTCCGCGCGCGCCGCGACGTCGCTCGCATTATCGGCAAGGCCTGCCGCCACGAGGTCGTCGGCCTGACGCCGCAATGCCACCGCGATCTCGCCGAGCGCGAGTTCAGGGTGATATTGCACGCCCCAGAAGATGCCGCGATCGTGGCGTATTTCGACCGCCTGGACACGGGTCACGGGATTCGTCGCGAGCAATGTCGCACCGTCCGGCAATTCGTCGACCTCATCGCCATGGATCGCGGGAGCATCCCAGGTCGCGGCACGGTGGGCGAGCAGAGGATGGTCGCGGCCGGCTGGCGTAGCGACGATCCGTCGGGAAATGCCAGCCTCCATGCGTTCTGGCATCTTGCGGATGCGCCCCCCGGCGGCGGCCACGGCGACCTGAAGACCGGCGCACGATCCGAACGATGGTGTGCCGGAGGCGAACACCGCCCGCATGAAATCGAGCTGTCGCCGGACCTCGGGCGTGGCCTCATAGACATGGAGAGGCGATCCGGTGAGGAACACCGCGTCATAGCGGGCCAGATCGTGGGGGCTGTAAATCGGCGCGTCGTCGTCGGCCGGCTGGACAATGTCGACCGAGCAATGCGGGGCGAGCTGCTTCAATGTCGCGGCATAGGTCTCGCCCGAACTCTTGCCGGCATGCGCACGCCGCGCGTCGCGCTCGGCTGGAGTCTCGCTCTCGGCGATCATGAAATGGGGCAGGATATGTCTCGATCACGTTCAAGAATTGCGGCGTTCGCCGAGGTTGCCTGGCTCCGATCGCCAGCGCCGCACTGACCTCAGTGCGATCGCCGGCCCGGGCATGCCGCCACTCATTCTCCCCAAAGCGCAGCGAAGGCCGGCGAGGCGAGAAAGCTCGCAGGGGTTGGCGCGGTAGGGGGCGGATCGCAGACGCCCTCCTCGATATACCGCATCGCAGACATCAAGCCGTTGCGCGTGAAGGGTTTCGGAATAATTCCATGCGCGCCGGCAAAATCGGCCGGTACTTTGGCGGGGTTGGCGGTCACGAAGACGATGACCGCAGCCTCCCACCGCCGTCGGATCGTCGCGCAGGCGTCCAGGCCACTGGTGCCTTGCGCCAGATGCATGTCGACGAACGCCAGATGCGGCGTGAGCGTTGCTGGCAACGCATCCACTTCGTACGACGAGGCGGCTTCGGCGATGACCCGGTGCCCGCAATCCTCGACCATCGCCTCGATATCCATCGCCAAGAGCGCTTCGTCCTCGACGACGATGACGTTCAGTGGGCCGCGCGGACGGATCATTGATCGATATCCACGGGGAAGGAGATGACGACCTCGGTTCCGGGATCGGCAGCCCGCCACCGCGCTTCGGCTTTCACCTGACGTGACAGCCGCTTGATCAGGGTACGCCCCAGCCCGGTTGACGAAGCACCATCGATCATGCCGGGGCCATCGTCGGCAACGATCAGTTCGGCGCGTCCGTCGATGACGCGTGTCGTGATCCGGAGCGTGCCCGAACGCCCGTCACGAAAACCGTGCTTGATGGAGTTGGTCAGCACCTCGTTCAGCACCAGCCCAAGCGCGGCGGCATCGCGTGACGGTATCTCGATCTTCGTCGTGTCGGCCATGACGGCGATGTCGCCGCGACCGCTGGCACCGATCACGTCGGAGACGAGGTTGACCGCGAACGCACTGATGTCGAACCTGCTGATGTCGTCGGACTGGTAAAGCCTGCGATGCACCGTCGCCAAGGCATCGACCCGCTCCAGCATCACCTCGAGCTTGTCGGCGATCGCCGGATCGTCGATCTGACGGGCCTGCAATCGCAGCAACGAACCGATCATCGTCAGGTTGTTTTTCACACGGTGATCGACCTCGTGAAGCAGCAGGGTCTTGGCTTCTAGCGCCTCCTGCAGGTCCGCGGTGCGCCGCGCCACTTCCCGCTCGACTTCGGCCTTCTGTCTTTCGATCGCGATCTGCGCCTCGACACGGTCGCTGACGTTCAGTTGCGAGGCGAAGAAGAACTGCACTTCACCCGCCGCGCTGCGAACTGGGCTCAGGTACAAAGCGTTCCAGAACGTGCTGCCGTCCTTGCGATAGTTGAGCAGATCGACGTCGATGTCGGTCTGGCCGGCAACAGCCTGGCGCAGCCGCCGCACGGCTTCGGGATCGGTATCCGGACCCTGCAGGAAGCGGCAGTTGCGACCGATGATCTCGTGGCGGTGGTAGCCGGTCAGCTGCTGGAATGCCTGGTTGCAGAAAACGATCGGATTATCGGGCTGACGAGGATCGGTGATCACCATCGGCATCCGTGTCGCGCGCACCGCTGCCGCGAACGGATCGCCCTCACCGTCCTCGTGCGTGATACGATCGGTGATATGCCAGTCTTCACGCTGTCCCACGGATCGGCCCTCACGACTGCGGATCCTGTTGGATTACAATCACCGAGCGAGCGTCAAACTCCTGATCAGGTCCCGCGTTCCGACATGACGCAAATCCTTGATAAAGTTGGCTGGGCGCATGAGCAGGGGTCGTGAAACGATGGTGGCGGATCGTCCGATACGGTGCTGCCCGGGCACTTTGAAGCGTATCAAGGGTTGTCGCTGATCGAGCTAGACGAGGAAAGAAACCAGATGCGAATACGATCCGGTGCGACGATGCTTGTCCTCCTGTTCGCTACGGAGGCAAGTGCCGCGTCCATCCCATTGAGGCCAGGCGACTATGGCACTGTTGATCTGGCGTGTGATCATCAGCCCAATGCAACCATCCTGAGCTTCGACGGGCGCAGCTTTTCATATCCGCATGCCAGCAAATGCACCGATACAATCGTGATGCGGTCGGCCGGCGTGCTGACGATTGCGGAAACCTGCCGTGCGGCCGGCGATGGAAGCCCTGCGACATCCGACACGGACACGTTCAAGCTTCGCCGGCAGGGCGCGGAGCGCTTCGCCTTGACCAGGGGAACGACGACGGTGTCGTATCGGAGGTGCGGACAGGTCGGCTATTTCAACAAGCACTGATCGTCCAAGCGAGGTCGTCGCGCCTGCCTGGACCGTGCCGGCCTACTCGCGCCGGACGAGCGCCGGTTGCCGTCCGTCAGCGGGCGGTCGCCTTGTCCGACAGGCGGAAGGCGAACGTCGCTCAGGAATGATGATGCAAGTCGGCATCGGCTGGATCAGCAGCGACCATTGCTCGCTGAACGCCGTAGCGCCCAGTTTCGACCGGTAGAGTGATCGTGTCTCCCGGCTGTGCGGCATCATAGAGCATCGTGCGTACAGGAACGCTGAATTCTCGCCCGCCGTCGCCGAGCCGCACGCGGAGAAGGTGCGTGCCATGGTTCTTGCGAAAGCTCTCGATGGCGAACCGCGCCGGGCTGACCTGGGGTGTGACACCGATGAAGGCCCCGGCTTGCACCACCATCCGCAGGCAGGCGGTGGAGGCCAGCGTAGGAAGGACCAGCGCGCCGACGATCGCGTCCAGCTTTCTACCACGACGATCGCCGGTCGACCGCGTCTGGACCGTCATGATCCTGGCTGCGAGCAGCAGACTGCAGAAGACGCCGACGAACACCGCCGCCGCGAACAGGTTTGGACTGACAGGACTGATCAGTTCTCCCGGGAGGAGCGTCCGGCTGATCCACAGCCATAAGGCCGCCTGCGCGAACACGCCGCCGACCAACAGCGTCGCCATTGCGGGGCTGGCTTTTCTTTCCGGGGTGTCTTCTGCGCCGTGGTCGACTGATGAGCTACTCATCTCGCCGGCATATGCCGTCGGAGATTTCCGTGGGGTAAAGGTTGCTCAGACCAAGAATGCCTGCTTGCTGCGCCATTTTTCTGAGTCTCAAGTCCGGCCGTTCCGTCATGTCGCTTCGGGACGTATTCGAGACCGTACCGCCGTTCGTTGGACGGTGAGACTTCAGCATATTATTCCCTTATCCGGTCTACGTCCCAAGGCGCTCTCGCCAATTCGCGGGCGAGATAATCGATTAGGGCCTGAACCCGAAGGGGTCGCAACGGGCTCGGCGGCATGACGAGGTGGAGCCCCAGGGGTGCCACGGACCATTCCGGCATCGCCGGCATCAACCTGCCATCACGCAGTTCCCGCCACACCAGGAACTCGGGCTGGATCGCGAGCCCCTGCCCCGCGAGCAGCGCGGGGTTGAGCAAATCGGCATTGTCGGTCCAGACGCGCACCGCGGGTTCGACCGTTTCCTCTCCGAACGTCGGGTGCGTGAAGCGCCAGGTCCGCGAAGCGCCCCCCGTATAGGCCAGCGCGCAATGCCCGCCGAGCTGAGCCGGATGCGTCGGCATGCCGTGGCGGTCAAGATAATCGGGCGATGCCACCAGCAGCAACCGGACGGTGCAAAGCCGGCGCGACAGCAGCGAGGAATCGTTCAGGCTGGCGATCCTGAGCGCCAGGTCGAACCCCTCCGCCACCAAATCGACCTTGCGGTCGCTCAGCGCAAAATCGATGGTGATCTCCGGATAGGCGTCGAGGAAGGCCGGCAGCGTCGAGCCAAGATAGGCGATACCGAACGACAGCGGCGCGCTGATACGCACGCGTCCGCGCGGCACCGTCGACTGCGCACCGGCCTCATCCTCGACCGCTTCGCCCTCGCTGAGGATCCGCGAGGCCCGCTCCAGCGCGGCACGGCCGGCATCGGTGAGCGCGATGCGTCGCGAGGTGCGCGCGATCAACGTCAGGCCAAGACGCGCTTCCAGCCGTCCGATCGCTTTCGATACGGTCGGATCGGACATCCCCATCGCGCGCGCGGCACGCGAGAACGAGCCATGCTCGGCGACCTTGGAAAAAATCGCCCATGCTTCGAGATCGGGAAGTCGCTTCATCATTTTCAGAAAGGATGAGATGCCAACCTTGCCATTTCGTCAAGTCCGATCGAGGTGCATCTTATGGTCAGCGGAGCAACCACGCTCTCCCGGAGACCGAACCATGATCGACCGTCGTCCCTTCGCCAGCCTCGGTGGTGCCAACCACGGCTGGCTCGATGCGAAGCATCACTTCTCGTTCGCAGGCTATTACGATCCCGCCCGGATGGGCTGGAGCGGCATCCGGGTCTGGAACGACGATACCATCGCGCCCGGCACCGGCTTCCCCCCGCACCCGCACAACGACATGGAGATCATTACGTATGTCCGCGAGGGTGCGATCACGCATCAGGACTCGCTCGGCAACATCGGCCGCACCGAGGCCGGCGACGTGCAGGTGATGAGCGCGGGATCGGGCGTTCGCCACTCCGAATACAACAAGGAGCCGGGCATCACCCGCATCTTCCAGATCTGGATCGAGCCCAAGACGCGCGGCGAAGCGCCATCATGGGGCGCGAAGCCCTTTCCCCGAGGCGAACGCTCGGGCCAGTTCGTGACGCTGGCGAGCGGATTTGCCGACGATCACGACGCCTTGCCGATCCGCACCGACGCGCGCATCGTCGCCGCGACGCTCAAGGCTGGGGAGAGCGCGGAGTATCCGCTCGGTACCGACCGCCACGGCTATCTCGTACCGGCGACCGGCACGGTGGTCGTCAACGGCACCCGCCTGGAAGCTCGCGACGGCGCCGCCATTGCCGATGAAGCGGTGCTTCGCGTCACCGCCATCGAGGATGCAGAGATCGTCCTGGTCGACGCCGCCTAATTCCTACCCGACGCTGTAGCGTACCCTCATCAAGCCGATCCCAAGGAGACCTGCCATGCCGTTCATCACCACCGCCGACGCGACCGAGATCTTCTACAAGGACTGGGGCGGCAAGGACGCGCCCGTCGTCATGTTCCATCACGGCTGGCCGCTCAGTTCGGACGATTGGGACGCGCAGATGATGTTCTTCGTCCAGAAACGCTATCGCGTGATCGCTCATGATCGACGCGGACACGGCCGCTCGACCCAGTCGGCGGGTGGCCACGACATGGATACCTATGTCGCCGACGTGATCGCGCTCACCGATGCGCTCGAGCTGCACGATGTCGTCCATGTCGGACATTCAACCGGCGGCGGCGAGGTCGCCCGCTACGTCGCCCGCGCCAAGCCCGGGCGGGTCAAGAAAGCGGTGCTGATGAGTGCCGTCGCGCCGATCATGGTCAAGACCGACACCAACCCGAACGGTGTGCCGATCGACGTTTTCGACATGGTTCGCGAGCAAACCGCGACGAACCGGTCGCAATTCTACCACGACTTCACCCTGCCCTTCTTCGGCTACAATCGAGAGGGCGCGCAGGTGAAGGAGGCGGTGCGCCTCAATTGGTGGCGGCAGGGGATGATGGGTTCGGCGCTGGCGCACACGCTCGGCGTCAAGGCCTTCTCCGAAACCGACTTCACCGAAGACTTGAAGGCGATCGACGTCCCGACCCTGGTGCTGCACGGCGAGGACGATCAGGTCGTGCCGTTCGCGACCACCGGCAAGATGTCCGCCGAAATCGTGAAGGGCGCGAAGCTCATCTCCTATCCCGGCTTCCCCCACGGCATGCCGGTCACCCACGCCGATCGGATCAACACCGATCTGCTCGCCTTCATCGAAGGCTGATCGATCGCGCTGGCACGGGGGGACTTGCCCGCCCCGTGCTGTCGCGTGACAATCGGGCATCATGAGGGAACGTTACGATGGGCGACCGGATCATGATCTTCTACGGTTCTTACCGCTCGGCGCGGCAGGGCATCCGTCTCGCCGAATGGCTGGTCGGCGCGTTTGCGGAGCGCGGCGCATCGGCGGAACTGATCGACGCCAAGGCGCTCGACCTGCCGATGCTGGATCGCATGTACAAGGAGTATCCGAAGGGCGAGGCTCCCCCGGCATTGGAAGCACTCGCGGAGAAGATCAGGGCGGCCGACGCCTTCGTCTTCGTGACGGGAGAATATAATTGGGGTGTCCAGCCCGGCCTGAAGAACCTCACCGATCACTTCCTGGAGGAATGGTTTTGGCGACCTGCGGCGATCGCCAGCTATTCGGCGGGCCGTTTCGCCGGCTCGCGCGCCGGGCTCGCCTGGCACGGCATATTGTCCGAGATGGGCATGGTCGTCGTGTCTAGCACGCTCGCGGTCGGCGCGATCGGTCATTCCATAGATGCGGCCGGAGCGCCCGTGGGCGATGGCGGTTCCGCTCTTACGCGCGCTTTCCCGCATTTCGCGGACGACCTTGGCTGGTGGGCCCAAGCCGCCCGTACCCAGCGGGAACATTCTGCCCCGCCGTACTGATCCGGAGATTCCAATGCGCCCGAAAATTGGTTCTGAGCGGCTGATTGCACTTACTGACGGAGTTGTAGCCGTCATCATAACGATCATGGTGCTTGAGCTGAAGCCACCTCATGGCGCCGATTTGGCAAACCTGCGCGAGCTCGGTCCGACGTTTCTCAGTTTCGCGCTGAGCTTCATCTACGTCGCCATCTACTGGAACAATCACCATCACTTCTTCCGGCTTGTGCCGCATGTCGGCCCCTCGATCATGTGGGCCAATCTTAACCTGCTGTTCTGGCTCTCGCTCATCCCGTTCTCCACTGCCTGGATGGACGAACACAACGCTGCTGCCTTGCCGATTGCGATCTACGGCGCCGTGCTGCTGCTATGCGCGGTGAGCTGGCGAATCATGCAAACGGCAATCGTCCGCGCACAGGGTGCTAGTTCCCCGCTCCGGGCCGCGATACATGCCGATTGGAAAGGCACCGCCTCCGTCGTAATTTACCTCGCCGCCATCGCGCTTGCTTTTGTCGTGCCTATCCTTGCTTATGTTGGCTATGCGGCCGTCGCAGCATGGTGGCTGGTCCCGGATCAGAGGATAGCAAAAATCTTATCCCACGGCTGAATTAGCAAGCGCTTCTGTTGCACGCCATTTAGTATGGGCACGCGTTCCAATCCGGACCGTGCCGCACCTTTCATCGACTGACTCGACCCACATCCGGCAATCCACCTGCAGTTTGCGGCCGCCCAGTTCCCGACGTTTGCTCATGTCTGTCAACGACAGTTTCTGGCGATTATGGGTTGCTGTTTGAACGACCGACATGGGGTGGAAGGCTGCCAGCCGATCTCAGTAAGCTAACGCCTGCAACTGGGCGTTTTCAAGATCAATCTGCGTGGGCATGAGTGTGTATGAATGCGGTCGGGCCATCCACCGACCAGCCGCTTGATTAGCATCTAATTTTTTAGTGCATTGCTTCCCTTCGAGCAATGGTATCGCGCCGCTGCCAATGTGGTTGGCCAGCTTGGATTGAACGCTGCACGAAGCGGATGGTCGGGGGATCATGTATGACGCGATGGTTTGCAATCCCGGACACATTGCCGACCCTCACCGGCTGGCCGGCCCGGTTTTACGGTGTGCTGTGGGTGGCGGTGTTGGCGATTACGCTGATCGGCGTATCGGGCGGTGCTTGGCATCAGCTCAGGTACGGCGCTGGCTCTGCCTATGGCTTGGACATGCTTGGCATCAGCATCGGTAGGGACGCGCGAATCGACCGTCTTGGCGGCGATGAAATGCGCAACGCCGACGTCCGGATTGGCGACCGCGTCCTGTCGTTGGCGCGCCTCGCGATCCCGTCAGCCGGGCCTGACTCGTCTTTCAGCGATCGCATCAGACTGCGCGCCGAGCGATCGGGTGGCTCGATACCGATGGTGATCCAGCGCGGACAGGCCCCGCCACGCAAAGTGAAGCTGACCCGCGGCTTGGCGAATGGGGAGGCATTGTATGCGGGGACCGGCCTCACGCCGGTTTCGCTCACATGGTCGAGCGCTCTGGTTGGCCTGGCGGCCCCCGTGGTGATGGTGTTTGGCGCCATCCTCCTGTTCGGTCGACGGCGGGACCCGGTTGCCGCGCTTCTGTCGTTATCGCTGCTCAGCCTCGCGACGGGCTTCTCCTTCGCCAGTGTATTCTGGAAGTATCACCCGGGCGGGATGTGGGTGGTCACCATCGTGCCTGCCATTGGCACGCTCGGCATGTTGCTGGCGATGCAGGCGTTTCCAAACGGCAAGCTGGAACCCCATTGGACACGCTATCTGATGGCCGCCACGACAGTCATCGCAATAGGCGGCATCTTCCTGCCGCCACTGGGTACGATCGGGCTCATTCTGCTCACTCCGCTCACTGTGCTCACGATGGTTATTCGCTACCGAAGCGAAACGCCTGTAGCCCGACAGCAATGGCGCTGGGCGATGATCGGCTTTGTTAGCGGCATAGTGCTCCTGACCGGGGGCGCGTTCGGCTATAATGCCTATCTCAGCAGCCATCGCGATTTCGGCTCGGAGCTGTGGAGCTGGATCGTTACCCCGCTGATCTTGGCGGTCCCGCTGACAATCATTGTCGCCGGCGTGGTCCTGTCCGTGCTGCGATATCGCCTGTACGACACACAGGCTGCGGTAAGCCGGTCCATCCTCCTCGGCATACTGACGCTCGCGCTGCTCGCGATCTTTGCGGGATCGGAAAAGATCATCGAACTGGTCGGGGAACGATATCTCGGCGAAAGCATGGGCGCGCTTGCCGGGGCTTTGGGCGCTGCCTTCGCCGCGGTCGCGATCGTCCCGCTACATCACAAGATCGGGCACTGGGTCGAGCATCGGTTCCGCAGGAATCTGATCCATCTACGTCACGACCTGCCGCCGCTATTGACCGAGCTTGGCGAAACATCCGATCCGGCGACCGTCGCGCGAACCGCGCTGAGCCATCTCGCACACGACCTTCATGCGATGCGCGGTGCCGTCATCGCGGACGGCGAAGTGCTCGCAGCACACGTTATCGAGGCGGATGAGATCGATCTGCGGTTCGCAGATGACACGCCCCGTCGCGCGGGCACGATCGAGATGCGGAAACGCGATCCACTGTTCCCCGTCCGTATTCCGCTGGCAGCCGATAAAAAGCATTGGCTTCTGATCGGTGCCCGACCTGATGGGAGCCTGTACGACCGGCAGGAGCGCGAACTTCTTTCGGATCTCGCCGTTCCGCTGGCTCAAGCGCTGCGCATATCGGCCGTCCGCGCGCACCGATAGACCGTGATCGCTGCGCGCTTCGTTCGCATCGAGCAAGAGTTGCAATCGCTACGGCAAACTATCGTTTCGCCGCTTGAAATCGACTAAATCGTCCATCCAGTCGATTTTCCAGCATCGCCGGCAAGAAGCCAGCGGAGTCGTCATGCGAGCGTGGTCGGCTCAACCAACGGCAGCCTTCCGACCTGGGCACGCAATCTTCGCATGGAGAAAATTGGGTCGGTAGCCGAATGTCAGCCTCGCGACCGGCACGATCCAGCCCCAGACGTTCAAGTTGAAAACCCGGCTCCTGGACTCTGACATTCATTCATTTTGCTGCCAAAACAGGCATCAAATGCTCGCAAAATCTTCGATCAAAGTTCCGCCAAATCCTCAAACGCGCCCGTCGGCACGGCGCGCTCGATCAGGCGCGACAGCAGCGCTACCGCCTCCTCCATGCCGTCGCGGTCGGTGATGAAGGTGCGACCCATCGTCATTCCTCGGATCGCCCACACGACGAGGCGGATGGCCGCCATGTCCGTCACTTGCGCGCCGATGCGGTGCAGGAAATTGGCGGCCCCATTCCGCTCCACCTCTTCCTGCATCGGCATGACGAGCGCCGCCAGGTCGGGGTCGCTGCGCGACGCGACGAGGATTTCCATCACGGCGACGCCGGAGGGCCTGGAGAAGACCTCCCACAACAGCCCCGGCCAGTCCGACACGCGCATGCCGAGATGCCGGGTGGCCATCAGGTCGCGGACAGCCAGCGTCTCCTGCTCGAACACCCAGCGCACGACTTCCGCCATGAAGGCCGCGCGGGTCGAGAAATGATGGGCGATCGTGCCGCGCGTTATGCCGGCCTCGTCCGCGATCGAGGCATTGTTCGCGCCGGCATAACCGAGCCGGTCGATCGTTGACACCGCCGCCGCGAAGAGGGCAGCGCGCGTTTCCGCAGTCCGCCGCTCCTGCGTGCGGCGCACCCGCTTGCCGCGTTCGCCCTTCCGCCCTCGGCACGCCTCATCGGGTTGCTGCCGGGCGAGCATCCGCCGATTATGCTGTTGGCGAGCGCCGTCTTCATCGGCGGGGCGCTGATGGCGATGGCGGCGATCGCCTTCGCCTCGATGATGGCCGATGCGGCCGACGAGCACGAGCATCTGTTCGGCGCGCGCCGCGAAGGTCTGTATTTCGCAGGCTGGGCCTTTGCCAGCAAGGCCGCTGCCGGGTTCGGCTCGCTCGTGGCCGGATTCGCCATGCAACTGATCGACCTTCAAAGCGGCACGGCGGCCCACGGTGCGGCGATCGCCGCCGCCGACCTGCCACCACGAACGATCATCTGGATCGGCATCATCTATGGCCCGGGGACCGGCGCGTTCGCGCTGGCGGCTGCAAGCGTCTGCCTATTTTATCGCGTGGATGCGAAAGCCCATCGCGACATCCTTGATGACTTGGCCCTTCGACGCGCTGCGCTGGCCACGCCGCTCGTTTAGACCAGGATCAATAATTCCAAGTGGGACTGTCGATGCGCCTTGTTGCAATCGAAGAGCGCATTCTGACGCAAGCCGTGCGCACGTCTGGCAAGTCGCGCCTCTAAGCAGTCTGCGCATGATAAAGGATCGGGCTAAGGACCCACAGTTGGTCATTCACGACGTCCTTGTCATGCCTCGAAACCGGCCACGTGTTCAGGTTCCAGTTCGGCTTGCCCGCTATCAGTGTGCCCAATACGGAATTCGGTGCGTTCTTCTATCGACGATGCCGATGAGGAAACGCGATGACGACATACCCCTTGAGCGAATCGGCTACGATCTACTCGGTCGACGCGTCTGGTGCCGCATCCTCAGACATCCTAGGACAAGGAACGCTAGAGGACTGCGTAGCTATCGTTGCCGGCCTATCCGCAGATAAGCAAAAATCGATTTCCATTCAGATGGATAGCCTCGACCTGCAGTTTGGTCCTCAAGAAGCTGGCGAACTCCTGCACTTCCTACGGGAGGAAAGCGCAGGGCTTTCCAACAACGAGATTATTGAAATTAAAAGCTCCGATCTGTGATTGCCCGTTAGACGGCGCTGCCGCACAGCCCATAAGGGTGGTCGGACCCCTCCATAGCCGCATGAGCAACGCACGCGCTGAGTCAGAAGCCGACATTCGGCGCGTTTTAGGCCTTGTCTGAAACGTGCGTTTGTTCATCCGCTAGAGAGGCCGTTCCGACCACCGAGCGGGTGAACGATGATAAACAATCTTAGCGAAGCTCGCTTCCGACGTAGCGAACATACGATCGATGATCTCCAGAGCCGGAGTGAGCACCGCAACAAGATCGACGTCTGGATATTCGATGAGCGTCTGCCCGTCATTGAAGGCATTGGGGATGCCATATTCCTCGGCCACCGCATCCGCCGTCGCCTGCGTTCGGCTTCCGATCGCGACAACCTTGAACTCGTCGAGGGTCTGCAATGCGGCGATGTGTCCATACTTCGCCCAGTCGCCCCTACTGACGCCGATCGTTGACTTGAAGCAGTAGCGGCGCATCCCGCCATTGACGATCAAGACGATGCTCGTAATGCAACGCGCCCTCGGTGAGGCGAGAAACGCGACTGCATTGCCGACGTCCTCAGGCTGACCGAAGTCGCGCAAGGCGATCTCCTGGCTTGCGAACTTGTTGCGCTCCTCCCTGGGTTAGAGGCGGCAAATCTGGGCGGTGTCGATCAGGCCCGGCTGCACGCAGTTGACGGTGACACAATGCTGCCCGAGCTGCTCGGAGAGCCCCCTGGACCAGACCACCAGGCCTGCTTTCGCCACCATCGCGGCATTCACGACCTCGGGCTCAAGATTGCCTGAGATGCTGATGATCGAGCCAGACTTCTAGGTTAGGAAGTTCGGCAGGAGCTTCTGCGGCAGCTCCCGTAGGGTGCACCAGATCCTTTTCATCGAAGACGCGTCCCCGGCCGATGCCGGACGTGCCGGCGGGCGATGGCGGCGATATCGTTGATGCCGGCGAGCATCAGGGTTCGCACGAATTCCTCCTTCAGGAGCGAGAGGAGACGATCGACGCCGGCCTCACCGCCCGCTGCGAGGCCGTAGAGATAGGGACGACCGATCGAGCAGGCGGTCGCTCCCAGCGCGAGCGCCTTCACCACGTCCGAACCGCGCCGTATTCCCCCGTCACAGATCACGTCCGGCGCATCGCCGACCGCGTCGCGCACCGCCGCGATCTGATCGATCGGGGCGGGTGCGCCGTCCAGCTGACGCCCGCCGTGATTGGAGACCATGACGCCGGTCGCGCCCGAGGCGATCGAGCGGTGCGCGTCCTCCGGGGTCATCACGCCCTTAATTGCGAGCGGCCCGTTCCATTCACGGGCCAGCCATTCGACATCGCGCCAGCCGACCGAACGGTCGAACTGCCCGCCGATATAGTCGAACAGGCTCATCGGACCCGATGCCAGCGCGTCGATCTTGTGACTGACATTGGCGAGGTCGAACTTGGACCCGGTCAATGCGGGAAGCGACCAGGACGGATGGAGCGCGAAGCTGAGCAGCGACCGGAAGGTCAAGGTCGGCGGCAACGACAAGCCGCTGACCCGGTCGCGTTCGCGATTGCCGGCGACGGGGGTGTCGACGGTCAGAGCCAATCCGTGGAAGCCCGCCGCACGACAGCGCGCCACGAATTCCGCGGTCAATCCGCGATCCTTGAAGATGTAGATCTGGAACACCTTCGGTCCGGCGAAGGCCTGGGCGAGATCCTCCAGACGAGTCGTGCCCATCGTCGAAAGGCTGTAGAGAAGGCCGTGGCGCGCGGCGGCGCGGGCCACGGCAAGCTCGGCATGCCCGTGGAACATGCGGGTCAGGCCGGTGGGCGACAACATCAACGGCCAGCGCGAGATCTGCCCGAAGACGCGCGTCTCGGTCCGTATCTCCGACACGTCGTTGAGCATGTCGGGGACCAGCTCGTAATCCGCGAACGCATCGACGTTGCGCCGCAGCGAGACCTCGTCGTCGGCACCGCCATCGATATAATCGAAGATCGGCCGTGGCAGTCGTCGCCGCGCGATCGAGCGCAGGTCGGCTACGTTGTTCGCACGGTTGAGGGGCGTCATGGCGCGGATTTGCCTCTTCGCTTCGGGACTCTGATCCGACCCGCGATGCCCGATGTTCGGCGCGCAGTCGATAACGCTCTCGCCCCGGCAAGGTTAGACGCCGAGGACGATCAAAAGTATCGGCTCGTAGCTTGAGGCAGATCAGCACATTAAATCGGCGCGGTTCGGCAACTTCCCCGCTGCGCTGCCGGTTGATGCGCTACGCTGGATACGCTTAAATTTCGCGTCCAGCGCACCTTCAACCGAGGAGTGTCACATGGGCTTGTTCACCAAGGATATCGCGACGTTCGACGATCTCTTCCTGCATCAACTGCAGGACGTCTATTATGCCGAGAACCAGATCACCAAGGCATTGCCGAAGATGGTCGAGAAGGCCAGCGATGGCGGGTTGAGGGCCGGGTTCCAGACGCATCTGCAGGAAACCGAAGGCCAGATCCGGCGGCTCGAACAGGTGTTCGACCTGCTCGGCGAGAAGCCCAAGGCGGTCACCTGCCCGGCGATCGACGGCATCATCAAGGAGGCCAACGAGGTTGCCGGCGATATCGCGGATCCGGCGGTGCTCGATGCCGCGCTGATCGCGTCGGCCCAGGCGGTCGAGCATTACGAGATCACGCGCTACGGCACGCTCGTCACCTGGGCGGAGCAATTGGGTCGCAGCGACATCGCCGCGATCCTGCAGGAAACGCTCGACGAGGAATATGCCACCGACGACAAGCTGACCGCGATGGCCAAATCGAAGATCAACGCTCGCGCGGAAACGGCAGCAGAACCCGCCTGAACCGATTTCGGGGCGATGCCAGCGGCACCGCCCCGATTGCTTTATGCTCGCTCAGCCCTTGCGCCCGAGCCGCCGCGCATTGCCGGTGGCCGCCTTGTGGATCGGTGCCAGCGTATCTCGGCCCGTCCGCGCCGCCGCCTCCATCGCCTTCAGCCCGCTGGCGGCAGCGGTCGACCCGAACGCCATCAGCTCCACCGGGGTGGCCGGACGTCCGCGCAGCATCATCGCGCTCAGCGATTGCGCCTGATCCCACCACGCCGCCTGAGCATCGACCCATGCCTGCATCATGACCAGACCGGACGAGGAAAACGCCGCGACCTTTTCCGGCACCATGCGCGACAGTTCGGCATAATCGCCCGACCATGGCGCGCTCACCGCAGCACGCATCGTCTCGCCGCGCGAGGCGATGACCGCGCCAGACGCCTGCGCGGTCTGCACCACGCGGTCGCCGGTCGCCGCCATCATCCGCCAGCTGGCGAACATCCGGTCCCAATAGGAAAACGGATCGAGCGCCACGGCGCGCGAACGCCCGGTCATGCCAGCGTCCTCACGCCGGGCTCGCGATCATAGAAACGCTTCGCGGCGGCGGCGATGAACGCCTTGCCGAGATCGGTCACGCCATCGTCCGGCTCCACCCCGGCCTTATCGAGCAGCGGCTTGGTCGCATCGCTCGCGCCGATCGCCTTCAGATGGCCGAACGCGTCCATTGCCCATTGCACGGCGGCACCTTCCTTCAGCAGCGTGGCACAGCCTTCGTCGGACAGGATGATCGCCACCGCATCGAAGATCTGCGACGGGCTGCCGGCAAGCTGGCCATCGGCCTTCTGGACGTTGCCGTCGGACAGCTTCGCGCCGCCGACCTTGGGCGCGACGATCACCGCCTTGCCCTTGGCCTTCGTCACCGCATCGACCACCGCCTTGAGCGCGTCGGCGTCGCTGCCGTCCGCGATCAGGATGCCGACCGCGCGCCCCTCCAGCGTCTCCTTCATGTTCTTGTGGATCGACAGCGCATCGGACGGGGCCATGTCGACCGGCTCCTTCGCCGCTTTCGCCTTGGCCGGCAGATCGATGCCCAGGCCGTCCGCGACGCGCTGGGCGAGATCCTCGTCCACGTTGCGCAGATTGGCCACCATGCGCGGCGGCACCTGATCGAGCAGCCCGACCTTGGACAGTTCGAACACGAACGACGACGCGATATGGGCCTGCTCGTTCTCGGTCTGCGACCGGTAGAACAGACGTGCCTGGCTGAAATGATCGGCGAACGTGTCGGCGCGGACGCGCAGCTTGTCGCCGGTCTCGTCCGGGCCGGTCGCCGCATTGACGGTCGCGAAGCCCTTCGGAGTCTCGCGCGGTCCGGCTTCCTCGCCATGCTCGGCCAGACTGTTCGGCTCGTAGTTCGCGCGCCCCTTCGGCACCATCGTCTGCATCATCCCGTCGCGCTGGAAATTGCCGAACGGGCAGCGCGGCGCGTTGACCGGGATCTGGTGGAAGTTGGTCGTGCCCAATCGCGACTTCTGCGTATCGAGATAGCTGAACAACCGCCCCTGCAGCAGCGGATCGTTCGAGAAACCGATCCCCGGCGGCACGTTGGTCGGCAGGAAGGCGACCTGCTCGGTCTCGGCGAAGAAATTGTCGACATTACGGTCGAGCACCATCCGGCCGATGATCCGCACAGGAACGTCGTCCTCCGGGATCAGCTTGGTCGCATCGAGTACGTCATAGGGCTGCGCATCGGCGAAATCCTGATCGAACACCTGAATGCCCAGCTCCCATTCGGGGAAGGCACCGGTATCGATCGCCTCGAACAGGTCGCGGCGGTGATAATCGTTATCGGCCGCCTGCAGCTTCAAAGCCTCGTCCCAGATCGTCGACTGGAGGCCGAGCTTCGGCTTCCAATGGAACTTCACGAAGCTGACCTTGTCGTCGGCATTGACCAGCTGGAACGTGTGGACGCCGAAGCCCTCCATCATGCGCAGGCTGCGCGGCAGCGTGCGATCGGACATCGCCCACATCAGCATGTGCGTGCTTTCCGGCATCAGCGACGCCCAGTCCCAGAACGTGTCGTGCGCACTGCCCGCCTGGGGGTAGCCGCTATTGGCCTCCATCTTCACCGCATGGACGAGATCGGGGAACTTGATCGCATCCTGGATGAAGAATACCGGGATATTGTTGCCGACCAGATCCCAATTGCCCTCGCGCGAATAGAATTTCACCGCGAAGCCGCGCACGTCGCGTGGCGTATCGACCGAGCCGGCCCCACCCGCGACGGTCGAAAAGCGCACGAACACTTCGGTCTTCTCGCCTTTGGTGAACACGGCGGCCTTGGACAAATCGGAGATATCGTCGGTCGCCTCGAAATAGCCATGCGCGCCCGAGCCACGGGCGTGGACGATGCGCTCGGGGATCCGCTCGTGATCGAAGTGGAAGATCTTCTCCCGCAGCACGAAATCCTCGAGCAGGGTCGGCCCCCGCGCGCCGCTTTTCAGGCTGTTCTGATTGTCGCTGATCGGTACGCCGTGATTGGTCGTGAGGACGGCGACATCGCCGCCAGCCTGCTGGTGCGTCTCGCCGCCGTTGCCGGGGTTGCGTGGGGTGTCGGCCATTGGGAAGTCCTTCGGTGAAACGGTCAGGTGCTGAATGCTCGGGCAAGCCGATCGGGCTCAGGCCGTCGGAATCGTAACATGATATCCGTTGCCCAACCGGAGGGAACCGGCATCGTTCCGAGACTTGATATCGCTCAGTGCGAATCTCGCGCGGGTTGATCTGGATTAGTGAAGCCACTGGATTCGCATCGGAACCTCACCTCAGTTCATTCGCTTCCGCCCTGACACCGGCCAATTTGGGGCCGATCGAAGGGACGCCCGACATGCATTTCACGATCAACGGACAGGTCCATGAGGCGGACGTCGATATCCGCACTTCGGTGCTGGACCTGCTCCGCGAACATCTCGGGCTGACCGGTTCCAAGAAAGGCTGCGATCACGGCCAGTGTGGGGCCTGCACGGTGCTGGTGAACGGGCGGCGGATCAATTCCTGCCTGACGTTGGCGGTGATGCATCAGGACGACGAGATCGTGACGATCGAAGGGCTCGGCCAGGTCGGCGATCTCCATCCGATGCAGCAGGCGTTCGTGCGACACGACGGGTATCAGTGCGGCTATTGCACGCCGGGCCAGATCTGCTCGGCGGTCGGCATGCTCGACGAGGTCAAGAAGGGCTGGCCGAGCCATGTCTCCGCCGATCTGGCCGCCCCCAAATTCGATGACGGGGAGATTTCCGAGCGGATGAGCGGCAATCTGTGCCGCTGTTCGGCCTATCCCAACATCGTCGATGCGATCCGCGAGGTGGCGGGCGACGAACCGGAGGGTCGGAGCGCCGACGCCAAGGACGATGCGATGCGCAAGGAGTTGGTCGCATGAGGCCGTTCGAATATTCCAAGGCCGACACGCCGGAAATGGCGGTCGCGGCCGGCGGACGGTTCATAGCCGGCGGGACGAACTTGCTGGATCTGATGAAGCTTCAGGTCGAGACCCCGGACCGGTTGGTCGATATCAGCCGGCTGGACCTGGCGAAGATCGAGGAGCGCGAGGACGGCGGTCTGACGATCGGCGCGCTGGTGCCGAACAGCGATCTCGCCGCCGATCCGAGGGTGATCGACAAATACGAAGTGCTGAGCCGCGCCTTGCTGGCCGGTGCCTCGGGGCAGTTGCGCAACAAGGCGTCCACCGGCGGCAATCTGTTGCAGCGGACGCGATGCTATTATTTCTACGACATCGCCGCGCACTGCAACAAGCGCGTCCCGGGCAGCGGATGCGACGCGATCGACGGGGTCAACCGGATCCTGGCGGTGCTCGGCACGAGCGAACAGTGCATCGCGACCCACCCGAGCGACATGGCGGTGGCGATGCGCGTGCTCGACGCCACGATCGTGACGCTCAAGCCGGATGGCGATCGGCGACGGATCTCGATCCACGATTTCTATCGCCTGCCCGGCGACACGCCGCAGATCGAAACGGTGCTGGAGCCGGGCGAACTGATCACGCATGTCGAACTGCCCGCGCCGCCCGAGGGCCGGCACGCCTATCGCAAGGTGCGCGACCGGGCGTCCTACGCCTTCGCGCTCGTCTCGGTGGCGGGCGTGCTGAAAATCGAGGACGGCAAGATCGCCGCCGTCTCGCTGGCGTTCGGCGGGCTCGGCCCGATGCCGTGGCGCGACGCGAGCGTCGAGGCGGCGCTGATCGGCAAGACACCCGACACCGCGACGTTCGCGGCGGCAGCGGATGCGCTGGTGGCGGACGCGCGCGGCTTCGGCAGCAACGATTTCAAGATCCCGCTCGCGCGGCGCACATTGATCGCGACCCTGCGCGAACTGACGGAGGCATGAGCATGTTCGGTTTCGGTTCGGACGACAAGACCAACAGCCTGACGATGGATCTGCCACATCCGCACAGCCTGCTCGATACCGGTGTGCAGGGGGTGATCAGCCGACCGCTGGACCGCGTGGACGGGCCGAAGAAAGTCTCCGGCGCCGCGACCTACGCGGCGGAATATCGCTTCGACGATCTCGCATACGGCGTTCTGGTCGGGGCGACGATCGGCGCGGGCAAGGTCGTGAAGATCGACGCCGATGCGATCCGCGCCATTCCCGGCGTGATCGACGTCGTGACCGATTTCGACAGCTTCATCCGCGTCGCGGCGCAAGGCGGCGAAACGTCCGCACCGACTCAGGGGGTAAAGGAGATCACCTCGGTCGGACAGATCGTCGCGATCGTGCTCGCCGAAAGCTTCGAGGTCGCGCGCGACGCGGCGCAGAGGCTGCCGATCGGCTATGAGGCGAGCAAGGGAGCGTACAATTTCGACGGCCATCGCGACGAGGCGGTCAAGCCGCCGCCCGGCGCGACCGAACCGCATTCCAAGCATGGCGATGTCGATCAGGCGATGGCCGACGCGCCGGTGACGATCGACGTCACCTATACGACGCCGAGCCAGAATTCCGCCGCGATGGAGCCGCATGCCTCCACCGCGGTCTGGGAGGAGGATGGCTCGCTGACGCTTTACGGCGCGTATCAGATGCCGACCTCCGACGCGTCGCAGCTGGCCGATGCGCTGGGTCTGTCCGCCAAGCAGGTACGGATCGTCGCGCGCTATATCGGCGGCGGGTTCGGATCGAAGCTCGGCATCGCCCCGGAAAGCGTCGCCGCCGCGATCGCCGCGCGCAAGATCGGCCGCCCAGTCAAGGCGGTGATGGCGCGGCAGCAGGTGTTCGAGGCGACCGTGCGCCGGTCGAACACCGAGCAGCGCGTTCGTCTCGCCGCGGGGAGGGACGGCAAGCTGACGGCGATCGGCCATGAAAGCCTGTGCTCCAACCAGCCCGGCGAAGGCTATTTCGAACCGGTCGGGATCGGCACGCACATGCTGTACGGCGGCGAGAACCGGCTGATCACGCACGACAACGTGCCGCTGAACCTCGTTTTGTCGGGGTCGATGCGCGCGCCGGGCGAGGCCGTCGGCATGCTGGGCCTCGAATGCGCGATGGACGAGTTGGCGGAAACGCTCGACATGGATCCGATCGCGCTGCGCAAGGTGAACGATCCGGCGCAGGATCCGGAGAAACAGGTACCCTATTCGTCGCGGCAACTGGCGCGCTGTCTCGATCAGGGCGCCGCGAAGTTCGGCTGGGATCAGCGCGCCAAGGCCGGCACCCGCCGCGAGGGCGAATGGCTGATCGGCATGGGCGTCGCCTCGGCGGTGCGCGGCAACATGCTGATGGAATCCTCGGCCGAGGTCGAGATCCATCCCGACGGCTCCGCGACGGTGTCCTCGGCGATGACCGATATCGGCACGGGCAGCTATACGATCCTGGCGCAGATCGCGTCGGAGATTCTCGGCATTCCGGTCGACCGGATCACGATGGCGCTGGGCGATACCAACGCGCCGCCGGCGGCGGGGTCGGGCGGTTCCTGGGGTGCCGGATCGTCCGGCTCGGCGGTCTATCTCGCGTGCGAAATGCTGCGCAGCAAACTGGCGGAGGCGATGGGCGTGGCGGAAGACGCGCTGACGCTGAAGGACGGCCATGCGATCGGCGACAATCGCTCGCGCCCGATCGGCGAACTCGTCGGCGACAGGCTGGCGGCGACCGGAACGATCAAGCCCGGCAAGCAGGAGAAGGAAACCTCGCAGGCGTCGTACGGCGCGCATTTCGCCGAGGTCGCGGTGAATGCGGTAACGGGCGAAACGCGCGTGCGACGCATGCTCGGCGTATTCGCGGCGGGGCGCATCCTCAACGCCAAGACCGCGCGTTCGCAATGTCTGGGCGGCATGACCTTCGGCATCGGCACCGCGCTGACCGAGGATCTGATTCACGACACGCGCAGCGGCAAGATGGTCAATCGCGATCTCGCCGAATATCACGTGCCGGTGAATGCCGACGTGCCGCAGCTCGACGTCCATTTCCTCGACGAGCGCGACATCCACGCCAATCCGATCCACGCCAAGGGCATCGGCGAGCTGGGCATTTCCGGCGCCGCGGCGGCGGTGGCGAACGCGATCTACAATGCGTGCGGCGTGCGCATCCGCGGCTTCCCCGTCACCCTGGACAAGTTGCTGCCGGAACTGCCCGCAATGTGACCTGCCCCGTCATCCCCGCGACGGCGAGGATGACGGGTGGGCTCAACGACCGACGGATGATCTCGCGACGATCCGCACCGGCACCGATTTCGCCGCCGGGACATGGCTCTCTTCGGCATGATGCTCCACCGGCATCAACACGTTGCACTCGGGGTAATAGGCCCCCAGACAGCCGCGCGGAATGTCGTAGGGTGTGACGATCAGCCCCTCGCGGCGTCGCACGATGCCGTCGTCGGCATCGCTTTCCAGCGCGACGATCTGGTTCTCCTTCAGGCCCGCGGCGGCCATGTCCGCCGCATGCATGAACAGCACGTCGCGCGTGCCCTTCACGCCGCGAAAGCGATCGTGATAGCCGTAGATCGTCGTGTTGAACTGGTCGTTCGAGCGCAACGTCATCAACCGAAAACGCCCCTCGGCTTCGGCGAATCCGGTCGCCGACAGGCCGGTCGGGGTCAGGAATTCCGCCTTGCCGCTTTCCGTCAACCAGATGCGCTCGCTCGCCTTGTTGCCCTTCCAATGGCCGCCGGGTTCGAACAGCGTATTGTTAAAATCCGGGAAGACCTGCGGATAGGTCTCCTCGATCGCGTCGCGGATCGTGGCATAGTCGGCGACCCACGCGTCCCAATCGACCTTCGGATTGTGCGGCAGGATGCGCTTGGCGATCGCCGCGACGATGGCGGGTTCGGACAGCAGATGTTCGCTCGCCGGGGTCGCCTTGCCGCGCGAGGCGTGGATGCAGCTGCTCGAATCCTCGACCGTCACGATCTGCGGGCCGCTCGCCTGCACATCGGTCTCGATCCGCCCGAGGCACGGCAGCAGGTATGTCACCCGGCCCGGAAACAGATGATTGCGATTCAGCTTGGTCGCGATCTGCACCGACAGATCTAGGTTCGGCCACGCCGCCTCCATCGGCCCGGTCTCCGGCACCGCACGCAGGAAATTTCCGCCGAGCGCGATGAACGCCCTGACCGATCCGTCGATCACGCCGCGACAGGCCTCGACCGTGTCCAGCCCCTTATCGCGTGGCGCGGTGAAGCCGTATTGCGCCTCCAGCCGCTCGACCGGGACCAGTTCGGTCTTCTCGGTGATGCCGACGGTGCGCTGGCCCTGAACGTTGGAATGGCCGCGCACCGGCGTCGGCCCCGCGCCGGGCTTGCCGATATTGCCGCGCAGCAGCAGCAGGTTGACGACCATGCGGACGTTCTCGACGCCTTTGACATGCTGCGTCAGGCCCATGCCGTAGATCGCCAGCACCGCCTTGGCCTTGGCATAGAGCCGGGCCGTCTCTTCCAGTTCGGCCTTGGGCAGGCCGCTCTCACGTTCGATATCGTCCCACGCCGTCTCGCGCACCTTGGCCACGAACGGCTCGAAGCCGTTGGTATGCGCTTCGATGAACGCGGTATCGAGCACGGCCGGCTCGCCGCCGGCGATCGCTGCGTCGTGCCATTCGACCAGGAATTTCGCGATGCCCATCATCGCCGCGATGTCCCCGCCGGCCTTCACCTGATGATATTGCGTGGAGATGTTGGTCTCCTTGAGCGTCGCCATCTCGAACGGGTTCTGCGGATCGGTGAAGCGTTCCAGCCCGCGTTCCTTGAGCGGATTGAACGTCGCGATTTCCACGCCGCGTTTCCGCGCGCTGCGCAGATCGTGCAGCATGCGCGGCGCGTTCGATCCGACATTCTGGCCGAAGAACAGGATCATGTCGCAATGCTCGAAATCCTCGAGCCGGGTCGTGCCGACCGGCACGCCGATCGCCGCCTTGAGGCCGACCGAGGTGGATTCGTGGCACATGTTCGAACTGTCGGGCAGGTTCTGGTTGCCGTACATCCGTGCCATCAGGCCGTACATGTACGACGCCTCCAGGCTGGTGCGGCCGGAGGAATAGAAGACCACCGATTTCGGCACCATCGGCCGCACCGTCGCGCCGATCTCGTCGAACGCCTCCTCCCACGAACAGGCGACATATTTGTCGGTCGCCGCATCGTAGCGCAGCGGATGCGTCAGGCGGCCATTCTGCTCGAGATCGTAATCCTTCCAGGTGCGCAACTCGGTCAGCGTATGCTGCGCGAAGAATTCGGGGGTGGTGCGATACGTGGTCAGCTCCCACGCGGTCGCCTTCGCACCCTCTTCGCAGAATTCCACCGGATGGGCATGCTTCGGCTTGGGCCACGCGCAGCTGACGCACTGGAAGCCGTCGGGCTTGTTCTGGCGCACCATCTCGCGCATCGTTTCCGGCGGCACGCGTTCGCGCGGAAAGATTTCCGCCAGGGATCGCACCGATCCCCAGCCACCGGCCGGGCCCTTGAACGGCGTGATGTCGGGCGCGTCGGACTTCTGCTTGGTCATCGAAGGGTTCCTGCCGAAAAGGGTCGGTCGCAATAACGCACCGTAGCGCAGAACGGCTGCGCAAACAGGCGAAATCAAACAGTTGGCGAGACCCGGAATTGCGTTAGGACGAGGCGATGAGCGAGGGATCCGTGCCACACCTGTTCGATCGCCTCCGCGCGGACGGCGGAGGCGAGGCCGTCACGCGCGCGGTCGCGGTCGAACGGCCGATCGCGATCGAGTTCAACGGGATCGGCTATGCCGTGATGATGGCGACGCCGGCGGACCGCGAGGACTTCGCGATCGGCTTCGCACTGAGCGAACGGTTGATCCCGGGGGCCGCGTCGGTGCTGGAGATCGACGTTCATCCCCGCCCCGAAGGCGATATTCTGCGCGTGACGCTGGCGCGGGAATGTGCGGACGGGGTGCTCGATCGCGTGCGCCACCGGGTGTCTGAATCGTCGTGCGGCCTGTGCGGGATCGAGAATCTCGAACAGGCGCTGCGCCCGCTGCCCGCCGTGACCGCGCGGAGCCGGGCGGACGGTCCGGCGCTGTTCCGCGCGCTGGGCGATCTGCGTGCGCGCCAGCCGCTCAATCGCGAGACCGGCGCGGTCCATGCCGCCGCGCTCTGTTCGGCGGCCGGAGAGGTGCTGCTGGTGCGCGAGGATGTCGGGCGGCACAATGCGTTCGACAAACTGATCGGCGCCATGGCGCGCGCGGGGATCGGCTGGGACGGCGGGTTCGCCCTGCTGTCGTCGCGTTGCTCCTACGAACTGGTCGAGAAAGCCGCGCTGGCCGACTGCCCATTGCTGGTGACGATCTCCGCGGCGACCGATCTGGCGATCGCGCGCGCCGCATCCTGCGGACTGCGCCTCGTGATGCTCGCGCGGAGCGATGCAATGCTCGCAATTCCGTCATGAGGGTGCTCGGCGCAGTCCTGGCCGGCGGACGGGCGACTCGCTTCGGCAGCGACAAGGCGCTGGCCCTGCTGGAAGGGCGGCCGCTGATCGCGCATGCCGCGAATGTCGTGCACGCCACGGTCTCGAAGACCGTCGCGTGCGGACGTGACGTCGCGCCGGAGGGGATGGAGACGATCCCGGATTGGCCGAACCCCGATCTCGGGCCCCTCGGCGGCGTGTGCGGCGCGCTGCGTCATGCCGCCGCGCACGGTTTCGACGCGGTCCTTACGATCGGCTGCGACACGCCGGTGCTGCCCACCGGTTTGCTCGATCGTCTCACGAGCGGCGGCGCGCGCTTCGTACGACAGACGCCGATCATCGGATATTGGCCGACGAGCCTTGCGGAAGATCTCGCCCGGCACCTGTCGCGGGACGGCGATCGATCGGTCCGTCGTTGGGCCGCCAGCATTGGAGCCATCGCCGTCGATGCCGGCGAGGAGATCGCGAATTTCAACTTCGCCGACGATCTGGACCGGTTCGCGCGGCGAAGCGTCAGCCCGTCACCTCGTCGGTGACGACATTGAAGCCGACCAGTTGCGCCGGCCCGAACGTCGTCGTCAGCGCGGTATCGGTCGCGTCGCGCCCGCGCGCCATCAGGATCCGGCCGATGCGCGGCATGTTGTGGCGCGCGTCGAACGTATGCCATTCCCCGCTCAGATACACGTCGAACCACGCCGAGAAATCGCCCGCGGCATAAGGCGGCGGCATGCCGATATCGCCGAGATAGCCGGTGCAATAGCGTGCCGGGATGTTCATGCAGCGGCACAGGGCGACCGCCAGATGCGCGTAGTCGCGGCACACGCCCTGGCGCTCCTGATACGAATCCCATGCCGTCTTGGTCGGCCGCGCGAAATGATAGCCGAACTCGATATGCTGGTGCGTGAATTCGACGATCGCCTGCACGCGCGCCCAGCCCGGCGCGATATGCCCGAACAGCGACCAGGCGGTATCGGACAGCCGGTCCGTCTCGCAATAGCGGCTGCCGAGCAGGTACACGAGCACCTCGTCCGGCAGATCCTCGACCGCGTGCTGCTGGGCATCGGGCGACAGGCGATCGGGCAGGCCGTCATCCTCGACCGTGAAGTCGCACGACAGCGTCAGCCCGCCCGCCGGCACCGTCACGCGCGTGCATACGTTCCCGAACGCATCCAGATAGTCGTACATCGGCACGTCGGGCGACGCGACGATGCGGTGCGTGGTGACGAGATCCTTGTGCCGCGATGGGTGCACGCTCAGCATCGCCATCAGCGGCGTCGCAACGTCGGTCTCGTATCGGATCTCGTAGCCGGCGCGGATCAGCATCACTTGGACTTTCTCAGGAGGGGGGCATCGCCCGGTGCTTCGGTGCCGCGATCGACCGAGATGTCGACCGAGACGGTCATGTCGAGGAAACTGCCGGGAAACCCGCTCCACGTGCCGGAGATCGGAACGGCCTGGTAGATATCGCGCGCCACCGCCACGCGGATCAGCCCGCGACTGCCGACGATGCCGTTGGTCGGATCGAACTCGACCCAGCCCGAGCCGGGGAGGTACACGCGCACCCAGGCGTGCGTGTTGCCGCCGCCCAGATGCCGGTCATGCTGCGACGGGCTGTAGAGATAGCCGGAGACGAAGCGCGCCGCGAAGCCCAGCGCGCGCACCGCCTCGATCATCAGCATCGCATAATCGCGGCACGTCCCCTTGCGCTTGGCCAGCGTCTCGATCGGCGTCTGCGTGCCCTTTTCGGGCCGGCCGACATAGGTGAAGTCGCGCTTGATCGCCGCCGTCATGTCGCTGAGCATGCCGAGCGTATCGGTCTCCGCGCCGCTCTTCACGAAGCGCCGCGCCCAGCTGTCGATCTGGCGCTGCGGGTCGACATGCTGCCGCTCGATCGAGCGCAACAGGTCCGGCATCTCCTCCGACGAATAGGTGAAGGGATAGAGCCGCGCATAATCCTCGATATCGACATGCTGCAATTCGGTCGGCCGATGATCGACGCGCACCTCGCTGTTGAACACCAAGCGCTTGGACGGCGTGTCGAACGTCGCGATCGCCACCGCATTGCCGAACACGTCCTGCAACCAGCGGATTTCGACCGGATCGGGATCGATCGTCAGCGTCGCCGAGATCAGATGCTGGTCGAAACTCTCGCGCGGCCGCACCATCACGCGATGCTCGCCGAAGCGCACCGGCTGTCGGTAGGTATAGGTCGTGACGTGGGAAATGGTCAGCAATGGCATGGCACACTCGTCTCACGACCAGCCAGACATCCAAAGCGCTGATTTCGGAAGCATGCTGCGCCACCGGGTCGGGGGCTCAAACGGCAGTGGCTATCGTTCGTTCCCTGATCTTCGCATGCCCTTGCGCCACACAGATCCGTCATCCTGAACTTGTTTCAGGATCCAGGCGCGGTCGGACGCCCCACGGACATTTTCCGATTCGCGGATGACCGCGCCCGGATGGTGCTGCTTTCGGATACTCCGAACACCTCCACAAAAAATCACTTCAACCCGCGCCACCCTTGCAACCCGACGTCGCGATATTAGTTAGCACCCTAATGACATCGCAACGATTCACGCTCGAGGCGAGTTACGCCCGAACGCTCCTGCCGCTCGCGCGGATGTGGCGCGCGACGGCCGACCGCGCGCTCGACGGGATCGGCGTGTCGGCCGCGACCGGCTGGGCGCTGGTGCAGGTCGGGCGGCTCGGCAACGACGTGCGGCAGACCGATCTGGCGCGCGAACTCGACGTCACCGGTGCATCGCTCGTGCGGCTGCTCGACCAGATGGCGGCGGCCGAGCTGATCGAACGGCACCGCGACCCGGTTGATGCCCGCGTCAGCCGCGTGCGGCTCACGACGCGCGGGCAGGCGCTCGTCTCCACGATCGAGGCGGCGTTCGCCTCGCTGCGCCACGATATGCTGGAGGGCGAAAGCGACGCCGATCTCGCCACCGCGCTCGCGGTCGCCGAACGGCTCGAGGTGCGCTTCCAGCAGCGGCGGCGCGGCGCATGATCCTCGAACGGTTCGGCACGCGCGAGGCGCTGTTTTCGGTCAAATGCCTGATCGCGGCGACGCTGGCCTATTATATCGCGCTGCGCATCGGGCTCACCCGGCCCTATTGGGCGGTGACGACGTCCTACATCGTCGCGCAGCCGCTCGCCGGGGCGGTGCTGTCCAAGGCGGTGTTCCGCGTCGCCGGCACCGTTCTGGGCGCCATGGCGGCGGTCGTTCTTGTGCCGTGGCTGGTCAATGCCCCGGAACTGCTGTCGCTGGCGCTCGCTTTGTGGCTCGGCCTGTGCCTGTACATCTCGCTGCTCGACCGGACGCCGCGCGCTTATGTCTTCCTGCTCGCCGGCTACACCGCGAGCATCATCGGCTTCCCCTCCGTGCTCGCCCCCGATGCGATCTTCACCACCGCGATCCTGCGCGTGCAGGAGATCACGATCGGCATCCTGTGCGGCAGCCTGATCCACGGCCTCGTCTTCCCGCAGACCGTGACCGCGACCCTGCTCGCCCGGATCGACGCGATCATCGCCGATGCCGAACGCTGGTCGCGCGATTCGCTGGCCGGTAAAGGCGCGGGCACGCCGGCAACGCTCGACGCCGATCGCCGCCGCCTCGCGCTCGACATCAACGAGCTGCACCAATTGTCGATCCACCTGCCGTTCGATACCGCCCGGCTGCTGCCGCGCGTGCGCACCTTGCGCGCGCTGCAGGCCGAACTCTCGATGCTGCTGCCCCTGGCCAGCGCGGTCGATGACCGGATCACGGAATTGCTCCGCCGTGCCGATGCGCCCCGGCCCGAGGCGCTGGCGCTGATCGAGGATGTGCGCGAATGGCTGCGCGATCCGCCGCCGCTGGCGGACCGGTCGGCGAGTGCCGATGCGCTGATCGCCCGCGCCCGCGCGCTCGAACCGCCGGTCACGGACACGCTCGTCTGGCGCGACGCGCTGCGCCTCAGCGTGCTGGCGCGCCTCGCCGACCTGATCGACGCGCACCGCAACGCCCGCGACCTGCGCGACCAGATCCGCTCGCCGAGCCGCGCGCCGGTCACGCCCAGCGTCGCCGGCCTGCTCGCGCGCAGCGCCCGCCGCCCGCTGCACCGCGATCGCGGCATTGCGCTCCGCGCGGCGGCCGGCACGGTCGCGACGATCCTGCTCGGCTCCGCCTTCTGGATCGCCACCGGCTGGACCGACGGCGCGGGCGCGGTGCTGATCGCCGGCGTATGCTGCGCGCTGTTCGGCAATTCGGACGACCCCGCGCCGTCGATCATGGCGTTCTTCTACGGCACGATCCTCGGACTGATCGTGGCCGCGATCTATGCCTTCGCGATCCTGCCGCGAGTCACCGATTTCGTCACGTTGATCGCCGTGCTCTCGCCCGCGATGCTGCTTGGCGGCATGTTCCTCGCACGTCCCGCGACGACGCTGGTGACGCTCGGCGCGCTGCTCGGCGGGCTCAACACCGTGGGCCTGAACGATCGCTATGGCGGCAGTTTCGATACGTTCGTCAACGGCGGCGTATCGCAGCTGATCGGCACGCTGTTCGCGGTCGTCACGGTCGGGCTGTTCCAGACGATCGGCACCGACAACAGCGCGCGCCGCCTGATCCGCGCCGGTTGGGCCGAACTCGCGCGCAAGAGCGAGGCGCCCGGCCCGCCGGACGCGCCGGGCTGGGTCAGCCGCATGCTCGACCGGATCGGCCTGCTCGCCCCGCGCCTCGCGCTGCAAGGCCAGAACCCGGGCAAGCCCCTGCTCGACGCGCTGACCGATCTGCGCGTCGGCGTGAATGTCGGCGAATTGCGCCAGTTGCGGATCGACGGCACCGCGCAGGAATCCGCGATCATCGCGCCGGTCCTGCGCGGCGTGGCGACGCATTACCGCACGCTGCGCGCCGATCGTCCCGCCCCGCCCGAACCGGTGCTGCTCGACGGGATCGACGCCGCGCTGACCGGCCTGTCGCGGAGCGAGGATCCGCAGAGCCGGCGGCGCGGCGTGCTCGCGCTCACCTCGCTGCGCCGCAATCTCTTCCCCATGGCCCAGGCATACGAGGCGGCGGCATGACCGGTGAAGTGTCGATCGGCGGCGTCTACCTGCCGACCATCCTGCTGCTCGCCATCCTCGCGGTCGTGCTGACCGGCCTCGCCACGCGCGTGCTGGTGCTGATCGGGGCGTACCGGCTGATCGTCTATCGGCCGCTGGTCGATCTCGCGCTCTTCGTCATCATTCTCGGGCTGTTGTCGCTTGCGACCGGCCAAGTCGGACACGCATCATGAAGCCGCTCTACGCCACCACCCTCCGCTCCCTCGCCACCGTGCTGATCGCCGTGCTCGCGATCTTGGTCGCCGTGTGGCTGTGGCGGCGCTACGAAACCGATCCGTGGACGCGCGACGGCCATGTCCGCGCCGATATCGTGCGCGTCACGCCGGATGTCGGCGGGCTGATCACGCAGGTCGCGGTGCGCGACAATCAGGCGGTGAAGCCTGGCGACGTGCTGTTCGTGGTCGATCGCCCGCGCTTCGCGCTGACGTTGGCGCAGTCCGATGCGGCGATCCAGAGCGCACGCGCCACTCTGCTCCAGGCGCGGCGGGAGGCGCAGCGCGATCTCGCGCTCGGCGATCTGGTCGCCAAGGAAACGCACGAACAGAATGTCGCGCGCGTCGCCACCGCGTCCGCCGCGCTGGCCCAGGCCGAGAGCGCGCGGTCGACCGCCGCGCTGAACCTCGATCGCACCACCGTGCGCGCCTCCGTCCACGGCATCGTCACCAATCTCGATCTGCATCCGGGCGATTTCATCGCGGCGGGCGCGCAGGCGATGGCGCTGGTGGATACCGATTCGATTCGCGTCGAGGGCTATTTCGAGGAGACCAAGCTCGGCCAGATCCATCTCGGCGATGCGGTGACGGTGCACCTGATGGGCGAGCCGCGAGCGTTGACGGGGCATGTCGACAGCATCGCCGCCGGCATCAACGATGCCGAGCGGACCACCACCGGCAATCTGCTGCCCAACGTGAACCCGACCTTCAACTGGGTCCGGCTGGCACAGCGCATTCCGGTCCGCGTGAAGCTGGACCGGGTGCCCGCCGGCGTGTCGCTGATCGTCGGTCGCACCGCGACCGTCACGATCGTGCCGAAGGCGGCGGCATGACGCGGTGCGTATTGGCGATCCTGCTCGCCGCGTCCGCCTCGGCCTGCACGACGGTCGGGCCGAACTATTCCCTGCCCGATCGCGCCGCGGCCAATCTGCCCGCCGCGCAGGGAGCGTTCGACAGCGGCCACGACAAGGCCTTTGCCGACGTGCCCCTTCCCGACCATTGGTGGCGGCTGTACGGCGACGCCCGGCTCGACGGCTTCGTTGCCGAGGCGCTGGCCGCCAATACCGATCTGCGCGCCGCCGATGCCAATCTCGCCCGCGCCGACGCGGTGGTGCGGGAGGTCGCGGCGGGTCGCGCGCTCGGCACCACGCTCAGCGGCGGCGCGACGCTGGCCCGGCCATATGGCACCGGCACCAGCCTGCCCGGCACGGTCGGCTACGATCTCGGCCTCGGCCTCGCTTATCCGCTCGATCTGTCGGGCAAGATCCGGCGCGGGATCGAGGCGGCCCGCGGCGACGCCGAGGCGGTCGCCGCCGCGCGCGACAACGTCCGCGTCACCGTCGCGGCCGAAGTCGCGCGCAGCTATGCCGCAGCCTGCTCGGCCAACGTGACGCTCGCCGCCAACAACCGCGTGCTGGCCACGCAGCGGCGCACCCTGGGCGTCACCCAGCGTCTGCAGCGCGGCGGGCGCGGCACCGCGTTCGACGTGACCCGCGCCAACGCCGCGGTCGACCAGAGCGCGGCGCTGATCCCGGCGATCCTCGCCACCCGCACCGCCGCGCTCTATCGCCTCGCGACGTTGATGGGCCGCCCGCCGGCCAGCTATCCGAAGGACGTCGAGGTCTGCGCCACGCCACCGGTCATGGCGCGCCCGATGCCGATCGGTGACGGTGCGGCGCTGATCCGCCGCCGCCCCGACGTGCGCGCTGCCGAACGATCGCTCGCCGCCGCGACCGCGCGGATCGGAGTCGCCACCGCCGATCTCTATCCGCAGATCAGCCTCGGCGGATCGGTCGGCTTTACCGGACCGGTCTCGGCCTTCGGGTCGGGCGACGCGTTCCATATCGGCCTCGGGCCGCTGATCAGCTGGAGCTTCCCCAACCGTCCGGTCGTCCGCGCCCGCATCGCTCAGGCCGGGGCCAGCGCCGATGCCGCGCTGGCGTCGTTCGATGGCGGCGTGCTGGAGGCGCTGCGCCAGACCGAAACCGCGCTGTCGGCGTATGCCCGCGAACGCGACCGCAATGCCGCGCTCGCCCGGGCTCGCAGCAGCGCCGCGACCGCCGCCGATCAGGCCGGCAAGCTCTACCGGTTCGGCCGCACCGATTTCCTCTCGCTGCTCACCGCGCAGGCCGCGCTCGCCACCGCCGAGGCCAATCTCACCGCCTCGGATGCGTTGCTGGTCGATCGGCAGGTCGATGTGTTCAAGGCGTTGGGCGGCGGCTGGCAGGGCTGAACCGGCCTACCGGTCGACCGCCAGCCGGTATCCCACGCCGAGTTCGTTCTGGATGCGCTGCGGCCGCGACGGGTCCGCCTCCAGTTTTTGGCGCAGGTTGCGGATCACGATGCGCAGATATTCCAGCCGGTCCGCCTGCGCCGGCCCCCAAACGTCTCGCAACAATTGCGCATGCCCGACGATCCGCCCGGGATGCCGCGCCAGTTCGGCGATCACGCCATATTCCTTCGGCGACAGATGCACCTCCGCCCCGGCGCGCGAGACCCGGCGCTGGTCGAGGTCGATCGCGATATCGCCCGCGACGATCACCGCCTGCACGCCCTGATCGGTGATGCGGTGGCGCAACGCGGTGCGGATGCGGGCGAGCAGTTCCTCGGTATCGAACGGCTTGGTCAGATAATCGTCCGCGCCGAGATCGAGCGCCGCGACCTTCTCGTCCGTGTCGGCGCGCGCGGAGACGACGATCACCGTCGCGCCCTTGGCCTTGAACAGCTGGATCAGTTCGATCCCGTCGCGGTCGGGCAGGCCGAGATCGAGCAGCACCAGGTCGGGCTTGTCGATATCGAGCAGCGACAGCCCCTCGCGCGCGCTCGCCGCCTCCCCGACGCGGTATCCCGCACGCTCCGCCGCCACGCGCAGCAGGCGGCGGATGTGCGTGTCGTCCTCGACGATCAGGATCTTGGGGGCGGGCGGCATCGCCGCAACGCTTACGGCTTCGCCGCCACCCGGTCGAGCGCCAGGTTCAGGTCCAGCACGTTGACGCGCGGTTCGCCGAGCAGGCCGAGCAACGGACGCTCCGTCTGCCGCTCGACCAGAGCCGTCAAGGCCGCCGGCGCGATGCCTCGGGCGCGGGCGACGCGCGCGATTTGATAAAAAGCCGCCTCGGGGCTGATATGGGGGTCGAGCCCCGAGGCGGAGGTCGTCACCAGATCGGCGGGGACCGAAATACCCGGTGAAGCCTTGTTCGCCGCGGCGACATCGGCGGTGACTCGGTCGGCGAGCACCTTCGAGGTCGGGGCGAGATTCGAACCGGACGAGGCACTGGCATCATAGCCCGCGCTGCCGGCGGCCGACGGGCGGCCATGGAAATAGCGCGCGCCCGTGAAACCCTGACCGATCAGGCTGGACCCGATCGCCCTGCCGCCCCGCACGATCAGGCTGCCATTGGCCTGCGCCGGGAACACCGCCTGCCCGATGCCGGTCAGCGCGAGCGGATAAGCGAGGCCGAGCAGCAGCGCGAAGGCGAGCGTCAGCGCGAGCGCGGGGCGGAGGGCGGTCTTGAAATCGGTCAGCATGTCTTCTGTTCCTTTGTTTCCTTTCTGCGTCCCCGGCGCAGGCCGGGGTCCAGTCGGGAGACGATCATTGGCGCGCGTTGCACGAAGTCACCTCGGCCATCGCGACTGGACCCCGGCCTGCGCCGGGGAAGCGCTTGGGTGTGGTCTCACGCCAGCCCGATCCCGGTCACCGCGAGATCGATCAGCTTGATCCCGACGAACGGCGCCAGCAGCCCGCCAAGTCCGTAAACCGCGAGATTGCGCGCCAGCAGCGGCCCGGCCGGCATCGGCCGATACGCCACGCCCTTCAGCGCCAGCGGCACCAGCAGCGGGATGATCAGCGCGTTGAAGATGATCGCGCTCAGGATCGCCGATTGCGGCGTCGCCAGGCCCATCACGTTGAGCACGCCCAGCCCGGGATAGAGCACGACGAACATCGCCGGGATGATCGCGAAATACTTCGCCACGTCGTTGGCGACCGAGAAGGTGGTCAGCGCGCCGCGCGTCATCAGCAATTGCTTGCCCAGCCCGACGACCTCGATCAGCTTGGTCGGATCGCTGTCGAGATCGACCATGTTGCCCGCCTCGCGCGCCGCCTGCGTGCCGGTGTTCATCGCCACGCCGACATCCGCCTGCGCCAAGGCCGGCGCATCGTTGGTACCGTCGCCGCACATCGCGACCAGCCGCCCGCCTTCCTGTTCCTTGCGGATCAGCGCCAGCTTGTCTTCCGGCGTCGCCTCGGCGAGGAAATCGTCCACCCCCGCCTCGGCGGCGATCGCGGCGGCGGTCAGCGGGTTGTCGCCGGTGATCATCACCGTGCGGATGCCCATGTCGCGCAATTCCCCGAAGCGTTCGCGGATCCCGGCCTTGACCACGTCCTTCAGCGCGATCGCGCCCAGCAGCTTGCCGTCGCGCGACACCGCCAGCGGCGTCATGCCGCCGCGCGCGATCTGCTCGGTGATCTTGCGCAGTTCGACCGCTGCCGGCGTCTCGCCCAGACCGGGATCGGCGCGCAGGATCGAATCCACCGCACCTTTCCGGATCACGCTGTCGCCCACGCGCACGCCCGACACCCGGGTCTGGGCGGTGAAGGCGATCACCTCGGCACTGGCCGGCAGCGCGTCGAGCCGTTGCTTGTATTGCTCGCGCGCCAGCACGACGATCGACCGGCCTTCGGGCGTCTCGTCGGCGAAGCTCGCCAGCAAGGCCGCCTCGGCCAGGGTCTCGACGCTCACGCCGCTCACCGCGCGGAACTCGCTCGCCTGGCGGTCGCCGATCGTGATCGTTCCGGTCTTGTCGAGCAACAATACGTCGATATCGCCTGCCGCCTCGACCGCCCGGCCCGATTTCGCCAGTACGTTGAAGCGCACCAGCCGGTCCATCCCGGCGATCCCGATCGCCGACAGCAAGGCCGCGATCGTCGTCGGGATCAGCGTGATCAGCAACGCCGCCAGGATCGCCACCGGCACGGTGCCGCCGGCATAATGCGCGAATGCCGGGATCGTGCCGACCGCGATCAGGAAGATGATCGTCAGCCCGACGAGCAGGATCGTCAGGGCGATCTCGTTCGGCGTCTTCTGCCGCTCGGCACCCTCGACCAGGGCGATCATGCGATCGAGGAAACCCTGGCCCGGCTCGGCGGTGACGCGCACCTTGATCTGGTCGGAAAGGACGCGCGTGCCCGCCGTCACGGCCGACCGATCGCCGCCCGCCTCGCGGATCACCGGCGCGCTCTCCCCGGTGATCGCCGCCTCGTTGACCGAGGCGACGCCCTCGATCACCTCGCCGTCCGCCGGGATCAGGTCGCCTGTCTCGACCAGCACCACATCGCCCTTGCCCAGCCGCGCGGCGGACACCAGTTCCCACGCATTGGCCACGCCGATGAGCAGCTTGGCCTTCAGGTCCGCCTTGGTCGCGCGCAGCGACGCGGCCTGCGCCCGCCCCCGCCCCTCGGCCAGAGCCTCGGCGAAGGTGCCGAACAACACGGTCAGCCACAGCCAGACGATCAGCTGGATCTGAAACCCGACCCCCAGCGGCTCGCCGCCGAGGATCAGCAGCACGGTCAGCAACATCGCCACGACGGCGGTGGTGAACATCACCGGATTCTTGATCAAGGCTCGCGGATCGAGCTTCTTGAAGCTGTCGCGACACGCCGGCCCGATCAGGCTCATGGTGAAGATGGATGTCTGTTGGGTCATCGGGCGTGTCCGAAAAGAGTTTCCGTCACCCCGGACTTGTTCCGGGGTCCACCGTGCCAAACCGGCAGCGGCAAGGGGGGCGGAGTGGACCCCGGAACAAGTCCGGGGTCACGACGAGGAATGGGGCAAGTATCGATCACGACAACGTCCCCCCGATCATCGCCAGATGATCCGCGATCGGCCCCAGAGCGAGCGACGGCAGGAACGTCAGGCCGCCGAGGATCAGGATGATCCCGACCAGCAGGCCGACCCACAGGGGTCCGGTCGTCGGGAACGACCCCGAGGACGGCGGCGTGTATTTCTTCGCCGCGAGCGACCCGGCGATCGCCAGCATCGGCACGATCACGAAGAACCGCCCGACCCACATCGCCACGCCCAGCAGCCCGTTGTAGAACGGCGTTCCGGCGGTGAGCCCGGCAAAGGCCGATCCGTTGTTCCCGACCGCGCTGGTCAGCGCATAAAGGATTTCGGAAAAGCCGTGCGGCCCCTTGTTCAGCGGCCCGGCAAGCCCGCCCGGCAGCACCGCCGCCAGCGCCGTCCCGCCCAGGATCATCAGCGGCAGCACCGCGATCGCCAGCACGGCGAACTTCACCTCGCGCCCCTCGATCTTCTTGCCGACATATTCCGGCGTCCGCCCGACCATCAGCCCGGCGACGAACACCGCGAGCAGGGCGAACAGCAGGAAGCCGTAGATCCCGGCACCCACGCCGCCGACGACGACCTCGCCCAATTGCATGTTGATCAGCGGGATCATCCCGCCCAGCGCGGTGAAGCTGTCATGCATCGCGTTGACCGCCCCGCACGAGGCGGCGGTGGTGACGACCGAGAAGAGCGCGGATGCGGCGATGCCGAAGCGCACCTCCTTGCCCTCCATATTGCCGCCCGCGACGCCGATATGATGCAATACGGGGTTCCCGGCGGCTTCCTGCCAATAGGTCACGCCCGCGCCGGCCACGAACAGCAGGGTCATCGCCGCCAGGATCGCCCAGCCCTGCCTGGTGTTGCCGACCGCCTTGCCGAAGCACCATGTCAGGCCGAAGCCGATCGCGAAGATCGACAGCATCTGCACCAGATTTGTAAGGGCGGTCGGGTTCTCGAACGGATGCGCGCTGTTGGCGTTGAAGAAGCCGCCGCCATTGGTGCCGAGCATCTTGATCGCTTCCTGGCTCGCCACCGGCCCCAGCGCGATCGTCTGCTTGATCCCCTCCAGCGTGGTCACGTCGACCGACTGCGCCAGCGTCTGCGGCACCCCGCTGGCGATCAGGTAGACCGCGTACAGCATCGAGATCGGCAGCAGCAGATACAGCGTCACGCGCGTCGTATCGGCCCAGAAATTGCCCACCGTCTTGCTCTCGCGCCGCGCGAAGCCGCGGAACAGCGCGAACGCCAAAGCGATGCCGGTCGCGGCGCTCAGGAAATTGTGGATCGTCAGGCCGAACATCTGGCTGAAGTTCGACAGCGCGACCTCGCCCGAATACCATTGCCAGTTGGTGTTGGTGGTGAAGCTGATCGCGGTATTCCACGCCCCATCGGGTGCGATCCCGGCATATCCGCGCGGGTTCATCGGCAACACGCCCTGCAGGCGCAGCACCGCATAGGTCAGCAGCAGCAGCACGAGGTTGAACACCAGCATGTGCACCGCGTAGCGCCGCCAGCCCTGCTCGGCGTTCGGATCGATCCCGGCGAACTTGTAGAACCCGGTCTCGACCGGCCCCAGCACGCGGTGCAGCGGCGTGGCGCGGCCTTCGTAGAGCGCGAACAGCCACAGCCCGATCGGCTTGGTCAGCACCCACAGGATGATGATGAAGAGGGCGATCAGCCCCCAGCCCTGAAGCGTCATGGCGCGGCTCGATTCAGAATCGCTCGGGCCGCAGAAGCACGGCCACGAGATAGAGGAGCAAGGCGGCGGCGGTGATCGCGGCCAGCATGAGGTTGAGGCTCATGGCGCTCAGGATCCCTTGCCGGTTTCGTCGCACAGACGGGCATAGGCGAGGGTCGACGCGAACAGCCCGGCGAGCGCGCCGAGCCACAGGATATCGGTCATGGAATGCCTCCACGCCCGGCAGGCGCGCCGGGGTCGGCAGTGCATCTAGGGTGGAGCGGCATTAAGATGCGCGGGCGAATGCGCTCGGTTCGCGTAAAGATCGCATAAAGATCGGGGGTGCGGCGTGGCGTTGGCCTGCTGCCCGCGCCATACGGTAAATGTGATTTGCGCCAGCCCCGCCCCCCTTCCGTCACCCCGGACGTGTTCCGGGGTCCACCGTGCCGCACGCTCTCCGGCCGGTGAGTATGCGGCACGGTGGACCCCGGACCACGTCCGGGGTGACGACGAGGCGCATGAGCCATGACCGACGCCCGCCCCTCCCCCGACGCGCTACTGAAAGCCGCGCAACGCGAGCAGCGCGGCAAGCTGAAGATCTTCCTCGGTGCCGCGCCCGGCGTCGGCAAGACCTTCGAGATGCTCGGTGAAGGCGCCGCCCGCGCCGCCGCCGGGACGGACGTCGTCCTCGCGATCGTCGAGACGCATGGCCGTGCCGAAACCGAGGCGCTGGTCGCCCCGCTCGAGATCATCCCCCGCCGCCGGATCGATCATCGCGGACAGCCGCTGACCGAGATGGACCTCGATGCCGTGCTCGCCCGCGCGCCGCAGCTCGCTCTGGTCGACGAACTCGCCCATTCCAACGCGCCGGGCAGCCGTCATCCCAAACGCTGGCAGGACATCGCCGAACTGCGCGACGCGGGCATAGACGTCTACACCACGCTCAACATCCAGCATGTCGAGAGCCTCAACGATCTCGTCGCCAGCTTCACCCGCGTCCGCGTGCGCGAAACCGTGCCCGATCACGTGCTGGAAGATGCCGAGATCGAGGTGGTGGATATCCCGCCCGACGAGCTGATCGAGCGGCTGCAACAGGGCAAGGTCTACATCCCCGCCGAGGCGACCCGCGCGCTCGGGCACTTTTTCTCCAAGGCGAACCTCTCGGCCTTGCGCGAAATGGCGCTGCGCCGCGCGGCGGAGAATGTCGATCGCCAGATGCTCGAACATCTCGACGCCAGCGCCGCCACCGGCACCTTCGCCGCCGGCGAGCGCGTGCTGGTCGCGGTCGGCGATCTGCCCGGTGTCGATGCCCTGGTCCGCACCGCCAAGCGCCTCGCCGATGCCCTCAAGGCGCCGTGGACGGCGGTGTTCATCGAAACCGCCCGCGCCGAAGCCTATAACGCCGACCAAAAGGCCCGCGTCGCCGCCACCTTGCGCCTCGCCGCCAGCCTCGGCGCGACGATCGTCACCGTGCCGGCGGAAAACGTCATCGCCGGGCTACAGGCGCAGATCGCGACGATGCGCGCGACGCAATTGGTGATCGGCAAGTCGCGCCGCAGCTGGTGGTTCGAGATGCGCCACGGCTCGGTCGTCGATACGATCCTGCGCGATTCCACCGGCCTCGCCGTCCACGTCATCCCGGCGACCGGAGAGGCGCCACGCACGCGGCGGCGGTTCGACGATCCGCTGCTGCCCTATCTGTGGGCGAGCTTGCTGGTCGCCGCGACCACGATTCTGGCGTATTTCGTCGAGCCGCTGATCGGCACCGGTGCGCTCGACCTGATCTATCTGCTGCCGGTCGTCGGCGCGGCGAGCCGCTTCGGCCTGCGCCCGGGCGTGCTGGCCGGCGTGCTCGCCGCGCTGGCCTTCAACTTCTTCTTCCTGCCCCCGATCCACACGCTGACCATCGCCGATCCGCAGAGCGTGCTGACCTTCGTCATCCTGCTCGGCGTCGCGGTGCTGATCAGCCGCCTGACCGGCAACATGCGTTCGCGCGCCGCGATCGGGGTGCGCGGCGCGCGCGAGAATGCCGCGCTCGCCGCGTTCGCCCAATCGCTGACCCGCGTGTCGGATGCGCAGAGCACGGCGGAGACGATTTGTGCCGAGGTCGCCGCTTTGCTCGACGTCAACGCGGTCCTGCTCGGCGACCGCGATGGCCGCGCGACGATCGTCGCCGCCACGCCGGCGGACGCCGCTCTCACCCCGATCGATCTCGCCGCCGCCGAATGGGCGTTCCGGCGGGGCGAGACCACCGGCTACGGCACCACCACCCTGAACGGCGCGGACTGGCAATTCCATCCGCTCAAGACCTCGCTCGGCGTGCTCGCTTTGCTCGGCGTCTCGCGCGACGACGGGGCAGAGCCGGTGCCGGCGGACCGCGCGGTGTTGCTCTCCACCCTGGTCGGCCAGGCGTCGCTCGCGCAGGAACGGTTGCGGCTGGACGGCGAGATGCGCGAACTGTCGCTGCTGAAGGAGCGCGACCGGTTGCGCGCCGCGTTGCTGTCCTCGATCGGCCACGATCTGCGCACCCCGCTCGCCGCCGCCTCCGGCGCGATCGATACGCTCGCCGCCGAACATCCCGACGCGCCCGCCATCCCCGTCGCGCGCAGCGAGATGCAGCGGCTGCGGCGCTTCCTCGACAATCTCGTCGCGATGGTCCGGCTCGACAGCGGCGCGGTGCAGCTTTCGCTCGAACCGATCGACCTGACCGATGCGGTGAACGGCGCGGTCGACGCCTCGCGCGATCTGCTGCACGACCGGCGCATCGATCTTCAGGTGCCGCCGGACCTCCCGCTCGTCCGGGCCGACCCCACGTTGCTGCACCACATCCTCGTCAACCTGCTGAACAACGCCGCGCAACATGCCGCCGCCGGCCGGATCGCAATCGTCGGCACCCGGATCGGCAGCGCCGTCACGCTCGACATCCGCGACGACGGCCCGGGCCTGCCGGATACCGGAAAGGACCTGTTCGAACTCTTCGCGCGCGGCGAAGGCAGCGACCGTAACGGCGGCAGCGGCATGGGCCTCGCCATCGTCAAGGGCTTCGCGGATGCGATGCAGGTCGACGTCGCCGCCGCCAACGGCGCGACCGGCGGCGCGAGCTTCACCCTGACCTTCGCGAAAACGATCGGGCAGAACGTCGTCTGAGCCCGCGCTACGGGCCGGGCGTCATAACCCGAACCGCAACGTCGCGCGGATGTCCCGGCCCGCCAGCGGTGCGAAATCCTTCAGGAAGCTCGCCGAACGCCGCGCCTCGACATCGAAGATGTTGTTCGCGCTGATCAACAGGCTGGTCTTGCTCGCCTTGCCGAACGGCGAAAAGCCGATCGAGGCGTTGACCATCGTGTAGCCGTCGGTCGGCGTTTCGAACGTGGCGATGTGGTTCTGGTCGAACACGTGTTCCGCCTCGATCCGCGCCTGGACGGTGTCGCCCTGCGCTTCCAGCCCTCCCAGCACGCGTGCCGGCGGGATGCGCGGGATCGGCCCCTGATCCATCACGTTGGCACGCACGTAATCGCCCAGCAGATCGGCGTTGATCGTGTAGCCGCCGATCCGCGCGAGCCGGATCGAGGCGTCGGCCTCGGCGCCGTAATAGCGCGCATCGGCCTGCTGATACTGGAAGCACGGCAGGTCGACGTCGCGGCCGGAGGGCGCGGCGGCGGTCTCGCAAATGCCCTGCGCGACTTGGTTCTCGGAAATGTAATTGGAGAAGCGCGTGTAATAGACCGACGCGTCGAAGCTGAAGCCGTCGCCATGCGCGTGCATCGTGCCCTCCACGCCCCAGCTCTTCTCCAGCTTGAAGTCGGGATTGCCGAGTTCGTAGGCCTGCGTGCCGGCATGGCCGCCATTGGCGAACAGTTCCTCGGCCGATGGCGCACGCTCGGTGTGCGACACGTTGACGCCGAAGCGCAGCGAGTCGGTCACGCCGTACGACCCGCCGAGCGAACCGGACAGGGCCTGGAAATGGCGCTCGCCCCGGAAGAAGCGCAGATCGTCGGCCGGCGTGCGCGCGGCGGCGTCGGTGAATTCGTAGCGCAAGCCGCCCTCGGCCTTGAACGCGCCGCTGCTATATTGTTGCAGCGTGAACAGCCCGGTCTGGCTGGTCTCGTTTTTCGGCAGAAATGCCTCGTCACCCTTCACGTCGAAGATGCGGTTGAAGAACTGCACGCCCGACGCGCCCTGCCAGCCGCCGCGATTCTTCTGGACGAGTTCCAATCGGCCCTCGAGCCCCTTGTTGAAGAACGCGGTGCCGACCGAATTGTCCTCTTCCAGTTCGAAATGGCGATAGCTCGCCTGGCCCGCGCGCAGGCGGATCTTGTCGAGGAAGTCGCCGCCGGTATTGATCTCGGCGCGCAGATCGACGCGGTTCTGCACCACGTCGAGCCGTGGTGCCTCCTGCTCCTGCCCGACCGCCGTCGCGAAGCGGATCGGCACACCGTACAGGCTGTCATAATGGCTGTACGACACGCCGAGCGAGCCGGCATCGGTGATGATCGACGCGCCCGCCCCCGCCGTCCAGGTTTCCGACGCGGAATTCGGCAGTTTCTTGCGCAACGCAGCGGAGGCGGCGAAGTCGATCGGCTCGGCATTCGGATCCTGTGGCAGGCCGACCTGCGACAGCGCGGCGGCGCGCGCCGTATCGGACAGCAGATAGCCCTTGCCGATGCGCAGATCGTCGCTCTTCAGGTACGATCCGTCGGCATGCAGCACGAGATGCTCGCCGACCGCCACATCGCCCGCCAAGCCACCCGACCGCTCGTTCGCGGCGCTGCCGTAATTGGCGATGCCGTTCAAACGATAGCCCTTCTCCGGCACGCTGCGCGGGATGCGCGTGTCGACCACGTTGACCACGCCGCCCACCGCCGACGATCCGAACAGCAAGGCGGACGGCCCGCGCAGCACCTCGATACGCTCGGCGAGCAACGGATCGATGATCACCGCATGGTCGGCCGACGTGTTCGAAACGTCGATCGATCCGATCCCGTCGGTCAGCACGCGGATGCGTTCGCCCTGGAAGCCGCGCAGGATCGGGCGCGAGGCGTTGGGACCGAAGGAGGAGGCGGACACGCCCGGCTGGCGCGCCAGCGTCTCGCCGATCGTCGGGCGCAATTCGCGGGTCAGTTCCTCGCCGGTCAGGATCGACGTGCCCTGCAACACGTCGGTTTCGCTCTGCCGCACCGGCGCGGTGACGATGATTTCGGCGGGCGGCGGCGCAGCGGGGGCCGTTTGCGCCCCGGCTGTCGGTATCAGGGCGGGGGATGCGATCAGCAAGGCGGTGCCGGCGAGCAGGGAATGGCGAATCATATACGGCCCTTTTGGTTTCGTTGTGCGGCGCGATAGATGATATGATACAAAGTCTCAAGACCACTCATCGCGCTTCCCGAGCGCTTCGCCCATAGCTAGGGTCATCCTGCACCCAATATGAACGGAGAGCCGGAATGCCGCGCCTGAGATCGCTTTTATTCGTTCCCGGCGATCGGCCCGACCGGATGGAGAAGGCGCTGGCATTGGGTGCGGATGCGCTGATCCTCGATCTGGAGGATGCCGTCGCGGCAGCCGCGAAACCGGCGGCGCGCGACATGGTCGCGGCGTTCCTGCGCACGGAGCGGCGGGCGACCGTGTTCGTCCGGATCAACCCGCTCGATTCCGGCCTCAGCGACGACGATCTCGCGGCGGTGCTGCCCGCCCGGCCCGATGGGATCATGCTGCCCAAGGCGGAAGGTGGCGCATCGCTCGCCGCGCTCGATGCGAAGCTCAGCGGCGACACGATGATCCTGCCGATCGCCAGCGAGACCCCGGCGGCGATCTTCGCGCTGGGCGGCTATGGCGGCGTCACCCCGCGCCTGGCCGGGTTGACCTGGGGGGCGGAGGATCTCCCCGCCGCGATCGGCGCGACCACCTCGCGCGAGGCCGACGGCAGCTATACCGCGCCTTACCAGCTCGCCCGCTCGCTCACCCTGTTCGGCGCGCATGCCGCGGGCGTGCCGGCGATCGAGACGGTCTATCCCGACTTCCGCGATCTCGACGGCCTCGCCGCCTATGCCGCGCGCGGGCGGCGCGACGGGTTTACCGGCATGATGGCGATCCACCCCGCTCAGGTCGCGGTGATCAACGCCGCGTTCAGCCCGTCCGAACCCGAGATCGCGCAGGCCCGCGCGGTGATTGCGCTTTTCGATGCCAATCCCGGCGCGGGCGCGCTCGCGCTCGACGGCAAGATGATCGACGCGCCGCACCTGAAGGCTGCGCGGGCGCTACTCGCTGGCCTGGCGACCTGACTCGCCGGCACGGCGCAACCGGATCGACGCGCCGATCCCCCACCACATCAGCGCCCAGAGCGATCCGAAGCCCCAGCCGGTCAGCACGTCGCTCGGCCAATGCACGCCGAGATAGACCCGGCTGCAGCCGATCAGCGTCACCAGCACGATCGCCGTGCCCAGGATATAGATCCGCAACGGCCGCCCGCGCACGATCTGCATGACGAGCGCCGCGATCGTCAGATAGACGATCGCGCTGCTCGTCGCGTGCCCGCTCGGAAAGCTGGCGGACGACACCTGCACCAGATGGTCGACCAGAGCGGGGCGCGGCCGCGCGACGATCGCCTTGGCCGTGGCCACCGCGATCGCCCCGCTGATCGTCCCCGCCAGCACCAGCATCAACGTCAGCCACAACCGCTTCAGCGCGAGGAACCCGGCGACGACGATCGTCACCAGGGTCAGCACGGTCACGCCGCCCAGCGCGGTGATGTCGACCATCGCCGCCCGCACCCAGGCCGGGCCGATCGGCACGCCGTGCATCGCGCCGTGGCGCGTCCACAGCATGATCGCGGCATCGATGCGGAACTGCGCCCCGCGATCGATCAGTGCCCCGATCCCAGCCACCAGCAGCACGGCAAGCCCGAGCGCGCCGATCGAGATCAGCAGCCAGGGGGGATGCCGGACGTTCCCGGGCACCGCGCCCGCGGAATCGGCGCCCTCGGCGTGAAGCGGATCGGTCATTGCCGCGCCGTGCTCATCGAATAAGGCCGGTCGGCCGGCTGCGTCGCCCAGGTCGTGTTCGGCGCGGCCTGCATCGCGAAGCGCAATTCGCCCCCGGCCATGATCTCGTCGTGCCGGATATAGCCGCGCGTCAGCGGCTTTCCGTTCAGCATCACCCTGCCGACATACGGGTGCGCATCGTCCAGCCCGTCCGCGACGATCGTGAAGCGCCTGCCCCCGGCCAGCGCGAGCGTCGCGCGCGACACGAACGGCCGGCCGATGACATATTCCAGGCTGCCCGGCGTGACCGGGTAAAACCCAAGCGACGTGAACACCAGCCAGGCCGACATCTGGCCGAGATCGTCATTGCCCGACAGGCCGTCCGGCGTCGGCTTGTACTGGCTGCCGACGATCTGCGTCAGCCGCGCCTGCGTGCGCCACGGCGCGCCGGCATAAGTGTAGAGATACGCGACGTGATGGCTCGGCTCGTTGCCATGGATATATTGCCCGATCAGTCCGGCGATATCCTCGGCATGCGAATAATCGAGCTTCGAATTGTCGTAGTCGAACATCGCATCCAGCTTGGCGACCGTCGCCGCATCGCCGCCCATCGCGGTCGTCAGCGCGGCCTGATCCTGCGGCACGAACCAGCTATATTGCCAGGCGTTCCCTTCGGTATAATCCGATCCGTAATTGATCGCGGTCGGATCGAACGGCACGCGAAACGATCCGTCGCTCTTGCGCGCGCGGACGAAGCCGGTCTTCGCATCGAACGTGTTGCGCCAATTGCCCGCGCGACGCTCGAACGTCGCGGCGACCGCCGTGCGCCCCATCGCGCGCGCCATGCGGGCGATGGTCCAGTCGTCATAGGCATATTCGACCGTCTTGGAGGCCGCCTCCGGCTCCGTGTCGATCGGGGCGTAGCCGAGCTTCATATAGTCGCCCAGCCCGCCATAGGGCGCGTAGGTCGCGCTCGCGATCATCGCGTCCAACGCGGCATCGGCATCGAAGCCCCGAATGCCCTTCAGATAGGCATCCGCGATCACCGGCACGGCATGGTAGCCGATCATCGTCCAGGTCTCGCGCCCCTGGAACTGCCACACCGGCAGGATGCCGAACGGGCTGTCGCGCCGGCTGTCGATCAGCGAACGGACGACGTCGCTGGTGGTCTTCGCCGGCTGCACGAGGGTCAGCAGCGGATGTTCGGCGCGGAACGTATCCCAGAGCGAGAAGGTCGAGCGGAAGGTATAGTCTTTCGCCACGTGCACCTGATTGTCCGGCCCGCGATAGCGCCCGTCGGCATCGCCCGCGACCGACGGCGCGAGCAGGCTGTGATACAGCGCGGTCATGACGCTGGTCTTCATGCCCGCCGGTGCCGCGATCGTCAGCGCGCCCAGCGCCGTGTCCCACGCCGCCTTGGTCTTGGCGCGGACCGCGTCGAAGTCGCCCGGCTCGCTCGCCAGATTGTTCAGCGCGCCCGCCGCGTCGACCGACGAGATCGCGACCTTCACCTCCAGCGGTTTGGCCAGCATCCCGAAATCCAGCCGCGCGACCAACGCCCGCCCGGCGCGTTCGGCGACATCGTCGGTGCCGCGGCCCGGCCCCTGGAAGCCCTTGTACGGCACGTCCTTCTCGGTGCTGACGAAGGCATGCGTCTTGAGCGGCGCCGAAAAGCGCATCGCGAAATACAGCTTGCGATCGGGCGCCCAGCCGCGCGTCTCGCGCGCGCCGGTGATCGTCCCGTCCGGGAGCAGGCGCAGCGACGACCACAGGATCTTGCCGGGATAATTGTACAGCGAGGATCGCAGGTCGAGCACGAGATGCGCCGCCCGGCCCGGCGCGAACGCGTAGCGATGCACGCCGACGCGCGTGCCCGCCGTCATCTCGGCGCGCACGCCCGCATCGGTCAGCGTGACGGCATAATAGCCCGGCCGCGCGATTTCGCCGTCGTGCGAGAAGCGCGAGCGATAGCCGGATCCCGGCTTCGCCGGGTCGCCCGGTTCGATCGGCACCGCGTCGCCCGACACCGGCATCACGAGAATATCGCCGAGATCGGAATGTCCCGCGCCCGAGAAATGCGTGTGGCTGAATCCCTGGATCGTCGGATCGGTGTAGCGATAGCCCGCGGCGTGCGCATAGCAGTCGCGGATCGTGCAGGTCGTGTCGGTATCCGGGCTCAGCTGCACCATCCCGAACGGCGCGACCGCACCGGGGAACGTATGGCCTTCGCCGCCGGTGCCGATGAACGGATCGACCTGATCGGATTGCGCCAGCGCGGGGCCGGCCAGCGCGAGGGCGGCGGCGAGTGCGATACGCAGGGGCATTTTGCTGAACATCAGTGCGTTAGAGCAAATGCGGGGGCTTTGGGGAAGCGCGTCGCTCTAAACTCCGTGCCCGTCGGTCGCAAAGCCGCGCCCTGTGGGCACTGGCTTTGCGCGCCGGCCGTGCTTGCGGAGATGCGCCCCAGCTTCGCTGCTGCGTCTTCTCCGCTGCGCATTGGTGGGCCCGTCGGGATTCGAACCCGAGACCTACAGATTAAAAGTCCGTTGCTCTACCAACTGAGCTACGGGCCCGACCAAGCAAGGCGCGTTACGGGCGGCGGGGGCGGCGGTCAACCGCTTGTGCCCGGTGAGCGAGCTGTCGCACGGTCGAATTCGTCAGCGGATCGCGCCACGCCGCCGCGATTCCCAGCAGCGGATCGAGCACGAACCGGCGTGTGCGGAATGCTGGGTGCGGCACGATCAGGTCGTCCTCGGCCCACGAACCCGCCGACCACAGGACGATATCGAGGTCGATCACCCGCGCGCCCCAGCGCTGCCCGCGCCGCCGCCCGAAATCGCGCTCGATCCGCTTCAGCCGCGCGAGCAGTTCCGGCGGCGTCTCGCGCGTTTGGATCAGCACCGCGGCATTGGCGAAGCGGCGAATCGACGGCCCGAGCGGCGCACTCGCCACGATGCCGGACGCCGCGACCACCCCGCCAAGCGCCCGAATCGCCGCCGCCACCTCGCGCTCCGGCGCGCCGTGGCGGCCACGGCGGTTGGATCCGATGGCGATGGCATAGCTTGTCGTCGGCATGGGCACGCGCCTAACGCATCGCGATGACCTTCGCACCAGGCTTGCCCGCCCCGCCGCACGATTGCCCGCGCTGCCCGCGCCTCGCCGGATATCGCGCGGAGCTGCGCAGCGAGCAGCCCGACTGGTGGAACGCCCCGGTCGGCGGCTTCGGCGATTCCGACGCCTGGCTCGGTATCGTCGGCCTGGCCCCCGGCAAGCACGGCGCGAACCGCACCGGGCGTCCGTTCACCGGCGACGGATCGGGTGCGTTGCTGTTCGCCGCGATGCGCGATCATGGGCTGGCCAGCGGCGACTTTCTCGGCACGCCCGATGATGGACTGGCGCTCCACGGCGCGATGATCCTCAACGCGGTGAAATGCGTGCCGCCGCTCAACAAGCCGACGCCGGAGGAAATCCGCACCTGCCGCCCGTTCCTCGAGGCCGAGGCGGCGGCGCTGCCGGACGCGCGCATCTATATCGCGCTCGGCCAGATCGCGCACCAATCGGCGGTCAAGATGCTCGGCGGACGGCTGCCCAAATGCCGCTTCGCGCATCTCGCCGAACACCGCATGCCGGACGGGCGCATCCTGATCGATAGCTACCATTGCTCGCGCTACAACCAGAATACCGGCCGGTTGACGCGCGAGATGCTCGACGCGGTCTTCGCCCGCGCGCTGGACTTGCGCGGCTAGGCGTCGATCAGGTCGCGCAGACTGTCCTCGGCCGCCGGCGTCAGGCGCACGGGGGCGGACAGGCCGAAGGTCGCATCGTCGTAATCGATCATCCCGCTCGCCCGAAGCGCCCGCAGCCAGCGCACCGATACGCTCTTGGGTACCGGCACGTCCTCGCACAGGCGATAGATCGTGACGCGCAGCCCGCGCTCCTGCGCGATGAACAGGGCGAGCAGCAATTGCCAGGCGATGTCGTTGACCGCCAGGCCGTACGGCTCGAACACGCGCGCGCGGATATGGCTGAAGGCGAGCAGCCGCGACGCGATGTCGTGCGCGGTCGGTGGCCCGCTGCCCGCTGCGCCGATCTTCGGCCCGTCGCCGCTGGTGATCCGATCAGGCACGATCGCCTCCTACAGCGCGCGGGAGCTCCAGTCGGGATCCACCCCGTACAGCCGCACGCGATGGAAATGGCGCGCGGTGCCGATCACCAGCAGTGCCAGCATCGGATAGGCGATGCGGGAAATCGCCGCGAAATAGATGATCGGCAGGACGTCCTGCTGATACGCTTTCGCGACATGCACGAGCAGTGCGAACAATTGAAACGACGCGATCCATATTGGCCAAAACCTGTTCGCCCACAACGCGACGGCCACCAGCACGACGAGCAGGCCCGCATCGATCAGCAGCAGGCCCCATTCCAGTCCGTGAAAGCGGCCATGCGCCGGTATGGCGGCATAACTGGCCGCGGCGGAGGCGACGAACGCCACCGCCACGACCCTTTCGGGCGCGCCGCCCCGCACGAAGGCGTAGACGGCGCACGATGCGAGAAGAGCGTTGAAGAGATAGACGATCAGCATATCGCTCGGTCCGACCTGAATTCGAGTCGAGTCAACCGGGCTCGCCAGGCGTCAGGCGGCGATGCGCAGATGATCGGTGCGGGCCGCACCGGTGGTGAACACCTTGTCGTCGGGCTTGGGGCTTTCCTCGCCGAAGCTGATCACCGGCAGGCCCATCAGCTCGCGGACCTTGTCGAGATGCTTGTGCGTGGCAACGGTCTGCCGCCGCGCGGCGACGAGCGACTGGACCGCCTCGCTCAGCGTGTCGAGCGAATGCTGGCCGACCACGGCGGGCAATTTCGCCTCGACCCGGGCGCGCGGCAGGGCTGCGGTGAGTTCCGCGCCACAGCTGACGGCCTCGTCGATCAGCATCTCCAGCTTGTGAAGCAACGTACCGACCTGGCCGGCAATGGTTTCGTGCGTCGTGCTCATGGCTCTCATCCTCGATGGTCGGTCCGTATCGGACCGATAAGCGCCTGATCAGGACATGACGGACGTGAGCAGCTGAAGCAACTTCCCCGCCACGCTGAGCCCGAAACCCAGCATGCCGACCGCGATCGCGAGCGCCACCGGGATCATGCCGATCCAGGCCAGCCGCTGCCATGGCGAGAGTGTGTTGTTCCTGCCGCCCTTGGAGCGGATCGGCAGCCAGGCCGCTATCGCGCCCCGACTGCCTCCCCTTAGCGCCAACCCCTCAGACACGCCGATCATGTCGGATTGGGCCGGCGGCACAATGTCGGGCGATTGGTATACGAAAGGCTCGTATGCGGCGGGGGCAGGCGCAGGCGGGGCGCCCTCATATTCGCCCAGCATCCGCGCGGCATCGAACCGGCTGGTCGCGCCGATCGCGGCGATCGCGCGCTCCAGCCGCTTGTCGACGGTGTGCGGCGAGATGCCCAGCGCGAGTGCGATCTCCTTCGAGTTGCGCCGCGTCAACACCAGCCGCAGGCATTCGCGCTGCGGCTCGGTCACGCGATCGAAGCGGTCGATCACCACGGGCGCATCGCCGGTCCGCTCACGAATCCTCCACCAGCCGGTGATAGAGATCGGGACGGCGATCGCGGAAGAAGCCGAAGGCGGCACGGTGGCGCTTGATCCGGTCGAGATCGAGCGTCGCGACGATCACGCCCTCTTCCTCGCGGCCCAGCTCGGCCAGGATGTCGCCGCGCTCGTCGGTGATGAAGCTGGTGCCGTAGAAGGTCTGGCCGTGCTCGACACCGACGCGGTTGGCGGCGACCACCGGCACGACGTTGGACACGGCATGGCCGACCATCGCGCGCCGCCACAACCGTGCGGTATCGAGGCTGTCGTCATGCGGCTCGCTGCCGATCGCGGTGGGATAGAACAGCACCTGAGCGCCCATCAGCATCATCGCGCGCGCGGTTTCCGGATACCATTGGTCCCAGCACACCCCGACACCCAAAGTCGCGCCGCCAGCTTCGACCGGGCCGGGCCACACCTTGAACCCGGTATTGCCGGGCCGGAAATAGAATTTCTCCTCATATCCGGGGCCGTCGGGGATATGGCTCTTGCGATAGACGCCCATGACGTTTCCGTCGGGTCCGATCATCGCCAGGCTGTTGTAATGATGCGGGCCATCCGCCTCGAAAAAGCTGGTCGGGATCGTCACGCCCAGTTCGGCGGCCAGCGCGCGCATCGCCAGCACGGCTTTGTGTTCGCCGACCGGCTTGGCATTGGCGAACAGGCCCTCGTCCTCGACGCGGCAGAAATATTCGCCCTCGAACAGTTCCGGCGGCAGGATCACCTGCGCGCCGCGCGCCGCGGCCTCGCGCACCAGCGTCGAGACGTTGGCGATGTTGGCATCGATATCGGGCGTGAAGGCAAGCTGCAGTGCAGCAACAATGATCTCGGTCATGCCCTACCTTAACCATTTGGCATGGGCTTTGAAATGCATCGTGACAGGAATAGCGCGACTTTGGAGCGAGGCTACGCAAACGCCGCGTTCAGCCGACGAACGGCGCGGCGATTTCCGGACGCACGCGCAGCAATCGCCCGGTCGCGCGGTCCAGCAACGCCCAGGTCGTCACCGCCTCCACCTTGATGCGGCCGTCGCTGCCGGTGAAGCGCACATGCCGGTCGAACCGCGCGCCCTTCGGCCCGTCCGGCACCCAGGTCTCCCCCGTCACCGTCTCGCCGGCGGACACGTTGCCGCGATAGTCGATCTCGTGCCGGGTCACGACCCAGACATAGGCCGCGACATGCTCCGCCGGTGCCACCGCCTCCCAGTGCGCGGTGGCCATGCGCTGGATCCACTGCACCCACACCGCATTGTTGACATGGCCCAGCTCGTCGATGTCGTCGGGCGTGGCGGTGATCGACAGGGTGAAGGGGGTCAATCCGCCACGCCCAATTGCCACAGGACGAACGCATGTTCCTCCGCCGCCTCGCGCAGGCTTTCGAACCGGCCGGACTTGCCGCCATGCCCCGCGCCCATATTGGTCTTCAGCAACAGCACATTGTCGTCGGTCTTCACGCTGCGCAGCTTCGCCGCCCATTTGGCCGGCTCCCAATAGGTCACGCGCGGATCGTTAAGCCCGCCCGAGATGAACATCGGCGGATAGGCCTGCGCCTTCACCTGATCATAGGGCGAATAGCCGCGGATCCGCTCGAACGCCGCCTTGTCCTCGATCGGATTGCCCCATTCGGGCCATTCGCCCGGCGTCAGCGGCAGATCGCCGTCCAGCATCGTGTTCAGCACATCGACGAACGGCACGTCGGCGATCACCGCGCCCCACAGTTCGGGATCGGAATTGACCACCGCGCCCATCAGTTCGCCGCCGGCCGACCGCCCGGCGATCGCGATCCGGCCCGCGCTGGTCCAGCCGTCCGCGACCAGCCCCTTCGCCACGTCGACGAAATCGTTGAACGTATTGGCGCGCTTGTCGAGCTTGCCGTCGAGATACCATTGCTGCCCGAGATCGTCGCCGCCCCGGATATGCGCGATGGCATAGGCGAACCCACGATCGAGCAGGCTCAGCCGCCCGGTCGAGAAGCCCGGCGGAATGGCATAGCCGTACGCGCCGTACGCATAGAGGAACAGCGGCCCCGATCCGTCGCGCGGGAAGTCCTTCGGATAGACGATCGACACCGGCACCTCGGTGCCGTCGCGCGCCGCGATCTTCAGCCGCTCGGTGCGATACCGGTCCGCATCGTAGCCCGACGGGATTTCCTGCACCTTCAGCGTGGTCAGGTCGCCCGTCGCCACGTCGTAATCATATTCCGTCCCCGGCGTGACCATCGATTCGTAACCGACGCGCAACACGCTCATGTCGTATTCGGGATTGTTGCCGAGCCCCGCGTCGTAGCTCGCCTCCGGAAACGCGATGCGTCGCGCCACGAGCGGCGTTTCGTACCGCCGGATCTCGATCTGATCCAAGCCCTCCTCGCGCCCGTCGACGATGAAGAAGTCCTTGAAGCACTCGATCCCGGTCATGTAGAAATCCCGCGACGGCGCGATCAATTCGCTCCAGTCGCCCGGCGCGGCGAGGCTCGCGGTGCAGAGCCGGAAGTTCGGATCGGTATCGTTGGTGTGGATGAACAACGTGCCGTCGTGCTCGTCCACATCATACTCGCGTCCCGCCTTGCGCGCCGAGACCAGCAGCGGCGGCGCGAGCGGATCGTTCGCCGGCAGCAGCCACACCTCGCTGGTCACATGATCGCCGCTGGCGATGACGATCCACTTGCGGCTGCTCGTCTCCGATACGCCAACCCGGAAGCCTTCATCTGCTTCCTTGAACAGCTCGATATCGTCGGCGATCGGGGTGCCCAAGCGGTGATAGCGGACATTGTCCGTCCGCCACTGCTCGTTCGCCAGCCCGTAGAGGAAGCCGGTCGAATCGCTCGTCCACACGATTTCCGACAACATGCCGGGGATCACGTCGGGCAGGTGTTCGCCGCTCTCGAGATCCTTGACCCGAACCTCGAACCGCTCCGATCCGTTATCGTCGATCGCATAGGCGAGATACCGCCCATCCTCGCTGACGCTGATCGCGCCGAGCCGGAAATACTCCTTCCCCTCGGCCAGGGCGGGTTCGTCGAGGATCAGCACATCGTCGCTGCCATCGTCTTTGGCCGCGACCGGCCGGCGCCACCATTTGCGATATTCCCCGCCGGTCTCGAACGACGTCCAGTACAGCCAGTCGCCGTCTTTTTGCGGCACCGAGGAATCGTCTTCCTTGATGCGCCCCTTCATCTCTTCGTAGAGACGGTCGGTCAGCGCCTTGTGAGGGCCCATGACGCTTTCGTAATAGGCATTCTCGGCCGCGAGATAGGCCAGGACGTCCTTGTCCGTGACGTCGGGATAGCCCGGATCCCGGATCCACGCATAGGGATCCTCGATCGTGATGCCGTGCGTGGTGAAGCTGTGCGGGCGCCGTTCGGCGACGGGAGGGATGGTCATGCCCCCCACTACCGTTCTCGGGCGGGCCAGCGCAAACCCCAAGTCGTGCCGCCCTCAGGGGGCGAGGCGCGGGGCCTGCGCTTCGGCCAGGATCACCGCGAACAGGCCATCCGGGTCGGTCCATTCCGCGATCGGCGTCCAGCCGCCGGCACGCAACAGCAGCTTCGCGTCGCGCTGGCCGAACTTGTGGCTGTTCTCGGTATGGATCGTCTCGCCCGCCGCGATCTCGAACGGCCGGCCCTCGATCGTGAAGGCCAGATCCTCCGTCGCTTCCAGATGCATTTCGATCCGCGCGCGATCGTCGTTCCAGATCGCGCGATGGCGGAACCGGTCCACCGGGATCGTGCCGTCCAATTCGCGGTTGATCCGCTCCAGCAGGTTCAGGTTGAACGCTGCCGTCACGCCCTGCGCATCGTCATAGGCGGCGGTGAGCACCTGCTCGTCCTTCACCCGGTCCATGCCGATCAGCAGCATCGCACCCTCGCCGAGGCTCGCCTTCATCGCGCGCAACAGATCGGCCGAGGCATGCGGGATCATGTTGCCGATCGTCGATCCCGGGAAGAAACCGAGCTTGGGCAATTCCGCAACCTGCGCGGGCAGCGGGATCGGGTGCATGAAATCGGCCTCGACCGGCAGCACCGGCAGACCCGGGAACCGGGACGCCAGCTGCGCCGAGGATTCGCGCAGGAAATCCCCCGAGATATCGATCGGCACATAGGCGGCGGGCGCCACGGCGCTGAGCAGGATCGGCGTCTTCATCGACGAGCCCGACCCGAATTCCACCACCACGCGGCCTTCGCCGGCGATCGCGGCCACCGCCGGGCACGCGTCACGTAGGATCGCCGTCTCGGTCCGCGTGGGATAATATTCCGGTAGATCGGTGATCGCCTCGAACAGTTCCGATCCGCGCCGGTCGTAGAACCACCGCGCCGGGATCGCGCGCGGGCGCAGCGCGAAGCCGCGCAACACGTCGGCACGGAACGCCGGATCGGCCAGGGTGACGTCGCCGTCCTCGATTTCCTGCTTCAACATGGGTCAGAGATCTTTCGCGAGACGAACGCCGGTGAACTGCCAGCGCTGGTGCGGATAGAAGAAGTTGCGGTAGCTCGCCCGGGCATGACCGCGCGGCGTGGCGCACGATCCGCCACGCAGCACGCACTGGTTGGACATGAACTTGCCGTTATATTCGCCGACCGCACCCTGCGCGGCCTTGAAGCCGGGATAGGGACGATAGGCACTGCCGGTCCATTCCCATACGTCGCCGAAGAATGCCGGGCCGTCCGGCGCCGGACGCGGCTCGACCGGACCGGCCTCGTCCAGCTGGTTGCCGCCCGACGCGTCATGCTCGGCGGCGGCGACTTCCCATTCCGCCTCGGTCGGCAGGCGCGCGCCGGCCCAGGCGGCATAGGCGTCCGCTTCGTAGAAGCTGACATGGGTGACCGGCGCGGCCGGATCGATCGCGCGGCGGCCATCGAGCCCGAAGCGCGTCCAACTGCCGTCGTGCTTCTCCCAATAGAGCGGCGCGACGATCGCTTCCGCCTTCACCCACGCCCAGCCGTCCGACAGCCAGTGCGCAGGGTTGGCGTAACCGCCATTGGCGATGAACGCGGCCCATTCGCCGTTGGTGATCGTGCGATCGGCGATCGCATGGGGCGTCAGCAGGGTCGGATGGCGCGGCCCCTCGCAATCGAAGGCGAACCCTTCGCCGTCGAACCCGATCTCGGCCACCGCGCCGGCGCGTTCGATCCAGCCGATCGGGCCGGGCATCTCCACCGGCACCTTGCGCGCCGCCGGCCAGATCGCCGGCTCGAGCGGATTTTCCGACATCAGGTGCAGGATGTCGGTGACGAGCAGTTCCTGATGCTGCTCCTCGTGATGGCATCCGAGCGTCACCAGGTCGAGCGCCGCATCCGGCAGGCCCGGCAAGGCGGCGAGCACCGCCGCATCGACATGATGCCGGTACGCCAGCACCTCGTCCAGCGTGGGCCGCGTCACCATCCCGCGCCGGCCGCGCGCATGGCGCCGGCCCTCGGCCTCGTAATAACTGTTGAACAGGAACGGGAAGCGATCGTCGTGCAGGACGTATCCGGCGACGAAATCGCGCAGGATGAAGGTTTCGAGAAACCACGTCGTATGCGCCAGATGCCATTTGGCCGGCGACGCATCCTCCATCGACTGGACGGTGGCATCGGCATCGGAGAGCGGCGCGACCAGCGCCTCGGTCAATCCACGCACCTTGGCGAACCGTTCGGCCAACGTGGAAATGCCGGGGGCGAGACGAGGCTGTGTTCGCATTCCGTTCTTCCGTATCCAGAACGTCGCGCCGGATCAATTGATCTGAAGCAAGCCTCCGGCTAGCGGGATGCGCCGGGCACCCACAGAACGTCGCCACCCGCATTTTGGTTCACGTATCTGGCGGCGACGAAAAGATAATCCGACAATCGGTTGAGAAACGCGAGCGCCAGCGGATTGATCGAAACCTCCGCCGCCGCGGCCACTCCCGCCCGCTCCGCCCGCCGCACGATCGCACGGGCCAGATGGACCGCTGCCGCCCCCGCCGTGCCGCCGGGCAGGATGAAGCTCGTCAACGACGGCATCTGCGCGTTCATCGCATCGATTTCGTTTTCGAGCCGCGAAACCTGGGCCGCGACGATCCGCAACGTCATCTCACCGGGGGTAAAATCCTCGCCCGGCGTGGCAAGGTCGGCGCCGAGATCGAACAGGTCGTTCTGGATCCGCGTCAAGGCGGTGGCGAGATCGCCCGCGCCGAGCGCGACGATCGCCACGCCGATCGCGCTGTTCGCCTCGTCGACATCGCCGATCGCCGCCATCCGCGCGTCGGTCTTCGCCACGCGCGATCCATCGACGAGTCCAGTGGTGCCGTCGTCGCCGGTACGGGTGTAAATCTTGTTGAGCTTGACCATCGTTCAGGGACGCCCGCGCCGGATCGGCCCCGGGATCAGCCCTTGCCGGCGAGCATCAGCAACAGCACGACGATCACGATCGCGATCGCCTGGAAGAAGATGCGATACTGCATCATCTTGTTCGATTTCAGCGCCGACGCGCTCGGCCCGGTGCCGCCGCTCTTCGCCTCCTCGGTCGCGTTGGCGAGGAAAACGACCAGGCCGCGCACGAATACGACCACCACCGCGATCATCGCGGCGACGAGGAGGACGATCAGGAAAATGCTCATGCGTCTTATCTAGGCGCTCGGCAGGGCAAAGCCAATGGGCAGTCGCCCGGCGCGGAGATCCTCGGCCAGCGCCGGACCGTCCACGCCGTCGGCGCGCAGGGCCGCGAGCGTCGGCGCGCCGTTGCGCTTGGCCAGCCGCTGCCCGTCGGCGTCGGTGAGCAGCGGGTGGTGCCGATAGCTCGGCGTCGGCAACGCGAGCAGGGCTTGCAGCAGACGGTGGATATCGGTCGCCGCGCGCAGATCCGCGCCGCGCACCACATGCGTCACGCCCTGATGCGCATCGTCGACCACCACCGCCAGGTGATAACTGGCCGGCGCATCCTTGCGCGCCAGCACGACATCGCCCTGTGCCAGTGGATCGGCGCGGTGCGATCCGGCGATCTCATCGGTCCACGCGAGCGGCCCGGCCGACGCGACGGCGGCGGCCATGTCGATGCGCCAGGCATGCTCCTCGCCGGCCAGCCGGGCAGCGCGACGATCGGGATCGATATGGCGGCACGTACCGGGATAGGCCGCGATCGGGCCGTGCGGCGCGGACAGGCTCTGCGCGATCTCCGCACGGGTGCAGAAACAGGGGTAGAGCAGCCCCCGCGCCTTGAGCGTTTCCAGCGCCGCGGCGTACGCCGCCAGCCGGGCCGACTGGAACAGCACCTCCCCGTCCCAGGCCAGGCCCAGCCAGCGCAGATCCTCCAGGATTCCCGCGACATGCTCGGGCCGCGATCGCGTGCCGTCGATATCCTCGATCCGCAGCAGGAAATGTCCGCCATCGGCGCGCGCGCGATCGTGGCTCCGGATCGCGGATATGGCGTGGCCGAGATGCAACTTTCCGGTCGGGCTGGGCGCGAAGCGAGTCACCGCGTTCATCGCCGCGCCGCGCCCCCTTGACCGTGAGTCGTGCGCCGTGCTGTCATGACACCGTCATCCAAGTCGGCAAAAGCGCCGTCAAGGACTTGAGCAGCGGCGCCGACGCGCGACGAGAGAAAGGGGGTTATGTACCATCCCGATCTGATCCGGCACCCCGACGGGTGTCCCGCTCTGGTGTTGAACGCCGATTATACGCCGCTCAGCTATTATCCGCTGTCCGTCTGGCCGTGGCAGACCGCGATCAAGGCGGTGTTTCTCGACCGAGTCGATATCGTCGCCGAATACGAACGCGAGGTGCGCAGCCCGACGCGGCGGGTGAAACTGCCCTCGGTCATCGCGCTCAAATCCTATGTCCGCCCCTCCGCCTTCCCGGCCTTCACGCGGTTCAACGTGTTCCTGCGCGACAAATTCTCCTGCCAATATTGCGGCTGTGGCAGCGATCTGACCTTCGATCACATCATCCCGCGCGCGCAGGGCGGCCGCACGACATGGGAGAACGTCGCCACCGCCTGCGCGCCCTGCAATCTGAAGAAGGGCGGCCGCACGCCGAAACAGGCGCAGATGCCGCTGCACATTGCCGCGATCCGCCCGACGAGCTGGCAGATGCAGGAACATGGCCGGCGCTTTCCGCCCAATTACCTGCACGATACCTGGCACGACTGGCTCTATTGGGACGTCGAGCTGGAGGCATGAGCGACGCACCCGTCTTGTCGGCGGCGATTCCGATCCTGCGCATCTACGATCGGGACAAGGCGCTGGAATTCTATTGCGACTTTCTCGGCTGCACGCTCGATTGGGAGCATCGTTTCGCCGATGATCTGCCGCTCTACATGCAGGTGTCGCGCGGCGGCATGGTCCTCCATCTCTCGGAACATTATGGCGATGGCACGCCGGGCAGCGCGGTGTGGATCCGTACCGGAAATCCGCGCAGCCTGTTCGCCGAGCTGCGCGCCAAGCAGGCCAGCTTCGCCCGGCCCGGCGCGACCTCGGACGAGGCGACCTTGACCGATCCGTTCGGCAACATGCTGCGCTTCGACGGCAGCCGGAACTGAACGCGCCCGCGCGCCGTTCGACCCACTTTCCAGCATAAGGCCTTCGACATGCGCGTGCTTGCCCCGTCATTTCTCGTCCTGCCGGTTCTGGCGCTGCTCGGGGCCTGTTCCGATCAGGAGGCCAAGGGCGACGCGGTCGACTTCCGGCCGCCGACCAACCAGCATCGCGCCGATTTCGCGTCCGGGATCGAACTTCGGTTCCGCGCGATGGACGCCGATCGCAATTCGACGATCGAGCACGGCGAACTTCGCCCCGATCGGGTCGCGCGGGTGATGGCGGCCGATGCCAACCATGACGGCCATGTCAGTCTCGGCGAGTTCGAGGCGGCGCAACTCGCGCGCTTCGATGCCGCCGACGTCGATCACGATCGCATCCTAAGCAGCGCCGAGCGCGACGCGGCGGGCTGGGGCAGGCGCAACGCGGTCGGCAACACGCAATGACGTCCTCGTCGCGGACGGACACGGTTGACGCGAATCGTGCCGCAGCGCAGCATGAAGTCATGGCCGACCTCCCCGCGATCACGAACAATCCCGACATCCGCTTCCTGGGCAAGCTGCTCGGCGACGTGATCCGCGCTTATGGCGGCGAGAAACTGTTCGAGCGCACCGAACATATCCGCGCCGCCTCGGTCGATCGTCATCGCAGCAACGGCGGCGGCAACGGCAACGGGTCCGCGGATACCGATCTCGGGCTCGAGCGGCTGGATATCGACGAGACGCTCGATTTCGTCCGCGGTTTCATGCTCTTTTCGATGCTCGCCAATCTCGCCGAGGATCGGCAGGGCGTCGCCGCCGAGCAGGGCGCGACGGTCGACGCCGCCCTGAAACGCCTGGCCGCGGAGGGCATCGGACACGACGCGGTGATGAATCAGCTCGATCAATCCCTAATAGCCCCAGTCCTCACCGCCCACCCGACCGAGGTGCGTCGCAAGTCGATGATCGATCACCGCAACCGAATCGCCGCGCTGATGGCGATGAAGGATCGCGGGCTCGACGAGACGCCCGAGGGTGACAAGGTCGAGGAGGCGATCCTGCGCCAGATCGCCTTGCTGTGGCAGACTCGCGTGCTGCGCCGCGAACGGCTGTACGTCGCCGACGAGGTCGAGACCGCGCTCAGCTATCTGCGTGACGTGTTCCTGCCCGCGCTGCCCGCGCTCTATCAGCGTTGGGATCGGGCCTTGGGCGCGCGCACCCCGAGCTTCCTGCGCCCCGGCAGCTGGATCGGCGGCGACCGCGACGGCAATCCCTTCGTCACCGCCGATTCGCTGCGCACCGCACTGGGCAAGGCGTGCGAAGCGGTGCTGGGTTATTATCTCGACGCGGTTCACGCGCTGGGTGCCGAGCTTTCCATCTCGACGGATCTCGCACCGGCCGATCCCGGCGTCGAGTCGCTGGCGGACGCCAGCGGCGACACCGCGGCCAGCCGGAGCGACGAACCGTATCGCCGCGCGTTGTCCGGCATCTATGCCCGGCTCGTTGCCACGCATCTCAAACTGACCGGCAAGCCCGCACCGCGCCCCGGCCCGCTCAAGGGCGAGGCGTATGACGGCCCGCAGGCGTTCCGCGCCGACCTTGTTGCGATCGCCCACGGCTTGGCTGCCGAGGATGCCGTCAGGCATGGGGGCCCGCTCGCCACCGGCGGCGCGCTGGGTCGCCTGATTCGAGCAGTCGAGACCTTCGGCTTCCACCTCGCCACGCTCGATCTGCGCCAGAACAGCGCGGTGCACGAACGCGTTGTGGCCGAACTGCTCAAGGTCGCCGGTGTCGAGGACGATTATCTGGCGCTGGACGAAGCCGCCCGCACCGTGCTGCTTCGCGCCGAACTCTCCAACGCCCGCCCGCTGACCAGCAGCTTCGCCGAATATTCGGAGGAGACGACCGGCGAACTGAACATCGTCCGCGCCGCCGCCGAGGCGCATGCGCGCTACGGTGCGGGGTGCATCACCAATTACATCGTCTCGATGGCGCAGTCGGTGTCCGACCTGCTCGAAATCAACCTGCTGCTCAAGGAAGTCGGCCTCTATCGCCCCGGGGACGGGCCGAGCGCGGCGATCATGGCGGTGCCGCTGTTCGAGACGATCGGCGATCTGGAGGCCGCGCCCGGCATCATGACCGAGTGGCTGGCCCTGCCCGAGATCGTCGCCATCGCCGGCAAGCGCGGCCATCAGGAAGTGATGATCGGCTATAGCGACAGCAACAAGGACGGCGGTTATCTCACTTCGACCTGGAGCCTGTCGGTCGCCTCTACCGCGCTGAAGCCGGTGTTCGAGAAAGCCGGGATCGGCATGCAATTGTTCCACGGCCGCGGCGGCGCGGTCGGACGCGGCGGCGGTTCCAGCTTCGCCGCGATCCGCGCGCAGCCTTTCGGGACGGTGCAGGGCCGCATCCGCATCACCGAACAGGGCGAGGTGATCGCCGGCAAATACGGCACGCGCGAAAGTGCGATGGCCAATCTGGAGGCGATGGCCTCGGCGACGTTGCTCGCCAGCCTGGAACCCGACCAGCTGTCGGCCGCCGACACCAAGCGTTTCGGCGCGGCGATGACGACTTTGTCCGACGCCGCGTTCATGGCGTATCGCGACCTTGTCTATAATGACGACGCGCAGGGGTTCCGCACCTTCTTCCGCCAGATGACGCCGCTGACCGAGATTGCCGGACTCAATATCGGCAGCCGCCCGGCCAGCCGCACGAAATCCGACCGGATCGAGGATCTGCGCGCGATCCCCTGGGTGTTCAGCTGGGCACAAGCGCGCGTCATGCTGCCCGGCTGGTACGGCGTCGGCCAGGCGCTGGCCGGGTTCGAGGACAAGGGGCTGCTCCGCGAAATGGCCGAAAGCTGGCCGTTCTTCGCCGCGAGCCTCGCCAACATGGAACAGGTCATCGCCAAGTCCGACATGGGCATCGCGGCGCGCTATGCCGCCTTGGTCGAGGACGCATCGTTGCGTGACACGGTGTTCGGCCAGATCAAATCCGGCTGGGGCCAGGCGCATGACGGCCTGCTCGCCGCCACCGGCCAGTCGCGCCTGCTCGAAAAGCATCCGGCGCTCGAAACGTCGATCCGCCTCCGTTTGCCCTATATCGAGCCGCTCAACCTGTTGCAGATCGAACTGATCAAGCGCCGCCGCGCCGGCGACGAGGACGAACGGATCGGCGAGGGCATTCTGCTGTCGATCAACGCGATCGCCACCGCGCTGCGGAATTCGGGGTAGACCGTCGCTCCCGTCATCCCGCACCTGATCCGGGATCCAACGGGCCGCTTGGCAATGTCGGCGCGAGAAGCGCAACGGCACCGCGGGCGGAGGAATGGACCCCGGATCAAGTCCGGGATGACGGAAATTGCTGAGAAGCTTACCCCGGCAACATCCGCTGCAATTCCTTCTCCCCCTGCATCTGGTGCTTCAGCGCGCCCGCTATGTGGACCAGCACCAGCAGATACAGCAGCCATTGCAGCAGCCCGTGCGCCGCACCGAACCCGTCATGTACCTTGTTGCGCAAGGCGGGATCCAGAGTCATGATGAAACCGATGCGCGGGAATTCGAACGTGCCGAACCAGTGCATCGGATGGCTCGCCGCGTCCTTGTACGCCGAATCCATGATCCACCCGGTCAGCGGCATCGCGAAGATGATCAGGTACAGCCCCCAATGAACGACATGCGATATGGTCCGCTCCCAGCCTTGGTAACTGGCGGGATAGGCCGGTGGGGTATGCGCGAAACGCCATAACAGGCGCAGAACCGCGAGCCCGAGCAGCGTCACGCCGATCGACTTGTGCGTATCGATCGCCGGCCGCACCTTCTCGTCGGCGAGATACGGCCACAGCCAGGCCAGGGCGACATTCACGAGGATGCCGAGCGCGATCACCCAGTGGAACAGCATCGCGGTTCTGGTATAGCGTCCGACGTCCATATGCAGCTCCCGCGATCGATCCCTAAAACGCTAGTGCGGCCAGCGATGCGGCGCTAGAGGGGCGGCACTCTTTCTCCCCGAGAGCGCGACATTTCATGATCCAGACCCCTGCGGCGGATGCGCTCGCCCCAGCGGCGGATGCCCTCGCCAATGCCTTCGCGGTGCAATCGCCCCGGCTCAACCCGCAGCCGGTGGGGTTCGCCAGCCGGTCGATCAGCGTCGGCGTGTTCGCGATCTTCGCCGCTCTGATCGCCCAGGCGTTCCTGCGCCAGGGGATCGCGGTGTGGTCGGTCGGCATCGCCTATATCCTCTACGACACGGCCCTTCTGGTGTTCACCGCATGGCGGATCTGGCCGTTGCGCCACGGCGCGCTAATGCCGGCCGCGAGCACCGCCCGCCCGCGCTTCGCGGTCATCGTGGCGGCGCGCAACGAGGCGGCGGTACTCGACGTGACGATCGATCGCCTCGCCGCGCAGGACGATGCGCCGGACGTGATACTGATCGCCGACGACGGTTCGGACGACGCCACCCCGGCGGTGTTCGCCGCGCGCTATGGCCTCACGCCGCCCGCGCTCGGAATCATCAGTCCGTCCAGCCCGATCCTGCCCTCGCTGCGCTGGCTGCGCCTGCCCCATGGCGGCAAGGCCCGCGCGCTCAACGCGGCGATGCTCGAGATCGACACCGAGGTGATGCTGACGGTCGATGCCGACACGCTGCTCGATCCGGGCGCGATCGCCGCGATGCGCGCCGCCTTCGCCGCCGAACCCGAACTGGTCGCGGCGACCGGTGTGATCAAGCCGATGTGCGGGCCGAACCTGTCGGGTCGGCTGTTCGAATGGTTCCAGACCTACGAATATGTCCGCAATTTCCTGTCGCGCCACGCCTGGGAGCAGCAGCACAGCCTGTTGCTGATCTCCGGCGCGTTCGCCGCGTTCCGGCGCGAAGCGGTGGTGACGGTCGGTGGGTTCGATCCGGACTGCATGGTCGAGGATTACGAACTGATCCACCGCCTGCACCGCCACGCTGCCGATACCGGGCTCGACTGGCGCGTCCGCGTGATCGGTCGCGCCATCGCGCGTACCGATGCTCCCGCCACCCTGCCCGCCTTTCTGCGCCAGCGCCGGCGCTGGTTCGGCGGCTTCCTGCAGACGCAGCATTGGAATCGTGACATGGTCGGCAACCGTCGCTTCGGGCAACTCGGCACGCAGATGCTCCCCGTAAAGGCGCTCGATACTGTGCAGCCGATCTATGGTCTCGCCGCCTTCGCGATCCTGATCGTGGTGCTGGTCAGCGGCCGGTTCCACATCGTGCTGCCGATCTTGGCTATCATGCTCGCCAAGATCGCGATCGATCTCAGCTTCCACCTCGGTTCCCTGCGCCTGTACGCACGCTGGACCGGACAGAGCGAAGGGCTGCACTGGGGGCCGGCGCTGATCGCCGCGATCCTGGAGCCGTTCACGTTCCAGCTGTTCCGTCACTGGGGCGCGTTGCTCGGCTGGGTCGCGTTCCTGACCGGAAAGGAAACCTGGACCGCGCAGAGCCGAAGCGCGATCCGCGCCTCGCGCGACGCCTGACCCCGAAACGAGACGGACCTGCCGGCATTGGGGCACCGACAGGTCCGAATACGCTACGCTTACGCTCGGGCGGTCACAAAGGGGATGATCGCCCGATACCGGTCTTTCTCTTGGGGAAAGACGCGAAAGATACGAGCGCGCCGATCACCTGGATGCGGCGCGCCCGGAAATTCCCGATCGCTGACGATCAGGGCATCAGCACCGTGTCGATGACGTGGATCACGCCGTTCGACTGGTTGACGTCGGCAATGGTGATGTTGGCCATGCCGCCCTTGGCATCGGTCACGGCCCAGCCGCTGCCCGATTTGGAGAAGGTCAGCGTGCCGCCGTTGACGGTGGTGTATGTCGCCTTGCCCATATGCTTGGCCGCATTGGCCTTGATCGCCGCCGCACTGATCTTGCCGGGAATGACATGATAGGTGAGGATGCTGGTCAGCGTCGCCTTGTTCTCGGGCTTCACCAACGTCTCCACCGTGCCGGCCGGCAGCTTGGCGAACGCTTCGTTGGTCGGCGCGAGCACGGTGAACGGACCCTTGCCCGACAGCGTATCGACCAGACCGGCGGCCTTGACGGCCGCGACCAGCGTGGTGTGATCCTTCGAATTGACGGCGTTCTCGATGATGTTCTTGGTGGGATACATCGCCGCACCGCCGACCATCGGATTGCCCTTGGCATAAGCGAGCGTGGAACCGCCGGCGACGAGCGCGACGGCGAGAATGGATGCACGAATCTGAGGGGTCATGGAATGGCTCTCCTGCCTTTTGCATCCGCTAGTGTGCGGACTGCCGTCAGCTACGGGCGGCCACCGTGCCCGGATGCAGTCAGACCTGCGAGAGCGTGCCCTTGGCGACCACGGGACCCTGCGGTTGGCCCGTCGGCGAACCACCGACCGCTTCGAGCGAGATGGCCAAGGTCGCCCCCGCTGCGATCTGCGCGCGATTGGCGGCGTTCACGGTCAGCACCGTGCCGCCCTTGGTCCGGAGCAGCCCGAGAGAATGCGGCGTGGCATCCGCGCCGATGATCCACAATTCGGCGCTCTGATTGGCATCGGCCAGTGCCGCCTCGGTGAGCCGCAATCCGCCCGAAGCCGGATCGTACACCGCCGTCACCGGCGCGCCGGTCGTGGCGGGGTCGATCGCCGCGACCAGGATCTGGGCCGGCGCAGGGGCCATGGTCGGCTTGGGTTGCGGCGGCGCGGTCGGCACCGAGATCGGGCGCAGCAGAACGACGAGCAACAGGCTCGCGGCAAGCAGGCTGGCGACCGCGGCGATGCCGGGCCACAGCAACGACCTGCGCTGTGCCGGCATCTCGACCGGCACGGCCGGCGCGTCGATCGACCGTTCGATCCGCGCCAGCACACCGCCCGATGGCGTCATTTCCGGCCAGAGATCGAACAACCGCGAGAGATAGGTACGCCAGACCTCGACCGAATGCGCGAAGCCCGGCTCGGCCAGCACGCGACGCAACGCCAGCGCGCGCTCCTCGCCCTCCAGCAGCCCCAGCGCCAGTTCGGCGGCGGCGACATCGGGATCGGGACCGTCGTCCGCGGGAAGAAGCGTGTCGTCGCTCACGATTCGAGGCACTCCTTCAGCTTGAGGAGGCCGCGCCGTACCCAGCTCTTCATCGTGCCTAGCGGTACGTTCTGCGCCAGCGCCAGATCGGCATAGGTCGTGCCGTCGAAGAAGGCGGTGCGGATCGCGTCCTGCTGACGCCGCTCGAGCGTATCAAGGCAGCCATGCAGCAGGCTCGCATCCTGATCGGCGACCATCGTGTCGCTGACCAAAGGTGCGCTGTCGGCGATCGGCGGCGCGTCTTCTATCGGGCTGGCGCGGCGGATGGTCTGCGCGCGCCGCCAGTCGATCGCGCGGTTGCGCGCGATCGTGGCAAGCCACGTGATCGGGCTGGCCCGCGACGGCTCATAGGCCCCGGCGCGCTTCCAGATCGTGAGATATACGTCGTGCAACACATCTTCCGCCGCTTGCCGTTCGCCGCAGATACGGAAGGTGATGCCGAATAGTTTCGCCGAGGTCAGCTGGTACAATTCCCGGAACGCCTGGCGATCCTCATCCCCGGTCTTCACCAGCATATCGGTGAGATACGCCCGCGCCGCGATGGCGACGGCCGGATCGACCTTGGGTCCGATCGGTTCGGCTGGGCGCGAGTCTGTCACAGGTCGTCTTGCTACAGGGCTTGTGAGCAGACGGCAATCGATAGCGCAGATGCCGATATCCAAGGTGGCGTTCGCCGCAGGCTTTGCGTAAGAGCGCCCGCATACGCTCACCCCGGGACAGTATCAGGGACACGCACGCCGAGCATGCGCATCGCCATCGCATCCGACCATGCCGCTTTCGATCTGAAGGCGGCGCTTGCCGCCTGGCTGCGCGAGGCTGGGCATGACGTGGCCGATCTCGGCCCGCACAGTGCGGACCGGGTGGATTATCCCGATTTCGGCTATGCGCTTGCCGACGCCATGGCTTCCGGATCGGCCGAACGCGGCATCGCCCTGTGCGGATCGGGCGTCGGCATCTCGATCTCGGTCAATCGCCATCCGGCGGTACGCTGCGCTCTGGTCGGCGAGCCGCTCTCCGCTGCGCTGGCGCGTGAACATAACGACGCCAACGTGATCGCGCTGGGCGCGCGCCTGACTGGCGAGGACATGGCCAAGGCCTGCGTAACCGCCTTCCTGACCACCGATTTCGCCGGCGGCCGCCATTCCGGGCGCGTCGAGAAACTCAGCCATCCCCAGTTCGAGGAGCTTGTAAAGTGAGCACGAACCCGCAGACCCACGCCTCCAATGTACTCGGGGACGTCCAGCCGGACGGTTTCTTCACCCGCGGCCTGGCCGACGCCGACCCGGCGATCTTCGCTGGCGTAGCGCACGAACTGAAGCGCGAGCAGACGCAGATCGAGCTGATCGCGTCCGAGAACATCGTCTCCAAGGCGGTGCTGCAGGCGCAAGGCAGCGTGTTCACCAACAAATATGCCGAGGGCTATCCCGGCAAGCGCTACTATCAGGGGTGCGAGCCCTCGGACGAGATCGAGGCGCTGGCGATCGCGCGCGCGTGCGAATTGTTCGGCTGCGGCTTCGCCAACGTCCAGCCGCATTCCGGCGCGCAGGCCAACGGCGCGGTGATGCTCGCCCTGGTCAGGCCCGGCGAGACGATCATGGGCCTCAGCCTCGATGCCGGCGGCCATCTGACGCATGGCGCGCGTGCGGCGATGAGCGGCAAATGGTTCAACGCGGTGCAATATGGCGTCGATCCGGTCACGCACCTGATCGATTTCGAGCAGGTTCGCGCGCTCGCGCTGGAGCACAAGCCGAAACTGATCATCGCCGGCGGCTCCGCCTATCCGCGCCAGATCGATTTCGCGAAGTTCCGCGCGATCGCCGACGAGGTGGGCGCTTTCTTCATGGTCGACATGGCGCATTTCGCCGGCATCGTCGCGGCCGGCCTGCACCCCTCGCCCCTGCCGCACGCGCATGTCGTGACGACCACGACGCACAAGACCCTGCGCGGTCCGCGCGGCGGCATGGTGCTGACCAACGACGAAGCCATCGTCAAGAAGATCAACAGCGCGGTGTTCCCAGGGCTTCAGGGCGGCCCGCTGATGCACGTCATCGCGGCCAAGGCGGTTGCGTTCGGCGAGGCGCTGCAACCCGATTACAAGAGCTACATCGCCGCCGTGGTCGAGAACGCCAAGGTGCTGGCCGCGACGCTTAAGGAACGCGGTGCGGAGGTCGTCTCGGGCGGCACCGACACGCATCTTGCCTTGATCGATCTCACTCCGCTCGGCGTCACCGGCAAGGACGCCGACGAGGCGCTGGAGCGTGCCGGCATCACCTGCAACAAGAATGGCATCCCGAACGATCCGCTCCCCCCGACCAAGACCAGCGGCATCCGCGTCGGCTCGCCCGCCGGCACGACGCGCGGCTTCGGCCCGGCCGAGTTCCGCGAGATCGGCAACATGGTCGCCGACGTGCTCGATGGCCTGCGCAAGAACGGCGAACAAGGCGATGCGCAGGTCGAGGCGGCGGTGAAGGAACGCGTTGCCGCCTTGTGCGCTCGCTTCCCGATCTATCCCGAAGGAATCTGACCATGAACGATTTCGACAAACCCCAGATCGACAAGCCGCTGGGCAAGAGCATGGCGAAATGGGCCGCGCTGGGTGCGGTGGTGGCGATTCCGGCGCCGTTCGTCGGCCCGATCATCGGCGCGGCCGCGGGCGCCGGCTATGCCTATCTCAAGGCGAAGAAGAAGCTCTGAATGCGCTGCCCCTTTTGCGGACATGAAGACAGCCAGGTAAAGGACTCGCGCCCCACCGACGACGGTGCCGCCATCCGGCGCCGCCGCCAGTGCGAGGGGTGCGCCGCGCGGTTCACGACGTTCGAACGCATTCAGTTGCGCGACCTCTATGTCCTCAAGAGCGAGGACAAGCGTGAGCCGTTCGACCGCGACAAGTTGCTGCGCTCGGTCTCGATCGCGGCGCGCAAGCGCCCGATCGACTCGATCCGTCTCGAAAAATTGGTGTCGAGCATCCAGCGCCAGCTGGAGACGCAGGGCGAGAACGAAATCCCCTCCAAACGCATCGGCGAACTCGTGATGGAGGGGCTGAAGGGGATGGATTCGGTCGCCTATATCCGCTTCGCCAGCGTCTATAAGGATTTCCGCGAGGCCAGGGATTTCGAGGAATTCGCCGGCAACGTGACGGAAGTGGGCAAGGGGTGAGGCGTGTCTGAAAAGGCTATCTAACCTGCTTCCGTTCGTCTCGAGTAGCTGTCGAGCTTGTCGAGACGGCGTATCGAGAGATAGGGCCGGCGCATGACCTTCTGGACTTACATCCTCCGCTGCAGCGACGGCAGCTATTATACCGGCCACACGGACAATCTCGAACGCCGGATCGGCCAGCATCAGGCTGGCGAGATCGAGGGGTATACGCAATCTCGCCGGCCCGTAATTTTAATGTGGTCGCAGGATTTCGGTTCGCGAATTGAGGCCTTGGAAACGGAGCATCAGGTCAAGGACTGGTCGCGTAAAAAGAAGGAAGCGCTGTTTCGAGGCGATTGGGCAGCACTGTCCGCAGCAGCAAGGAAACCGCCGACGGCTCCTGTCTCTCGATACGGCGTCTCGACAAGCTCGACACCTACTCGAGACGAACGGGTGGGGAATCAAATGGCGACACCAGCAGACCTCGCCCCGCCCCCCGTCATCGTACTGGTCCGCCCGCAACTCGGCGAGAATATCGGCAAGGCCGCGCGCGCCATGCTCAATTTCGGGCTCACCGAGTTGCGTTTGGTCGCCCCGCGCGACGGCTGGCCCAACCCCTCCGCCGGGCCGGCCGCGAGCGGCGCGGATGTGGTGCTGGAACGGGCGCAGGTCTATGCGAGCGTAGCCGAAGCGGTCGCCGATTGTCCGCATGTCTACGCGACGACGGTGCGCAAGCGCGGCGTGACCAAGCCAGTCGTCACCCCCGAACGGGCGGCAGGGGCGATCCACGCCGCGCCCGGCCGCACGGCGATCCTGTTCGGCCCGGAGCGCTCGGGCTTGGAAACCGACGACGTCGCGCTCGCCCGCGAGATCATCACCGTGCCGATCAACGCCGAATTCGGGTCCTTGAACCTGGCCCAGGCAGTGATCCTGGTCGCCTACGAATGGTCGAAGGGCATTGGCCTCGCCTCCCCGCCCGAAACCGACCTGCCCGAACCCGCGCCGCAGGAAGAGCTGGACGGCATGATCGCGCAACTCGACGCGATGCTGGAGGCGGCACACTTCTTCTACCCGCCCGCGCGTACCCCGGTGACGAAGCGTACCTTGCGCACGTTGCTGACCAAGCCCGGCTGGTCGAGCCAGGAGGTGCGCACCTTTCGCGGCGTGCTCAGCGCGCTGTCGGGCAAGAAGGGACCGAAAGACCCTGCCTAGCGCCGGTCGAACGCGGCCAGCTCATAGGCAATCGACGCCTCGACCAGCAGATCCCACAGATCTGCGATCGCATCCGCCGGCAAACCCGCCGCCTGCGCTGCGGTGATCGCGTTGGAGATCACCTGCGCCTTGCGCCCTTCGTCCCGCACGGCGCCGCGCTCCGGCTTAATCCGCGCCGCGGCGTCCATGTACGCGAAGCGCCGGGCCAGCAGCGCGATCAGGTCGCGGTCCACCTGATCCACGCCAGCCCGGACCTCCGCCATGGTGCTGCAATCGGGGCCCGTCAAAATCGTATCGCTCATGGATTGCGCTCTTGTCCGAGCCGTACGCGACTGTCCAGCTTGACTCGTCGGCCCTGCGCGGCTAACCGCCCGCCTTCGCAAATGGCCCCGCACCCCGGTGAAGCGGCGGCCCTGACCCGATCCTGAAGGATCGGCCAGAGCGATGACCGGGTATCGATCAGCCTAGCCGTAACACGCGAAGCCGGTCTTGTTGTTGGCAATTGCAAGGTAAGTATCATGTCGAAGCGTTCATCCGCAAAGTACAAGCTCGATCGCCGTATGGGCGAGAACATCTGGGGCCGTCCGAAGTCCCCGGTGAACAAGCGCGAATACGGCCCCGGCCAGCACGGCCAGCGCCGCAAGGGCAAGGTCAGCGATTTCGGTATCCAGCTGCGCGCCAAGCAGAAGCTCAAGGGCTACTACGGCGACGTGACCGAGAAGCAGTTCCGCGCCTGCTACACCGAAGCCGCGCGCATGAAGGGCGACACCGGCCAGAATCTGATCGGCCTGCTCGAACAGCGCCTGGACATGATCGTGTATCGCGCGAAGTTCGCGCCGACCGTGTTCGCCGCGCGCCAGCTCGTTTCGCACGGCCACATCCGCGTCAATGGCGTGAAGTGCAACATCGCGTCGCGCCGCTGCTTTCCGGGCATGGAAATCACGTTGGGCAGCAAGGCCAAGGAAATGGCCCTGGTGATGGAAGCGCAGAGCCTGGCCGAGCGCGAAATCCCCGATTACGTCGCACCGGACGGCAATGCGAAGGTGACTTTCACCCGCGTGCCGACGCTCGACGAGGTGCCCTATCCGGTGAAGATGGAACCGAACCTGGTCGTCGAATTCTACTCGCGCTAAACGCCGGGCGGATCACAATCGATCGTCGCTACGCGATGGCGGCAGACAGAACGAAAGGGCGGGCCCGGCGACGGACCGCCCTTTTCGCGTATCAAAGTCCCAAGGACGTTCGCAGGAACGCGTCCGACTTGGCAAGCATCTCGGTTCGGACAGTATCGTCGTCGAGATAGTGATCGAGTCCTTTGAACTCGACATAGTCCACTTTCCGTCCGGCATCCTTCAACTTGTCCGCCATGTAGCGGGATTCCTCGACACCAACGTTTCTGTCGAGATCGCCGTGGAACATCAGTACAGGGGCTTTGATCTGCCCCGCATTACGTGCCGGCGATCCCTGTACGACATGCGCACCCTTGCCAATGAATGCGTCGACCAGCTTGAAGTTGGTATAGCCGTTCGCTTCTGTCCGCAGCATTTCGAGATCGGTGACAGGAGCGATCGCGACGATCGCCTTGAATAGATCGGGATCCAGAACGGACGACTGCAGCGCGGCATATCCGCCATACGACCAGCCTACGATCGCCAGCTTGCCCGGTGCGGCGATGCCTTGGGACCTCAACCAGCGGCCGGCATCGTTGACATCACCGATCGCGGCTCGCCAGGATTGAAAACCGTTCTTCTGGAACCAAGCATCGCCGTAGCCGGTCGAGCCGCGGTAATTGGGTTGCAGTACGGCGTAGCCGCGATTGGCGAAAAATTGCGACAGCCAATCGAAGCCCCATTCGTCACGCGCCCCTGGTCCGCCATGCGGCATTACGATCGCGGGAATATTCTTGCTGTCACTGCCGGGCGGCAATGTCAGATAGGCCGGAATCAGCGTGCCGTCGGCAGCCGGAAAAGTGATCGACTTGACCTGCGACAACGTGACGGAATCGAGCTGCGGGCGCGCGGACAACACTTCCTCAAGCTGCTTGGTCGCCTTGTGATAGACGTAATAGCGACCGGCATTCATGTCGCTGCCCGCGAACATGAGTAGCGTGCCCTCATCCGCGCTCGCGTCGAGGAACGTGACGAGCGGCTGGCCGGGCAACGCCTTGCCGAGCGAGACGCGCAGCTTGCGCAGCGCGGGATCGAAGAATTCGCTTTCCCGTCGGTCCGTTACGAACGAGGCACCGACGACCCGGTTCTGCCGCCCGACGCGGATGAGGCCCGAGACGTCGACGTCCGGCCGCGCGAACACGAGTTGCCGTTTCAGACTGCCGTCCAGCGCCACGCTGTACAAAGCATTTCGCCCATCCAGCCGATCGAAACCGTATGCGATGTTGAGATAGCGATCGACGGCATAGGGGTTGAACCCGCTGCCATTGTTGCTGGCGATGTTCAATGTGCCGAACGGCTTCCATTCATTGGCTGCCGGCAGACTATAAAGATAGTTGATCGCGCTGCTCAGATATCCCGAATTGTCGCGTGGTTGCAGCCCCATCATGCGCACGGTGCCGTGACCGTCCGTGATATATTCCACGGCCGAGAAGCGTGGCGGCACGACGACGCGGCGTTGCGTCCCGGCGGGATCGACCATCTCCACGCCCAGCCCCTCGTCCGAACTGCTGATATGCGTTCCCAGCGAGGATTCGGGGATGAACTGGCGGGTCATCAGAACCTTGCCGGTCGGATCGTCCGGCAGCCAATCGATAATGCTGCCGCCATCCTGCAAGATGCCCAGCGATCGGCTGTTGGTGCGGGCGCTCATCTGACGCTGGTCCCGACCATCACTGCCGATCGATACAAGACGCGTGAACGCCAGGGTCTGTGTTCCGCGGTCGATGAGGTAGATGCTGCAGATCAGCCGGACATTGCTGGTCCAGTTGCATCCTGTCAGCCGATCCGGCTCACCGCTCGATCGCAGGATCGGAACCGGCTTGCCGCCTTTCACCAGATCCGCGATCAGCAGGACCGAGCCCTTGCCCTTGGTCGGCGAGATCATCGCGATGTGCGTGCCATCTGGCGACAGGCTCATCTGCGACACCCCTTCGCGCGCGCCAAAGGCGGCAGCGGCGTCGAACGTCACGTCCGGTGCCGCATTGCCCGACAGAGTTATGGCCGCGCCCGCCGTTAGAAGAACGTGCGCAATGCGCTTTGATTGTAGCATGAAACCCCCATCACGAGAGCAAGGACGATAGATCAGACGTGGGGGGACGCAATAGCCCGGCCACATCGCGCGCCGAGTCTTGCGTCGACCGATGCGCGCTGCCAAACCGCCGGTACGTCCCGCCATGCCGGAGTTGATCATGCGTAAAATCCTCGCAATTCTGCTGGTCGCCAGTTCCTCGTTCGCCACCGCTCCGCTACTTGCGCAGACGGCAGCTAAACCCGCAATCTCGGTCGAAACCCTGAAGACCGTCACTCAGACGCTGTCTTCCGATGCGTATGAAGGTCGCAAGCCGACCACGCCGGCGGAGGACAAGACGACCGCCTATATCGTCGAGCGCTTCAAGCAGGCGGGGCTGAAACCGGGCAATCAGGGCAGCTGGTTCCAGAACGTGCCGCTGGTCGAGATCAACGCGACCGATGTTGCACCGCTCACCTTCACCGGCGGCAAGACGCCGGTGACCGCCGCGTACCGCAAGGATCTGGTCATCGCGACGTACCGCGTGGTGCCGAAGGTCGCGATCAAGGACAGCGCAGTCGTGTTCGTCGGATACGGCATCAACGCGCCGGAGCGCGGCTGGAACGACTATGCCGGGGTGGACGTGAAGGGCAAGACGGTGGTCATCCTTATAAACGATCCGGATTGGCGCACGATGACCCTGGACGGGCCGTTCGGTGGCCGCGCGATGACGTATTACGGGCGCTGGACCTACAAGTTCGAGGAAGCGGCACGGCAGGGCGCGGCAGCGGCGATCATCGTCCATGATACCGAGCCCGCCGCCTATGGCTGGGGCGTGGTGCAGTCGAGCTGGACCGGGCCGCAACTGGAGCAGGATACGCCGGGCAATCACATGGACCAGAGCCAGGCGGTGGGCTGGATCCAGAAGCCGATCGCCGAGGCGCTGTTCGCCAGCGCCGGGCAGGATTTCGCCGCGCTGTCCCAGGCCGCCGCGGTCAAGGGCTTCAAGGCGGTGCCGCTGGGCGTTAAGGCCAGCGTCTCGTGGAACAACACGATCCGGCGCCAGGCATCGAAGAACGTCGTCGGCATCCTGCCCGGCACCGCGAAGCCCGATGAAGTCGTGCTGTATTCCGCGCACTGGGACCATCTCGGCCACTGCGATGCGGTGAAGGGCGACGATATCTGCAATGGTGCGGTCGACAATGCCACCGGCGTCGCCGGGCTGGTCGCGCTGGCCGAGGCGACCGCGAAGGCCGGGCCGGCCCGGCGCAGCCAAGTGTTCCTGGCGGTGACGGGGGAGGAATCCGGGCTGTTGGGATCGAAATTCTATGCCGAAAACCCGGTCTATCCGCTGGCGAAGACGGTTGGCGGCGTGAACATGGACGGGCTGAACGTGATCGGCAAGGCGAAGGATTTCGTGCTGGTCGGCGCGGGCAAGTCCGAGCTGGAAGATTTGGTCAAGCCGCTGGTCGCCGCCGAGGGCCGCGTGATCACGCTGGAGGCGAACCCGGAGCGCGGCTCCTATTACCGCTCCGACCATTTCAGTTTCGCCAAATTGGGCGTGCCGATGCTGTACGGCGAGAGCGGCGAGGATCTGGTGGTCGGCGGCGTGGCGGCGGGCAAGGCGGCGACCGAGGATTATGTCGTCAACCGCTACCACAAGCCGCAGGACGAATATGACGCGAAGTGGAACTGGGACGGCGCGGTCTCCGACCTGAACGTCTATTATGCGCTCGGCCACGCTTTGGCGCAGGGCGATGCGTGGCCGAACTGGTATCCGTCCGCGGAATTCCGCAAGATCCGCGACGAAAGCCGCGGCGCGGCCAAATAAACGGGCGAAGCGACGATGACGAAGCAGTTGGTGCAGCCGGCGGAATGGGCACCGCATAAGGCGGTATGGATCGGCTTTCCCAGCCATCCGGACCTGTGGCTCGACGATCTGGAGCCGGCGCGCGAGGAGGTGGTCGCCTTTGCCCGCGCGGTGCATGCCGACGGGCGCGGCGAGCGCGTGATCCTGGTCGCCGCCGACGAGGAGGCGGCGGGCGCGGCCGGCGCGATGGCCAAGGGGATCGCCGATGTCGTGATCGAACCCTTCGGCGATATCTGGCTGCGCGATACCGCCGCGATCGTGCTGAGCGACGGCACCGCGCGCGACTTCCGCTTCAACGGCTGGGGCGGGAAATACGATCTGCCGGGCGACGACGACATCGGCCAGCGCCTGGCGGCACGGCGGCGCATCCATGCCGAACGTTGCGACTGGATCCTGGAAGGCGGCGCGATCGACGGCGACGGTACCGGCTTGGTCGTGACGACCGAGCAATGCCTGCTCAACCACAATCGCAATCCCGGCCTGTCCAGGGCGGAGATCGAGGCGAGGTTGCGGTCCGATCTCGGCTTTACGCAGGTGATCTGGCTCGGCGAAGGACTGATGCACGATCATACCGACGGGCATGTCGACAATCTCGCGCGCTTCGTGGCGCCGGGCAGGCTGGCGATCCCGCAGGCGGCGGAGAACGACCCCAACTGGCTGGTCTATCAGCACGCCGCGCGCGATGCCGGGATGCACGACGGGATCGAGATCGTATTGCTCCCGTCGCCCGGCCGCGTGCTGCGCGACGAGGAGATCGTGCCGGCGAGCTACATGAACTTCTATATCGGCAATGCGACCGTGGTGGTCCCGCAATATGGCGCACCGAACGATGCGGCGGCGGTGGCGGCGATCCAGGCGCTGTTCCCAGATCGCGAGGCGGTGGGCCTGCACGCCGACCATATCCTGACCGGCGGCGGCAGCTTCCACTGCATCAGCCAGCAGATTCCGGCGTGAGTTTCGCGGCTGCGATAGCGAACCTTAGAAGGAAGTGTGGTTCACACGAAGGCACGAAGGCACGAAAAAAGTATAAGAAGATTGCCTCGGGCAGTGATGCGAAGCGCAGCTTTCAAACTTCTTTTCGTGCTTTTGCGACTTCGTGTGAACCACCTTCCCCTACCTCAATGAAAATCGCGCGACTTCGGAATGATCCGCACGTCGCGGGGATGGCCGTGGCGCGGCGTGTTATGGCCTGACGGTGTCGCCTGCCTTGCCCCCGGAGACCGCGACGGCTGCGCGTTTTCGAACACGTCCGCGCGCAGCAAGGGTATTTTCGCCTTGTCGAGATCGGACAGGTGATCGAGCAGATCGGTGCGGTCCACGATCCGCGACGCCATCAGGTGGACGACATTGCCCTCGATCGGGCCGGCCTTCTGCACGATGCCCTCCACCTCCATCAGCCGCGACGCCATCACCTGGCGCCGGAACCGTTCGAACATCCGCGCCCACATCACGATATTGGTCACGCCACTTTCGTCCTCGATCGTGACGAAGATCGCATTGCCCTTGCCCGGGCGCTGCCGGACCAGCACGATTCCCGCCGTGCGCACCTGCGCGCCGTTCTTGCTCGCCGAGGTCGCGGCGCAACTCAGCACGCCCTCCGCATCGAGGATCGGGCGCAGGAACGACATCGGGTGCGCCTTCAACGACAGGCGCGTCATCTGGTAATCGGCGACGACATGCTCGGCATCGGACATTGCCGGCAACGCCATCTCCACCTCCTTGCCCAGTTCCGCCGCCTCGGCCGCGGCAAACAGCGGCAGCGCGGCGGAGGGCGTCCGCCGCGCCTCCCACAAGGCATCGCGCCGGTCGAGGCCGATCGATCCGAAGGCATCGGCATCGGCCAGCAACCGCAGCGCGCGTTCGGGCAGATCGGCGCGACGTGCGAGGCCTTCGATCGAAGTGAAGGGGCCGGCGCCTTCGCGTGCCCGAACGAGCGTATCGGCCCAATCCCCTTTGAAACCGGTGATCTGGCGCAGGCCGAGCCTGAGCGCCGGCTGGTGGTCGCTTCCCTGTCCTATCCCCGTTCGCCCCGAGCCTGTCGAAGGGCCGTTCCCGTTCTCAACCGTCGCAAAGGAAGACGAGGCTTCGACAGGCTCAGCCCGAACGGATGCGCGGGCATTTTCCTCAAACTGCTGCGGCTCGATCTCCAGTATGCTGTCCCAGCAACTCGCATTCACATCGATCGCACGCACCACGACGTCATGCTCGATCGCATCGCGCACGATCTGCGCCGGGGCGTAGAAGCCCATCGGCTGCGAATTGAGCAAGGCGCAGGCGAACACCGCCGGATGGTGGCACTTGATCCACGACGACACATAGACCAGCCGCGCGAACGACAGTGCATGACTTTCGGGAAAGCCGTAAGATCCGAACCCCTCGATCTGCTTGTAGCACCGCTCGGCGAAATCCTGCTGGTACCCCCGCGTCATCATCCCCCCGACCAGTTTCTCGCGGAAATTGTGCATGCCGCCGACATTGCGAAATGTCGCCATCGCGCGCCGCAATTGGTTCGCCTCGGACGGGGTGAAGGCGGCAGCGACGATCGCCAGCTTCATCGCCTGCTCCTGGAAGAGCGGCACGCCATAGGTATTGCCGAGCAGGGTCTTCAGTTCGTCCTCCGGCCCGAATTTCGGATCGGGCGCGGGATATTCGACCTTCTCCACTCCGGTACGGCGGCGCAGATAGGGATGCACCATGTCGCCCTGGATCGGCCCCGGCCGAACGATCGCGACCTGCACCGTCAGATCGTAGAGATTCCTGGGCCGCAGGCGCGGCAACATGTTCATCTGCGCGCGGCTTTCGACCTGAAACACGCCGATGCTGTCGCCTTTCTGAAGCATCTCATAGACCGCCGGATCGTTGCTATCGAGATCGACATTCAGCGTGTGTTTGCCGAACCCGTGCCGTTCGAGCAGATCGTAACTCTTGCGGATACAGGTCAGCATGCCGAGTGCCAGCACATCGACCTTCATCAGGCCGAGCGCATCGATATCGTCCTTGTCCCATTCGATGAAGGTGCGATCCGCCATCGCCCCATGGTGCAGCGGCACCGTCTCGTCCAAGCGGTTTTCGGTCAGCACGAAGCCGCCGACATGCTGCGACAGATGGCGCGGAAACGGCGCCTCCAAAATCTGATCCATGATGAAGCGCAGGCGTGCGATCTGCGGATTGGCGAGATCGAACCCCGCTTCGACGATGCGGCGATCCTCCATGTCGCCGGAATGGCTGCCCCATACCGTACTCGCCATGCGCTCGGGGATATCCTCGCTCAACCCAAGCGCCTTGGCGACTTGGCGCACCGTGCTGCGCGAGCGATAATGCGCCACCGTCGCGGCGATGCCGGCGCGGTGGCGACCGTATCGGCGGTAGATATATTGCATCACCTCCTCGCGCCGTTCGTGTTCGAAATCGACATCGATATCGGGCGGCTCGTCGCGTTCGTCGGACACGAAGCGCGAGAAGAGCAGATCGTGCTGCATCGGATCGATCGAGGTCACGCCGAGCAGGAAGCAGACCGCGGAATTGGCCGCCGATCCGCGCCCCTGGCACAGGATCGGGGGATCCTGCGCGCGCGCGAACCTGACCAGATCGTAGACGGTGAGGAAGTAATAGGCGTAATTTCGTGCGCTGATCAGGACGAATTCCTCCGCCAGCGTCGCGATCACCTTGGGCGGCATGTAATCGGCATAGCGCTCGATCGCCGCATTCCATACGAGGTGTTCCAGCCACGCCTGCGCTTCCCAGCCCTCGGGCACAGGTTCGTGCGGATATTCGTAGCGCAGATGCTTCAAATCGAATTCTATCTGAGACAGCAAAACCTGCGTCTGCGCGATCGCTTGCGGGTGATCGCGGAACAGTCGTGCCATCTCGGCAGGATGTTTCAGATGACGCTCGGCATTGGCTTCCAGACGCTTGCCCGCCGCCGCGATGGTCGTGCCGAGGCGGATGCAGGTCAGCACGTCGTGCAACGGGCGCTGCTCCGGCATGGCGTAGAGCGCATCGTTGGTCGCGATCAACGGCACGCGCGCGGCGTGCGCGATGCCGTTCAGGCGAACGAGATCGCGCGCGTCCCGGCCACGATGCGGCATCGCCGCGCCGAGCCACACGCGATCGGGTGCCACTCGACGCAGCCGGACAAGCGTCCCCTCGAGATCGGCCGGCGGCACCTCCACCAGCCGCAACATCGGTTTCGGCGGATGACCGTAATCATAATCCACCGGATCGCGATGCGTCGCCTCGTCCTGCGCGGTGGAATATGGCAGCGCGATCAGCAGAAGATCCTGCGCGTAATCGATCAGATCGGCGAAGCGCAGAATGCAATCGCCCTTCACCGCGCGCAGATTGCCGACGGTCAGCAATCGCGTCAGCCGTCCCCAGCCAAAACGTGTGGCGGGATAAGCGATAATGTCCGGCGTGCCATCGACGAACACCAGTCGAGCGCCGACGATCAGGCGCAGGTCGATTTCACAGGACGCCCATTCGTCGTCGCTCAGCGTCTCGGGTTCGCCGCGTGCCTTCTTGTCGGCGAGCAGCGCCACGCGTGCCTTGTCGGGCGCGGTCTTCAGCGCCGACCAGGCCCGCACCACGCCGGCCACGGTGTTGCGATCGGCAATTCCGATCCCGGTCATGCCGAGCGCGTTTGCAACGCCGATCATGTCGCTGGCATGGCTCGCCCCGCGCAGAAACGAATAGTTGGTTGCCGCCACCAGTTCGGCGAAGGCCGTCACGCGAAAAGGCCGTGTACGTACCAATGCGGCGTCTCGCGCTCGGTGCCGTACAGTCCGTGACGGAAGACCCAGAAGCGGCGGCCGCGCGCATCCTCGATGCGGTAATAATCTCGCGTCGGGCGGGGCGGACCGTCACGCCACCATTCGGCGGCGACGCGTTCGGGGCCCTCGAAGCGCGTCACTTCGTGCAGGTTGCGACGCCAGCGAAAGCGCTGCGGCGGGCCGTCCGGCACTTCCGCCACGACCTGGATCGGCTGGGGCGGATCGAACAGGTGCAGCGGGCGGCGCGGTGGTTCGCCCGGCTCCGGCGCGTCCCAACTGGCCGGCGGCATAGCGACCGCGGGCAAAGCGAGCACCGCTTGTTCCGGAATATGTGTGTCCTGCGGGATCAAGCGGCGGAACCGCCCGCGCCCGAGCCGCGTGCTGAGCCGGTCGATCAGCGCGGCCAGTTCGCCCTCCGCCACCGCCCCGCCCTCAAGTTGTAATTGCGTCGGTGCGAGGGGACCGAGTGTCGGCACGGTCAGGCGGATCATGTCGAAACCGAAACCGGGATCGATCGGATCGGCCAGCCCCTCGATCCGCTCCTCGAACAGGCGCATCACCACCTTGGGATCACGCACCGCGAGACTCGTCTCGACCGCGAGATCGACGGCGAGGCCATCGCTGCGGAAGAAGCGCGCGGCGAAACGCCGGCCGCCCTGATGCTGTTCGGCCATCGTCTCCGCCGCTTCGGTCGCCAGTGCTTCGAGAATGTTCAGCGCCGCGGCGGTCTGCGTTACTGGCTCGGCCAGCCGCCGTTCGACCAGCAAGGCGGGTGGAACGCGGCGCGGCACGATGCGGCTGTCGGACTTGCCGGTGAGACGCGCGAGGGCGGCCACCATATCGTCGCCGAAACGTGCGGCGAGCGGTGCGGTCGGGCGACCGGCAAGATCGCCGATCGTCTTCAGCCCGGCGCGCCGCAGCGCCAGTTCGGTATCCTCGTCGAGCCGAAGCGCGACCACGCCGAGCCGCAGGACCGCCGCCGCTTCGTCCGGCGCGGGCATCGTCTGGTACCGCGCGAGCGCCTGCGCCGCCTCGGGCGACGCAGCCAAGGCATGCCGCACCTGCAGACCATAAGCGGCGAGCCGGCGCTCGAGATCGGCGGCCAGATCGTCCTCGCTGTCGCCGTCCTGCAGGCAGCCGGTGATGTCGAGTGTCAGCCCGTCCGCGCCATCGATCGCGACCAGTGGCGTGTAGCGATCGCAGCCATCGGCGATCCGTTCGAGCAAGGCATCGTCGGCCGCCGGATCATGATCGAGCGCGACCAGCCCGGGCAGGCGCGTGCGCGCATCGGCCAGCGTCATGCCAGGGGCGATTCCCAGCCCCTGCGCGACGCGGTCGACCGCGACCAGCCGCATCGCCCCGCGCTGCTTCTCCACAAAGGCATAGGCGCTATCCGGTGCGCTGCCGCGCGCTACCCGATCCGCCGGCAGAAACGGAAACCATAGCGCCAGAAAGCGCCGCCGCCTGATATCCGGCCGGCCGGAAGATTGCCTCGTCACGATCCCACTCCACACACCAGCGACCGCCGGCCCTTCCGCCGCGTTGCCGCGACAATTCCACATCCAGCGTCGGGAAACCCGGTGCGTTCGCCGCCAGCGGCACCGCCGCCGCCGATCGCACGTGCCAGCGCGTGTGCGCGGCACTGGGCGTCGGCTCGGCGGCGACGCGCAGCAGCAAGGCGGTTACGCCGGATCCCTCCGCCGCCACCGCCAGTCGCCGGCTCGCGGTGAGATCCAGCGCGCGAGGCGAGCGCCAGAGTTCGATCACCACCGCCCCCACATCGACACACCGCACGACCTCCACGGCGACCCGCAGGACGGACAGCGCATCGGGCAACAGGCCCAGCACCAGATTGGCAGGGTCGAAGCCCAATTCTACCAATCCCGGCCCATGCAACGGCGCCTTGGCCTCGGCCTCCTCCTGCCTGAGCCAGACGATGGGGGTCGCCACTCGGCTCGCTACGCGCAACATCAACATCGCAGCGAACCCCGTTCCTGCTCCCTCATCCTTCTCGTCCGACGCGAACAGTTCGTGCATTCGTCCACGAGCCAGCCCGCCATCCAGTCGTGCGTCGATCTCCCCATGGCCAATTGCTATGGGCAACGCTGTCTCGGATGCCCGCAAGCGTTCCAATGGCGCGATTCTCTGCCGCAGCATCTCCAGAATTTTACGCGACTCGATCATGCTTGTTCCCGATACGTTCTTTAACTGGGCGTGGGCGCGCTCCCATGTCAAGCAGATGCTTATGATCGGATGGCGCGGCATTTCTGGAACCAAGGGACGACTGCCGACGCGTGCCCTCCCGTGAACGTCCTGTGAAACCGCATAAGGCTAAGGGGCGGCAGGCATAGTGCCTCCTGAGACCTATTCCACCTGGATCCACATCATTTGCGCGAGGGTCGAACTGGCGAACGCCGCTTGGTTGGCAATTCGACCGATGATGCTAATGCAATCTTTTCTGAATACAGCCGGATGTTGAGATGAATTTTCAGACCTTCGATATCGCCGGCCCCGTCGCAATTCAGCCGGTCCGGCACGGCGATGCGCGAGGCTATTTCGCCGAAACGTTCCGTGCCGATCGGTTCATCGAGACCGTTGGAAAGCCCGAGTTCGTGCAGGAAAACGAATCGCTCAGCGCAAAAGCCGGCACGATTCGCGGCCTGCATTTCCAGACCGACCCATTCGCCCAAGGCAAGCTCGTCCGCTGCATCGCGGGTGCGCTCCTCGATGTCGCGGTCGATATCCGCACCGGTTCGCCGACCTACGGCAAATGGCTCGCGATCGAGTTGTCCGCCGAGAACGGCCGGCAACTCTGGGTTCCGCCCGGCTTCGCGCACGGTTTCTGCACGCTCGTGCCCGATACGATGCTCGCCTACAAGGTAACCGCTTATTATGACCATGCGAGCGACAAGGGCCTGGCGTGGGATGATTCGGCGATCGGCATAAAGTGGCCGGCGGTCGCCGATCCCGACACGCTCTCGCCCAAGGATCGCGTTCAGCCCACGCTGGCCGATCTTCCTGCCTATTTCACCTACCAGGACTGAAATTCAGATGCGGATCATCGTCACCGGCGGGGCCGGCTTTATCGGTTCGGCGCTGGTGCGTCACCTCGTGCTCGAACAGGGGTATGACGTCCTGACCGTCGATGCGCTGACCTATGCCGGCAATATGGCCTCGTTGAAAGCCGTGGAGGGACGCAACAACCACCAGTTCCTGCACGCCGACATTTGCGATCGCGCCAAGATGGATGCGGCGATCGCGGAGTTCCGGCCCGACCGGATCATGCATCTCGCCGCCGAAAGCCATGTCGATCGCTCGATCACCGGCGCGGCCGATTTCATTCGTACCAACATCATGGGCACGTTCACCCTGCTGGAGGCCGCGCGAATGTATTGGCTCGGGCTGGACGAGGCGGCGAAGCAGGCCTTCCGCTTCCTGCACGTCTCGACCGACGAGGTGTACGGATCGCTCGGCGCCGAAGGGCTGTTTACCGAGGAAACGCCATACGATCCGAGTTCGCCCTATTCGGCCAGCAAGGCGTCGTCCGATCACCTCGCCAAGGCATGGCAGCGGACATACGGCCTGCCGGTCGTGGTGTCGAACTGCTCGAACAATTACGGGCCGTATCACTTCCCCGAAAAGCTGATCCCGCTGATCATCCTCAACGCGCTCGATGGGCGTCCGTTGCCGGTCTACGGCAAGGGCGACAACGTGCGCGACTGGCTGTATGTCGAGGATCATGCCCGTGCGCTGGACCTGATCGCCGAACGCGGCCGGCCGGGCGAGACCTACAATGTCGGCGGCCGCAACGAGCGGCAGAATATCGAGGTCGTCCGCCGCATCTGCCAGACGCTCGACCGCCTGGTGCCGACCGACACGCCGCGCGAGACCTTGATCACCTACGTCACCGATCGGCCGGGCCACGACGCCCGGTACGCGATCGACGCGTCACGGCTCGAGACCGAACTCGGCTGGCGCGCGCAGGAGACGTTCGAGACCGGCATCGACAAGACGGTGCAATGGTATCTCGACAACAAATGGTGGTGGGGGCCGCTTCGCGAACGATATGATGGCGCGCGGCTCGGGCTGTCCAAGACCGAGGCCGCCGCGACGTGAGGATCGCCGTCACCGGCCGGAACGGGCAGGTCGTGCAGAGCCTGATCGAGCGCGCGCCGGCGCGCGGGCATGTCGTCATGTCGCTCGGCCGCCCCGAATTCGATCTCGCGGAAGGCGCGAGCGTGCGCGCAGCGTTGATCGCGGCGAAGCCCGACGCGATCGTTTCGGCCGCCGCCTATACCGCCGTCGACAAAGCCGAATCCGAGCGCGAGATGGCCTTTGCCGTCAACGCCGCCGGCGCAGGCGCGGTGGCGGAAGCCGCCGCGGCCCTAGGCGTGCCGCTCGTCCATCTGTCGACCGATTTCGTGTTCGATGGCACCAAGTCCGCCCCCTATGTCGAAACCGATCCGACCGGCCCGCTGGGCGTCTACGGCGCGTCGAAGCTGGCGGGCGAACAGGCGGTGCTGGCCGCGCATGCCGATAGCGTGATCCTGCGCACGGCCTGGGTCTACAGCCCATTCGGCGCCAATTTCCTGAAAACCATGCTGCGGCTCGCCGCCGATCGCGACGAACTTGGCGTGGTGGCGGACCAGTTCGGCAACCCGACCGGCGCGCTCGATATCGCCGATGCCGTGCTGCAGGTCGCCGAGCGGCTGGCGGAGGATCCATCACCGGACTTGCGTGGCGTGTTCCACATGACGGCGGCGGGCGATACGAGCTGGGCCGGGTTCGCCGAGGCGATCTTCGCCGCATCGGCGGCACGCGGCGGGCCATCGGCGCACGTGCGCCATATCACGACGGCCGAATATCCGACCCCGGCCACGCGACCCGGCAATTCGCGACTCGATTGCACGAAACTGGCGAACGCCTACGGCATCCGCCTGGGCGCGTGGCAACACGCCGTCGACCTCAGCGTCGCGCGACACCTTTCCTGATCCCGGACAGAATGGACAGAAGCATATGAGGGGCATCATCCTCGCCGGCGGCAGCGGTACGCGCCTCCACCCCATGACGCTGGCAACGTCGAAGCAGCTCATGCCGGTCTATGACAAGCCGATGATCTATTACCCGCTGTCCACGCTGATGCTGGCCGGCATCCGCGAAGTGCTGCTCATCTCCACGCCGCGCGACGTGCCGTCGTTCCAGACCTTGCTCGGCGACGGGTCGCAATGGGGGATGAACATCGAATATGCCGTGCAACCAACCCCGGATGGCCTCGCCCAGGCCTATATCATCGGCGCGAATTTCGTGGATGGCGGGCCGTCCGCCTTGGTGCTGGGCGACAACATCTATTACGGCCACGGCATGACCGAGCTCTCCGCCAGCGCGATGGCCCGGCCGAAGGGGGCCTCGGTCTTCGCCTATCATGTCCATGATCCCGAGCGGTATGGCGTCGTCGAGTTCGACGACGCGATGCGCGCGCTGTCGATCGAGGAAAAGCCGGCCGTTCCGCGCTCCAACTGGGCGGTGACCGGGCTGTATTTCTACGACAACCAGGTGGTGGATATCGCGGCGAATTTGAAGCCGTCGGCACGTGGCGAGCTGGAGATCACCGACGTCAACCGCATCTATCTCGAACGCGGCGAACTGACCGTCGAAATCATGGGGCGCGGCTTTGCCTGGCTCGACACGGGAACGGCGGACAGCCTGCTCGAAGCCGCGGAATTCGTCCGCACGATCGAAAAGCGCCAGGGTTTCAAGGTCGCCTGTCCCGAGGAAATCGCGTTCAACCAGGGCTTCATCGACGAGGCGCAGCTCAACAAGGCGATCGCTGCGTTGGGCAAGTCCGAATATGCCACGTCGATCCGGCGCATGCTGGAATCCGGCCGGCGCTGATCGCGCCGGATCTGCCCGAGCCGGATCAGAACACCGGCGTCAACTTGAGAAGCCGCCCGCTGGGCTGATCCTCCAGCACCCAAAGCGCGCCATCCGGACCCTGCGTCACCGACCGGATGCGAGCGCCGAGATCGATGCGCTGCACTTCGCTCGCCGTCGTTCCGGTCACGCGGACACGCACGAGCCCCTTGGATTGCAGGCCCGAGATGATGGCGTCCCCGCGCCAATCGCCAAACGTTGTGCCGGTGTAGAAGATCATCCCAGACGGCGCGATCACCGGCGTCCACCAGACGGCGGACGCTGCGTAACCGTCTCCCGTGGCAGGCTTTGGGAGAGGCGCACCGCCATAATTGTCGCCGTAGGAGACGTTGGGCCAGCCATAGTTGCCGGTCCTTTGGATCAGATTGAATTCATCCCCCCCCATCGGCCCCATCTCGTTTTCCCAGAGCTGGCCCGCGGCGTCGAATGCCAAACCATAGGCATTGCGGTGACCGAGCGTCCAGATTTCCGGCAACGCATCGCCACGGCCGACATAGGGATTATCGGACGGGATGCTGCCATCCGGATAGATGCGGATGATCTTGCCAAGCGTATTGGTGAGGCTTTGAACCGGCGTGAATTCCTGCCGGTCACCCGCTGTGACGAAAAGATAGATGCCGTCGGGTGAGAACGCCAACCGGCCCCCCGGTTCTCCGGAGCCGGGGAAACTGACGATTTTGGGCGTTTGCCGCCAGATCACCGACACATCGGTCAGTTGCGCCCCGCCGTTCGGATCTAAGTTCAGCGTGCCACGCATCACGGCCAATCCAGCCGGGTCGACCCGCGCATCCCCTTCATCGCGACCAGTTCTTGGAGCGTTAGGGTCGCGTTCCATGAAGCTGATATAGATACGGCGGTTGCTGGCGTAGAGCGGATCGAGCTTGATATCGAGCAGCCCGACATTGCTCGGCAGCCCGGCGATCGGGGCCGACACGACACCGCCTTGAGTAACCAACCGAAGACGACCGGGCTCGACTGGGTTTAGCAAGGTATCGGGTGTTGGCGGACGTTCGGTGACTAGCATCCGGCCATCTGGAAGGAAGATCATCGACCATGGCGCCGCAAAGCTGGCAACGGCGACCGAATTCACCGAGCGAACGGGCATGGGTGTCGGTGTCGGTGTCGGTGTCGGTGTCACCGTAGCGGGAGCGGAAGAACCGCCCGATCCCCCACCGCCACAAGATGCAAGTACCGCAAGCGACACGGCCGCTAATAACCGGGTGAGCCTCAAACACCTAAGCATACACCGTTCCAATTCGTGATTTCGTTCATCAGTTCTTCGAGGCCGAACCGCTTCCGGCATCCTCAAGGGCCATGCCTTTGAGTGACAGAAAACGATCTCGACCGTTCTCGTGCGATCGGTGCCCGAACACCACATATAACTCAAGAATAACATATTATCCCGATCGTATCCTTTATAGCGGCAGCTTGTAACGGATACGTCATGAATTTCAGTCGTCTTGCTGGCTCTTATCCCTGTATCTTTTAAAATGACTCGCGCTTATTTCACATCGAGGCACAGTGTCGGACAAACAAGTTTTCACCGCCTAACGATTACATCAGACGATCGAATTTTCGTTGAAGGTGGTCGCAGCCGGACCAGTAATGATGGAGAGCATTTTTGAGTCGCATCGTCCTTTTTGGTACAGGTAGCGCCGCTCTGGATTTTTTGAGCATGGCACCGGACGACCTGCACATCGTAGGCCTGATGGATAACGATCCATCCAGGCATGGAGCGATGATACAGGGACATGAAGTCTTCGCCCCCGATCGCTTGAGCGATCTGGAGGTCGATTACGTGGTGATCGCAGCACGCGCCGTAGACCCGATTTCAGACGGTTTGGCGGCTGCCGGCTTCCCTACCGAAAAGATTCTCGCGTTCTATCCGAGCTATAGCAAGAGGCTCCACGACTCCGCCAATCGTGATGTCGGGATCCTCAATAAGACCCTCGGCCTGTCCTTACCGCCAATAGGTTTGGCCACCATGTATTTGGATACCGAGGAAAGCTCTGAAACCGTGGAGCAGCCGCAGCGGGACTTCGTGCGCAATCAAGCGTTCCGTCTGGCCGCAAGACGGATCGCGCATCAGAATGTTGAAGGCGCGATCGGCGAACTCGGCGTTTATCAAGGTGATCAGGCGAAATTGCTTAACGAACTTTTCCCCGATCGTCTGCTCTATCTATTCGATACGTTCTCCGGATTTTCGGAAAAGGATCTCGGGTCGGAAGTCGGAAAAAGCTTTTCCTCAGCTTCGGTAGGGGATTTTGCTAATACCAGTATCGATTTGGTCATGGGGAAAATGCCGCACCCTGAACAAATAAAGATTTTTCAGGGCTATTTCCCGGATACTGCCGTCGGAATCGAAGAGCGGTTCGCTTTCGTCAGCCTTGATGTCGACCTTTACGAACCGACCCTTGCCGGTCTCGAATGGTTCTATGAGCGCCTCAATAAAGGCGGCTACATCTTCGTGCACGACTACAACAATCGGCGTTATCTGGGGGTCCGGAGTGCAGTCGATCAGTTCATCGCGACGCATCAGGCTTGCTGCGTTCCGCTACCCGATTTTGCGGGATCTGTGATTATTGCCAAATGAAGAATACGGGGTTCGGCGCACCTGCGTATCGAACCCCGCTATTTTTAGAAGTTTAGTCCGAAGAATTCTTCCAGCTTTTCGCCGACATAGTCGAAATGCTCCGCACCCAGTGCCGGATACAGCCCAATCCAGAAGGTATTGTTCATCACCCGGTCGGTCTGCGTCAGATCGCCGACCACGCGGTAATCGACATGCTGGAAATAGGGCTGGCGCGTGAGATTACCCGCGAACAGAAGCCGGGTCCCGATCTTGTTTTGATCAAGGTAGCGGGTCACGTCGACGCGCTTCGCATCGATGCCGTCACGCAGCATCAAGGGATACCCGAACCAGGACGGGTCCGAATTGGGTGTGGCTTCCGGGAGAATGAAAATCTCCTCCAGCCCTTTCAGCCGCTCGGTCAACAGTGCGAAGTTGCGCCGCCGGGCCGCGATGAACCCCTCGGCTCGGTCGAGCTGGGCCACGCCGCACGCGGCCTGCATATCGGTGATCTTCAGATTGTAGCCGAGATGCGAGTAAACGTATTTGTGATCGTAACCGAACGGCAGCGTGCCGTGCTGCTGAGCAAACCGGATCCCGCACGTATTGTCGCAGCCCGGCGCACAATAGCAGTCCCGGCCCCAATCGCGGATCGATTCGATGATCGGGCGAAGCTCCGCCGATTGCGTGAAGACCGCGCCGCCCTCCCCCATTGTGAGATGATGCGCCGGATAGAAGGACAGAGTCGCGACATCGCCGAAAAGGCCCACCTTCTTGCCTTCATAGGTGGCACCGAGCGCATCGCAGCAATCTTCGACCAACCAAAGATCGTGCTCGTCGCAGATGCGGCGAACTTCGGCGAGGTTGAACGGATTGCCGAGCGTATGGGCGATCATGATCGCACCCGTCTTGTCGGTGATCGCGGCTTCGATCAGGCTCGTATCGATATTATATGTCGGCACATCCACGTCGACGAAAACCGGTACGAGTCCATGCTGGATCGACGGGTTGACCGTCGTGGGGAAGCCCGCCGCGACAGTGATGACCTCGTCGCCGGGCTTCAGGCGACGATCACCGAGCTTGTGACTCGTGAGGCAGGACAAAGCGAGTAGGTTCGCCGAAGAACCCGAGGTGGTGGTGAGCACGAACGGTGCGCCGACGAGCTTGGCCAGCCCCGCTTCGAATTCGGTATTGAACCGTCCCGTCGTGAGCCAGCCGTCGAGCGACGCTTCGACCATCAATTCGATCTCCGGTGCGCCGATTACCTTGCCGGCGGGCGGGATAACGCTTTCCCCCGGCACGAACGGCTTGGATGCGAACTGGGCTTCGGCGTATTGGCCAACAAGCTTGCGGATTTCCTTGCGGAGGTCGTCAGCGGTCATCTAAAATCCTATATATCAATTAGTCGATGTGAGCACCCACGAAGCGCTCCAACTCTGCATTGCAATGATGATGCATGTCGGCACCGGATAACCAAGCGCGATGCCATGCAACGATGCTGTCCAGCGCATCGGCCAGTGTCCAACGCGGCTGCCATCCCAAACCGCTACGAGCCTTGGAAATGTCAAGTTTGAGATAGCGGGCTTCATGAGGCTGAACACCTTCGTCACGCGTCCAGCCGGCACCGTCGCCCCAAAGCTCGCACAGCCGTTCGACGATCCATTGAACGGGGCGTGCATCGTCGTCGCGCGGGCCGAAGTTCCACGCTTCGGCTGCTGCCGCCGGAGCGTTGCAGAGCGCTTGAGCGAGAACGAGATAACCCGATACGGGTTCCAACACATGCTGCCATGGCCGGATGGCCAGCGGATTGCGGATCGGCACGGGCTGCCCATCGGCGACGCTGCGCAGGATATCCGGAATCAGGCGATCAGCCGCCCAATCGCCACCGCCGATCACATTTCCCGCGCGTCCCGAGGCGACTGCCGTTGTGCTGCCTTGGAAGAACGAGCTGCGATAAGCGGAAACGACGAGCTCGGCGCAGCCCTTGGAATTGCTATATGGGTCATAACCGCCCATCGCTTCCTCTTCGCGATACCCCCACACCCATTCGCGATTCTCGTAGCATTTGTCGGTAGTCACGACACATACAGCCCGTACCTGCGGGGCCTTGCGCACGGCCTCGAGGAGATGGACGGTGCCCATGACATTGGTGGCATAGGTTCCAACCGGATCATCATAGGAAGCACGCACCAGCGGCTGCGCAGCCATATGCAACACGATCTCAGGGGCGGCACCGACCAGCGCCTGTTCCAACACGTCGCGGTCTCGGATGTCACCGATGATCGACGTCATGCCTGCCGCGACGTTTGCCACATCGAACAATGCCGGGCTGGTCGGCGGTGCCAAGGCGAAACCGGTCACCTGCGCGCCCATCTTCTGCAACCACAGCGACGTCCAGCTTCCTTTGAAGCCGGTGTGTCCAGTTATGAAAACCCGCTTGCCGGCCCAGAAATCAGGATCGACGGACGCCGTCACCACACGCACCAAGGGGCCTTGCCGCTTTCCCACAGGCTGTTGAGCATCTGCTTCTCGCGCAGGGTATCCATCGGTTGCCAGAAGCCGTGATGCTCGTAAGCCATCAATTCGCCCTCCTGCGCTAGATTGCGCAGCGGTTCCTGTTCCCACAAAGTTTCATCGCCCTCGATATAGTCGAGCACTTTGGGGCTGAGGACGAAAAAGCCGCCATTGATCATGCCCCCGTCGCCTTGTGGCTTTTCCAGGAAATTCTCGACGCGGCCATCCTCAATGTTCAGCGCGCCGAAGCGCCCCGGCGGATAGGTGGCCGTCAACGTCGCCGCCTTGCCATGGGCTTTGTGGAACACGATCGATGCGGTGATGTCGATGTCGCCGACCCCGTCGCCGTAGGTGAAGAAGAAGAATTCTTCGTCCTTCACATAATCCGCGACACGCTTCAGCCGACCGCCGGTCTGGGACTCGTCGCCGGTATCGATCAACGTCACCTTCCACGGCTCGGCGCGCTTCTCGTGTACGATCATCTCGTTTTCACGCATGTCGAACGTAACGTCCGACATATGCAGAAAATAATTCGCGAAATATTCCTTGATGATATAGCCTTTATACCCACAGCAGATCACGAAGTCGGTGACGCCGTGGGCGGCATAGATTTTCATGATGTGCCACAGGATCGGCCGCCCGCCGACCTCTATCATGGGTTTGGGCCGGAGGCTTGTTTCTTCAGCGAAACGCGTGCCGAGCCCGCCGGCCAGGATGACTGCCTTCATGCGATGTGACCTCAGTTCGAACTTACGAATGCGTCGGAGAAAAAGCGCTGCTGCGGTAGACCGAGACTGAGCATCTCTGCCCGCGCGGATGCGATCATCGCGTTGGAACCGCAGGCATACACGATTGTGTCGCCGGGATCGAACCCGCGATGGAGCGCGGCGTGCTGTACATACCCCCGCTGGCCGTTCCAAGCGGAATCCGTCCCCGACAGCAGGTGATGAAAGCCGATATCGAGCCCCAGTTCTACCGGATCCCAGCAGAAATTGTCGGCTTGGCGGTTGCCCCAGAACACGTCCAGGCGATGCCGAGCCGCCCGTTGGGGATCCGCTGCCAGTTCTTCGAGTAGCGCCTTGACCGGTGCGATGCCGGTGCCGGTGGCCAGGAACAGGATGTTGGTCGGCCCGTCGTCGCGCAGGAAGAAGGTGCCGAATGGCCCCTCGATCCGCAACAGATCGCCGGGCTTAGCGTGCTCGAACCAGTAGCCACTCAGTGCGCCGCCCCGATAGCGCTTGATGATCAGCTCCAGCATCCCATCCTTGCGCGGCGCGTTTGCAAGAGAATAACTACGTCGCACACCTTCGGCGATCACATCGATATACTGCCCGGCAAGGAAACGCATTGACGAAGATGGCGGGGTCTTCAACACCACCTTGACGATTTCAGGCGCCACGCGTTCGATTGCCACAATCCTGCTAGGCATTGTCTTGATCGCGATATCGGAAAGCCGGTCCAGCGGCTCAACATCAAGCATGATGTCGCTGATCGCGGCGCGACAACAAGTGAGGATCAGGCCTTGGGCCGCTTCCGCCGCACTGAGACTCTCGTCCTCGGATCGGAGGATCGTCGTCTCGCCCATCGTCAACGGCGCCTTGCAGATTCCGCAACGTCCGGTGCGACAGCTATACTCAAGCGTTATGCCGTTCGCACGCGCGGAATCCAAAATGGATGTTGCCGAATCCGCCGCAAAAGTGCGGCCATTATTTAATGTTACGGAGGACATGCGACGCCGCTGATAATTATTTATCGCTCGTAGTCCAGCGCTTTGAAGGACATGGAGATAAATGTCGACAATGGACCGATGCCCCGATAATGCGCCTCGCCTTGCCATGCAGGCAAGTTGCACACCTCAACTCGGCAGGCGCGTTAACAGCGCATTCCGGGCTGCGGGCCGGGGACGTTGTGATGAGTTGTTACGGCGAATTTACGATCTGGTCCTCGGCATCGACCACCGGCCGAATGCCCGTTTATGATGGCCATTTCGCCCCATATCCAACTCAGCCCGTATAGCACACCACTGAGCGTTAATGCCCGCTATCGTCGTCTCTACACCTCAACGGGGAAGCTGCGCGATTTCCATGGCCAAGGCGCTCGCCCAGCGGTTCGGCCGCGGCGAAACCGCATGGCGGCCGCGGTTCATAATCAAGGCCGAGGGATTGACATAGATGGAAAAAATTGAACAAGAGGCCTGCTACTTCGAGCGATCAACGACTGGCTCGACATTGTTCGCGTTGGGAGAATTACGTTGGTGAAGTCGTTGAACTCGACCTCCGCCTTGCGCCGAAGCATTCACGATGCGGCCACGGAACGGCCTTGCCGGGATATCTGGGCGACTTTGCTTGACAAATCGTCAGACCCTCACGGCGACTGGTAAGACCACGACAGCGCGTCAGCGGTTGCTTCGAAAATTCACGCTGTCTCGGCTCGGACCTTAATAAAGGCTCCGCCCTATTTTCATCTGTTTTCTTATATTTCGATATAATTCTTTGGAGATTGACGTGAATAAGTACGAAAAAAGGATGTTGGCAATCCTCGAAGAAGGAAAGGCCAACCATAAAATTCTTGCAGTGAAAGCAGAATTCGAAGCGGAGGGCACCCGCGTCGACGAATTGCTTCGTCTGCTGGAAATTGCGCGGCGCGCAGGCGTTAAGGTTGCCATCAAGATCGGCGGGTGCGAAGCCGTACGCGATCTGATCGAATGCCGCATTTACGGCGCCGATTACATCATCGCTCCGATGATCGAGACGCCCTATGCGTTGACCAAGTATATTGCCGCCAAGGACAAAGTCTATCCGCGGGATGAGCAGGACGAGGTCAGCTTCCTTTTCAACGTCGAAACCCGTGAGACTTTCGATCATCTTGAGGCGATGGCAAAGGTCGCCAAGGAAGGGCGTGTTGGCATGGTCTTCGGCCGGGTCGATTTCGCCGGCTCTATGGGCCACGAACGCGACTTCGTGAACTCGGATGAAATGCGCGGCTATGTGAAGCGCGTCGGCGAGGTATGCCGCGACAACGATTTCGAATTGGTCGTCGGCGGCGGAGTCAGCCCTGATTCGATCCCTTTGCTTTCCAGCATCCTGTCGGCCCGCCTCGATCGCTTCGAAACGCGAAAGGTGATTTTTGATGCGACGGTGGTGCAGGATCCGGCGGCCGCGCGCGCGGGCATGGAACTCGCCATCGAGTTCGAACTGCTGTGGCTCAAGAACAAGCGCGATTATTATCAGACGATTGCATCGGAAGACGCGCCTCGGATCGCCATGATGGAAAAGCGCCAGCAGGGCGCGATGAAGGTTGCGGCCTGACACCATGACCAAAATGCGCGTTGCCGATCTCATTGCCCACCTGCTCGTGAAACATGGCGTCACCGACATCTTCATGCTGACCGGCGGGGGGGCGATGCACCTCAACGACGCGCTTGGGCGCGCGACCGAACTGCACAAAGTGTTTGTCCACCACGAGCAGGCCGCGTCGATCGCGGCGGAAAGCTACGCGCGGCTATCCAATCGTCCGGCGGCGGTGAACGTCACCACCGGTCCGGGCGGGGTGAATGCGCTTAACGGCGTCTACGGCGCCTATGTGGATTCGATCCCCATGATCGTCGTGTCGGGTCAGGTGAAACGGGAAACCTGCGCGTTCAATTATCCGCTGGCGTTGCGTCAGCTCGGCGACCAGGAAGTCGATATCGTCGCGATGGTGCGCGGCATCACAAAATACGCCGTGGTGCTGGACGATCCCAAGGATGCGCGTCGTGTGGTCGAGAAGGCTATCCATCTTTGCCGCCGCGGGCGCCCGGGGCCGGTGTGGATTGACGTACCGATCGACGTACAGGCGGCGCCGGTTGATTTCGACGAGTTGGAGGCATTCGACCCAGCCAGCTTGGACCGCGAGGATGAAGCCGCCAATACGGCTGCCGAACTCGGCGCACTCACTGGCGACACGCTAGACCGTGAAGTGTCCGAACTGCTGGCCGAACTCTGCGCGGCGGAGCGCCCAGTCGTCATGGTCGGCGCGGGCGTGCGCCTTTCGAACCAGCATGCGGCGTTTTTGCGCTTTGTCGAACGGTTCGGTATCCCCGTGGTGACCGGATGGAACGCGCACGATGCGATTCCGAACACCAATCCGCTTTATGTCGGTCGGCCCGGTAGCGTCGGCGATCGCGGCGGCAATTTCGCGGTGCAGACCGCGGATTACGTGCTGGTTTTGGGATCGCGCCTCAACATCCGCCAGATCAGCTACAATTGGAAAAGCTTCGCCCGTAACGCGCGGATCGCCATGGTTGATATCGACCGGACCGAATTGGACAAGCCGACGCTATCGCTGCACCGGCCGATCCACACCGACCTTGCCGATTTCTTCGCGGCGGCCGAGCGTGCTGAAACGCCGACAAACAACCAAGTCGAGGCTCGCGCGGCGTTCCTCAAGCGCAGCGTCGACCGCGCGGCGCTTTACCCTGTCGTTCTGCCGGAATATCGGACGACCGAAGGACCCATCAATCCTTATGTGTTCGGAGAGGCGCTGTTTGCCGAACTCGAAGAGGGAGATATCGTGGTGAGTGGCGACGGCACGGCCTGCGTCACCATTTTCCAGACCGCCGACCTCAAGCCCGGCCAACGACTCTACACGAATTCGGGCTGCGCCTCGATGGGTTATGATCTGCCGGCCGCGATCGGTGCCTATCATGCCGGGGGCGGACGGCGTATCATCTGCCTCGCCGGCGATGGGAGCATCATGATGAATTTGCAGGAGTTGCAGACCATCGTTGGGGGCAATTTGCCCGTGAAGATCTTTGTGCTGAATAATGACGGCTATCACTCGATCCGACAGTCGCAACAAAACCACTTCCCTGACAATATCGTCGGCTGCGGACCAGACAGTGGGCTGACATTTCCCGATTTCACACGGCTTGCCGGCGGTTTCGGGTTGAATGCTTCGCGGGTCGGCACGCACGCAGAGTTGTCGGCTGCGATCCGCGCGACGTTGGATTCGGATGGCCCGCAATTGTGCGAAGTCATGATCGACAAGCGTCAGGAATTCGCGCCCAAGCTCAGCTCGCGCAAATTGGACGACGGCACGATGGTGTCGCCGACGCTCGAAGATCTCTCGCCGTTTCTCTCGCGTGAAGAACTTGCCGAGGCGATGGCTCCATGCCCCGTCGCGAGTTGATCCGCCATGTGATATTCGATCTGGACGGCACACTCATCGACAGCTGTGCTGTCTGCGTCGACATCCTTTCGGAAATTCTGGTCGAACGCCGCAGCGACCATGCCATCGATCCGATCGCCGCGCGTGTTTATATGAGCCGCGGCGGTTTGGACATGGTGGCCGGATTGCTTGGGCCAGCGTGCGGCGACCCTGTCGCGGATCTGGCCGATTTTCGCGCGCGATATCAGATCCGTCACACGCCGATAGAAACCGTGTTTCCAGGCGTCGCGGACGGGCTGCAGCGGATGCGGGATGCGGGCTTCGTTCTTTCGATCTGCTCGAACAAGCCCCAGATATTGTGTGAAAAAGTTCTTGAAGATACCGGTCTGGCGGATCATTTCGCGGTCATCGTCGGCACCCAAACCGGTCTGCGGCCCAAACCGGCACCCGACCTACTGAAAGCAGTTCTCGACAAGCTCGGAGCCTCGGCTCAGGAATGCGTATTCGTCGGAGACAGCGAACTCGACCATGAGGTTGCCCGGGCTGAAGCCATTCCCTTCCATTTCCTGTCGTACGGCTATGCGGCTCGGGATTGGGTGCCGGAAGCGTGCACGACGTTCGATTGTTTCCAGGCCCTGACCGACCTGATCGTTGCGCAGCGCGTCCATGCTTGAACCCGCGGTTGCAGAGGCGTTGATACACAACGATCGCCACATAGCTATCACTGGTGCCAGCGGATGGATCGGACGCGCTACGCTCGACCTGCTGATGCGGACCTTGGGAGATGCGTTCGACGCTCGCGTGAGTTGCTACGGCTCGAAGCCCCGAACGATCGAGCTTGGCGACGGGCGCCGTGTCGCACAGCGCGAGCTGAAGGATCTGGGCAAACTGGAGGCCGCCCGCGTCTGGGTATTGCACTTCGCATTTCAGACCAAGGACCGCGCCGAAGCGATGACCGAAGAGGCCTATCGCCAATCCAATCTGGCCATTGGCGATACCGTCTTGACCGCCCTCGACCGGATCGATGTCGAAGCCGCGTTTGTCGCCTCTTCCGGTGCCGCCACCAAGGCCGAGGATTTGACAGCGAGCCCGGCGATGCGGCTTTATGGTGCAATGAAGCGCGACGAAGAATCGCGGTTTGCGGCTTGGGCCGAACGACACGGACGACGCGCTGTGATCGGGCGAATCTTCAACATCACCGGACCATATATCAACAAGCACGACTCTTACGCGATCGCGAACTTCATCCGGGATGCACGCGCCGACAGGCCGATCGCCGTGAATGCCCCGCGCGAAGTCATCCGCGGTTATGTGGCGATTCGCGAACTCTTGTCGCTCGTATTCGCGCTTTTGGGGGAAAAACGCGACGGCATCGTTCGCTTCGACAGCGGCGGCCAGCCCTTGGAGTTGTACGACGTCGCTTGCATCGTCGCCGATTCGCTGGGCGGCGGGCCGGTAAAGCGTGCGGCATTAACGGACCCGGTGCCGGATCGCTATGTCGGCGACGGCGCAGCGTATGACAGGTTGCTGGGCGACCATGGCATACAATCCGTCCCCCTTGATCGACAGGTGCTCGAAACGGCCCCTTTCATCGATGGGACGAAGCTAACCCCTCAGATACGCTAAACGCTGGCTCCGCGTGCTGACCAAGCTATAGAACGGCGAAACCATGCGCTACAGAAACGCCAAGGGACATACCAATCTCATGACTTTGACCGCCCCGACCGTTTCCGACGCAGAGTCCAACGGCTCGCTAGCGCGACGTGTTGTTCATTTCGTCACCACCGCATCTGCGCTTGCGATGGTTGTGGTCGCAGTTCCGGTTGCGGCGCAAACGATCAGCTCCGGCAACATACCGACCGGATCGCCCCTCGACCCGAACAATATGGGCCAGAACCAGTCTCAGAATGGTAACAATCAGGGGCAGAATCAGAATCAGAACCAGAGTGCCACCAACAACAATCAATCGACGATCTATGAGCCGATCTCCGTGGATCGGTCGTCCAACAACACCCAAGACACTACCAACACGAATACGTCTACCAACGGCCCTCGCGTCGGCGATAATGGGCTGCTGGATCTCGAAAGCCTGAGATTGCGTCAGCCGGCAAAGCCCGGTGAGTTCGAGACTTGGGCGAAGCAGGTCACGGGGCGCGACCTCAAGCGCTTCGGTGCCGACCTCCTCCTCCCCGGCGGGCGCGACTTTGCCATGCCCGCCACGTCTACGATCCCGCCGGATTATGCGCTCAACATCGGCGATACTGTTTCAATCGCGTTGACCGGATCGGTCGAAGGCAGCGTCGACACGCAAATTGATCGCGACGGTAACATCTTTTTGCCCAATGTGGGCACGGTCCCACTGGTGGGCGTGCGTTATCGCGACGTCCGGGATCGCATCGCATCCGCTGTCGGCCGCAAATATCGCGGCTATGAGGTTTCAGTCTCGATCAAGAGCTTGCGGGGCGTTCGGGTTTACGTGACCGGCTTCGCCAATCATCCGGGCGCCTATTCGGTGAACAGCCTGTCGACGCTGGTCAATGCCGTCCTGCAAGCCGGCGGCCCTTCGGCAGGCGGCAGCTTTCGGTCGGTCAAGCTGTATCGCAACGGTCGTGAAGTAGCTGATTTCGACCTGTATGACCTGCTGCGTCGGGGCAATCGCTCGCACGACCCATTGTTGGAAAACGAGGACGTTCTATTCATCCCGGCTCTCGGCAAGCAGGTTGCGGTGATCGGCAGCGTCAACGAGGAAGCGATCTACGAAACCAAGCAGGGCGAAACCCTGTCAGACATGCTTGCGAATGCCGGCGGCCCAACCAACGTCGCCGATCCGTCGCGTGTCATTCTCTATCGATTGAGCGACCAGGATACGGTCGGCAGCCGACAGATCGATCGCATGGCTGCAGCAGGTGAGACGGCGCAAGGCGGCGATATCCTGCAGATCCTGCCGCAGGGAACGCTTGCGCGACCGTTGGAAAGACAACAGGCGATCGTTCGCGTGGAAGGGGAAGTGAACAAGCCCGGCAATTATTACGTACCGCCCAATACTCCGTTGGAACAAGTCGTTCAGATGGCCGGAGGACTGACGCCCCGCGCTTATGTTTACGGCACGCGCTTCTCGCGGGAATCGGTTCGTGCGCAGCAGCGCCGGAGCTTCCTCGAGGCTGTGGACCAGATGGAATTGTCGCTTGCAGCGGCGCCGCTCAACGGCGACCGCTTGATCGACGCAGGCGAACGCCAATCCCAATTGACCGCTGCGCGAGCGTTCCTCGATCAGCTTCGTCGCAAGGAGCCGGATGGTCGGCTGGTGATCGATCTCGCACCGGCGGACCAGGCTTTGCCGGGCACCTTGCTGCTGGAAAACAATGATCGGATCGTGATCCCGCCGCGCGTGGCGACGGTCGGCGTGTTCGGTGCCGTCTATCGTCCAGCGTCATTCTTGTTGGACGCGGACAAGCCTCGCAAAGTGAAGGATTATCTTGAACAAGCCGGCGGGCCGATCCGCGGCGGCGATCGTGGCGCGATCTTCGTGGTGCGCGCAAACGGGTCGGTTTTAACGAAGCGCCGTGGCGCGCTCAGCGCCCGTGTTCTGCCAGGCGATGCGATCTTCGTGCCCGTACGTACGCAATCGTCGTCGCTGCTTGCGAAGATCCGTGACATCTCGCAGATTGTCTTCCAGTTCGGCTTCGCCGCCGCAGCGCTCGCGGCGGTCCAATGACGAGGCCACCACGTTCCATCATCGGCACGGTCGCGCGACTGCCGATCGTCCGCCACAGCTGGATGCGGCGATTGCTGCTTGCGATCGCTGTTCTGATCTGCGGTATCCTTACCCTATTCCCTCAGGAATATCGTGCGGCGGTTAGCCTGACGCCGACCGATCCGGCCAGCCTGGGTCTTAGCAGCACGCTGGGCCAATTGGGCGCGGTGGGCAACGTCTTCGGAAATCAGGCAGCGGTCGAAGTCAGTTTAAAGGTGGCGCGCAGCGAATATGTCCGTTCGCTCGTGGTCAAGCAGCTGGATTTGGAAAAGACGCTACAAAAGTCGATGGTCGAGACCCATCGCTGGCTCGATCGCGAAGTTGACATACGCGCGTTGCGCGGCGGCATCATCCAGTTCGAAACCGAACAACGCGATCCCGAGTTCGGGCGGCGCATCGTTGCCGCTTACGGGCAGGCCGTGCGTGAACAGCTGGCGATCGTGGCCCGCAGCCAAACCATCCAGAAACGTGATATCCTCGTCCAACTGGTAGATAATGCGAGCGAACGGCTGTCCCGGGCACAGGTCGCCTATGACAGCTTCCGTCTGCAGACCCGGTACAGTAGCCCGCAAGCCGCAATCTATGCCGCCGGCGATCGCATTCCTGAATTGGAGGCGATCATCCGTTCGAAGGAGGTTCAGCTGAGCGCCATGCGTCAGTTCGCAACCGACGATAATATTCGCGTGCGACAGGTTCGCGCCGAGATCGGGTCGTTGCAATCCCAACTGGCCGAGGCCCGTTCGACGTCGCCGTCCAAGACCAGTTCGGTCGGCGGAGTGGTCCGCCAATCGACCCAGGTTGATAAGCTGCGCCGTGAACTGGATGTCGCACAGAGCCTGTACGACAACTACAAGCGTTACCTTCAGGGCACTTCGGTCGAGGACCTGACGTCCAGCGCCAATATCCGAATTCTTGAACCGCCGTTTGTGGATACGGCGCGTCAGTTCAATACGCTGCCGTTGGCGATCGGCATCGTCATTCTGCTTCTCGGCCTGGCCATTGAATTCTACTCCATCCGCCCGCCTCTGGAGGTATGGGAGGGGCGATGAACGGTCTTCAACGCCCCGACGTGTCAGTCGTCATTCCGTGTTACAACGAAGAAGAAAATGCCGCGGCGATCTGCGCCGCGGTGATTGCCGCGATCGAGCCACTCGGAGTCGATTACGACATCATTTTCATCGATAATCATTCCTCAGATCGCACGGTCGAAATCATTCGCGCGATCTGTGCGGAAAATCACCGCGTGCGTTTGATCGTGAACACGCGCAACTTCGGCCAGATGCGATCTCCGACCCACGGGATATATCAGGCGCGCGGTCGAGCCGTGATCGGCATGTGCGCGGATTTTCAGGACCCGCCTACGCTGTTGCCGCAGTTTATTGCACGGTGGCGCGCTGGTGCCGACATCGTGCTTGCCGTTCGTCAGGAGGAGAGCAACGGCGTCGTTCTGCGCGCGATGCGGGCGCTATCGTACCGGCTGGCGCGTAATTTTGGGGATTATCCGATCGTTCCAGGGGCGACCGGGTTCGGACTTTATGATTCCCGCGTAGTGCGCGCGACCCGGGCGCTGTCGGAACCGGAGCCGTTTTTCCGAGGCATGCTGGTCGAGACCGGATACAAACTCGAAACGATCCCCTTTCATCGCCCGCTTCGCGCCGGGGGCAAATCGAAGAACAATTTCACCGCGCTCTTTGATTTCGCTATGTCGACTTTGGCGGGATCTTCCAAGAAACTGCTGCGCATTCCGATCTATATCGGAGCGTTCGGCGCCGCGATGACGCTGGTGATGCTGTTCGGCGGAATGCTCGCTTTCTTTTTTGATCGACCGATTGCCGGCTGGCTTATCGCTGCGGTGATTCAGGCCGAACTTGCGCTTTTGTTCGGATTTCTTGGACTTCTCGGTGATAATATCCGAATAATCTCGGAACGTACGCGTGGCACGCCACTTGTGTTGGAACACGAGCGGGTCAATTTCCCGACGGATTATTAGCGTGCGGATGTCCCGCGAGCGACTGATCGAATTGTGGCGCTATTACCAGGCGGGCATTGCCAACACCGCTTTCGGTCTGGGCATGTATGCGCTGTTGGTGTGGCTGGGTCTCAATATGTATGCCGCGCAACTTGTTGCGCACACGCTCGGCGTGGCGTTCAACTATCTGACGTATAGCCGGCATGTCTTTCGCGATGCCGATCCGGCGAAATTGCGTTTCTTGCTGTCCTATGCCGTAAATTATCTCGTCGGCTTGGCTACACTTGCAGCAATTGCACAATTTATCGTGTCGCCATACCTGGCCGGGCTATTGGCGGCCGGTATCGTGTCGATCGTCAATTATTTCGCGCTGAAGCATCTCGTCTTTATGGGCAAGGCGGCGTGACAAGCGGGGCCGCGCAATCGCGACGTGGACACTGGCTCGAGCATGTCATGGGGCTTGCCGTAGCGGCCCTGTTGGTCCGTGCGCTCTGGTGGCTGTACGCATACGGCCAATTGCCGCAGCCGTTTTTCTATGAACCCAGCGACAGCTTTATGGACTGGTTCAACACCGCATATTGGGCACATGACAAAGGCGCCTACGACAGTTGGCGCACGATTTATCCTCCTTTGTCCTTCGTGGTGATCCGACTGCTGGGAAAAGCAGGCTGCTATGTCGGCGCCGAGGGGCTTCCGGCACGGGATTGTGACTGGGTCGGCCTGGTGGCACTGCATGCCATCTTCGTCCTCAACATCGTGTTGATCGCGATGTCGTATCTCAAGATCGATCGGCGCACCGCGCTGCCGCGTTCGTTCGCGTTGGCCACCGGCATGCCGATGATGTTCGCTCTGGAGCGTGGCAACATCCTGCTGCTCTGTTTCACGGCGATGCTTCTCGCCTATGGCCCGTTGCTGCGGTCCACGCGACTGCGCTGGATGTTCGCCGGGGCCGCGGTAAATTTCAAAGTCTATCTTATCGCTGCGATTGCTGCCCAAGCGCTCAAACGTCGATGGTTGTGGGTGGAAGGTGCATTGCTGTCGACCGTCATCATATACTTGTTGAGCTATGGTATATTGGGCGCAGGCACGCCGCGGGAGATCGTGACCAACATCACCGATTATTCCAGCGGTTTCATCGCGTCGCAGGTGCTCGATATCTGGTACTCTGTTACCTATCAGCCGCTGATTTCCCTGTTGCAGGGCGAGACCTTCCCGACGACGGCCGTGATCGGATCGCGTACGGTGGAGATCGGATTGGTAGTCGTGCCGCTGCTCACGCTCTTCGGTCAAGTGTCGGTAATCGTGGGGGTGATAGCGACATGGCTGAGGCCCGAGGTCGTTCCGGCCTATCGCGTGGCCTTCTTCGGCACCGTGTTGGCGCTCATCAGTTCGGAAGCGGGCGGCTATACCGAGACGATGGTCATCCTGTTCGTATTCATGGAACCGTGGCGTGGCATCGGTCGGCCGCTTGCCATCCTATGCTGTTACATTCTCTGTCTGCCCGGTGACATCGCGATCGGTTACATTCCCCCGATCATTCGAGACAGCTTCCTGGTCGGTCACTCCGTCGAGGTCCAGTTCAGCATTGGGCTCGGCATGTTCTTGCGTCCGGGCCTGATGATCCTGATCGCCATTTTTCTGTCGGCGACCACGGTACGGGACGTCTGGGTCGACATCAGAGCCCAAGGCTGGAAAAATCGTTGGCGCTATCGACGTGACTGGCCGCTGCTGCCGGGCATTCAACGTCCGATACCCGTGAGCGCGACGAGCGAAGCAGCACTCTCGCGACACAGCGGGTGACGGGCCCCCGCATATCTCGACGCGCCTTCCTCCCGGCATCGGCGGCCATTCTCGGCGCGCCTGCGCTCGCCGTTCCGGCATCCCTGGGCGACACCCCGGCAGCAAGTCTCATCCTTCAACCCGGCATCCATCGTGTCACGAGCAATATGACGATCAAGGGCGACCTACAGGTTCAGCCCGGTGCAACGATCGATATCGCTTCGGGTCGAACGCTGACCTTGCTTGGGGGCTTGCTCGCTCCCATCGCATCGATCTTCACTGGAGGTGGAACGGTAGACCTCAATCGCAGCCGGATCGCCTGTGCGCATCCCGAATGGTGGGGTGCAGTGCCCGGCGACGCAGCCAGCGATAGCCTGCCCGCGCTCCGCGCCTGTCTGCGCGCTCATCCGGCGCTGCGGTTGCTTGCGGCCGATTACTACATCTCCGACACCTTCGTGGTGGATCGCCCATTTTGCTGCATCGAGGGGAGCGGTTTTCGGGGAACCGGGCCGCGTCAGGGCACCCGGATCATCGTGACCAGCGGCACGGCGGATGTAATGCGGGCGGGGCCTGCCGCCGCGCCGGCCATGGTAAACGATTTCTGTCAGAACGTGTCCATACGGTCGATCGCTCTGAACCGCTCTCTGCCGGTCGATGTGGCGGGTGCCAGGCTACCGGCCGGTCTGCGTGCTCAGTTTCTGCTATTCGCCGATTTTCAGCAGGTAAGCGCATTCGAGCATGGCGTTGGTTTTGCCATATGCGGGCTCGTCCGCAGCACGTTGAACGATTGCGTGGCCTTTCGATCGCTACCGGGTCGACAGACCATGCAGCGCTATCACGGCTTCCTGCTCGATGGATCCCGCGACATCGGGCTGGCTGGCGGCAACGCCTCGCTGTTCATGCGGAATTGCAATGCCACGATTGGCGGCACCCCGGCCGTCGCGGATGCTATCGGCCTTTTGCTCGAAGGCGCTTTCGCCGATACCTTCGTGACTGATTTCGAAACCGCAGGCGTGGCAACCGGTATCCGGATCGACGGCCAGAGCGCGGCGATCGGAGCCCGTGCGCGGCATGGGCACATCAATCTCCACATTCACATGCCCATCATCGATCAATGTGGTCAGGTCGGTATCGATGTCCTTGACGTGGCACCCCAGGGTTTGATCGACATCAGCGATCCGTACGTCGCGGTTGCCCCTGGCGCCGAAGCCGCCTTGCGGTTCCGGCAGATGCGTGGCGCTGCGAGCGTCACTGGCGGACAGCTTGCCGGCACGATGAACACGAATGCTCGCGGCCAAGCCATCGGTGTCGCGGCGATCGCCAGTCGCGGTCTGCAGGTAAGTGGCCTCAAGATCCTGGAACATGCGAGGCCTGGGGCATTTGCCCAATGCAGCGGATTTCGACTGGAGTTGACGATCGGCAATCCGGACTCGCGCGTTGGCGGGAGCGGCGTGATGCTGCGCGATTGCGACCACGGGACGGTCAAGATTTCTCTGTCCGGGCAAGAAAATGCTTTTGCGAGCGGCATTGCCCTCGTCGGGAGCGCCAAGGGTCTGCACATCAACACTATCGGCATAGATGCCGCAACGATCGGTGGTTCGGCAAATCGCGTAACGCTGGGCGGCCGGTCGCTGCCGGTCCCTTCGCGCACCACAGACCTGATCGTAGAAGGCCTTTAATGCCATCGTTCGGACCGGACCGGCGGGGCTGGATGTTGCTCGCCATAATGTGCGTCGCATTCTATCTGCGGATCGCCACGATCCGCTTCGGTTTGCCGGCGATGAACGACCCGGACGAATTGATCTTCGAAATGGGTGCGCTGCGCATGCTGCGCAGCCACACGCTGAATCCCGGCTGGTTCGGCCACCCCGCCACCACGACGATGTATTTGCTCGCCGTCATCGATGCAGCGGTGTTCGCGTTCGCGCTTGTGACCGGGCGTGCCGAATCGGCGCGGCAGTTCGGGACGATGGTCTATGCCGATCCCAGTTGGATCATTCTTCCCGGTCGGGTGGCGATGATATTGTTTGCCCTGGCCACGATCTGGTTGACCTGGTCGCTGGCGAACCGGTTTTTCGGGCCCCGGGCGGGGATCGCGGCCGCAGCGTTGCTGGCGATCAATCCGGTGCACGTCACATGGTCGCAAATCATCCGCTCGGACATGATGGCCTGTACTTTCATGCTGCTTTGCCTGCGGTCGTGTGCAGCAATCGCCGAAGGCGGGAAATGGCGCGACTATCGATTTGCGGCATTGTGGCTAGGGTTGGCGATCGCAACGAAATGGCCATTCGCCCTGGCCAGCCTGGCGATCGGATCGGCGACCATTTTCGCGGTGCGAACCGGGGCGCTGCCCCCCCGCGCTGCCCTGCTCCGCCTGGCGGGATCGGCCGCGGGCGCGATCATCATACTCTTCGTCGTCTCACCTTATCTTCTGCTCGACCATGCCACGGCGATGAAGAATATTCAGGGGGAGGGTCAATCCTATCATCTGGGCGCAAATGGCGGGAGCGTCTTGTACAACCTGTTCTGGTATCTGGACGGTCCGTTACACGCGGGGTTCGGCCTGTTGGGCTTGTGCTTGGTCGCCTTCGGCGCGATCCAACTCCATCGCCATCGCCAAGCGATGGCCGTCCTGATGCCGGTCGCCATCGCCTTCGTGATCCTGTTCTGTGTACAACGGCTTGTCTGGGAGCGTTGGGCACTACCGCTCATGCCGATCGGCGCGATCGTCGCAGCTTGGGGTTTGATCCGGCTGGGTGGGATGTGGCCGCGGCAGATTCGGGCAAATTGGGTTCGATGGGCGCCGACGGCAGTCCTTCTCGCCGCCCTGGTCCCGCTCGGCGCACGTTCCCTGGCGGACGGCCGCGCGCGCATGAACGATACGCGGCAATTGGCATCCGCTTGGGCATTGAAGAACATTCCGCCCGGCAGCCGGGTGTTGATCGAACATAACGCCTTCGATCTGATCGGGCAGCCCTGGCATGTGCTGTTCCCGATGGGAAATGCGGGCTGTGTCGATGTGGTCGCGCTGATCCACGGGCGCGCGAATTATGCCGTGATCGAGATGGCCCGCGGCGGGCGATCCAATCTCGACTATGGCACCTTGCCCCCGGCACGCCGCGCAGATTGTCGGCTCGATTTCGCGATCCTCAGCCAAGCGGATCGGTATCGCCAGGAAAGTGGCCTGTTTCCCAACGAAGACGCTGCCTACCGCGCGCTGATTGCCGAAAGATCGGCTGGGATGACCTTCACCCCGGTGCCGGGGCGCGTCGGTGGACCAGTCGTCACGATCGTGGACCTTCGTGAGAGACGCAGTTCCCTCGTGACGCCGCCGATTGACGCCGCGAAATAGGAACAGGCTGGATCGTACCGGTGCTTGGGTGACGTCTTTGGCCGACCGGGTCGCGTGCCGGTCCAACACTGACGAAAAGCCGTTTTAGGGAATGGGGATACGAGTTCCCCATGAGGCGACGGCCGAAGCATCGTGTCCACCATCATCCCGGACGCATCATGTTCATTCCAACATCGCCTGCCCTTGCCGCCCGACCGGCTCTACCGCTGGTTGCCGCTTCCCCGCCGCCGATCGTGGAACGCCCGGCAGCGCCTGAACTCACGCCCAACCACCTGAAACTCGGCGGGATCTGCCAAAACAGCGCTACCCTATTTCGCTTCCGCCAGCAGGTCGGTCGCCGCCTGCGATGCCCAGTCCATGCCGCCGGTCGTGCGCCACACTTCCCTGCCGGCCGAATCGTACAGGATGCTGGTCGGCAGGCTGGCCTGGTAGGTCGTGCTCAGCGCCACCTGGGGGTCGAGATAGGGCTTGATGTTCTTGAGGCCGGCTTTGGCCAGATAGGGCGTCACCTTCGCCGCGCCCTCCAGGTCCTGGCTGACCGCGATCACCGTCATCCGCGCGGCGACCGTGTCGAGCGTCGGCATTTCCTTGATGCACGGCGCGCACCACGTCGCCCACAGATTGACCAGCACCGGCTTGCCCTTGAACGCGGCGATCGTCGTCGTCTTGCCGTCGGGCGCGGTGAAGCCGATGGCGGGCGGCGCCTCGCCCCTGTGGCTGCGGTCAAGCGTGCCGGTGGCGGGCTTCTCGATCGGCGCGGCGGCGATGTTGTCCACCGGGGCGGCGGCCTCGGCTTGAGTGTTGGCGGAGTCTTGCCTATCGCACGCGGCGAGTGAGCCGAGCATCAGCAGGAGCGGTACGATCGTCGATCGGAAAGACATGAACGCATCCAATGCGATGTGGGGCGGCCGGTTCGCGGAAGGGCCCGCGGCGGTGATGCGCGAGATAAATGCCTCGATCCCGTTCGACAAGCGCCTGTGGCGGCAGGACGTCGCCGGATCGCAGGCGCACGTGAAGATGCTGGGCGCGGCCGGCATCGTCTCGGTCGAGGATGCGGCGGCGATCTCGGCCGGCCTGGCGCAGGTCGCGGCCGATTACGAAGCGAACGGCGTGGCCGAGGATCTGACGCTCGAAGACATCCACATGCAGACCGAGGCGAAGCTTGGCGCGCTGATCGGCCCGGTCGCCGGACGCCTGCACACCGCGCGCAGCCGCAACGATCAGGTCGCGACCGATTTCCGCCTGTGGGTGCGCGACGCGATCGATCAGGTCGACGGTGCCTTGGCCGCGTTCCAGCAGGCGCTGCTCGTCCGCGCGGACGAGCATGCCGACAGCGTGATGCCCGGCTTCACGCATCTGCAGAGCGCGCAGCCGGTGACCTTGGGCCATCACCTGATGGCCTATTACGAGATGATTGCGCGCGACCGGAGCCGCTTCCACGACGCGCGCGCGCGCGCCAATCTCTGCCCGCTCGGCTCGGCCGCGCTCGCCGGCACCGGCTTCCCGATCGATCGCGAGGCCACGGCGCGCACACTCGGCTTCGACGGTCCGACGCGCAACTCGCTCGACGGCGTCAGCGACCGCGATTTCGCGATCGAATATCTCACCGCCGCCGTGCAATGCGCGCTGCATCTCAGCCGGCTGGCCGAGGAATTCATCCTCTGGGCGTCGCAGCCGTTCGGTTTTGTGTCGCTGAGCGACCAATGGTCGACCGGCAGCTCGATCATGCCTCAGAAGCGCAATCCCGACGCGGCCGAGCTGGTGCGCGGGCATTCGGGGCGCATTCTCGGCTGCATGACCGGGCTGATGGTGACGATGAAGGGCCTGCCGCTCGCCTATTCGAAGGACATGCAGGACGATAAGCCGCCGGTGTTCGAGGCGCACGATCTGCTCGGCCTGTCGATCGCGGCGATGACCGGCATGGTCGAAAGCGCGACCTTCCGCACCGTGCGCATGCGGCAGGCGGCGGAGGCTGGCTTCTCCACCGCGACCGACCTCGCCGACTGGTTGGTCCGCGTCGCCGACATCCCCTTCCGCGAAGCCCATCACATCACCGGCAGCGCGGTGAAGCGCGCCGAGGATCTGGGCGTCGCGCTCGACCGGGTGCCGCTCGCCGACCTGCAAGCAATCGATGCGCGAATCGACGAACGTGTCTATGGCGTGCTCAGCGTCGATGCGTCGGTCGCCAGCCGGACCAGTTTCGGCGGCACCGCGCCGGCGCGGGTGCGTGCGGCGATCGCGGCCGCGCGAAACGGAGCGTGACGATGAAAGTTCTGCCCTTCCTTGCCGCGGCCGCGCCGCTCGCGCTCGCCGCGTGCGGTGCCTCGACCGGCCTGTCGCCGGCCAAGGGCGACAAGCTGCCCGTCGCCCCGTACGGTGCCACCGCCACGCCGACGCCGAACCAGCTGCTTACGCCGAGCAGCCAGGCACGGCCGCAGCGCAGCGACGAACTGCTGACCCAGTCGCAGGAACGCCGCAGCGACGAATTCGATCTGCCGCCGGGGCGGTGATGGACCAGTTTCAGAACCTGAACGGCACGCTGCATTGCGAGCAGGTCGATCTGCCGACCATCGCCCATGCCGTCGGCACGCCGGTGTACGTCTATTCCACCGATATGCTGCGCCGCCACGCGCGGATGTTTCGCGACGGATTGAAGCCGGCTGGCCGCATCCACCTGGCCTTCGCGATCAAGGCCAATCCCAACCTCGCCGTGCTGCGCGTGCTGGCGCAGGAAGGCTATGGCGCCGACGTGGTGTCGGGCGGCGAGATGCGCCGCGCCTTGGCCGCGGGCATGCCCGCCGCCGACATCGTCTTTTCTGGCGTGGGCAAGACGCGCGCGGAACTCTCCGCCGCGCTCGATGCCGGGATCGGCCAGTTCAACCTGGAGCTGGAGGAGGAAGGCGAAGTCCTCGCCGCGATGGCGCATGCGCGCGGCCTGCGCGCGCCGGCCACGTTGCGCGTCAATCCGGACGTCGATGCCGGCACGCACGCCAAGATCTCCACCGGGCGCAAGGAGAACAAGTTCGGCGTGTCGATCGATCAGGCGGTCGAGATGTATGGCCGGCTGGCCGAGCTGGACGGCCTGTCGCTGCGCGGCATCGCGATCCATATCGGCAGCCAGCTGCTCGATCTGGCACCGCTGGAAGCGGCCTATGAACGGATCGGCGAGCTGATCGCCGAATTGCGCAAGTTCGGCCATTTCATCAGCCGCGTCGATCTCGGCGGGGGGCTCGGCGTGCGCTACAAGGAAGGCGATGTCCCGCCGAGCGCCGCCGATTATGGCGCGATGGTCGCACGGGTGACGAAGGATTGGGACGTCGAACTGATGTTCGAACCCGGCCGGGTGCTCACCGCCAATGCCGGGGTGCTGCTCACCGAAGTGATCTGGGTGAAGCCCGGCGCGATCAATCCGTACGTCATCGTCGATGCGGCGATGAACGATCTCACCCGGCCGGCGATGTACGATGCGTGGCACGATTTCGAGGCGGTGACGCCCGGTGGTGGGCGGCTGACGGCGAACATCGCCGGCCCGGTCTGCGAATCCGGCGACACCTTCGCGATGGGCCGCGATATCGATCTGGTGTCGTCGGGCGATCTCGCCGTGTTCCGCTCGGCCGGAGCGTACGGCGCGACGATGGCGAGCATGTACAACAGCCGCGCGATGGTGCCGGAAGTGCTGGTCGATGGCGAACGGTTCGCGGTGGTCGCCGACCGGATCGAGCCGGAAATGACCCTTGCCGCCGAGCGCCTGCCGGAGTGGCTGAAGGCGTGAGGCTGCCCAATTGACCCTGCACAGCCTGCCGCTGTTCGTGAGGCTGGCGGGGCGCGGGGTGATCCTGCTGGGCGAGGGCGAGCCGGCGGATGCCAAGCGCCGCCTGCTGGAACGCGCCGGCGCGGTGATCGGCGACGAGGGCGCGGACGCACAACTCGCGATCGTCGCGATCGACGACGAGATACAGGCGCTCGAGGCGATCGCGCGGCTGAAGGAGCGGGGCGTGCTGGTCAACGCGGTGGACCGGCCCGACCTGTGCGATTTCACCCTGCCGGCGATCGTCGATCGCGATCCGGTCCTGGTCGCGATCGGTACCGGCGGCGCATCCGCCGGTCTGGCCGCCGCGCTCAGGCAGCGGCTGGAAACGCTTTTGCCCGCCGCGCTGGGCGGTCTCGCGCAAGGGTTGTTCGAGGCCCGCGCCGCGATCCGCGAGCGTTACCCGAACGCCACCGATCGCCGCCGCGCGCTCGGCGCTGCGATGCGCGCGGGCGGTGCGCTCGATCCGCTGAGCGAGGCGGCATCTGTTTCGACATGGCTGAACGCCCGAAGCGAGAATGCCGATTTACTGGTCGAGATCAGATTGACGACGGCCGATCCCGACGATCTCACCCTACGTCAGGCGCGGCTGCTCGGGCAGGCCGACCGGATCTATCATCGCGCAAATGCTCCCGGTGCGGTCCTGGATCGCGCGCGCGCCGATGCGGTGCGGATCGTGTGCGACGCGGCGCCGGCCGATACCGGCGCGGGCCTGTCGATCGACCTGGGCTTCGCGTAGAATTCTTTCGCGCGACATAAGGCGCTTCCCCGGCGCAGGCCGGGGTCCAGTCGCGAAGATGGACGTTACGACGCGCAACGCCAGATCATTCCTGTCTCCCGGCTGGACCCCGGTCTGCGCCGGCGAAGCGGTCAGCAAGAAAACAAGCGATCGACCCTCAGCCGCCCGAACCCAGCCGCTCCATCTGGTCGTTCAGCGCCTGGATCGAGGCGATCAGCCGTTGCCGGTCGGCGCGCGTTTCCGCGAGTTCCGCCTTGGCCTCGCCCAATTCCATCGCGCGCGTGGCGATGCGCGCATCGAGCGCCTGGTTGGCGCGCTTCAGTTCGGCGATGCGCCGCCCGCGAGACAATACGCGCTCGATCCGCGCGCCCAGCACGTCGAAATCGAACGGCTTGGCGACATGATCGTCGGCCCCGGCGGCCAGCGCCTGGACCGCGGCGGCCGGGTCGCTCCGCGCGGTCAGCATGATCACCGGCAGGTCGGCGGTGTCCAGCGATCCGCGAATCTCCTGCAGTACGCGCACGCCCGGCATCCCGGGCAGCGCCATGTCGAGCAACACGACATCGAAGCCGCGTCCGGCGATCAGCCCGAGCGCTTCCGGGCCGTTGTCGCTGAGGGCGGTGAGATAGCCGAGATGGCCGAGCCTGCGGCCGATCACGCCCAGATTGGTGCGATTGCCGTCGACCGCCAGCACGGTACGTGCGCGTTTGTCGGTGTTCCCGAAAAGCTCCATGATGCCTGCCACTCCCGATAGGATCGGTTCGGTCTAGGACCAATCAGGTCACGATTTGGTTAACGTCACGGCAACCATGTCCAGAGTCTGATCAAGAGCGCGCTTACGGACATGGAGTGGGCGACGCGATGGGAAGGAACCCAACCTTTCGTTACCCCGGACCTGTTCCGGGGTCCACCGCGCCGGTAACTCTGCGATCACATCACGGTTCGCTACAAAAGCCGCTCGGTGGACCCCGGCACAAGTCCGGGGTGACGGAGCGTGCAGGATGAGATGCCCCGTTGTCCTGCCTCACGCGGCGCGCATCGTCGCCCAGGCGGCGGCGATCTCCTCGAGGCTTGCGGCCACTTCGCGAAACGGCGTGGGATCGTGGCCGATGCTCGCCTCGACGATCTGTCGCCGCACGCCGCCATAGAGACGCGCGAGCGTGCCCGAAACCTCGCCGCCGGCCTCGAAATCCAGCCCCGTCTCCAGCGCGAACAGGATCGCGGTCGCGCGCGTGATCTTCTCGCTCTTCATGGCGAACTGGCGATTTTCCGTCGCCCATGCGGCGACGCGCAGCGCGCGGACCAGCTCGGTGTACAGCACCTGCACCAAAGCCGGCCCGTCCGCCTCGGCGGTGCGCCCGGCGATGTCGATCTGTCGATAAGTCGTTTCGGGATCGCGCCCGAGGGCCGTCGCGTACATCATGCCTTGCTGTTCCAGGCGTCGATCTGCTGGGTCAGGAAGGCCTGGGTCGATTTGTAGGCGGCCACGCGTGCGTCCATCGCGGCGAATTGCGCGGTCAGCCGGGTGGTCGCCTTCGTCTCGGCATCGCTCAGGTCGGACTGGTCGCTCGCCAGGTCGGACTGCGCCTTGCTGTAGCGGGTCGCGCTCGCGCCCAGACCGGTCTTGATGCTCACCGCCGCGTCTGAGATCGAGGTCAGCGCGCCCGACAGGCCGTTGCCCGACGCCCCCTTGCCGTCGGCGAACATCGCCTCGACCGCCTGGGGATATTTGGTGAGCATGGTGGAGAGCAGGTTCGAATCGACCGACAGCGATCCGTCGCGGTTGGTCTTCACCCCGATCTCGGCCAGCGTGGTGGGCGCGCCGGCGGCAGCGCCCGTGGTCAATTTGGTCAGCGTCAACTGGCGCATCTGGCGCTGCAGCCCGGTCGCCGCCGCATCGCTGCGCAGCGCGCCGGTCGCCGGATCGGTCTGCTCCTTGATCGCGGTGTTCAGTTGATTGAACGTCTCGACGAAGTCGTTCACCGCCTGGCTCAGCGCGGAGGTCGGGGCGGAGGTGCCGATCGTCACCGTCGTGCCGACCGAGGCGGAGACGAGATCCAGCTTCACGCCGGTGATCAGGTCGCTGACGCTGTTGGTGGAGCGCTTCAGCGCCGTGCCGTCGACCGCGACGATCGCGTCCCTGGCGGCCGATCCGATCGTCGTCGCGGTGGCATCCGGCCCGATGTTGAGCGCCGCGAGACCGGGCGCGGCGGGATCCTCGGTCGCGGTCAGCGTGAACGCCTGCGCCTCGCCGGTCGCGCCCTTGATGCTGAGGCGGGAGCCGGCCGAATCGGTCAGCACCGTGGCGGTCACCCCGGCACCGGCCGCGTTGATCGCGCGCGCGATCCCGTTCAGGCCGGAATTGCCGGTGGTGATCGGAATGGTGACCGGCGTGCCCGATCCGGCGGTGAAGCCGGTCATCGCGCCATCGCCGACGGTCGCCGTACCGAAGGTCAACGTGAAGCTGCCCTTGCCGACCGAGGCGATCGGGTCGGCGCGGGGCGTGCTCGTCGCGACCTGCGCGGCGGCGAGCTGGCGCACCTCGACGCTGGCGGACAGGCCGGACAGCTTGGCACCGGACAGCGCACTGACGTTCAGGATGCTGGAATTGGAGCTCGTCGGCGCGGTGGCGAGCGATCCGCCCTTGACCAAACTGTTCAGCGCGCTCGCGAAACTTGTGATCCCGCTCTTCAGCGTCGAGACGGCGGAGATCTGCTTGGTGATCGTCGCGCTCTGGTTGGTCAGCTGCGTGGTCTTGTTGGCGAACTGCGCATCGACCAGCGACGCGACCAGCGCGTTGATGTCCACCCCGGATCCGGCGCCGAGCGCGGTGGTGATCGAAGAGGTGGTCGTCATGCTCGGTCCCCGGGTAACTCATCTCCAGGAACGACCGAAAGCGCCGTTTCTTTAGGAATGTTTCACGCCGTTCTCGTCGAATTTCGCGCTTCCCGGCACCTCCACGACCGGGGCCGTCCCGCCGGCCTGGACATTGATGCCGAACACGAACGCCAGGATCGTCGCGATCGCGATGTACAGGTCGTCGCGGACCTCCTGGCCCTCCTTGCTGGTGTAATAGACGGCGCGCGCGATCGCCGGATATTCCAGCACCGGCACCTGATTCTCGGCGCCGATCTCGCGGATCGCCAGCGCCAGCACGCCGCGCCCCTTGGCCACCACCACCGGCACCTGATCGCGCCCGCGATCGTAGCGCAAGGCGACCGCGAAATGCGTCGGGTTGGTCAGGATCACATGCGCCTCGGCCACCGCCTTGCGCATGCCGCGTTTCAGCACCTGGTGCTGGCGCTGGCGGATCGCATGCTTGGCCTCGGGCGAGCCTTCGCTTTCCTTGTGTTCGTCGCGGATCGCCTGCTTGGTCATGCGCAATTTGGCGAGCAGCCGGACCAGCTGCACCGGCACGTCGATACCGGCGATGATCAGCAGCCCGGTCGCCATCGCGAACAGGATGCCCATCAACGTGCTGCCCAGCGCCCCTGTCGCGCTTTCGACGTCGGAGGAGACGAGCCCGATCGTCATGTGCGATGCGGAGATCAGCATGTACGTGCCGATCGATCCGAGCAGGATCACCTTGAGCAGGGATTTGCCCAGCTCGATCCAGCCCTGCGTGCCGAAGATGCGCTTCAGCCCCGACGCCGGGTTGATCCGCGCCGCCTTGGGCGCGAGCAATTTGCCGTTGAATCCGAGTGACCCGAGCCCCGCCTGGCTGAGCACCGCGGCGGCCAGCGTGATGACGAACAGCGAGATCATCGACGGTGCCAGCTTCCAGCCGGATTGCATCAGCGGGCGGAACGGTTCGAAATCCTCGACATCGCCGCGCCCGAACTGGAAGCTCGCCGTCATCACCGCCTTGCACCCGCCGACCAGCGACGGCCCGAACAGCGCCAGCCAGCCGCAGCCCGCCATGACAACCAGCGCGGTCGCGAATTCCTTGGAGCGCAGGACGTCGCCCTGCTCCGCCGCGTCGCGTTTGCGCTTGGGCGTAGGTGCTTCTGTCTTTTCGCCGAACTCCTCGGACATCAGAAGACCAGAGTCTGTACGGCGGCGAGACCTTCGCGGACGATGACCAGCATGAAATCGCCCATCACCGGGAACGCCATGGCCAGCGCGATCACGCCGACCGCGAGGCTCGCCGGCAGGCCGACCGCGAACAGGTTGAGCGCCGGTGCCGAGCGCGACAGCATGCCGACCACGAGGTTGAGGCACAGCAGCAGGAACCCGACCGGCAATGCGAGCAGCAGCCCGGCGGTGAACGTATACCCCCCGAAGAACGCGATGTTCTTCAGCTGCGCCGCGGTCAGCCAGGCGGCGCCCACCGGCAGCACGTCATAGCTCTTCACCACCATCTCGACCAAGACGAGGTGGCCGTTCACGGACAGGAACAGCAGCGTCAGCATGATCGAAAAGAACTGGCCGAGCGCCGGCGACGACCGCCCGTTCTGCGGATCGATCGCGTTGGCGAAGCCGATGCCCATCGAGATGCTGATCACTTCGCTCGCCAGCATCGGCGCGGCGAACGCGATCTGCAGGATGAAGCCCATCGTCAGCCCGACCAGCGCCTCGGACGCGACCGCGAGGAACGTCGAGAAGCCGAACACCTGCGCCGGCGGCACGATGCTGTGCGTGCCCAGCACCAGCACGCCGATCGCGCCCGACAGGGTCACGCGCACCATCACCGGCACCGACACCGCGCCGAACACGGGCGCGGCGACGAACGCCGCGCCGATCCGCACCATGACGAAGATCAGCGCCCACAATTGCGGCTCGATCGACAGGCCGAAGCCGAGCGTGTTCAAACTCCCTCTCCCCTCGGGAGAGGGAAGGAGCGCGAAGCGCGGGAGGGTGAGGGTGAGTGAAATGCGTCACCCTCACCCTCCCGCTCGGCTGTGCCGAGCGGGCCCCTCCCTCTCCCGTTGGGAGAGGGGGATATGATCACCGCACCAATTCCGGAATCCGCTCGAAAATGCCGATCGTGAAATCGCTCAGCAGCCCGAGGATCAGGCTGCCGAACACCAGGATCGAGATCGCCACGACGATCAGCTTCGGCACGAACGACAGAGTCTGTTCGTTGATCGAGGTCGCCGCCTGGATCATGCCCAGGATCAGGCCCGCGAACAGCGCGGGGATCAGGATCGGCGCGGCGGCCAGCGCCAGCACCCACATCGTCTCGTTGGCGACGGTCAGGAAATATTGCGCGTCCATCAGCGGCGGCCCGCGTTCGGGGTCGTCATACAACCGCCGTTCGCCCCGAGCCTGTCGAAGGGTACGCGCATAGGCTTCGACAGGCTCGGCCCGAACGGATGGGGGATGAAGGTCGGGCGGAAAGAAGATGTCATCGCCGCCTAACTCACGAAACTGTTGGCGAGCGAACCCATCGTCAGCGCCCAGCCGTCGACCAGCACGAACAGCAACAGCTTGAACGGCAGCGATATGATCGTCGGCGACAGCATCATCATGCCGAGCGACATCAGCACCGTCGCCACCACCAGATCGATGACGATGAACGGCAGGAAGATCAGGAAACCGATCTGGAACGCGGTCTTCAGCTCGCTGGTCACGAACGACGGCAGCAGGACGGCGAAGGGAATGTCGGCGGGGCTGGCGAACTTGGGCGATTTGGCGATCTGCGAGAACATCGAGATGTCCTTCACCCGAGTCTGCTTGACCATGAAATCGTGCAGCGGCACGCCCGCCGTCTTGATCATGTCGGTCGCGGCGATCCGCCCCTGCGAATAGGGCTGTATCGCGGTCGTGTTGATCTGGCTGATCACCGGCGACATGATGAAGAACGACAGGAACAGCGACAGGCCGATCAGCACCTGGTTCGGCGGCGTCTGCTGCAGGCCCATCGCCTGGCGCAGGATCGCGAGCACGATGATGATCCGCGTGAAGCTGGTCATCATAAGCAGGATGCCCGGCAGGATGCTGAGCAGGCCCATGATGATGAGCACTTGCAGCGACAGCGCGAGCGGCGCCTGGCCACCCGAGCCGGTGCTGTTCGCGCCCAGATCCTTGATCGCGCGGTCTATGCCGTCGCCTACGCCCGGCGCCGCCGGAACGGCGGGCGCGGCCTGCGCGAACGCCGGATGCGCGACGATCAGCGCGAACACGATGCCGAGCGCGATCAGCACGACCTTGCCGATCCAGCCGAAGCCGCCGGCGGCGGGAACGGCGGAACGAGGCACCTTGATCAGCGCCGGGCCATGGCCGTGACGGGTGACGGAGGTCTTCATTTCGGTTCGATCTTGTCGATCAGGGTGACGCCGCCACGGCCGACCGCGACGAGCAGCTTGCGCCCCTCGAATTCCAGCACCGCCATGCGCAGGCCGGGCGAGATCATCATCGTCTCCTGCACCTTCATCATGCGGTTGGCGGGCTGGCCCGGCAGGCGGGATTCAAGCTTGCGCCACGCCCACAGGCACCCGACCATCAGGCCGCAGACCAAAGGCAGCAGCACGACCAGCTTCAGAACATAGGTCCACATCATGACGGATCAGGCCCGCTTCTCGGGCGAGACCAGCTCGGTCATGCGCACGCCGAAGCGATCGCCGACTGTCACGACCTCGCCACGCCCGATCAGCGTGCCGTTGACGAATACGTCGAGAAGCTCGTTGGCCTGGCGATCGAGTTCGATCACGCTGGATTCGCCCAGCGCCAGCAGCTCGCGCAGCGTCAGCTGGGTCGATCCGATCTCCACCGTCAGCTTGACGTCGACATCCTGCAGCAGCCGGAAATTCGCCGCCAGCCCCATCGGGATCTGGCCGTCGATCGGGAAGGACCCGGTCATGTCGTTCATTGGAAATCCTCAACATTACGGGTGATCGAATTGAGCCGGATCGCGGCCTTGCCGTTCGACGTGCCGACCGTGCCGACGCCCAGCCGGTCGCCACCGACCATCACCGGCACTTCCGGGCCGAAGCTGATCGGGATGACGTCGCCGGGCTTCAGGTCCATCAGGACGGAGAGCGGCACCATCGGTTCGGCCAGCACCGAGCGGACGCCGAACTTCACGTTCATCGCCGCGCGCGTCAGGCCGTTGCGCCAGGCCGGATCGGGCGCCGCCGTCTTGGCGTGGACCTTGCCAATCAGCGACGGCGTATGGGGTTTCAGCGCCGCGACCGGGTAGACGATATCGACGAACACCGGCTTGGTCGTGCCGGCGGCGATGCCGAAGCGGGTGACGACCACGGCGTCGTCGCCGTCCAGGCCCTGGATCAGCGCCGGATTCGCCTCGACATGGCCGGGGACGAAGTCGATTCGCGCCAGCGGCTCCCACGCCGCCTTCAGCGGATCGGCGAGCATCTTGCCGAGCCGCGCGATCATCGCCTCGGCGGCGGGGGTGAATTCGGCCGGCAGCTCGTGCGGCGTCGCGCCGGTGCCGCCGAAGAACAGGTCGAGCACCTCCATCACGAAGCGCCCGTCGAGCACGATCATCGCCTGACCGCTGCCGATGTTTCCGGCCGCGTTCATCGCCAGCGGTAACCATGCGGTCAGCCCGTCGGGGCGTTCCGCACGGTAATCGGCGAAGCGCTGCACCACCAAAGGCTCGGCGAAGCTGCGGCATTCCTTGCGCAACAGGGGTTCGAACACCGACCGCATCCCCCGCGCGAGTCGCGCGGAGAGATGCTGCAGCGTGTGCAGGTCGCCGAACGGGTTGAGATTGGCCACGCCCAGGGTGGCCTCAGCCACCTCCGGACGGGTCCGTTCCCGTCGATCGCCTGCCAGTTGTGAACCCTCGTTAACCATCGATGTTCACTGAACAACAAAATTGGTAAAGTAGACGTTACCAACGCCGCCGAATCCTTCCTTTTCCTTCAGCGTCGCGTTGATCGCCTTGGCCAGGCGGACCTGCAATTGCTTCTTCCCGTCGGTCGAGAACACCTGCTCCTCGGTCGTGTCGCTCAGCGCCATCAGGATCGCGGAGCGCACCGCGATCTCGTTGGTCTTGATATTGTCGATGACCGTGTCGTCGTACGGCGTCGAGATCGCCAGCCCGACCTGGATGAAGTGAACGCTGTCCTGCAGGTTGGAGGTGAATTCCTTCTCCATCGCATAGTAATTGGAGGCGTATTTCTCGCCGCCGGTGCCCGATGGCGGGGCCTTGCCGGCCGCGGCCCCCTCGCCGCCCTCGCCGCCGCCGGCGGCGGTGAAGCGCTTCTGCTCGCTCTTGGGCACGAGCTGCGGGCCGGTCGGCTCCGGGCCGGCCTTGGTCGATCCGTGCGGGATGATGCCGGTGGCGTACAGCCCCCCGCCGACGCCGCCGCCGATCACGACCAACGCGACGATCGCGATGATCAGTTTTTTCATCATGCCGCCCTTTTTCTTCGGGGCGGCGGCATCTTCGGTCTTGTCGCTCATGGGTCAGTCCTTCAATCAGGCGATTCGCGAATCGGTGGTTTCAAGAATGCCGGCCGCGATTGCGGAGGCCGGTCGGGTGGAAAGGATCGGGTTGGGCTGGGGCTGCTGGCGCGCCTGGCTTTGCCCCTGGCCCGAATCGACGCTGGTCTGGCCCAGCCGCACGCCGCGCGCCTCGGCCAGTTCGGCGAGACGCGGCTGGGCGTCGCTCAGCAGTTGCGCGCTGGCGCGGTTCTCGGCGGCGAAATGCACGTGCACCCGGTCGCCATCCTTCCGCACCGACACGTCGACCGCGCCGAGCGCGTCGGGCACCAGGCGGATGCGCGTATCGTTGGCGTCCGCGCCGTCGCGCAGCGTTTCGATATGATCGATCATGCCTTGCAACCCGCTGTCCTGCTTCAGGTCGAGCGCGGCGTGCTTGGCGTCGGCGGTGGCGGCGACGGCGTTGCCGTGCAGCGCCTCCAGGGCGGTGGCCGCGATCGTCGTCGACGCATGTTGCTCGACCGGCTCGCGCTCGTCGCGCCGCGCCTGCTGCGCGACCGAGGCGATCGCGGCGGCGAACACCTGGCCGGCGGGTTGCGCGACCGGAGCCTGGACTTGGGCAATTGGGGGTGCGACCGGCGCGGCGGTGTCGGTGCGCAGGGGCACGCCCACCTTCTGGACGTCCGGCGCAACGGGAATCGAGGTCGCGCGCGGGCTCGCCGCCGGGCCGGCATCGCCTGCGACCAGGATGTCCGGGCCGATCGGCGTCGGCAGGGTGAGCACCGGCGTCGTCTTGCCGCCCTCGCCTGCGGCAGGCGTCACCGGCGGCGCGCCGGAGGGCGGCGCGGTGGGCGCCACTTCGCCGGTCACCGGCGCGATCGGGCCACCGAATTTCGGCAGGCCGCGCGGGTGCGACAGCGGCAGCTGCACCGGCAGCGCGAACGCTGCGGGCAGCCAGATCACGTCCTTCGACATGTCCTTTTCGGCCGGATCGGCAGGCAAGGACTTGCCGTCCGCGGCAACATCCTGCCCCTTCGTGCCCGGCGGCGCGACGGGTGCGGGATCGCCGCTTTTGGCCTCGAGAAAGGCCGCCAGCGTGATCGGCGTCTCGGGATCGCTCGAGCGGGACACGTCGGGCTGTCCGGGCTTTGCGGCACCGGTCGGAAGCCCGCGCGAAACCGGCATTTTCTCAGCGACCGATGCCTCGGTCAGCCCGGCGAGCGTGCCTGGGAAATCGCCCGTCGCGGTGCTGGCCGGCGGTGCTGGCGCGGCCTTGGGCGGCGATGGCGAAACGGATGTCGATAATGCGATCATGCAGAACCCCCAGGAAGGCGAACGTCGCCCTCCGGGCCTTCAGCAAGGATCATGCCGGACTTTCCGGGTCGGCGGTGCGGCCTCGAGCGCACGGATCGCCTTCAGCGCATCCTCGGCGGCGGCGCGGCCCAGCAGCTTTTCGATCGCGGTCTGGTCGCGCTTGGCCTCGCGGGTCTTCTCGGCGGCCTGCGCGGCGACATGCTCGGCCGCGCGCATGCGTCCATCGGCCGCCTCGGCCGATTGTTGCAGCCGATCGCGGAAATGCGCGGCGGCGCTGAGCGCGGCACCTTTGCCAACTTCCGCCGCCGGCGCGATCCCCTCGGCCAGTTGCGCGATGCGGTTGCGCAGATTCACCTCGCCCGCGAACCGTTCGTTGGCGCGCGCTTCCTCGGCGCGCACCAGCCCGAGTTGCAGCGTCCGCACCTTCAGGATGCGATCGAGCTTCTTGGCCTTGAGCCCCATCTCAAGCGTCCCCGAACACGCCGACCAGTTCGGTCACCGAATCCTCCAGCGACACGGTCTCGTCGGGATCCTGCTTGATATATTCCATCACCGCCGGATGGCAGGCGATGGCGGCGTCGATCGCCGGATCGGCGCCGGAGCGGTACGCCCCCATCAGCACCAGGTCGCGATTCTCCTCATAGGTGGCGAGATGCCGGCGCAGCACGCGCGCGGCCAGGATGTGCGGGCGCTCGGCGATGTCGGTCATCACGCGCGAGACGGACGGGCCGAGATCGATCGCCGGATACACGCCGCGCTCGGCCAGTTGCCGGCTCAGCACGATATGCCCGTCGAGGATCGATCGCGCCGAATCGACGACCGGGTCGTTACCGTCGTCGCCGTCCGCCAATACGGTGTAGATCGCGGTGATCGATCCGCCGGACTGCACGTCGGTGCCGGCACGTTCGATTAGATTGGGCAGCATCGCGATGGCGGAGGGCGGATAGCCGCGCGCCGAGGCCGGTTCGCCCAGCGCCAGCCCGATCTCGCGACCGGCATGCGCGACCCGCGTCAGCGAATCCATGATCAGCAGCACCTTCTTGCCCTCGGCGCGGAACGCCTCGGCGATGGCATGCGTGCGCAGCGCGCCGCGGATGCGCAGCACGGGCGAATGGTTGGCGGGAACCGCGACGACGACGGAGCGCGCCCGCGCCTCGCCCGCCACCTTGGTCTCGAGGAAGTCGGCGACTTCGCGGGAGCGTTCGCCGATCAGCCCGATCACGATCACGTCGGCCTGCGCCGCGCGCACGATCATCCCGAGCAGCACCGATTTGCCGACGCCAGACCCAGCCATGATGCCGATGCGCTGGCCCTGCCCGATCGTCAGCAGGCCGTTGATCGCACGCACCCCGACATCCATCGGCTGCAGCACGCGCCCGCGATCGAGCGGCGATTGCAGCTTGCCCGCGATCGGCCAGCGACCCGCGCCGCGAATCGGCCCGAGCCCGTCGATCGGCTTGCCCGCGCCATCCACCACGCGCCCGAGCAGGGCATCGCCGACCTCCGCCTCGCCCGGGGGCCCTAGCGGGCGCACCGGCGCCTGCGGCAGCAGCGGCGCGGGGCCGCCGAGATTCATCAGCAGCGTGCGACCGTTGCGGAAGCCGATCACCTCGGCCTCGACGCCCGTGCCCCCCGACCCAGTCGCGCCGCCGACCTGGCAGACCGTGCCGACCGGCAATTGCAGCCCGACCGCCTCCATCAACAGCCCGTCGAACGAGGCGAGCCGCCCCGACACCTTGGGCTTCGGCGCGAAATCCGACGTCGCCAGCGATTCGAGATAGTCTTCGGTGAAGCGGTTCAACATCCGGCCCTCGCCACCATCACGTCGTCATCCTGAACTTGCTTCAGGATCCAGGCGCGGTCGCTTGATCCAATGACAGTGTCCATGGGGCGAGTGCCCGCGCCTGGATGCTGAATCGAGTTCAGCATGACAGAGTATTTTTGGGCAGTTCGCGTGCGATCATCACGACGGCACCGCGACGCGATCGATCGCCAGCGCCAACTGTTCCAGCCACAATTCCGGCCCGTCCTCGACGATCGTCGAGGCGGATTCGAGCACGAAGCTGCCGCGTGCGACGCCCGCATCGCCGACCGCGAACACCGCGCGCGGCAATTTGCCCTCCAGCAGCGCGACATCGTCGGGATGGACGCGCAGCATCGCGGATTCGGCGCTGTCGGCGAGCATGTCCGCCGCCGCGTCGATCCGGTTGGCCAGCATGTCCGGCGCGACGCCGATCTCGCCGACCAGCTTCGAGACGAGGAACAGCACCGTCTGGCGCAATTGCCGCGCCATCGCCTCGCGATCGAGCCGGTCGTCGGCGCGCAACGCCTCGCCCAGTTTCATCAGCAGCGCGCGGTCGCGCTCGCCCGTCTCACCCGCTTCGGCCAGGGCGGCGGCGATGCCCTCGGCATAACCGGCGGCATGCGCGGTCGCGACCGGATCGACGAAATGCGCCGCGCCGCTGTCGAACGGATCCCAGCCTTCGGTCGGATTCACGCCCGGATTCTCCGGCGAGAAATGTTTCGGGTTCGGCGCTTGCGGCGAGAAGCCGACCGGCCCGGATCGCGTCGCCCGCTCGCGCAGGTCATACGCGGCGAAACCTTCGCTGGGCCGGTCGAACGCCTGATGCAGCACCTGCGCCGCCGCGTCGTGGCGGGCGGAAAATCCGGCCTGAAAACTGGGGGATAGATCAGACATAATCGTCCTCGCCGCCGCCCATCTGGATCGTCCCGTCCTTGGCCAGGTTGCGCGCGATCTGGATCATCACCTTCTGCGCGTCGAGCACTTCGGCGAGCTTCATCGGCCCGCGCGATTCCATCTCGTCGCGGATGCCGTCGGCCGCGCGGCTCGACATGCAGCCGAGGAAGCGGTTGCGGACGCCCTCGTCCACGCCCTTCAGCGCGCGCGTCAGCACGTCGCCGTCGACATTGCGGATCAGCGTGCCCAGGTTCTTGTCGTCCAGCTCCAGCAGATTGTCGAAGACGAACATCGCCTCCTCGATCGCCTTGGCGACCTCGCGATCGATCTTGAACAGCTTGGGCATCACGCGCTGCTCGGTCGCCTTGCGTCCGCTCGACAGGATCTTCGCCGCGTCGCGCGTGCCGCCCATCGTCATGCCGGCCGACGCCTTGGGCGATCCCGAATGGTTGGCGAGCATCGTCGTCAGCGTCGCGATCGCCTCGGGCGTGATCGGCCCCAGCTTGGCGATGCGGTGCAATATGTCGGGCTGCGCGCCATCGGGCAGCAGTTCCAGCACCTGCGCGCCGATCGCCGGATCGAGATTGGCGATCAGCACGGCGGCGATTTGCGGATGTTCCTTCTCGATCATGCTCGCGATCTCGGGCGCATCGAGCCAGTCGAGCAGGTCGATCTGGCACGCATCCTCGGTCGGCACGATCCGTGCGAGCACGCTGTCGGCCTTTTCTTGCCCCAGCGCGCGCGTCATCACCGCCTCGATCTGGGGGCGCGGATCGAAGCTGATGCCGGTCCGCTCGCGCGCCTTGCCGACGAAATCGTCAAGCACGAACTCGACCTCGCTCTCGCTGACATCGGCCACCGCGAACATCGCCTTGCCGAGCTGGCGGACTTCCTCGGGATCCAGCTTCTGCAGGATCGCCGCCGCTTCCTCCTCGCCGACCAGCATCATCAGCACGGCGGCGCGTTCGACGCCGGTATAGTTGCGGATCGGAGCGTTCATGACTTGATCATGTCCCGAACGGCGAGCGCGGCGCGTGCTGGATTGTCCCGCGTGAAGCCCCGCACCATGCCGATGCGGTCGTCGTAATTCTGCGCGCCGGCGATCTGGTCGATGCCGATCGGCGGAGCGCCGGGCTGGCCTTCACCGCCGGCGGCGCCGCCCATCTCGCGGCCGAGCGCCAGACGCGGTGCCTCCTCGCGCTTCTTCATCAGCGCCTTGGCCAGCGGCCGCACACCGAGCATCAGCACGAGCAGGGCGATGACGATCGCGGTGACGTTGCGGGCGATGATCGGCAGCCAGGCATTGTCGTACCAGGCCGGCTTGTCGGCCATCGCGGTGGCACCGGCGAACTTGCGGCTGATCACCGTGACCTGATCGCCGCGCGTCTGGGTATAGCCGACTGCGGTCTGCACGAGCTGCGTGATCTGCTGGATCTCGACCGGGCTGCGCGGCTTGGCGGTCTCCACGTCGCGCAGCAGCACGGCGACCGACAGGCGCTTGACCCCGCCCGGCGCGGCGCGCGTGACGGAGACTTCCTTGCCGAGATCGTAGGCGCGGGCGAACTGGTCGCTCTGCTTCAGCGTCGGCGCGGGCGCGTTGCCCGGCGTGCCCGTGGGGGCCGGCGTCGGCGCCGCATTCGGGCCGTTCGGCGCGTTCAGCGTCGATGCGGCGGGCGGGGTGTTGGACAAGGCCCCCGGAATGCCGCCGGGCTGCTGGCCCGAGCCTTCCGGCTGATTGCCGGTCCAATTGCCCTGTTCGGCACGAAGAGCGCCCTGTTTCTCATAGGATTCGCGCGTCGCCTGAGTTTCGTCGAGATCGACATCGGCCTGTACTTCGGTGGAGAAATTGCCCGCGCCGACCAGAGGCGTGAGCAATTGCACGACCTGCGCTCGATATTTGTCCTCGATGCGGCGCTGGAACGCGATGCGCTCGTCGCCCGCCGCGCCCAGATCGCTCTGGCCCGACGCCTTGGTCAGCAATCCGCCCATCTGATCGACGATCGTCACCGCATCCGCCTTCATGCCAGGCACGGAGGATGCGACCAGATTGATGACCGAATTGACCTGTGCGTCGGTCAGGGTGCGGCCGGTCTGCAATTTCAGGATCACCGAGGCGGACGGCGCGGCGTTGTCGCGCACGAACACCGAGGCCTCGGGGGTGGCGAGATGCACGCGCGCCTCGGCCACCGCGTCGATCTCCTCGATCGAGCGGGCGAGTTCGGTCTCGCGCGCCTGACGCAGGCGTTCGCCCTCGACCGCGCGGGACACGCCCATCGGCAGTTGATCGAGGATCGCGTACCCGCCCGGCGTCGCCTTGGGCAGGCCCTGTCCGGCGAGCAGCATCTTGGCGCGGGCGTAATCGTCCTCGTTGACGGTCAGCGCGCCGGCATTGTCGATCTTGGAACTGATGTTCGCCTGTTCCAGCGCCTGCGTGACCGACGCCTTGTCGGCGTCGGCGAGGCTGCCGAACAGGATTTTCTGCGGCGCCGCGGCCAGCGTCATCCAGGCGAGAACGGCAGCGCCGATCAGGCCGAGCATGAGGATCATCGGCAGGCTGCGGCGCACCGCGGGCTGGCCCATGAAGCCGGAGATCTGCTGCAGCGGATTGGCGAACCGTTCGGGCACGGCGCCGTTGGGGATGAGGGCGTTGCTCATGGTTTATACCGGCATGCTCATGATGTCCTTGTAGGCGGACAGGAGTTTGTTGCGGACCTGCAGGGTCGCCTCGAAGCCGACGCTGGCCTGCTGGCGGGCGAGCATCACCTTGGCGATGTCGACCGTTTCGCCGCGTTCGTACGATGCGGAGAGATCGTTGGCCTTCTGCTGGCCCTCGTTCACGCTCTTCAGCGCATCTTCCATCGCCGAGGTGAAGCTGGTCGGCTTCGCTTCGGTGGCGGCGGCGGGTGCGCCGGCGGCGGTGTTGGCGCGGGCGAGCGCCTGATTGCGTTCGAGGATCTGCGCGCGCAGCGCCATCACCCGATCGACCCCCATCGGGGCGCTTACGCCACCGATGCTCATGCCCAGGCGGCCTGATTAGCGGCCGGCGTGATCGTCTCGCCCTGCTCGCGTGCCTTGGCGAGGCGGTAGCGCAACGTGCGTTCCGAAATGCCGAGCCGCTTCGCCGTCTCGATCCGGCTGCCGCCGCATGCGGCGAGCGTTTCGCGGATCGCGTGGAATTCGTGCATCTGGACGATGTTGCCGAGCGTGTTCCCTTGGGTCGATGGCTGGTCGTTCGCCGCGACGTGCTGCGGCGGCGCGGCCGGCCGGTCGAAGACGATGTGATCGACCGAGATCGTGTCGCCGCCGCACAGCAGCAAAGCGCGCTGGATGACGTTTTCGAGTTCGCGGACATTGCCCGGCCAGTCGTGCCCGGCCAAAGCCGCGACCGCGCCGGCATCCGGCCATGGCACGACGTTGCGCGTGCCGGCATGGCGCAGGATCATCGTCGCGGCGAGCGCAGGGATATCCTGGCGGCGCTCGTTCAACGGCCGCGTGCTGAGCGGGAAGACCGACAGGCGATAGTAGAGATCGGCGCGGAAGCGGCCTTCTGCGACCTCGGTCTGCAGATCGCGGTTGGCGCAGGCGATGACGCGAACGTCGATCTTCTCCGGCGTGGAAGCGCCGATCGGCACCACCTCGCGCTCCTGCAACGCGCGCAGCAGCTTGGCCTGGAGCTGGATCGGCATCTCGGCGATCTCGTCGAGCAGCAACGTGCCGCCGTTCGCCGCGCGGAAGAAGCCCTCGCCGCCCGACGATGCGCCGGTAAACGCCCCCTTCTGATGGCCGAACAGCAGGGCCTCGAGCATGGTTTCCGGGAGCGCCGCGCAGTTGATCGCGATGAACGGGCCGTCGCGGCGCTCCGACGACAGATGGATGTGGCGCGCCAGCACTTCCTTGCCGGTGCCGGTGGGTCCGTTGATCAGCACCGTGATGTCGGCCGCGGCGACGCGCTCGGCCAGCGCGTACAGCGCCAGGCTTTCGGGGTCGGCGGCGGTCGGCGCTTCGGCCCCGGCGATCAGCGCGCGGACGAAGCCGTTGCCGACCGCATTGTCCTCGGCGGAATAAGCGATGCGCGCCGGGCTGCCGTCGCGCGACGGTTGCACGTGACGGCCGTCCTGGCCGACGATCACCGTACGGGCGGGCGCAGGAGGCGTCTCGCCGTCCGCGACGAGGAACAGGTCGCCCGCCTGCGGCTTGCCGTCGCACTCGCGCACCGCGAAGCCCTGCGCGCGGAGCCCCGAGACCAGGGCGTAATTCTGCCGCAGGATCGCTGCCGACGGAACGATCGTGCGGGTGGAGGTGGTAACTGGCGGGCGCATGTATTTCCCCTTCGTGTGAGGGGTAAGTGCGGCCAAGGTGGTAAACAGCCGATTAAGTATATTGCCGCCCGGCAAAATATTTCCGGGCGCGCCGCCTGTCTGCCCACGTGATTCTCCTACGCGCGCACGTAGGCGCCCGCCCGAGGGCCGCCGGGGTCCCGAAAACTTTTTGAACGGAAACGGCTTAATGTCCGTGCTGGGCGGTCGTTATCCCTGCTGACGGCTCAGCCCTCCGCTAGGGGGCGGCGGGGATCGTCAAGTCACACACGGAGACTTTGACATGACTGTAATCGGAACCAACATCGCGTCGTTGCGCGCGTCGAACGCATCGACGGCCGCGAACCTCAGCCTGCAGCAGAGCATCGAGCGCCTGTCGACCGGCAAGCGCATCAACTCGGCCAAGGACGACGCCGCCGGCCTCGCCATCGCATCGTCGATGACCTCGCAGATCAAGGGCATGAACCAGGCGATCCGCAACGCCAACGACGGCATGTCGATGGCGCAGACCGCGGAAGGCGGACTGGGCGAAGTGACCAACATGCTGCAGCGTATCCGCGAACTGGCCGTGCAGTCGGCATCGGGCACCTATTCGGACGACGACCGCACCAACCTGCAGGCCGAAGTCACCGAACTGACCGGCCAGATCACCGACATCGTCGCCAATTCGAAGTTCAACAACGTCAACCTGTTCGACGGCACGGCCGGCGCGGATGCCGACGGCAACGTCAAGATCCAGGTCGGCGCGAACGCCTCGGACACGGTCACGCTGAAGCTGACCGAACTCGACCTGACCGACGCGACCGGCATCGACATCTCGGACGCCGGCGACGCTTCGGACGCGCTCGCCACGCTCGATACCGCGCTGACCACGGTCAACACCGCGCGCGCGTCGCTCGGCGCCTCGCAAAACCGCCTGCAGTCGGTGGTCAACAACCTGACCTCGAACGTCACCAACCTGACCGACGCGCGCAGCCGGATCGAGGACGCCGATTTCTCGGCCGAGACGACCAACCTCGCCAAGTCGCAGATCCTGAGCCAGGCATCGACCGCGATGCTCGCCCAGGCGAACCAGTCGCAGCAGAGCGTGCTTTCGCTCCTGCGTTAAGGATCGCAAAGCGGCCCCGGCACCGCCCCCCTATGGGTGCTGGTGGCCGACCGGGCCCTTCCGTCCCACCCGATGCGAAGGGCAAGCGAGAACCCCGGTGGCCGACAGGCCGCCGGGGTTTTTGCATGTTCAGCGCAAGGACATCCGGCTTCGGCACATTCTTGCGACAATTGCCCGCTAGGCGGCGGCGGAATGAATGGTCGGAGACTGTGATGCGCGTTTCGAATCTGGGTTTGCTGGCGGTGCTGGGCGGCGTGCCGACGCTGGCCGTGGCGCAGCAACAGGCCCCCGCCGCTCCGGCCACCGCGTCCGCGCGCCCCGCCTCCCCGGCGCGCGCCGCCGCGGCGCAGGACGAAGGCGACGAGACCGAGATCGTCGTCACCGGCCAGCGTCAGCAGGGCGCGGTGATTGGCGATATTCCGCCCGAACAGCAATTGAGCCCGGCCGACATCCGCTCCTACGGCGTCGGATCGGTCGCCGAACTGCTCACCGAACTCGCCCCCCAGACGACCAGCGGGCGCGGCGGGCAGCCGGTGGTGCTGTTGAACGGCCGCCGCATCTCCAGCTTCGCCGAGATCCGCGACCTGCCGACCGAGGCGATCCAGCGCGTCGACATTCTGCCCGAGGAGGTCGCGCTGAAATATGGCTATCGTGCCGACCAGAAGGTGGTGAACTTCGTCCTGCGCCGCCGCTTCCGCGCCGCGACCGTCGAACTGAGCGACCGCCAGGCGACCGAGGGCGGGCGCAACACCCCCAACGGCGAACTCGATCTGCTCAAGATCGCGCAGGACAAGCGCACCAACCTGCATCTCGAATACACGCGCAGCAGCGCGCTGACCGAGGCGGAGCGGAATATCCTGCCGGTCGCGACCGACCCGATCGACCAGCGCGACTATCGCACGTTGCTGGGGTCGTCGCGCAGCTTCAGCGCCAATGCCAGCCATGCGCGCAACATCTTCGGCACGGTCGGCGCGACGGTGAACGCCCGGCTCGAGACGAGCGACGGCACCGGCCTGAACGGCCTGGCCGACCCGACCGGCACGCTCGGCCGCGATCCGCTGTCGCAGCGCAACACCTCGCTCACCACGCATCTCGGCACGACGTTCAACGGCGATCTCGGCACATGGCGCTGGTCGCTGACCGGCAATTACGATCGCGTGGCGTCGAAGACCTATACCGATGTCGCGGTCGATCCGGCGACGCTCCAGGCCCGGCCGGGCAATCGCGCGAAATCGACCTCGAACGTCGCGGGCGCGGATGCGCTGTTCACCGGCAACCTGTTCGCGCTGCCCGCCGGCAAGGTGACGTCGAGCATCCGCGTCGGTGCCTCGACCAGCGACTTCACCAGCGAATCGACCCGGCTGGGCGTGGCGCAGGCACCGGGCGACGTGCCGCGCGACATCGTCAACGGCCAGATCAACGTCGACCTGCCGATCGCGAGCCGGGGCAAGGACGTGCTGCCGTTCCTTGGCCAGCTCTCGGCCAATTTCAATCTCGCCGCCGATCACCTGTCGGATTTCGGCACGCTGACGACGATCGGCTACGGCGCGAACTGGGCACCGGTCGATGCGGTGCGCTTCATCGCGACCTTCACCGATCAGGACGAGGCCCCGAGCGCCAACCAGCTCGGCGATCCGCAGATCGGCACCGCGAACGTCCGCGTGTTCGATTACGTCAAGGGCACCACCGCGACGATCACGCGGCTGAGCGGCGGCAATCGCAATCTGATCGCCGACAATAAACACGTCATGCGCCTGGGCCTGACGGTGAAGCCGTGGACCAAGAAGGATTTCAGCCTCAACGCGAGCTATGTGACGACGCGCACCGAGAATCCGATCGCCGCCTTCCCCACGCCGACCGCCGCGATCGAGCAGGCGTTTCCGCAGCGCTTCGTGCGCGATGCCGACGGCAACCTGCTGTCGATCGATGCGCGGCCGATCAACTATACCGAAAGCAACAGCTCCCAATTGCGCTGGGGATTCAATTTCTCCGCGCCGCTGAAATCGAAGATCCAGAAGGAGCTGGAGGCGTTCCGCGCCGGGACCGGGCCCAACCCGTTCGCCGGCATGACCTTTCCCGGCCGCCGACCGGGCGGCGAGGGCGGCGCGCCCGGCGGACCGGGTGGTCCGGGTGATCCGGGCGGCGGCGGGCCTGGTGGCCCGGGCGGTCCCGGCGGCGGGCCGGGGGCCGGGGGCGGCGGACGTGGCGGCGGGTTCGGCGGGCCGGGCGGCGGTGGTGGCCGTTTCGGCGGCGGACAGGGCGGCGGACGGCTGAACTTCGCGGTTTATCACACCTGGCACTTCACCGATCGGGTGACGGTCGCCAATGGCGGCCCGCGCCTGGATCTGCTCAATGGCGACGCGATCGGCGGCAGCGGCGGGCAGCCGCGGCACGAGGTCGAGGTGCAGGCCGGCTATGCCAACAACGGCCTCGGCGCGCGCCTGTCCGGCAATTGGGCCAGCGGCACGCGCGTGAACGGCGGCACCGCCGCCGCGCCGGAACTGCTCAATTTCGGCGGTCTCGCGACCGCGAACCTGCGCCTGTTCGCCGATCTCGGCCAGCGGCTCGATCTGGTCAAGAAGCACCCCTGGCTGCGCGGCGCGCGGATCAGCATCGGCGTGGACAACATCTTCAACAGCCGCCAGCGCGTGACCGACGCGACCGGCGCGACCCCGGTCGGCTTCCAGCCGGACTATCTCGACCCACTGGGCCGCTCGGTAAAGCTGACGGTCCGCAAGCTGTTCTTCTGAACGAACCTAGCCCCATTAGCTTTGGGGACAGGGCTATAGGTGCGTGACCAAAAAGCGCAGTGACTGCTCTCGCCCAGTTGCGGACATCTGGCATTACTGCATAATTTCGAGATGAACCCCGTTCGCGCATTCCTCCTTGAAGCTCTCCAGCGCGTCGCCAACGGCGGAGACATCGACCGGACAGAGCTCGATACCGCCGTGCCTAATCCTCGGTCACTCGACCGGAACGAGAAAAGCGCGTGGGAAGAATTGAGCCATTGGGCGGACGATGGCGACATCCGCGAGCGGGATCAGCGATACGCCGAGTTCAAGCGTGAATGGATGCGCGACCACGTCGCGGCGCTAACCGCGAACGGCAGCTAACCACCACAATCGGACATTCGCGCATGGATGCCCTCCCTAAAGGAAGGGCTCCAAGATCACGCCGCCGCCGCGTCCTTTCCGTGCGGTGCGTCCGCCGGCTCCACCCCGCAGGCCCATTCGATCCGGTTCCGCCCGTTGGCCTTGGCGCGGTACAGGGCCTGATCCGCCGCCTTGATGAATGCCGCCGGATCGACATCGGCGGCGGACGTGGCGCTGGCCAGGCCGATGCTGACCGTCACCCTGGTCGGCAATTGATGCAGCGACACGCCGTCGGCGATCCGGGCGATGGCGATCCGCAGCACTTCCGCGCAGGACCGGGCGTGTGCCATGCCGCTGGCCGGCAGCAGCACGATGAATTCCTCCCCGCCATAGCGCGCGACGGTCGCGTCGGACGGCGCGTGCCGCATCAGGCAATCGGCGACCAGTTTCAGCGCCCGGTCGCCGGCATCGTGGCCGAACGTATCGTTGAGCGCCTTGAACCGGTCGATATCGATCATCAGCACGCTGAGCGCGTCCACATCCGGCTCCGTCGTGCACCGGCGCAGGAACGCGGCGTCGAACCGGCGACGATTGGCCAGCCCGGTCAGGACATCGGTGTTGGACAGCGTTTCGAGCAGCCGGTTGCTTTCGGCCAGCGTTTCCGCGCGCAGCAATTCGCGCTGGTTGAACAGAAAGGTCCGGCGCTCGCTCGCCTCCATCCGATAGGTGCCGACCAGCATCCAGATCGCGCAATTGACGTTCACGATCAAAGCGAACGGGCTGAGCAGTGCATCCCAGTCCGGGCGCAGGACCATCACCACCGAACTGGCGACGATGGAAAACAGCGTGAAGGCCGCCGACATCCGAAACGGCAGCGGCAGGACGACATTGCCGAAGGTGAGGCAGATCGGAATCGTATGGATCAGCAGATGCGCATTGGGCGCATGCGACATGTAGAGGAATTCGACGGTGCTCGCGATTACCGCCACGAGCGAGCTCGTGACGCAGATATCCGGCGGCAGCACCCGCTTGGCCATCGTCCACAACATCACGCTGACGAACGGGGTAACGACGAAAAGCTGGATCGCGCCGATATCGTACGCAATGTCCGGCATCAGCGTCGTGTTCAGGATCAGGAACGCATTATAGACGATGATGCCGAGCAGGCCGACGGTCAGGAAGCGCTGGATTCGCGCCGAGGCCAATTCGGCCTGAAAGGTTTTTTCGAGCGCGGGCATGAACCGCCGGACCCCGGGCACCTGATCGAGCAGGGCCTCGATATCGGCGAGAACAACCGCGCGGCCGAAGGGGGTCGCATCGGATGTCCGGGTGGGACGGTGGAGGGTCAGGTCGTCCATATCGGGCATCGGTCCGGCAGCTACGGCGGTCGGCAAAGGACCACCTGCTCCGGGCGTAGGACCCGAGAGGTAAAGGAATGCGTATAGGATATGATCTTCGATAGGTTAACGCGGCGCTAGTTGCGACAGATCAATCCCCCTTGCCGGCCAGTGCTTTCTTCAGGCGCTGATGCGCGCTGGCCTTGATCTGGCACACCCGCGCCGCGCCGACGCCGAGCACCAGCCCGATTTCCTCCAGGTTCAGTTCTTCGACATAATAGAGTTGGACGACCTGCGCCTCGCGTTCCGGCAGCGCGCCGATCGCGGCGATCAGGGTATCGCGCAACTCGCCTTCGGAAAGCTGCTCGAACGCATCCGCATCGTCGCTGGCGAACCAGGGCTGGTCGTCGGCATAGACCTCGTCGATCGATTCGAAGCGCAGGGGTTCGGCCGCCGAATACTCCAGCCGCATTTTCTCGAGGGTCACGCCGAGCCTTTCCGCAATGATATGATCGTTCGGCTTGACGCCGGTTTCCGTGGTCAGCGCCTTCACGGCGTCGCTATAGGCGCGCCGGCGCTGCATCGCGCCGCGCGTCAGCGTCGCCTGCCGGCGCAGCGCGTCGATCATCGATCCGCGCACCCGCGTCAGCAGATATTGCTCGAAGGTCACCTGCCCGCGATCCTCGAAGCCGTAGGCCGCCTCGACGAGCGCGACCAGCCCGATCTGGATCAGATCCTCGACCTCGACCGTTTTGCTCATGCTGCCGTGCACGTGCCATGCGACGCGGCGGATCAGCGGCAGATGCTTGCGCGCCAGCGCGTTCAGGTCCGGTGCCGGGCCGCTGCGGCCATAGGTCAGCGGCACCGCGCCGGCGAACGCGCCCGGAGTGGGGATCGCGCTCATGCCGCCAATGCCTGTGGCGCGCCGATCACGGCGACGACCTCGACCGCCTTCTCCTCCGGCACCTCGAAGAAGCTCATCACCGGCGTGTCGGGCAGGATCGTCTTGACCAGCTTGCGGATCGCGACGCGGATCGCCGGCTGCACGACCAAGACGAACGGCTTGGCCTCGGCGATCAGCGGGTTGGCCGCCTGTTGCAGCGCATCGACGATGCGGCGGCCGAGATCGGGTTCGATCGTGTGGCGGCGCGACGGATCGCTGCGCACCGCCTGCCCCAGCAGACCTTCCAACTGTCCCTCCAACGTCATCACGCGCAACGGCTCGCGCACGCCGCACACCTTGCCGATGATCAATCCGCCGAGTTCGGGCCGAATCAGCTCGATGATCTCCTCCGCATCCAAGGTCTTCTGCGCCGCGACGGCGATCGCCTGCGCGATGCGGCGGAATTCCTTCAGCGGCACGTTCTCGGCGAGCAACCCCTTCAGCACCTGGGTGAGCGTGGTCAGCGGCAGCGGGTTGGGCGACAGCGCCGCGACTAGGCTGGCGGCGCGATCCTTCAGGCCGTCGAGCAGGCTCTGCACCTCGTCCTGCCCGAGCAGGTCCGAGGCATGGCTGCCCAGCATGTGGTTCAGGTGCGTGGCGACCACGGTGCCGGGATCGACCACGAGATAGCCGGCACCGGTCGCGGCATCGGCGTCGCCCGGCGCGATCCACACCGCGTCCAGCCCGAAGGTCGGATCCTTGGCCTTCTTGCCCAGCAGCGTGCCGATCGCCTGGCCGGTATCGAGCGCGAGCATCTCTTCGGGCGAGACGCTGTCCTCGCCCAGCACCACGCCGCCGACGACGATGCGGTAGGCGAACGGCGCCATGTTGATATCGTCGCGCACGCGCACCTGCGGCACGACGAAGCCGAGTTCCTTCGATAGCTGACGCCGGACGCCGGTGATCCGGCCCATCAGCGGCGACCCGCGCCGTTCGTCGACCAACGGCACCAGGCCATAGCCGATGTCGAGATTGACCTGCATCGTGTCGGTCACTTCCTCCCAGCCGATCTTCGACTGGTCGACCGGCTCGGCGGCGACGATCTCGACCGGCGCGGGGCGCTTGGCCTTCTGGTTCAGCTTGTAGGCGGCGAAGCCGGCGATGGCGGCGGCGGGCAGGATGATCAGGTGCGGCATGCCCGGCATCAGACCGAGCAGGCCGAGGATGATCGCGACCGGCGTCCACGTCCGCGCAGAGGCGAACTGGCCGCCGATCTGCCCGGCGAGATCCTGCGACGAGGTGACGCGGGTGACGATTGCGGCGGCGGCGATCGAGAGCAGCAGCGACGGGATCTGCGCGACGAGCGCGTCGCCGATCGCGAGCAGCACATAGGTATGCGCCGCAGCACCGATCGACATGCCGTGGCTGACTGGTCCCAAGATCAGGCCACCGGCGATGTTGGCGAACAGGATCAGCAGGCCGGCGACCGCATCGCCCTTCACGAACTTGGACGAGCCATCCATCGAGCCGTAGAAATCCGCTTCGGTCGACACCTCGACGCGGCGCGCCTTGGCTTCGTCGGGCGTGATCAGGCCGGCGTTCAGATCGGCGTCGATCGCCATCTGCTTGCCGGGCAAGGCGTCCAGGGTGAAGCGTGCGGACACTTCCGACACGCGGCCCGCGCCCTTCGTCACGACGATCATGTTGATGATCACGAGGATCGCGAACACGAACAGGCCGACGATGTAATCGCCGCCGATCACGAACGTGCCGAACGCCTCGATCACATGGCCCGCCGCACTCTCGCCCTCATGGCCATGCCCCAGCACGACGCGCGTCGAGGCGACGTTCAGGCCGAGGCGGAACAGGGTGGCGAACAGCAACACGGTCGGGAAGGCGGAGAAATCGAGCGGCTTCTGCGCGTTCAGCGCGACCATCAACACCGCGAGGCTGATCGCGATGTTCATGATGAAGAACACGTCGAGGATCGCGGTCGGGATCGGTACGACCATCAGGACGACGAGCAGCAACGTCGCCAGCGGCAGCGCCGACGAGCGCAGCAGCGGCAGGAGGCGACCCTGTTTAGAACTGGGTTTGAGTGCGGCAGCGGCCATCGGTTACGCGCCCATCGTCGAGAGCATCATGTACGCCAGCCGCGCACTGGCCGGTGTCGGGCGGATCAGGCTGGCCAACTGGGTTTTGTCGCCACCCGTGCCTGGCCCCCCGACCCTGCCCGCGAATTGATCGAGCGTGGCCTTGGCCCAGGCGCTGGCGCTTTGCGTGCCGCTGTCCTCGCCATTGCCGGGGATGACGGTGGAGCCGTCGATCTCCAGCGCGGCCGACGCCATCGTCAGCGCGTTCGTGTCGAACGGGCCGCTGGCGGTACCGGTGGCTACGCCCGCGCCCTTGTCGAGCTTGGCGGCAAAGCGGTCATAGACGTCGCTCAACGAGCGCGGCTGGCCCCCGGACGTATAGAAGACGTTGCGATTGGCGCGCGCGGCGGCGGGGAACAGGCTCGCGGCGGAGCGATCCGGATTGCTCGCCAATTTGGTGAGGAACGATTTCGCGCCGCCCAGCCCCAGGAAATGCGCCATGTAGAGATCGGTGCCGGTCGCATCGCGGCCGAGCGTGCTCTCCAGCGCATCCTTGTTGTCGGAGGCGTGTTCGGCGGCCATCAAGGATGCGGTCTGCGGATCGTTGCGCAGGTTGAGAATCGCGCGGCGAGTCTCGGGATCGCTCACGACCATCTTGCCGCTGCTGCTGGTCGAGATCGCATCGGAGGCCCAGGCCATGCCGTGCTCGGCGCCGTGCTGCTTGACCACGCGCAGCCAGCTCTGGTCGATGAACTGGTACAGGCCGGAGGCGCTGGACGTTCCGGACCTGGCGCTCGTCCGCATGCCGCTTTCAAGCTGCGCCTGGCCCATCAGATAGGAGAAATCGACGCCGGTCTTCTGGCTCGCCAGCGCGATCGCCGATTGGGCGGACACGCTCTTCGTGGCGGCAGTGACGGCGAAAGGGTTGAAGCTCATCGATCCTCGGCTGGTTGACCTTGTTCAAGGGTCACATCAGCAAGGAGCGTGCCAGTTGTGCGGAGTTGGCGGCGACGATCCGGCAATAGAACAACGTCATCCTGAACTCGTTTCAGGATCCAGGCGCGGTCGACGGCCTATTCGACAGTATCGGTGGGGATAACGACCGCGCCTGGATGCTGAAACAAGTTCAGGATGACGGCGCTACGGAATCAAGCGTAGGCGCGCATCATGCCGCCGGGGCGGTAGGCGGGGCCGGCACCCAGGCCGGCATCGCCGGTCAAGGTTTGCAGGCGGCGGCGAACATTTGCCGCCATCAGGTTCACATAGATGCGGCAGGTTTCGTTCAGGCGATTGGCTTCGTCGGCCAGCATGCGCAGTTCGGGCCCGGCCGGGCCGGTGCCCAGCGCCGCGACCGCTTCGATGCCCTGCAGCTTTTCCTGCGTCGCGCGTTCCAGCGCGACGATATCGTTGGTCTTGAGCGCCGCGATCTCCTGATGCAGCGATTCGATCACGCCGATCAGCGCGTCGCGCCGCAAATCCCTCGACACATCATTCGGCGTCATTGCGCAGCCAATCGAATTTCGACGCGATCAGCCGGTCCGCGATCGTGGACGGATAGATCGGGAAATTTCCGTCGGCGATCGCCTTGCGGATGCGGGCGACGCGATCCAGGTCGACCGGCGCGCTGGCGGCGGACTCCTTCGCGATGCTCGCCACGGCCGATGGGCTGACCGCCCCGGCCTGCGTCTCGTTCGTCGCGTTCGGCGCGACCGCCGCCGTCGGCACGACACGTGCGACGGGCGCTACACGCTCGCCGGTCAGTACCGGCGTTTGTACCGGCTTTACGCCGAGAGGATCCACCATGTTCGCCCCTTTCCGGGTCATGCCACACAGGGATAAACGACGGGGCGCGCAGAACCTTTAACACAATTATTCGCTCCAGCCGGGAAGGGTCGCGCGGCCGCTCTGCACGGCGACGGCCTGGACCGGATTCCTGGCATCGTCGACCTTGACCATGAAGCGCGCGCCGGGCGCGGCGTCGGCGAGCGCGATGCCCTCGCGCGTGATCGAGAAACCGGGCGATCCGGCGGCGATCGTCACCGGATCGCCACGCTTGATGACGGGTTCGGCCTTGACCGCCGGTGCGAAGGCGGTGGCCTGACCGGCGGGCCGTTTCGTCTCGGTCGGGGCGAACAGGACCGGCACGTAGATGCGCCATTCCGGCCCGGTGCAGCTGACGACAACCGCATCGTGCGCATCCGAACGCCACGACATGGCGAGCGTCGGGCATTGCGCGAGCTTCAGGCGGGCATCGACCACGCTGCGCGCGCCGCCCTGGCTGCCGATACCGTGGCCGGTGAACGCGGCGACCGCGCGATCGAGCGAAGCGGTATCCTGAAATGCCGGCGCGGCCAGTGCTGGCGTCGCACAGAGCAAGGCGGGAAGCAGCAGGCGGTACATCGTGGTTTCTCCAGGAAGGCAGGTTCGGGTTGCCGGGCGGCGGATCATTGCCGCTCCCCTGCAAAACCCAGGGTGACGGTGACCGAGCGGCTCTTGCCGCCGGTGGCGTTGACGATCGTCATGCGACCCGGCGGCACGGCGTGCGCGCGGGCGAGTTCGGCGGCAATGGCGCGCGCGCGGTCGGCGGCGAGCACGGCGTTGCTGCCCGTCGCTACATCCACATCGCTCTCCGATCCGTCGCTGGCACCGCTGATCTTCAGCACGACGCGCGGATCGCGCGTCGCCTCGCGCGCCCAGGCGATCAGCCCGGCGGGCGACGACGGCAGCGCTGCCGATCCGGGCGCGAAGTTGAGCATGGCGGCGGCGGCGACGGGCATCGGTTCGGGCTGCACCACGGTATCGGCACCGAACCCTTCGCGGATGCCCTTGGCCAGCGCCGTCTGATCGAGATGCTGCGACGCCTGGATGAACACGAAAAAGCCGACCAGCAGCAGCGCCAGATCGGCCAGCGTCATCAGCCACGCCGGGCGGCCCGGCGCGTCCTCGGGAAAGTCGTCGTCCAGCGTCATGCCGCCTGGACCAGTTCGGCGGCACGCGGGCGCTCGCGCGAGGCCAGGGCAACGAGCGGTGCCTCGAGCCGGGCGCGCTCGACCGCCTCGACCCGCGCCTGCCGCTTCAGCCGCGCGGCGATCGGCGCGGCGACCAGGTTGGCGATGATCGCGCCGTACAGGGTGGCGAGCAGCGCGACGGCCATCGCCGCGCCGATCGCGTTCGGATCGGTCATCCGCGTGAACATCGCGACCAGCCCGATCAGCGTGCCGATCATGCCCATCGCCGGTGCAACGTCGGCGGCACCGGTCCACAGGTCGACGGCAGACAGCTGGCGCTCGATCCGCTGGCGGCGATGATGTTGCAGGAGGGCGGCAACGTCGTCCGGCCCCTGCCCGTCGACGATCGCCGCGACGGCGGCGGCGACGTCGGCATCGGCGATCACCGACCGGTCGAGCGCCATCACGCCGTGGCGGCGCGCGATCCGGCCGAGCGCGGCGATCTGGTCGAGCAGCGGCGCGGCATCGAAGCGGCGGCGCGGCAATCGGCCAAGCGCGGCCAGCCCGCCGATCAGGTCGGCGAACGGCGTACGCAGCACCACCGCGATCACCGTACCGCCGGCGACGATGATCGCGGCGACGGGATCGAGAAACGGAGCGAGCGTGGAAGCGAGATCGGATGTCATCGCCAGTGACGTAGCAAGAGGCGGGCCAGTTCTTCGCGAGGCGCGCTCGAAATATCCGTCATCACACCCCGCCGCACCGTCATCCCAGCGAAGGCTGGGATCTCAAGGAGGCGCGCGGGTCGCCAACCCCATGGAGATCCCAGCGTTCGCTGGGATGACGATATTGGTGGGGGTGACCGTAGGATCGCGGGGGCGCAGTTCGACGCAGAAAGGCCCAACGCAAACCCGCCAACCCTTGCCGCCCCCCGGCAAGCTCTTGCCGCCGCTATTGCCGCACCCGCGGCAAACCGCCCCTTCCCGCCCCCGCATGGCAAACTGGCACGCCCATTGCTTATACCTTCCCGCACATTGACGTGCGGAGACCGACCAAGGTGGACGAGAACAGTCTTTTCGGAGTTCATGGGGCAGCCCTCGAAGTGCGTTCGCAGCGCATGGGCCTGCTCGCCTCGAACATCGCGAACGCCTCCACGCCGGGTTTCAAGGCGAAGGATCTGGATTTCCAGGTCGCGCTCCAGGCGGCGGAGGGTCCGGGGGGGCTCTCCGCCGCCGGCATCGGGAACGCCGTCAAATATCGCAATCCGATGTCGCCCTCGATGGACGGCAACACGGTGGAGCTGTCGACCGAGCAGACCGCCTTCGCCGAGAACGCCGTGCAGTATCAGACGACCCTGTCGTTCCTGAACGGCCGCATCAACACGCTCACCCGCGCGCTGCGTGGCGAGTGATGGGGGGAGCATAAGAGATGGCCGATCCGCTGACGATCTTCCAAGTGGCCGGCAAGGCGATGTCCGCGCAGCTGCTGCGCATGAACACCACCGCCTCCAACCTCGCCAATGCCGGCGGCGTCGCCTCCAGCGAGGCCGCCGCCTACCGCACGATGAAGCCGGTGTTCCGCACCGAATACGACAAGGCGACCGGCCTCGCGACGGTCAATGTCGAAAGCGTCGTCACCGCCGGCAACAGCCCGACCAAGCGCTACGATCCGTCGCACCCGATGGCCGACAAGGACGGCAACGTCTGGGAAAGCGCGGTCGATGAAACCCGCGAGCTGGTCGACATGATGGAGACCGCGCGCAGCTACCAGAACAATGTCGAGGTGATGCAGACCGCAAAGTCGCTGATCCTCGATACCCTCAAGATGGGCCGATGATCATGAGCAGTTTCGATACCACGCTGAGCAGCCTCGGCATCAGCACCACCGCCTCCACGACCGCGAACGCCGCGACGGCGAAATCCTCGACGCTGGGTCAGGCCGATTTCCTCAAGCTAATGACCGCGCAATTGAAGAATCAGGATCCGTTCGCGCCGGTCGACAATACGCAGATGGTCGCGCAGATGGCGCAATTCTCGTCGGTCGCCGGCATCGGCGAGATGAACACCACGCTGAAGGCGATCTCGGACAAGCTCGCCGGCACCAGCCAGAGCGATGCGATGGCCTATGTCGGCCGCAACGTGCTGACCGAAGGCTCCACCGCGTACGGCCGCACCTCGGGCGGCATCGCCGGCGCGGTCGAGCTGGATAGCGACGCCAGCCAGGTCAACGTCTCGATCCAGTCGGCCGACGGACAGATCCTCAAGACGCTGCAGCTCGGCGCGCAACCCAAGGGCACCGCGACCTACGACTGGGACGGCAAGACCGAGGCCGGCGACGCCGCCGGCAACGGCCCGTTCAAGGTCGTCGTCACCGCCGCCAAGGACGGCGCGGAAATCGCCAGCCGCTCGCTCGTCTGGGCGCCGGTCGCCTCCGTCTCGATGCCGTCCTCCGGCGCGCCCGTCCTCACCCTGCCCGGCATCGGACAGGTTCCCATCACCGACGTCCGCCAGATCGGCTGAACCGCCTAAACCAGGAGCACCACCCCCATGTCCTTCTATACATCGCTCAGCGGCCTGCAGGCAGCCCAGACCGAGATGTCGACCATCTCGCACAACCTCGCCAATGTCGGCACGGACGGCTTCAAGAAGAGCCGCACCGATTTCGCCGACGTCATCGCCTCCAACCTGCAGACCGATCCGCGCAAGCTGGTCGGTTCGGGCACGGTGGTGAAGGGCAACACGCAGCAATTCTCCGAAGGCAGCCTGAAGACCACCGGCTCATCGCTCGATCTCGCGATCAGCGGCGACGGCTTCTTCGCGGTCAAGACCAACGGGCTCAGCTCGGCGATCAACTATACCCGCAACGGCAGCTTCCACGTCGATCCGACCACCCACAACGTGGTCGACGATCAGGGCAGCGCATTGCAGGTCTATCCGGTCGATGGCGACGGCAACGTCACCGCGACGGGCAGCGACGGGTTGACCAATCTGCGCCTGCCGGAAACCAGCGGCGTGCCCAAGGCGACGACCGGCGTGTCGCTCGGCGTCAATCTGCAATCGACCGCATCGGTGCCGACCGGCACGTTCGATCCGCTCAATGCCTCGACCTACAACAACGCCACCACCACGACGATCTACGATTCGTCGGGCAAGGCGATGACGATGACGAACTATTACACGCACGTCTCGGACAACACCTGGTCGGTGCGCTCCTATGTCGGCAATCAGGCGCTGACCGTCGGCGGATCGGCCAATCCGACGACCGTCACGTTCGATACGAACGGCAACCTCACCGCCCCGGCCGGCCCGATCGCCTATGACAGCTTCCTGCCCACCACCGGTGGCGCGGCGCAGAGCGTGACGGTGGATCTCGCCGGATCGACGCAGAAGGCGAGCGCCTTCGCGGTCGCCGGGCGCAGCCAGGACGGCAAGGCGGTGGGCGAGCTTTCGGGCGTCACGGTCGACAAATCCGGCATCGTCACGGCCAGCTTCTCGAACGGCGACACGATTCCGCTCGGCAAGGTGGCGCTGGCCAATTTCACCAATCCCGCCGGCCTGCGCCAGAACGGCAACAGCTATTGGTCGGCCAGCGGCATCTCCGGTCAGGCGCTGCTCGGCGGCGCGAACGACAATGGCTACGGCTCGCTGAACTCGGGCACGATCGAAGGATCGAACGTCGATGTCACCGAGGAACTGGTCAACCTGATCGCGGCGCAGCGCAACTTCCAGGCGAACGCCAAGGCGCTCGATACCGCGAACCAGATTTCTCAGACCATCTTTAATATCCGCAGCTGACGCAGCGGCGGCTTCAACATCCGCAGCTGATCGAACGGACCGACGGGATCCCCTGAATGGACAAGCTGATCTACACCGCGGCATCGGGCCTGAAGGCGCATATGGCGTCCCAGGCATCGATCGCGAACAATATGGCGAACGCCTCGACGATCGGCTTTCGCGCCGACCGCGTCGTGTTCGACCGGATCGAGATCAAGGGCGCGGGCTTCGAGGCCCGCACCCCGTCGTCCGAAGAGGTGATCGACGCCGATCGCAAGCAGGGCGCGGTGCAGCAAACCGGCCGTCCGCTCGATGTCGCGATGACCGGCGACAGCTGGCTGACCGTGCAGGCGACCGACGGCACCGAAGCCTATACGCGGCGCGGCGACCTCGCCGTCACCGAAACCGGCGTGTTGCAGACGGGCGACGGCTTCCCGGTGATGGGGTCGAGCGGCCCGATCACGATCCCGCCCTACCAGTCGATGACGATTTCCGGCGACGGCACGATCAGCATCGTGCCCGTAGGCGGCGACGCCAAGAACCCGCAGGTGATCGACAAGCTCAAGCTGGTCAGCACCCAGGGTTCGCAGACCGTGAAGGGGCTCGACAATCTGCTTCACGTCAAGGGCGGCGGCGTGCTGCCCGAGGATCTCGAGGGCAAGGTCACCGGCGGCGCGCTGGAGGGATCGAACGTCAACATGACTCAGGCGCTGGTCGACATGATCGAGAACCAGCGCGCGTACGAGGTTCAGGCCAACCTCATGAAAGAGGCCAAGACCATGGACGAGAGCGGCGCATCCCTGATGCGCCTACCGTCCTGAGCGAACATCTGAGCCATTAAGGGGAAAAGACCATGAGCAGCGCAGCAATGCACATCGCCCGCACCGGCCTGGACGCCCAGGATATGCGGATGCGCGTGATTTCGAACAACCTCGCGAACGTCAATACGACGGGCTACAAGCGCGATCGCGCGGCGTTCGAGACGCTGGCCTATCAGACCGTGACGGCGCCGGGTGCGCCGAGCACGGCGGAAACCAAATACGCCACCGGCCTCAACCTCGGCACCGGCGTGCGCATCCAGGGCACGGCGCGGATCGACACCCAAGGGTCGATGCAGACGACGGGCAATTCGCTCGATCTGGCGCTCGACGGCGACGGCTATTTCCAGGTGCAGATGCCCGGCGGCACGCTCGGCTATACCCGTGCGGGCAATTTCTCGCGCTCGCCCGAAGGGTTGCTGGTCACGTCCGAAGGCTATCAGGTGATGCCCGGCATCACCGTGCCGCAGGGCGCCACCGCGATTACCGTCGGCACCGACGGCACCGTCTCGGCGACCATTCCCGGCCAGTCCACGCCCAGCGAACTCGGCCAGATCCAGATCGCCAGCTTCCCCAACACCGCCGGCCTGCTGCAGGGCGGCGACAATTACCTCACCGAGACCGCGGCGAGCGGTGCGGCGAATCTCGGCGTGGCCGGGGTCGATGGTCGCGGCGGGATCCGCCAGGGCATGCTCGAGGCATCGAACGTCAACGTGGTCGAAGAGCTGGTCGACATGATCGAAACCCAGCGCGCGTACGAGGTAAATTCGAAAATGATCTCCGCGACCGACGACATGTTGAAATATGTTAACCAAAATATCTGATGATGGTTAACGCCATGAAAGCCATCATCCTCTCCTCCGCCGCGATTCTCGTCGCCACCGCGCTCCTGCCCTCGACGGCGGACGCGCGCCTGTTCGGCAAGAAAGCCGCACCGGTCGATTTCTCGGCCTCGCTGCCCGCACCGATCGCGCCGCCGCCCGCCGTGGCGACCGGATCGATCTTTCAGGTCAATGACGGCTATGCCGCCCTGTACGAAGGATCGCGCGCCCGCCGCGTCGGCGACCCGCTGACGATCGTGCTGGTCGAGCGCACCGCCGCCTCCAAGTCGGCCGGCACCAAGCTCGATTCGAGCGGTGCCTTCGGGATCAATCCGCCGACCACCGGCCTCGCCTCCAAGCTGTTCAATTCCAGCGACGTGAGCGCCAGCGGCAAGCGCAACTTCACCGGTGCCGGCTCGGCCGACCAGTCGAACACGCTGTCGGGCGAAGTCAGCGTCACGGTGGCCAAGGTTTTCCCCAATGGCACGATGCTGGTGCAGGGCCAGAAGCGCGTCACGCTCAACCGCGGCGACGAATTCGTCCAGATCAAGGGCCTGATCCGCACCGCCGATATCGACGCCGAGAACCGCGTCCTTTCCACCCGGGTCGCCGATGCGCAGATCGCCTATACCGGCAAGGGCGACGTCGCCCGCGCCAGCCGCCAGGGCTGGCTGAGCCGCTTCTTCGCCGTGGTGAGTCCGTTCTGATGGGCATGAACATGATCTCGAACCCGCTCGCAAAACTCGCTCCGTTCGCCCTGAGCCTGTCGAAGGGCCGTTCTTTCTTCCGTGCCAAGAAGAAGGACGGTGCTTCGACAAGCTCGGCACGAGCGGTGGGTTGGATCGTCGCCCTGATCGGCGCGCTGGCGCTATCCGCCCCCGCCTCGGCCGACCGGATCAAGGATCTCGGCGGCTTCCAGGGCATCCGCTCCAACCAGCTGACCGGTTACGGGGTGGTCGTGGGCCTGCCCGGCACCGGCGACGACAATCTCGAATATACCGTCCAGTCGTTGAAGGCCGTCGCGTCGCGCTTCGGTCTGCAATTGCCCGCCTCCGCCAATCCGGGGATGAAGAACGCCGCAGTGGTGCTCGTCACCGCCGATCTTCCCGCGTTCGCCAAACCCGGCCAGCGGCTCGACATCACCGTCGCGTCGATGGGCAAGGCCAAGTCGTTGCGCGGCGGCAGCCTGATCCTGATGCCGTTGCTCGGCGCGGACGGGCAGATCTACGCCATGGCGCAGGGCAATCTCGCGGTCGGTGGCCTGGGGGCCGAGGGCAAGGACGGCTCCAGCATCGTCGTCAACGTGCCGTCCACCGGGCGCATCCCGGAAGGCGCCACGGTCGAACGCGCGGTGCAGACCGGGTTCGAAAGCAGCCCGACCCTGACCTTCAACCTCGCCCGCGCCGATTTCACCACCGCGCAGAATGTCGCCGCGTCGATCAACGCGCGGTTCGGCGCCGGTATCGCCGAGGCGACCGACGCCGTGTCGGTGTCGGTCCGCGCGCCGCAGGGCGGCGACGTCCGCGCGACCTTGATGAGCCAGATCGAGAATCTCGACGCCACCTCCGCCGAACCGTCGGCCAAGGTGATCGTCAACGCGCGCACCGGTACCGTGGTGATCAACAGCGCGGTGCGCGTCAGCGCCGCCGCCGTCACCCACGGCAAGCTCACCGTGCGCATCGACGAGAAGGAAACCGTCGTCCAGCCCGCGCCGTTCAGCCAGGGCCAGACCGCCAAGGAACAGAAGAGCGGCGTCGCGGTGGATGAGGAAAAGCATCCGATGTTCCTGATCGAAGGCGGCCCGAAACTCGCCGACGTGGTCAAGGCGGTCAACGCGATCGGGGCCTCGCCGGCCGATCTTGTCGCGATATTGGAAGCACTTAAGGAAGCCGGTGCGCTCAAGGCGGAGTTGATCGTGCTATGACCGATATGACCCTTTCGGCGCCAACTTCGCCAACTTCCGGCATCAGCACCGACACCAGCCGCCTCGGCAGCCGCGCCAACCTCGAAAAGGCCGGCAAGCAGTTCGAGGCGGTGTTCGTCGGCATGATGATGAAATCGATGCGATCGGCCCACCTTTCGAGCGAATTGTTCGAGAGCAAGGGCCTCGACACGTTTCGCGAGATGCAGGACCAGAAGGTCGCGCAGTCGATGGCCGACAGCGCGCCCCTGGGCATCGGCAAGGCGATGGTCGATTTCCTTGCCAAGGCCCAGGCCGCGCAAGCGCCCGCCGCCGATGCCGCCCCGGCCTCCACGGCTGGAAGCGCCACGTCATGAGCGATCTGCTCGGCATCGGCGCCAGCGGGATCCGCGCGTATCAGAGCGCGCTGACCACCGTATCCGAAAACATCGCCAACGCCTCGACCGCCGGCTACACGCGCCGCAGCTCGACGATCAGCGAAGTCTCGTCCACCGGCGGTTCGATCACGTCGCGGTCGGTGAACGACGTCAACGGCTCCGTGATCACCGGCATCAAGCGCATCGGCGATATGTTCCGCAGCGCCGACGTGCGCTCGGCCGGTGCCGATCTCGCGCGGTCCGAAGCCTCGATCGGCTGGATGGACAAGATCGAGACGACGCTGAGCAACAATCAGCTGGGCGATCGTCTTACCAGCTTCTTCAACGCCGCAAAGGCGATCGCCGCCGATCCGACGGCCACTACACCGCGTCAGGCGATGCTCGAGGCCGCGACGTCGGTGGCAGGTGCGTTCTCCGCGACGGGCAAGGGGCTGAACGCGATCGATCAGGATATCGACGCCACGGCGGACGATTCGGTCACGACGTTGAACGGTCTCGGTGCCTCGCTCGCCCGGGTCAACGATGCGATCGCGCGGGTCCAGCCGGGCACGGCGGGCGCGGCACAATTGGGCGACCAGCGCGATCAACTGCTCGAACAGATGAGCGCGATCAGCGACGTCGCCGTCACCACCGACGATCTCGGCCGCGCCACGGTGCGGCTCGGCGCGGGAGGGCCGGTGTTCGTCGCCGGCAGCGATGCGGGATACGTCACCTATGCGCGCGGCGATGCGGGCGCGGTCTCGTTCGCTTTGCACCGCGACGGCGCGTCCTCCACGATGACGCCCGGCGGCGGTGTGCTCGCCGGCGTCGGCGAGAGCGCGCAGCGCGTGGCGGCGGCCCGCGATTCGCTCAATACGATCGCCACCGGCTTCGTCGATGCCGTCAACACCGCGCAGGGGATGGGTCGCGATCTCGATGGCAATGCGGGTTCGGCGATGTTTGCCGTGCGCGGATCCCCGACCGATATCGGGCTGGGCCTGACCGACCCGCGCGGCATTGCCGCCGCGGCGGTCGGCGGCGGCACGCGCGACAACGGCAATCTCGCCAATTTCGAAGCGCTGCGCTCGTCGGGCAAGTTCGAGGCGAACACCACGGCGTTGGTCTCCGGCAATGCTTCGGCGCTCGCCGCGCGCAAGTCGGTCGCCGAGGCGCAGAGCGCGATCCGCGACAATGCCGTCGCCGCGCGCGATTCGGTGACCGGCGTCAACCTCGACAACGAAGCGGTCGATCTGATGCGCTTCCAACAGGCGTACCAAGCCTCGGCGCGCGTCGTTCAGGTGGCCCGCGAAACCTTCCAGTCGATCCTCACGATCCAATAGGCGCTCTTTCCATGCAGATCAGCACCAGCCAGCTTTACGATCGCTCGACGACGTTGATGCAGCAACTGACGGCCAAGGCCGACAAGCTTCAGACACAGATTTCGACCGACAAGAAGATCAGCACCGCGTCCGATGATGCGGTCGCCTATCAGAAGCTCGCCTCGATCAAGCGGTCCAACGCGAACGACACAGCGTACGGCGCGAACATCAAGGTCGTGCAATCGCTGCTCGCGCAATCGGATTCGACGCTCGGATCGGTCGAGAGCCAGTTGCAGAAAGCGGCCGAACTGGCGACGCAGGCGAACAACGACACGCTGAACGCGGCGGACCGCAAGGTAATCGGCGATCAGTTGACCGCGATCGTGCAGGATCTGGTCGGCCTGGCCAATACCAAGGACGTGCGCGGCCAGCCTCTGTTCGGCGGATCGTCCGGCGATACCGCCGTGGCGCAGGCGGCAGACGGCAGCGTCAGTTTCACCGGCACCGGCGAACCTTCGGCGATTCCGGTCGGCGACGGCGTGGACGTGCATGCGACCAACAGCGCGCAGCGCGTGTTCGGTGGCATTTCCACCTCCTCGGGCACCAGCGACGTGTTCGCGATCATCTCGAAACTCGCGGCGGCCCTGACCAGCAACACCGATGCCAGCGCGGCCGCGGCGGACGCGGGCAACAGCCTGAAGACGGCGCTGACGCAGATCGGTGCGGCCCGCGGCTCGGTCGGTGCGCGCGGCGCGCGGCTCGATCTGGAAACCGCGCGACTGACCGACGTCGCCGCGACGCGCGAGGCGGATCGCTCCAGCCTGGAAGATACCGACACGGCCGCCGCGATCACCGAATTGCAGAAGACGATGACCGTGCTGTCCGCGACGCAGGCGAGCTTCACCAAGCTCAGCTCGCTCTCGCTGTTCAATTACCTGAATTAACCATTTTTCCTGCCTTGGTTAACCGCTTGGCTACGAAGTCCGGTTAACCATCGCGGACGAGGGCCGCATCGGCCCAACGGGGGAATACGCACTCACCATGTTCGTCGTCATCGGCCTCGTCGTTCTGCTCGTCATGATCTTCGGCGGGTTCGCGATCACCGGCGGCGCGCTCGGCCCGGTGATGGAAGCGATTCCGCACGAGATGCTGATCATCGGCGGTGCCGCGGTCGGCGCATTGATCATCGGCAACTCGATGAAGGAGATCAAAGCGCTCGGCGGCGGCCTTGCCAAGGTGTTCAAGGGCCCGAAATACAAGAAGCAGGATTATCTCGACGTCATCTTTCTCGTCAGCAAGCTGATGAAGATGCTGCGTACCGAAGGCCCGATCGCGCTCGAACCGCATGTCGAGGATCCCAAATCCTCCGCCCTCTTCTCGGAATATCCGCGCCTGCTCAGCGATCACGCGCTGACCAACCTGATCGCCGATACCCTGCGCCTCGTCGTGGTGTCGTCCGGCACGCTCGACGTGCATGCGGTCGAGGACGTGATGGATAACATGATCAAGACCCACCATCACGAGGCGGAAGGGCCGCACGGCACGATCGCGTCGCTCGCTGACGCCCTGCCCGCGCTCGGCATCGTCGCCGCGGTATTGGGCGTGGTCAAGACCATGGGTTCGATCGACAAGCCGCCGGCGATTTTGGGCGCGATGATCGGCTCGGCGCTGGTCGGCACGTTCATGGGCGTGCTGCTCGCTTACGGTATCGTCGCACCGCTCGCCAACCGGCTGAAGCAGGTGCTGGATGCCGACGGCGCGATCTATCACGTCGTCAAGCAGATCATCATCGCCTCGCTCCACGGCCATCCGCAACCGCTCGTCATCGAGGCGGCGCGCTCAGGCATCGCGCACAGCAACCAGCCCGGTTTCGCCGAGGTGTTCGACGGTCTGCGGGGTCGCTAAGCCATGGCGGCGCGCGCTCCCCACGGCAACAATCAGCCCCCGAAGATCATCTACAAGAAGATCTACATCGAGGGACATGGCGGCCATCACGGCGGTGCCTGGAAAGTCGCGTACGCCGATTTCGTCACCGCGATGATGGCATTCTTCCTGCTGATGTGGCTGCTGGGGGCGACCAACGAGAAGCAGCGCAAGGCGCTCGCCGATTATTTCGCGCCGACCCTGATCGAACTGAAGCAGAACAGCGCCGGGTCCAACGGTCTGTTCGGCGGCGCATCGATCATCGACAAGGACAATTATCCCCACAAGGCGGCGCAGACCGGCACGCGATCGATGACCATTCCGGCGGATTCGACCGGTGGCCTGAGCGTCGGCACGGGGCAGAAGGGCAGCCTGAAGAACAAGTCCGGCCTGGGTGCCGAGGACCAGAAGAATTTCGAGCGCACCAAGCGTCGCGTTCAGAATGCGATGAAGGTCAATCCGAGCCTCGCCAAGCTCAGCAAGCATGTCCGCTTCATGCGCACGCAGGACGGCATGCGCATCGATCTGCTCGACGACGCCGATTATTCGATGTTCGCGCTCGGCACGACTCAGCTCGACAGCGAGGCATCGGCGCTGATCGGCCTGATCGCCCAGTCGATCCGCGACACCGACAATCCGATCATGATCCGCGGCCATACCGACAGCGTACCGTTCGGTGATCCGATGGCGATGAACAACTGGATCCTGTCATCAAGCCGGTCCGAGGCGACGCGCCGCCGGCTGCTGGCGGGCGGCATCCCCGAAAAGCGCTTCGAACGGATCGAGGGCGTGGCGGATCGCGAGCCGATGATCACCGCCAACCCGTCCGACCCGCGCAATCGCCGCGTCGCGATCACCCTGCTGTACCGGGCGGGCAAGTTCGGCGACTGATTGTCGACCGACGGGCGGCATCGACGCAACTTGCCGGCGCGCGCCGGGTTGAAAGCGGCATGACACCTCCCCCTATATGGCCGCGCTGGCTCGGTCTGGCCGGCCTGCTGCCGCAATTGCTCGCCATGCTGGCCCTGATCGGCGGCAATCCGGAGGCGCGGTTCGTCGCCCTGGCGTGTGCATTCGCTTATGCCGCGCTCATTCTCAGCTTTTTGGGCGGGCTGTGGTGGGGCTTGGCTGCGGCTCATGGGCGGGCGCCACTCTGGGTGTGGATCGCGGCGGTTGTGCCCTCGCTGATCGCCTTTGCCAGCGCCTATCCTTGGATGGTCGGCGAGCCCTGGCCGGGGCCGTCGCTCGTCGTGCTAGGCCTCGCGCTTATCGCGGCGCTGGGCGTGGACTGGAAATTGCGCGCGATTGGGGTCGCGCCCGACTGGTGGCTGGGGTTGCGCATCCCCTTGTCGCTGGGTCTGGGCGGGCTGACCTTGGCCATCGCCTCGCTGTGATCAGCCCTTGGGCTGTACGTCGCGCAGGCCCTGCCATTCGGGATCGTCCACCGCCTCCAGTTCGATCGGATAAACCGTTTCCCCGGCCAGCGCGGTCGTGAAGCGAGCGATGAAATCTTCCCCATCGGCGGTGTAGAAACGCCACTGCCGCGCGCCGTTGCCGGTGATTGCTGCCGCCTCGGTGGCCCAGTCGCTTTCATCCAAGGCGGCGAACAGCACCTCTTCGAAGCCCTCGATCCGGTCGTACACGGCCCGCGGCGGCATGCCGCCGGTCGCTTCGCCGTCATAGGCCCAGGTGATCGACACCAGCACCGGACGGCTTTTGCGCTGTTCGATCAATGGAACGCGGGCCAGTGCGCGGATGATCGTGGAATTGCCGCCCGCCTTGCCCTGTGCGAGCGTCCAGTCCTCGGCATTACGCTTGGGCATCAGGCCGCCTTGCGCAATTCCAGCCGGCTCCAGATTTCGACCAAAGCCCCGGTCAACTCGCGCATCATCGCCTCGTCATGCGCCGGGCCGGGCGTGAAGCGCAGGCGTTCGGTGCCGCGCGGCACGGTCGGATAATTGATCGGCTGCACGTACACGCCATATTCGGCGAGCAGGATGTCACTGATCTTCTTGGCCTTGACCGGATCGCCGACCATCAGCGGCACGATGTGCGTGGTGGAATCCATCACCGGCAGGCCCGCATCGGCGAACATGCCCTTGAGCATCGCGGCGGCGGCCTGCTGACCGTCGCGCTCCACGCTGGAAGCCTTCAGGTGGCGGACGCTGGCCAGCGCGCCGGAGACCAAGACCGGCGACAGCGACGTCGTGAAGATGAAGCCCGGTGCATAGCTGCGAATCACGTCGATGATCGTCTGGTCGGCCGTGATGTACCCGCCCATCACGCCGAACGCCTTGCCCAGCGTACCTTCGATGATCGTCAGCCGATCGGCGACGGCGTCGCGTTCGGAAATGCCGCCGCCGCGTGCGCCGTACATGCCGACCGCATGGACCTCGTCGAGATAGGTGAGCGCGCTGTACCTGTCGGCCAGATCGCAGATCGCGGCGATCGGCGCGATGTCGCCGTCCATCGAATAGACGCTCTCGAACGCAATCAGCTTGGGCGCGGCGGGATCGACCGCGGCCAGCAATTCCTCGAGATGATCGACATCGTTGTGGCGGAAGACGTGACGCTCGCAGCCGGAATTGCGGATGCCGGCGATCATGGAGGCGTGGTTGAGTTCGTCGGAGAAGATGATGCAGCCGGGCAGGATCTTGGCCAAAGTTGCCAAAGTTGCCTCGTTCGAGACGTATCCGCTCGTAAACAACAGGGCACCTTCCTTGCCGTGCAGATCGGCAAGTTCGGCTTCGAGATCAACATGATAGTGGGTGTTTCCACCGATGTTGCGCGTGCCGCCCGAGCCCGCGCCGACATCGTGCAACGCCTCTTCCATCGCCGCGATCACCGTGTGATGCTGGCCCATCGCGAGATAATCGTTTGAACACCAGACGGTTATCGGCTTCGGCCCGTTATGTCCGGCGAAGCAGCGCGCGTTGGGGAAGGCCCCCTTGTTGCGCAGGATATCGATGAAGACACGATATCGCCCCTCCACATGCAGGCGATCGATCGCCTGGGTGAAGATGCGCGAGTAATCGACTCCGCGCCCGGCCTTGAGGTCCGCGTCCATGGCAGCGCCCTAGCGCCGTTTTTCCCGGATTTCCAGCAACATTCCGCGATCAGTGTGATCGGACGGCACAGCCCTGGGTCCGATGTTCAAAGCGCCTCGAGCGCATGGAGCCCAAACCGTGCCAGTGCCGGGGCGAGCGCTTCCGCCGCCGGGTCGAACCGCGTGAAGACGGCAATACCTTCTCCCGGATGCTCCGGCCAGTCCTGCCCCCGCGTCAGCGCCAGGACGCGACGCGCGATCCCCGCGCTGCCATCGATGAAGCGGACGCCGGACGGCGCGGCGGCGGCCAGCTCTTCGGCGACCAGCGGGAAATGCGTGCAGGCGTTGATGATCGTGTCGATCCGATCGCCGCCGGACTGGCCGAACAGCCCGTGCAGGATCGCCGCATAGCGCGCAGGATCCGTCGCGCAGCCGTGCAGCTTGGCCTCGGCGAGCTGCACCAGTTCGGCCGAACCATGGCGGAGCACCACGCAATCGGCGGCAAATCGCGCGGCGAGATCGTCGACATAAGGCTGGCGTACCGTCGCCTCGGTGCCGAGCACGCCGATCGTGCGCGTGATGCTGGTCTCCGCCGCCGGTTTGATCGCGGGCACCGTGCCCACGATCGGCAGATCGAGCGCCGCGCGCACGTCGGCCAGCGCGATGGTCGAGGCGGTGTTGCAGGCGATGACGATCAGGCGCGGGCGATAACGCTCGGCCAGCCGCCCGAGCAAGGCCGGCACGCGCACCGCGATCTCGCGCTCGGTCTTGGTGCCATAAGGGAAGCCGGCCGAATCGGCGGCATAGACGAACGGCGCGTTCGGCAGCAGCGCACGGGTGGGGCCGAGAACCGACAGGCCGCCGACGCCGGAATCGAAGAACAGGATCGGTCGGATGTCGGCCATGATCCGCGTTTAGGCGAACGGGCATGGCTGTCGATAGGAGATGTTGGCACGGCGCGCGTCCGCCGCTATACGCGAACATAAGGGGGCCGCGCGCATCTTGCAGACCGAAATTCTCTGGATCGCGCCGACCTGCGCGCTGCTGCTGGGCTATCTGCTCGGCTCGATTCCATTTGGAGTGATCCTGACGCGCCTGGGTGGCGCGGGCGATCTGCGGGCGATCGGATCGGGCAATATCGGCGCGACCAACGTGCTGCGCACCGGACGCAAGGGGCTGGCGGCGGCGACCCTGCTGCTCGATGCGGCGAAAGGCTGGGCGGCGGTGATGCTGTGCGAGCAGCTCTGGCCCGGCACCGGCGTGCTGGCGGCGGCCGCGGCGTTCCTCGGGCACCTGTTCCCGGTGTGGCTGAAGTTCCACGGCGGCAAGGGCGTGGCGACGTTGATGGGCATCGTCCTCGCGCTGTGTTGGCCGAGTGCCCTGGTCTATGCCCTGGTGTGGCTCGGGTTGCTCGCGGCCCTGCGCATTTCCTCGCTGGCGGGGATGGCGGCGGCGGTAAGTGCGCCGGTCAGCGCAGCGCTGTTCGGGCGGTTCGACATCGTGTTCCTGCTGGTCGCGCTCGGGCTGCTCGTGCTGTGGAAACATCGCGAGAATATCGACCGGCTGCTGAGCGGCACCGAACCCCGGATCGGGCGCAAGAATGGCTGATGCGGATGCCGTTTCGCGCATCCGCCTGATCCGTACTGCCCAGATCGGCCCAGTCACCTACCGCCAACTGATCGCGCGTTTCGGCAATGCCGGTGCCGCGATCGAGGCGCTGCCCGGTCTCGCACGGCGCGGCGGCGGACGGGCACCGGTGGTCGCGCCCGCCGCGTTGGCCGAGCGCGAACTGACGGCGGTGGCGAAGCTCGGCGCGCGGCATCTGTTCGTCGAGGATGCGGACTATCCGGGATTGCTCGCCGAACTGGACGATGCGCCGCCGGTGCTGACCGTGCGCGGCGATGCCGGGCTGCTCCGACGGACGACCGTGGCAATGGTCGGCGCGCGCAACGCCTCGGCCGCCGCGTGCCGGTTCGCGAGACAATTGGCCTTTCAGCTGGCCGATCACGGCGTAGCGGTGGTCTCCGGACTGGCACGGGGCGTGGATACGGCGGCGCATGTCGGAGCGATCGACCAGAGACAGTCGGGCGGCGGCACGATCGGCGTCATCGCCGGGGGCATCGACATGATCTATCCGCCCGAGAATGCCGACCTGCAGGAGCGGATCGCCACCGAGGGCCTGCTGATCGCCGAGCAACCGCCCGGCACGGAACCGCGGGCGCGCCACTTCCCGTATCGCAACCGTATCATCGCCGGACTTTCGGTCGGAACTCTGGTGGTCGAGGCCGCGCCGAAATCGGGCTCGCTGATCACCGCGCGACTGGCCGGCGAGGCTGGACGCGAGGTCATGGCCGTGCCCGGTTCCCCGCTCGATCCGCGGGCGCAGGGGTGCAACGGTCTCATTCGCGACGGCGCGATCCTGATCCAGTCCGCCGCCGACATATTGGAGACGATCCGCCCGATCGACGCGCGCATGGTGCGGTCTCCCGGCACCCGCTTCGACGGCCCGCCGCCCGAGGATGCAAGCGACCTCGAGCGGCGCGATCTGGTGTCGTTGCTGGGGCCGGTGCCGGTTTCGGTCGACGAGCTGATCCGGCAATCCGGATTGCCACCGGCGATCGTGCAGACCGTCTTGCTCGAGCTGGAATTGGCCGGGCGGCTGGAGCGGCATGCCGCTGGACGGGTAAGTCTGGGCGCCGAACCGTGAGTTTTCCGCAATAGGGACCGCACCTTCCTAGCGCAAATTATCGGCTGGTTGTACTGGAGGACATCGGCCGGCCGCGCCGGATGGGCCATCGCGATCCAAAATCCCCAGATCGTCCCGCCATGGCTATCGCGTCGATCCCATGCAGGTCGCGTCAGTGTCGGCAATTCAAAAGGATTTCGCAGCACATCATCGTCGACGTAATGTCGTCTATCCTAGTATCACACGCATCGACGAACCGTCGCAATCGCCATAAAAGCGCGTTGCAAGCCGCAGCTGCGCACCGAAGCGCGAACGATTCTCATTGAATTCCATCCCCAAGCTCAAAAGCTGGTGGAAGCATGCTGCCAAGGCCGTGAAACGCCAACTCCGTTTTTCGACAGGCGATGTCCGAGCATGCGATTTCACGGCTGGTGCTCGTGATCTCGCAGCTCCTGAATACTTGCCGTTACTGCAAAAATCGAGCGAGATCGACCACCCGATCGAAACCTATCCTATCATGGCAGCGATGACCGCGCATCGTTGCGGACGGGATGCATATCGGGGGACTCGATGAAACTTTTTTATCTTAGCGCGGCAATTGCGCCATTTTGCGTGATGACGCCCGCCATGGCGGAAACGATGCCGGTGGCCGCCCCCGGCGATGCGGACGCGCAGCCCGCTTCATCCCATAAGGATGCCGATACGGTCACCACCGGCGTCGCCAAGGGGCGCGACCGTCTCGACAGCGCGACCTCGACCAGTTCGCTGCGCGAAGCCGATATCGCCAAGCTGGCGCCGCAGTCGATCGGCGAACTGATGCGCGACATTCCGGGCGTGCGGTCGGAAGCGTCGAACGGCGAGGGCAACGCCAACATCTCGATCCGCGGCCTGCCGATCGCGACGGCCGGTGCCAAGTTCGTCCAGTTGCAGGAAGATGGCCTGCCGGTACTCGAATTCGGCGACATGGCGTATACCGCCGCCGACATGTTCCTGCGCGCCGACCTCAGCCTTCAGCAGGTCGACGTGATCCGCGGCGGTTCGGCCTCGACCTTCGCATCGAACTCGCCGGGCGGCATCATCAACTTCATTTCGAAGACTGGCGAGACCGAGGGCGGCGCGGTCGCGCTCAGCACGGGACTCGACTACGACCAGTATCGCGCCGATTTCGATTACGGGATGAAGCTCAGCGATACGTTGCGCCTGCACGTCGGGGGCTTCTACCGTCAGGGGGAAGGCCCACGCCGCACCGGTTACGATGCGCAAAAGGGCGGCCAGATCAAGATGAACGTCACGAAGACGTTCGATGGCGGCTATATCCGCCTGTACGGCAAGTATCTCGACGATCGTACGCCCTATTACGAAACCGTCCCATTGCGCGTGACGGGTACCAACGGCGATCCGCAATATTCGGCCGTTGCCAATTTCGACCCCACAAGGGATTCGATACTGTCCCGATACAATCAGTCGCTCACTCTGCTCGGCCCGGACAATTCGGTCGTCACCGACGACGTCCGCGAGGGGCAGCACGCCATCGTGAAATCGTTGGGCGTCGAAGCGCAGTTGAATGTCGGTGGCTGGACCGTGATGGAAAAGTTCCGTTTCGCCGATATCGGCGGCCGGTTCGTCGGTTCGCTCGCTCCGGTCATCATGCCGGCGGCGGCCACCGCGGCGACCTATGGCGGCGTCGGCGCGACCCTGTCCTATGCCAACGGTCCGCAGGCCGGCACCGCCATCACCAATCCCGCCGGACTGAACGGCAACGGACTGCTGGCCGCGACGACGTTCCAGGACCGGCGGATCGACAGCCTCGCCAACGTCACCAACGATATCCGGGCGAGCCGGACCTGGAACATCGGCGGTGGCGAACTGACCACGACGGCCGGCTTCTACGCATCGCGCCAGTCGATCGACACGAATGTCATGTTCACCACCAAGCTGCTGGAAGTGCGCGGCGACGGTCGCGCGGCATTGGTCAACATCACCAACGCCGCCGGACAGCCGGTGACGCTGGACGGCGTGTTGTCCTACGACATCTATTTCGCTCCCGGCCGGGCACGCCGCCGCACCTATATCGATTATGGCATCAATGCGCCGTTCGGTTCGGTCAATTACCATATCGGCAAGGTCGCGATCGGTGCCAGCCTGCGGTACGATTTCGGCAGCGTCAACGGCACGCTCTTTTCGGCCGACGCCGGTGGCGGTCGCGTCGGCCGGGTGTCGCGCGACATCAATGGCGACGGCGTAATTTCAATCGCGGAAACCCGGGTCGGCATCACGCCGCTCTCCGCGCCGGCGCCGCTCGACTATGATTATCGCTATTTGTCCTATTCGGCCGGGGTGAACTACCGGATCGCCGACGCGTTCGCGGTGTTCGGCCGCTACAGCCGCGGCGCGCGCGCCTCGGCCGACCGCATCCTGTTCACGCCGAGCCTCAGTCAGATCGACGGTAGCCTGCTGGTGCCCAATGCAGCGTACGATCCGGTCCGCCAGGCCGAAATCGGCGCCAAATTCCGTCGATCGGGGCTTACGCTGAACCTGACCGGTTTCTGGGCCAAGGCGCAGGATACCAATCTCGACACCGGCGGCGGCGGGGTGATCAGCCGCCAGTACCGCGCATACGGTGCCGAATTCGAAGGTGGGATCCGCCGGGGCATTTTCGGCCTGACGGCGGGTGCGACCTACACCAAGGCCAACATCGTCGCCGACGGCGTCAATGCGGCGGTCATCGGCAACGTGCCGCGCCATCAGGCGAGCGTCATCTTCCAGGCGACGCCGCAGCTCACGACCGATCGCTTCAGCCTCGGCGCGGTGTTCATCGGCACGACCGGCAGCTATGCGCAGGACACCAACCTGCTCAAGATGCCGGGTTACGTCACGACCAACGCCTTCGTCCAGTTCCGCCCGATGCAGCGCCTGCTATTGTCGCTCAACGCGAACAACCTCTTCGACGTGACGGCGCTAACCGGCGTCGATAGCGCCGCCATCCCGGCGAGCGGGGTGGTGAACGCCAGAGTGCTGAACGGCCGGACCACGGCGTTGACGGCGCGCCTCGACTTTTGACGCGGCAGCGACCGGCCGCGCGAATCATTAACGATATCAGAGTCTTGATCGCAACGACTTGATGGCCGGCGGCGGTGGGATCGCCGGCCTGTGCATCGGGCCGGCCGGTCCCGGCGCGCGTCGTCGATGCGGCGATCGGACGATCCAAGGTTCGCGGGCATGGGGCCATGTCCTGTATATTCACCGGGGGGTTTATGAACAAAGTCACGTTATTGCTGGGTGCCAGCCTGTTCGCCATCGCCGGCCAGGCCCATGCACGCGACGCCGATCCGGCACCGACCGCGGTCGAGCCGGATGCTCGACCCGCGCCGTTGCGGAAGGATGCCGATACGGTCACCACCGGCGTCGCCAAGGGGCGCGACCGTCTCGACAGCGCGACCTCGACCAGTTCGCTGCGCGAAGCCGACATCGCCAAGCTGGCGCCGCAGTCGATCGGCGAATTGATGCGTGACATTCCGGGCGTGCGGTCGGAGGCGTCGAACGGCGAGGGCAATGCCAACATCTCGATCCGCGGCCTGCCGATCGCCTCGTCGGGCGCCAAGTTCGTCCAGCTTGAGGAAGACGGTCTGCCGGTGCTGGAGTTCGGCGACATCGCCTTCACCGGTGCCGACATGTTCCTGCGCGCCGACCTCAGCCTCCAGCAGGTCGACGTGATCCGCGGCGGTTCGGCCTCGACCTTCGCATCGAACTCGCCGGGCGGCATCATCAACTTCATTTCGAAGACCGGCGAGACCGAGGGCGGCGCGGTCGCGCTGACGTCGGGCCTGGATTATCGCCAATATCGCGCCGATTTCGACTATGGCCTGCATCTGAGCGACAGCCTGCGCCTGCACGTCGGCGGCTTCTACCGCCAGGGCGAAGGCCCGCGCCGCGCCGGCTACGACGCGCAGAAGGGCGGCCAGATCAAGCTGAACGTCACCAAGACGTTCCCGGGCGGCTATATCCGCCTGTACGGCAAGTATCTCGACGATCGCTCGCCATATTACGACAATGTGCCGCTGCGCGTCTCAGGCACCGACGGCGACCCCAAATATTCGGCCGTCGCCAATTTCGATCCGACCAGGGATACGCTCCTGTCGAGATACAATCCGTCGATCACCCTGTTGGGCGCCGACAACACCCCGACCAGCGTGGACCTGCGCGAAGGGCAGCATGCGGTCGTGAAGGCGTTCGGGGTGGAGGCCAGGATCGATCTCGGCGACTGGACGGTGATCGAGAAGTTCCGCTTCGCCGATATCGGCGGGCGGATGGTGGCGGCGATCAATCCCAATTTCCTGCCCGCGGCGCAGCCGGCCGCGTTCTTCGCCGGCCCGGGCGCGCGGCTGAGCTATGCCAGCGGGCCGCTGGCCGGTACCGCGATCGCCGATCCCACGACGCTGAACGGCAACGGCCTGCTGGTGGCGGCGACGACCCAGAACATCCCGTTTGCCGGAATGGACAACGTCACCAACGATCTACGGGCCAGCCGGACCTGGCACATCGGCGGCGGCGAACTGACGACGACGGCAGGCTTCTACGCCTCGCGACAGGCGATCGACCAAGACACGCTGTGGACCACGCAACTGATCGAGGTGCGCGGCGGCGGCAATGCCGCGCTGATCGACGTCGCCACCGCCGCCGGGGTGCAGACGACGTCGAATGGCGTGGGATCCTATACCTTCGCCTTCGCGCCCGCCTCGCTGCGACGGCGGCTTCGCGTCGATTACGGCGTCAATGCGCCGTTCGCCTCGCTCAACTATCATATCGGCAAAGTCGCGATCGGCGGCAGCCTGCGCTACGATGTCGGCAGTGCCCGAGGGTCGATCTTCGGGTCGGAGCTGGGCGGCGGACGGATCGGCGTGGTGTCGCGCGACATGAATGGCGACGGCGTCCTCTCGCCGGCGGAAACCAAGGTCGGCGTCACGCCGCTCACGGCTCCGGCACCGGTGGATTACGCCTACCGGTACCTGTCCTATTCGGCCGGCGTCAACGTCCGCATCGCCGAACCCTTCTCGGTCTTCGGGCGCTATAGCCGCGGTGCGCGCGCCAATGCCGACCGGATCCTGTTTTCGCCGATCGTCAGCGCCACCACCGGCGGTCTCAACCTCCCCGACGCGGTCTATGATCCCGTCCAACAGGCAGAGATCGGCGCGAAATACCGCGATGCCGGCCTGACGCTGAACCTGACCGGCTTCTGGGCCAAGGCACAGGACACGAATATCGATACGACGAACGGCCAGCCGATCGCCCGCCGATATCGTGCGATCGGCGCCGAGTTCGAAGGCGGCTACCGGCATGGCATCTTCAGTCTGACCGCCGGCGCGACCTACACCAAGGCGAGGATCGTCGCCGACGGTGTCAGCCCGGAGATCGTCGGGAACGTCCCGCGTCATCAGGCGGATCTGATCTTCCAGGCCACGCCGCAGATCACGACCGATCGCTTCGACATCGGCGCGGTGTTCATCGGCACCACCGACAGCTACGCGGCGGATGCGAATCTGCTTAAGATGCCCGGATACGTCACGACCAACGCGTTCGTGCAGTTTCGGCTCGCGCGACGGCTTCAGCTCTCGCTCAACGCCAACAATCTGTTCGACACCATCGCGATCACCAACATCCTGAGCGCGACGATCCCGGCGAACGGGGTCGTGAGCGCCAAGGTCCTGAACGGTCGCACGCTGTCCGCGTCGGCCCGTTTCGATTTCTGATGATGGGACAGAGCCGGTCGGGCGCGGCCAACATAATCCGGGCTCCGAGCGCCGACCGCGCCGAACCGACGATGCGGCGGACGACGATGATTCAGACCCCGCTCCCGAAAACGTGGACGACAACGCTATGATGCATGCCTGCGTGAATGAAGCTGAGCTGATCCGTCAGGCGTCGGTGGCCCGCAGACTGGGCTCGCCGTTCGTGGCCCGGATATTGGAAGCGGGGCAGCGCCAGCTTTCCCATGCGCCGACGACACGCCAAATGATCGCGAACTGGCCAGGGGATCCCGCCCGCGCCGCAATGGCGATGCGCTTCAACGGCGCGCTGCACGCGCTGGCCCGGCGCGGCGGCGTTCCGGCGCTCGGCGAGCTCTACGCCCGCAAAGGCGGCGATTTCGATGGGCCGGTCGCGGCGGCACTGGCGCAGGAAGACGATTTCATCGCGACATGGATGCGACGTACGCCGCAAACCAACGAGGTCGGACGGTCGGCGGCGATTGTTCTCGCGCTGCTGGTGGCGCACGCCGATCACGGGCTGCCGTTCGAACTGCTCGAACTCGGGTCGAGCGCCGGCCTCAACCTCAATCTTGCGCGCTATTCCTACGATCTGGGCGGGGTCGTCATCGGAGACTCCGCATCCAACGTCCGGCTTTCGCCGCACTGGACCGGGCCGGCAATCCGGCCCGCGGCGATCGACGTGGTGTCCGCGCGGGGCGTCGATATCGATCCGCTCGATCCCGCCGACGCGGCCACGCGCGAACGGTTGCTGGCCTATGTCTGGGCCGACCAGCCGGAACGCGCCGAGCGTCTGGAACGTGCGCTGGCGATCGCCCGCGATCATCCGCCGCGCATCGACCGGGGCACTGCCGCGGACTGGATCGAACGGCAGCTGCTCGGTCCGCAGGACGAAGGCGTCTGCCGCGTCGTGTTCCATTCGATGGTGCTGCAATATCTTCACGCCGACGATCGAGCGCGGGTGGCAAGCGCGATCCAGGCCGCCGCCGGCCGGGCCAGTGCGAAACGCCCCCTGGTGTGGATCCAATACGAATGGAACGCCGATCGCACGGACGTGGTGCTGCAGACGACGAGTTGGCCCGGCGGCATCAAGCGCGATCTCGCCCGCTGCCATGCCTATGCCGCCTGGATCGACTGGACCGGTCCATGACCTCGTCCCGACCGACTTTTCCTTCGAACGCCAACCTTACCCGGAGCATATGGCCATGTTGACCGCTCTCAGCATCCCGCGAAAGCTGGGTCTTTCCTTCATCGCCGTCAGCGCGGCGGCCGCGATCATGATGTTGGTGTTCTTCACGAATATCAGCCAGATCCGCGAATCGACCGAGAAGAACAACCTCAGTCAGTCGATCTTCGCCAAGGCGTTGACGCTGGAAACCTCGATGCTGCGTCAGAACAGCCAGTTCCGTGGCTTCCTGGTGACGTCGGACGCGACGTACCTCAAATCCTACAACGAAGCGCGCGACGAATACGACAAGACGTCGGTCGAGCTGGAAGGCTTGCTGACCGATCCCGCGCGCCGGGCACTGGTCGTCCAGTCGCGTAGCGAGACCTTGGCATGGCGGAAGAATTGGGGCGATCGGCTGATCGAGCGCGTGCGGGACGGCGGGCGCGAGGAAGCCCAGGCGGAAGTGCGCGCGGCCGGCGACAAGGTGCTGGTCAGCAAGGTCGCGATCCCCTTGCGCGAACTCCGTGCGACCGAAACCAAGAACATCGAGGACAATTCCGCGCAGCAGGACAAAGCCATCGCCACCGCGACGATCGCGCTGATCATCGGCGGCCTGGCCCTGATCGGCCTGGCGACTGGCCTGGCGGTGGTGTTGAGCCAGGCGATCGCGCGACCGATCACGCGCCTGACGAAATCCATGGCGGAGCTCGCCACGGGCCAGCACGATCTCGCCGTCCCCGACATCGTCCGCCGCGACGAGCTTGGCGACATGGCCCGCGCCGTCGTCGTCTTCCAGGATGCGGCCCGCGGCAAGCAGGCCGACGATGCCCGCAAGGCGCGTTCGGATGCCGAACAGAAGCTGGTGGTGGAAACGCTCAGCGACCAGCTCGCGACGCTGTCGACGGGCGATCTGACGGCCAGCATCTCGATCGATTTTCCGGCGGAATACGCGTCGTTGAAAAGCAATTTCAACGACGCGCTCGGCAATCTGCGAACGCTGATCGCAGCGGTCGGTGAAAGCGCGACCACGATCCACACCGGGTCGAACGAGATCGCCGAGGCGTCCGAGGATCTCGCGCGGCGCACCGAAAGCAATGCCGCCAGCCTGGAGCAGACCGCCGCGTCGGTGGCGCAGATGGACGGCCGGTTGCGGACCAGCGCCACGGCGGCGGCCCAGACGGCGGAACGCACCGATCAGGCATTGACCATCGTCAGCGACGGGCGGGACGTCGCGGACAAGGCCGTACAGGCGATGGGGCGGGTATCCGGCAGTGCCAAGGGCATCGATGCCGTGATCGAAGGGCTCGACAAGATCGCGTTCCAGACCCGCGTTCTGGCAATGAACGCTGCGGTCGAGGCCGGGCGCGCGGGCGAGGCCGGGCGTGGCTTCGCAGTGGTCGCGGACCTTGTTTCGGCCCTGGCGATGCGCGCCGAGGAGGAGGCCAAGACAGCGCGCGACCAACTGACCGTGACCCAGGCCGATATCGTCACTGCCGTCGATGCGGTTCACAAGGTGGACGACGCGCTGGTGACGATCTCCGACGATGTCGGCGAGGTCCACCGCCTCGTCGCCCGCATGGCGAGCGACAATCAGGCACAGTCCGCCGCGATCACCGAAATCTCCGCCGCGATCGGCACGATGGACCGATCCACCCAGCAGAATGCCGCCATGGTCGAGCAAACCTCGGCCGCCGCGCGCAATCTGGTGTCGGAAGTCGGCCGGCTTTCACAACGTTCCAGCCAGTTCATCGTCAGCAGCGGCGGTCGCGCGGCTGTAAAGCGAGCGGTCCACCTCAGCCCCCCTGCTCGGTCGAGGGCAGCGGAACTTGCCTGTTAAAATTGTGCCGGACCGGGCGTCGTCGCGAATATATTCCCCTTTTCTGGCCACCCACTTCGCTCGAGGTGAGGCTTGCCGTATTTTATGCATATAGGATTTGCGATATTCAGCGTGGGTGGGTGGCCAAAGCCGCCGTCCGAACGCCAGCGGCTTTTTACGGTACGCGAGAGAAAACGGACTAGCCGCAACCGCCCGACTCCTGTTCATCACGTCGTTTTCCGCCGCCAAATTCTGCCCGTCATGATGTCGACGAGCCTTCACGCACCCCACCGCAGTGCGCAATGTGCCCGATCCCATAGCTGACGCGTTGGGGTGGCTTGGGTCTGGAGAAGCGGTTTGTGCCATGTGCTGATCATCGAGGACGAGCCGCTTATCGCGCTCGATTTGGAAGACCTGCTTGGGCGCTACGGTGCGCTGACGTTCAGCTTCGCCGATAGCCAGCGGGGTGCGATCGATGCGTCCCGCACCATCCGGCCCGATTTCATCCTGTCGGACGTATCGCTGCTCGAAGGCACGGGCCCGCTTGCAGTAAAGGCGATCTGCGGTGAACTCGGGGCGATCCCCGTGATCTTCGTGACGGCGACACCGGAGGCCTGCTTGCCGTGCGCGCCGCCGGGACTGGTCTTCCGCAAGCCGATGGACCGACCCGCGATCGGTGCTGCCTTTCGCAAGATGGCGTTCGCGGCCTAACCCGGCGGCTGTCTCGTCAACGGCATCGAAAATGTGAAGCGCGTTTGGTGCTCGTCCGAAGTCACCTCAAGCGTTCCATCGTGCGCCTTGGCGATTTCGGAAGCGATGTGCAGGCCGAGCCCGAGCCCAACCTGGTTGGGTCGAAGCTCGCCTCTGAAAAAGGGCTGAAACAGCTTTTCGCGCGTGACCTTATCGATCGGTCGCCCTCCGTTGGCCACGGAGATTTCGAGCACGCCGTCCAGAGTCGCCGCCCGAACGTGGATCGGGTCGGCTTTCGATCCGTGAGTGACGGCGTTACCCAGGAGGTTGGACAGCAGTTGCCCGAGCCGAACGCGGTCGCAATCCACGTCCTCCCCGATCGCGATCTCGGTCTCTATCCGCCTGTCCGGCGACACCGACACGATCTCCGCGATAACCTGCTCAAGCACCGGAGCGAGTGGCGCCGAGGCGTCCCGGCTCAACGTCAAGCCGCCGCCGAGCCGGCCGCGCGCGAAATCGAGAACATTGTCGATCAGATCGGACGCTCTCAGCACGCTGCCCAGCATCAGAGACAGGATTCGCCGCCCTTTGGGGCTGACGATCTCGCCTTCCGTCAGCAACCGGACGCCGCTGCTGATCGATGCCAGCGGGTTGCGCAGGTCATGGCCGAGCACCGCTATGAACTGTTCGCGCAACTGCGACGCCTCCTGCTCGGCGAGCACGGCGCGGTCGGTCGCGTTCTTCGCCTCGATCAACGCGCGCTCGTAACGGCGACGTTCGGTTGCCTTGAAAATCGCCAGATCGATGCGCGCAAGGCCACCGGTCACGTCCCGGCGCTCGGCGGCGTTCATCAGCGTCTGGATCCTGCTTCCATCGCGCGCGACCAGATCCATCGCCACCTCGTCGACGAACCCCTGCATCCGCAGCAACGGAGAGATGTTCGTCTCGTGGAAGATACGCGCGGGCACGCTCAGCAGGTCTTGAAACCGCATGCCTGGGAGATCGTTCGCAGCGTAACCGATCCACTCCGCCAGCCGCCGATTGGCGGAGGCGATCCTGCCATCGGGCAGCAGCGACAAGAGACCGCAGGGCACGTCGTCGGCGTTATGCCTGTCGGGGCCTGGCTCAGACAAAGGCGCGGATCGCGGCGATGACGTCTTCGGGTGCACTGAGATTGGGGCAATGCCCGGTGGCATCCAGCAGCACCATCTCGCTGCCCGGAATATGGTCGCGGACATACTCCCCCACTTCGACGGGTGCTATCGTGTCCTCGCGACATTGCAGGATGAGCGTTCGTGCAGTGACCTTCGCAAGGTCGGCGCGATTGTCGGAGGTGAAAGTCACACGCGCGAAATCGTGGGCGATAGCCGGATCGGTCCGACAGAAACTGTTGGTCAGTTCCTCGCCGAGCTCGGGCCGGTCCGGGTTGGCCATGATGACCGGCGCCATCATCGCGGACCAGCCGAGATGATTGTCCGCCAGCGAAGCCAGCAGTTCGTCGATATCCGATGCGGTGAAGCCGCCGCGATAGGCGCCGTCATCGATATAGCGGGGCGACGGACTGACCAGAACGAGATCGGCGAACAGCGACGGATCGAGAAGCGAGGCAAGTACCCCGATCATCGCGCTCACGGAATGCCCTACAAAAACCGCGTCGCGCAGGTCGAGTTCGGTGGCGATTTCGATGAGATCGGCTGCATAGCCGGCAAGCGTGCCGTATCGCACGGGATCGTAGAGCGACAGATCGGACCCCCCGGCCCCGACCTGATCGAACAGCACCGTTCGGAAGTCGCGCTCGAACGCCGGCGCGACGAGACGCCACATATTCTGGTCGCAGCCGAATCCGTGCGCGAACACCATCGCACGCTTGCCGCCCCCGGCGATCCGCACATTGTTTCGCTGCAATACAGACATTTGTCCCCCGACACCGGACAGGCTCCGGAACATTGTCTCTAGCCTCCCTGTATCGCAGATCATAGCGTGACCGGCAGAAGAGGCCGCAGCGACACCGGGGTCGACCGATCGACGATCATCGACGGGCAAAACGGTTCCGCAGCACAAGACCAACCGACCGGTTCAGGTCGAGCTGATGGACACGGCCCGAGACTTTCCGCGTGTGATTGGAGCGGCGCGGCGGCACGCTGGGCGATTAGGTCTTTTCACTCGAAAAAGCTGCCCTCGCCCGCTCGCCGACGACCCAAGTTCGGCGGTCCGGCGCAATTTCCAAAGTTCGTCGTTCAGTCGGGCTAGCGGAAAGACAACTTGCCGCCGCGGTCTGCGATCGAATGAGGGAATAACGTTGCAGCCCGGGGTTGCAAGGCGTCGCAAGTTCTCGGCCGCTCGGCAGATGTCTTTGACCGACACGCCAACTTGGACCCGGCTTCAGGTCGTCGCGCTGTCGCAAGGCGTAATGTCTTCCCATTTCCGTTTGAAGAGCGCTTGCCAAGGCCGCACCTATCAGAAACCATCGGTGCCGGTAGCCCGATCGATTCCGTCCGGCTAGATAACGATACGATTTAGGTTGCGGCGATGGATACCGACGAACGCTGGAGACGACCTCTCGACCGTTACGCGTGGGACAGCCCTTGGCCGCTTGGCGGCGTGGGCCGCCGCCTCGGCTGGCGAAGCTCGGCAAGCACGCGCGAGCCATGCCTGTCGACCGGAACTGAGCGGTGACGATCCGGATCGAACTGACCGAATGGATTAAAGTGAAAGCGAGAACGTGATGTCTTTACGTACGGTGGCCTTCGCGCTGATCGTCTCCACGCTGGCGGCCAGCCCCGCCGTTCCACGGTCTCGGCCCGTGTGGTCGGCGAGTTGGGCGGCGTCGCCTGCACCGCCCTTGGCATCGGCGCCGGGGCTGCCTGCCGCCGCCATGGCGCGCGCCTTCAACAACCAGACCGTCAGCCAGATCGTGCGCCTGAGTGTCGGTGGCGACGAGCTCCGGCTGCGGCTGACCAACGAATATGGCAGGAACCCGCTCAAGATCGGTGCCGCGCATATCGCGTTGGTCGATCCGACAGGCCGGGTGATCGGCGGCACGGACCGGATCGTGACCTTTGGCGGGCGTGGCGAGGTCGTGATCCCGCCCGGTGCGCCATGGGTCAGCGATGCCGTCAAGCTGCCGGTGCCGGCACGCGCGCGACTGCGGATCAGCCTGTTCTTCCCCGAAGATACCGGACTGTGCACGTGCCACGCGATCGGCGGACAGACCGCCACGGTGTCGCCGCCGGGCGATTTCAGCGGCAAGGATTTTTCGCCGGTCGCGACGTTTATCGCCCGCGCATTTATTTCCGAGGTCGATGTCGGCGGGCCGCGTGCGAGACCCGTCATCGTTGCCTTCGGCGATTCCATTACCGACGGCTATCTGTCGAGCGTCGATCAGGATCAGCGTTGGCCGGATCGGCTTGCGGAGCGCCTTGCCGCCGACCCGCGATATGCCGGCCACGGCGTCGTGAATGCCGGCATCGGCGGCAATCGCATTCTGGCCGACGGTGCCATCGCGCTGTTCGGCCAGAGCGCGGTCGCGCGGTTCGATCGCGACGTACTGTCCGTTCCCGGCGTCAGCACCATTATCATGCTCGAGGGCGTGAACGATATCGGCCAGGCCCGGGCCACGCCCATCGACGCGGAGACGTTGATCGAGGGCTATCGCCAAATCATCGTACGCGCGCATGCCAAGGGCATCAGGATTATCGGCGGAACGATCCTCCCCTATGAGGGCGCGGCCTATTATCGACCGCAGGGCGATCTGGTCCGTACTGCCGTCAACCGCTGGATTCTCGGGTCGGGGGAGTTTGACGGCACGATCGATTTCGACGCGGCGATGCGCGACCCGTCCAGGCCGAAACGTCTGCGAGCGGAATTGCAGTCCGGGGACTGGCTGCATCCGAACGATGCGGGATACCGCGCGATGGGCGACGCCATCAGGCTGGCGATGTTGCACTGAAGAGGATCGGATCGGCCAGCAGCCGTCCCGATCGTACCGCGTACGGCCCGGTTACTGCACCCGCACCCGAGCCGTAACCGACAGGCCCGACCGCAGCCGGCCGAGCATGGCCTGATCGGGATCGAGCCGGATCCGGACCGGAATGCGCTGCACGATCTTGGTGAAATTGCCGGAACCCGGCTCGAACGGCAGCAAGGCGTATTCCGAACCCGATGCCGGCGCAAAACTCTCGACCCGGCCGGTCAACTCGCCGCCGCCCAGGGCATCGACGGAGATTGATGCCGGCTGGCCGACACTCATGTGCCGCGTCTGGGTCTCCTTGAAGTTGGCGATCACGAAATAGCCCCGGGTCGGCACGATCGTAAGCAATCGCGTGCCCGGCTGCACGAAATCGCCGGTCTGGGCCTGGCGATTGCCGACCACGCCGGAAATGGGCGCCCGGATCAGAGTGAAATCACTATCTTGCCGCGATAGCGCCAGCGTGGCGCGGGCGCGGGCTTCCGCGGCCTGCGCGCGCGCCAGTTCGGCCACCAGCACCGGGCGGCGGGCATGCGCGACCGCGGCCTGCTCGAGCGTCACATCGCGATCGGCGCGCGACCGGTCCCGCGCGGCGTCCGCCCCGATCGCATCGGCGCGCACGCGTTCGGCGTCGCGGCGCGTGGCGAAACCTAGGCCGACAAGAGCCTCGAACCGGGTGCGATCGCTCGCCGCGCGGGCATATTCGGCCTCCGCCGATCCGATCGACGTACGCGCGACACGCACCCGCGCCGCGGCCAGCCCCTCGTCGGCAGCAAGCGCGGCAAGCGCCGCGCGTGCGGTGGCGACGCCGGCAGCGGCATCGGCGACGCCGGCCTCCGCCGCCGCGCGCCGCGCATCGTATTCCTGCGCGTCGATCCGGATCAGCGGATCGCCCGCGCGCACGATCTGATTATCGCGCACCAGCACCTCGGCGATCAGCCCGCCGACCCGCGGCGCGACGGACGTGCTGTCGGCCTTTACGAAAGCGTTGTCGGTCACTTCGCTGGTGCGCGGCCCGAGCAGGTAGAACAGGCCGGCAGCGGCGATCGCCGCTGCGATCAGCCCGATGATTATCGGTCGGCGCACCCCGGAGCTGCGTCGCCTGGGCTGGGCGTCGGTCCTCGGCGCATCGGTCTGCAGGGCCTTGGCGGTCACGGCCGTCATGGCGTGATGACCAGCAGCGTCGATGTCGCGGATGCCATCAACTTGCCCGCCGCATCGACGATCCTGGCCTCGGCAAAGGCGACGCGACGCCCGACCGACAGGATCTTGCCCTCGGCGCGGATCGGCCCGGTCGCCGCCGTCATCGCTCGATGATAGGCCACCTTCAGCTCCAGGGTGGTATAGCTCTGGCCCTCGGCGAGCTTCGAATGTGTGGCGATGCCGCAAGCCGAATCGAGCAGAGTCGCAGCATAACCGCCATGGACCGTGCCAAGCGGATTGTAGGTCCGCGCGTCCGGATGACCGACGAACACCGCGTGACCGTCACCCACCTCGATCAGTGCAAAATCGAGCGTACGGCCGATCGGCGGCTGGTTATCGGTCGCGATCATCGTGCGTAACTGCTCGAGACCGGTCATGTCCGCACGCCCAGTTTCAGACGATGCTTGAGGTCCATTTTCGCCGCGCCGAGGATCGCATCGGACTGCTCCGGCTCGGCAACCGATCGCGCGAGCGCCAGCGCACCCACCAGTTGCGAAAGCATCGCCGAAGCCGTCGCCAACGGATCGGCCACCCCATGGCGATCGAGCGTGTCCGCCAACCAACTGGTCAGCGTCGCCGTCCCCCTGCCGAACCGCTCCCGCGAGATCGTGCCAAGGCGCGGAAGATCGGAGGCCAAAGCAGCCAGCGGGCAGCCATGTTCCCGCGCATCGCGGTGCGCCGACGAGAGATAGAAATCCACATAGGACGACAAGGCGGCGGCCGGATCGCGTTCGGCCAAGCCACGATCGAAACGTGCACGCGCATCTTCGAACATCGTGCCGATCGCTTCCGCGATCAGATCGTCCTTGGACGCGAAATGCGCGTAGAATCCACCATGGGTCAGCCCCGCCCGCGCCATCACTCCGCCGACCGCAACCCCCGCCGGCCCCTTGGCCCGGATTTCGCGCGCCGCCTCCTTCAACACGCGGGCGCGGGTCACGGTCTTGTGTTCGCCATCATAGCGCATGGCCTTGCCTCCGATCTTTATATGATGCACATAATATAAACCGCTGGGATGAGGCAAGGGGTGAACGTGACGACCATTGCTACCCCCGTCCCCCAAGATGCGCGCCAAGCCCCCCCGATCGATCCAATGACGCTGCCGGACGCCACCAAGTTCCTGATCTTCGGGATCATGGCGTTCGGGCAGTTCATGGCACTCGTCGATATCCAGATCGTCGCAGCATCGCTGAACGAGGTTCAGGCGGGCCTGGCGGCGGGGCCGGACGAGATTTCGTGGGTGCAGACCGCGTATCTGATGGCCGAGCTGGTGATGATCCCGTTCGCCGCCTTTCTCGCCCAGGCGATGTCCACCCGCTGGCTGTTCGCGGCCTCGGCCGGGCTGTTCACGCTGGCGAGCGCGTTGTGCGGAACGGCATGGAGCATCGAATCGATGATCGTGTTCCGTGCGATCCAGGGCTTTGTCGGCGGCGCGATGGTGCCGACGGTGTTCGCCACCGGCTTCGCGATGTTCTCGGACAAACAGCGCGCGATGATCCCGGCGATCCTGGGTATGGTCTCGGTCCTCGCGCCAACGCTCGGGCCGACATTGGGGGGGTGGATCACCGATGCGGCCGGGTGGCGCTGGGTCTTCTATGTCAACGTTCTGCCCGGCGCGATCGTCACCGTGCTGGCGATCACGGTGATCCGCGTGGATCGCCCGAACCCAAAGATGCTCGGCCGAGTCGATTGGATCCATCTCGGGTCGATGGCGGTGTTTCTGGGCGGGCTGGAATATGTGCTGGAGGAAGGGCCGAAAGACGGGTGGTTCGACGACGCGGACATCGCCGCGATCGCATGGATCGCGCTGGTCGCGTTCGTCCTGTTCCTCGAGCGATCGTTCCGTTCCGACGGGCCGATCGTCAAACTGACGCCGTTCCGCAAGCCGACGTTCGCCTTTGCCTGTCTGTTCAATCTGGTGATCGGCTTCGGCATCTATGCCGGGACGTATCTAGTCCCGCTCTATCTCGGGCGGGTGCGTGGCTATACCGCATCGGACATCGGCACGACGGTGTTCATCGCCGGGGTCACCCAGTTCCTCGGCGTACCGATCGCCGCCGGCCTGTCGCAGCGCGTCGATCCCCGGATCATGATCACGTTCGGGCTGGTGCTGTTCGCATGCGGGCTGTGGCTGTTCTCGTTCATGACGCCGGAATGGGGCTTCCACGCGTTGCTCTGGCCGCAGGCGGTGCGCAGCTTCGCGATCATGCTATGTATCGTGCCGAGCGTCGGCCTGGCGCTGAACGGGTTCGAAGGCCCCGAGCTGCGCTACGCATCCGGACTGTTCAATCTGATGCGCAATCTGGGCGGGGCGATCGGCATCGCATTGGTCAATACCTGGTTGCAGGATTGGACACGGCTGCACGCGCTACGGCTGAGCGAGACCTTGGGGACGATGCCGCGCATGGCGAGCGATACCGTCGCCGAAGTGGCGCGCCGGATCGCCGCGACGACGCCCGATCCCGATCGCGCACTCGCGATGGCGCAGGCGATGTTCGGCCAGATCGTCGGCCGAGAAGCGCTGACCCTGGCCTTCAACGACGTGTTCCGCACGATGGCCTGGCTGTTCATCGCGGCATTGGTGATGGTGCCGTTCTGTCGCCCACCCAAGCAAGTGGGTAGCGCAACGATCGAGGCCCATTAGGTTAATGAAATAAGGTCTCGGGCAATAACTTGCGGCAACGGGAAAGACGTCCGTGCAGACGTTCGGTATCTGGAACCCGTAACAAATCCCCACGGATCATCGTCTTCCGATGGAGAGACCAGCGACCAACCGTGCAACCATCGGCGAAGAACGCGCCACCGTCCCGACGATCTGGACGAATGCGGTCGGTGCCGTACGCTTGGCGGCGACATGGCTTGCGCAAATCTGTTATGCGAAAATATTGCGAGCAATCGAAAACGGCCGCCCAGCCTTGGAAATCGAACTCCTCACCCGCCAAAACGTCCTGATCCGGTCAATGACGTCCGCCTTGCGCTGAACGCGAAACTTGCTCGCCAGCGCCTCAGGATCGCTGCCGGCTAAATAGTCCGATCTGGAGCGCAGGAACGTTTTTTCGGTATGGCTGCGTTAGACATGGCTCGGGTGAGGTTGGGTCGACGCCCGTGCCATGCCCTTAGGCCTCTACTGCACCAGAACACTCGGCCGGCCTCGAAAAAGTGCAGGTGGCCGCGACTATCGCGCTGATCTTCGGCTCCACACCCGGCGTGCCAGTCGCCGCTGCACTTGCTCTGGCAGTGGCCGAGTCATACGACAGCTATCATCGCCCTGTTATTAGGCAGCAGTGTCGTGACGGATCCCTTCTCATCGGCGCATTTTCTCCCTATCGCGACGCCATCGGCTCCGGTGTCCCGTCACCCTGATCGATGGAGTGGAGGCGCACCGCTGGTCGCTCGACCGGCTCGTCCGTCCGATCGAGACCCTGATCGCCGATCTGCAGAGCTCCATGACGCTTGGAAATGGCGATGCCTTGCTGTCGGGCTGGCCGGAGATGCGCCGACGGCGCGGACGGGACAGGAAATCGTGGTGGAACATGATGCCCTGTCGCCGATCCGAACGCGGCTGGTGGCGGAGGTGCCGGCATGAGGCGCGCGCGGATTAAGCCATGGCGGCCAAGCGATGTGGGATCTGTCGACCGACGGCACGACTGCATTCACCAATTCACTGAAAAATGCTGTAAAACCTGCGGTTTGATGGACGTCTCCGGACCTCGCCGGAAACGCCCTGGTGCCAGAAGAGGCACCTAACCTGCCCACTAAGCAATTGATTATAAACTCTTTTAGTTCATCGTTTTGTGGAAAGGCCCCCAAATAGGCCCCCACCGTTGAAATTCATTTCGCTGAGGCAAGGGTCCGGTGCGCGAATATCGCGATACCCAGGGTGGATCCGTTTCGGCTTTTTCGATGGTTTCGGAAGCGTTAATCGGCTGTGATGATCTACAAGGTGTCCGTCGCGTAGGGTTTGGTCATTTGCGATTTAAATCCGTGCCCATTCCGCTTCTAGCTGTGCTGGCGTTTTCGAACGTGGCGGTCACTTTGCTTTCGCGCGCGGCTTGGATGTTGGCGAGGAGGAGCGGCGTAACGTCGCCTTGGCAAAGCCAGCGCGGGTTATAGTAATCATCCGCCTCGAAACCGAATTCCCCGTGCGGGCGTGGACGTCTAGCTTGGGGCGGCGGTGCCGATCAGTGCGGCGGCACGATCGATGATGATCAAGGCTCCTAACCGTCGAACAGAAGCGGCGGGACGTTGGGTGTTAGGTTGCGTATTGTCATCCGTCGCCAATCGCCGCACCGTCCAAGGGCAACTCGATTTCGTGCATGATGCGATCCGTCTCGGCCAGAATCTTGATGATTTTCTGGTAGTGGCGAATGTCATTCCAACTTAGGGCGCGGCCCCTGCGGTCCTTCAACCACTTCTGTGCTGGCTGATAGCCGCCGATATGGAACCCCCAAGCCACGGCGGGCACATTCTCGAAATACTGCTCCGCGTTGATCCACACTCGTCCCCCAAAGTACCTTGGCTTTCCCACCCCGCCGTCGCGGTCGCCGTGGAACGGATAGGGCGTATCGCCAATGGCAGCTTCTTCCATCAGGTGCAGGCGGCGCAGCGCCTCTCCCTTAGCGCTGACATCGGCGAACACCTCAGGCGAGGGCGGGAAGGGGACACGCGGGAAGTCGATTTTCAGAAATGCGGCATACGTCTCGCGATAGGCCGGGCAATGCAGCACGCCGTAGATGTAGTCGAGCACCTTGACCTCATCGGGGCGTGCACCGCCCGTGGCCTTGCGGAAGGCTTCACTGCCATCGGGCGCGGCTGGGGTGCCGGTGAGGCCCGCCGTCTTGCGTATTCGCGCATACAGCTTCTTATCGAAATTGACCCGAATGGTTTGATCTAGTGTGCCTTTCTCGGGGATAAGATACAGCGGCATGTTATATGTAATGTCGTATGCGCTGAATGCCTTGTGCGCTGCGATGCTATCGCCCACCAATGCTCCAATTTCGTCCTTTGTTTGGCGCGTCATCATGAGGTTAAGATTGCAAGGAGTTGTGAGGTGGCGCATCACGCTTTCGCGCCATCGCCAAAGTAGTCGATTGTCGAAATACGTCCAACGTGTATCGAATGGTCGATAAGAGATTGGGACAATCAGTGCTTCGTCCAGGGAAACTTTAGATCGCCCGTCAACCACCCAATCAGCGTAGTTTTTTCCTAACCCATAACGCGTTTTCAATTCGGATGCGCTGCAGCCTGAGTTGAGCAGATAATCGATGTTTGTTTTTATTTGAGCTGGGCTATCAGCGATTATAAAACCGTCACCCATAGTGACGATTCCGGTGACATTGACTGGCATAAGTTCTGCGACCGAAAAGCTTCGTAATATGCGACTTCCAAACCGTAGTCGCGTATTACGAAAGGATATTGCGGTGCTTTGTGAGGTAGCGGCGTAGCGGCAAGCTGAGCTTTGGAACTCTCCCAAAGCTGGGCATACTTGCCCTCGCGTGTTCCCCAAACTTCGCCGTGGCGGACCGCCGCCAGCGGCTTAGGCGTCTTAGTCTTGTTCCGATGTTTTACGGCGATGATGATCGCGACACCTTGCATAATGTCGAATACATTCTTGTCTGGCGAGCCGTCTGGGCTGACTTCCTTTTTGTTGGCATTGCCGTGCAAGTCCAACACGTGGATCTGATCAAATGTCTGCATCAGGTGCCAGCGCATTCCACGAAAAGTCGGGTTATCCAGATAACCGTGGTTAGTGATAAAGCCTAAAACGCCTTCGCCGTTCTGCTCAATCATGTGTTCGGCAAGGCGCAAGAACTTCACATAGTCATCTTGCAACCAGTGCTTGCGTTCCCCGAAGTGGACGCCATCAACATATTTGTAGTCCTCGATCTTATCGCTGATCCATTTTCCGTTGTTCTGGCTAATTCCTGAATAAGGCGGGTTTCCGATCACGCACATTATGGGCGTCTGGCGCTTGATGTCGCTGGCGGATTTGGCTTCCTCGGCAATTGCCCGGGAGAGGCCGAACAGGGTCTGTTCCACCCGCTCGCCTTCCTCAAGGCTGTTGGTAAGATATACGCCAAGGCGAGGCGGACTGGCCGATGGCTTGTAGCCTAGTCCAGTGAGGATCATGTCCAGCTTCATGTGGCACATGGCATAGCTGGCCATGAGCAGCTCGAACCCGTGGAGGCGCGGGATCAGGTCTTTTTCGACATAGCTGGACCACTGGCCCGGCGCGATGCCCTTCACCCGCTCCGCCACCAACTTCACCACTTCGGCGAGAAAAGTGCCGGTGCCGGTGGCGGGATCAAGAATCTGGACGCGGTGTACTGCCTTGCGGATCGTGGCGGGCTTGCCAGTCTTGTCGTTCTGGCCGGTGTCCCAATCGATGGTAATGCGGCTGGTGTCGGCCAGCCCGTCAGCCAGCCCGAACTCGGTTTTCAGCACCTCGTCCACCGCCCGCACTATGAAGTTCACAACCGGTTCGGGGGTGTACCAGACGCCACGCGCCTTGCGTTTGGCCGGATTATATTCCGCGAGGAACACTTCATAGAAATGCAAAAACGGGTCTTGACGCGCACTGACCTTGCCGAAGTGCCTCAGCACCTCGCCCATATTGACCGCCAGAAACACGTTGCACAGTTCATCGATCACCCGGCGCAGGCGTTCGTCCAGATTCGGCCCGGCGATGTAAAGAAACAGTTCGCGCAGGAACGGGTTGGACTTGGGCAGAAGATTCAGCGCCTCACTCCGCGTAAAGGTGGCGGGCGTCTCATCATGCAGGCGCGCTGCAAACAAGCCGTAGGCTATCGTTTCGGCGTAGATGTCGGCAAAGTCCTCCACGGTGATATCGTGGATCAAATTGGTCTTGAACGCCTCATATTGGCCGATCAGGTCGCTTGGCTGGCTACCGCCTTCCCGTGCTTTCACATCCGCCACCAGCGCACGGCCCATAATGTCCTTGATGATCGCAGCCTTGCCCGCCATCATTTCGGCCAGTCGCTTTGAGGACGTGATGGTGAGCGGCGTGGCGCTGGCAAAATCACTCAGCCGGTTTTTTAGCAAAAGAAAGTCAGCAGGGCGTGCGGGCAGGGTTGGAATCAGATCGGCAATGGTAATAAAATCTACCACCTCGCCTTCGCGGATGAACTCGAAGTCCAACCCGTTGGTGTAAATCAGGTTCGGTAGACCCTTTTTGTATCGTTCCTTTTGGGCCTTACTGTAGTCGTTAGCTGCGAATTTTCGCACATCCTTGCCAATATCTTTGGCCTCGCACCAGCCAATAGCCACCTCGCCCCGATTGAACACAAAGTCAGGCGCGCCAACGTCTGTCAGGTGCTTGGGTTCATTGATAACCGTGATGTCTGGCGCAATCGATCCGAACAGGCGGGCTAGCGCCGGGCGGAAACTGTGTTCGGTGGATTGCCCGCTGGCGTAGAGGTTGCGGATTTCAGTCAAATAACCTTGAATATCCATGTTTCCGCCCCTGGTTGCGGATATGGCGTAGCGACTTCAACTGGCCTCCGACAAGAGCGAAGGTTGATTGGCCTTCAACGAAGCTAGAACGCTTTCCAGCGCCGCAATATGGGCATTGGCGGGAACCTCACGCTGGCGGCTGGCGGTCCGGATCAACTCACCTTGCCGATGGGTCGGTACGTTGCCGTAGCTCGTGAAGGTCGTAAGCACGTCGGCATGGCCAAGGTTTTGCGACCACGCCTTCATTTCTTCGGCAGAAAGGCCAAGTGACATGGCGTGATGCACCAGCATATCGCGCAAGCTGTGCGGGTTGAAATAGGGCAGATCCGCCGCCGTGAACGCTCGCCGGAATATGTCGCGGATCGGCGATGTCGTGGCCCAGCCATTTCGTGATAGCCCGGTTGCAAGAAAGCCACCGGCCTGGCCTAGCCCCATTTGCGACGCAGGGAACAGCGGATCGCTCGCGCTCCACAAATGATCGCGGGCCAGTTCGACGCACCATGCCGAAAGGGTTGCGAGCGCGTCGCCGCCGATCGGCATGAAATACGTCCTGAACGTCTTCGCGAATTTGGTCCGCACCGCTCGCGCATCTTGTTCAACATAGCCGCCTGCGACATCCACGTGGCGAAGCTGGAAAGATGCGAGCGCAGCGACCCTAGCGCCGGTGAGCGCGGTGAAGGCCATAAGCGCACGATCGCGTCGCTCCAATGCCGTAGCGACCGGCATGGCCGACAGGACATGGTGAACCTGTTCCAGTGTCGGCACGCGTTTCTCGCGGACCGCTGTGGCGACTGCGACGTCCTTGTGACTGAGGTTGAAATAGTCGGCGTCGGCATATTGGATATGCGATTTAAAGCCCGGGACGTGCGCCAGCCAAAAGAAGAACGCGCGCAGGTCGCGCATCGTTGCGTTAAGCGTCGCCTTGCTCAATCGTTCGCCGGTTCGCGCGTTAATGGCATCGGCAAGTTTAACCTTGAACGCCACCGCCTGTTCGCGGTGAAACCGCTTGAAGTCGCGCCCCTTCGTTGATTCCTCGAACCGCGCCAGCGACTTTGCGACGCCATCAATCGTGGCCTCGTCCTGCCGCTTCGCCTCCACGAGGTAATGAAAATATTCGCGCTTGATTCGCTCATTTGCCGGGTTGTGTTTCGTCATGTCGTCGGTTGCCTTTCCGCTTCACTGTTTAGGGAGGGCCGCGCGCTCCCCATTAGGCGTTGCGGTGCATCCAGAATCCGAATCTCGATTGACGGCATAATCCGGTGCAGATCGGCCTGGCGTGCGCGACGGTGCATCATGCCGCCGCACGTCTCGCACAGCGCGCGAAGATTGCCGGTGGCGGGATTTAGCGGCACATAATCGACCATTCCCAACGCGGGAGCGCACGGTACGCGGCACCGAAAACAGAAGATCATCCCCGGTCCGCACGGGCGCTTACGATCCGCATTTCGCCTAGTTAGGAACGCCCGGACAATTGCACCTTGAAACAGGATTGGGCGGGCAGTGTCGATCGGCTTCAGGCCGCCGCGTTGCCATTCGCGGACGGTGTTGGGGTGAACGTTCAGGCACACCGACAATTCCGGCACGCTGTAGCTACGGTGCAGCTTTACCCGTTGCGGGTTTGCGCGGCGCGTCGCCATCGCAGATCGTCTCAGACCTGCCCGTTGATCAAGCGCCGGATCGAGTCCGTTTTGATCAACATGCGACGCCCGAGCTTGAATGCGTCGAGCCTACCTTCTCCAATAAGCGCGTAAATAGATGTTCGACCAAGGCTCAGTACCTTCGCCGCGTCGTTGATTGAAATTGCTAAAGGTTCCATGATGGTCGCTCCATTGCCCGCATGAACACCAGCGGACGCGATCGATCATTTCTCGCATGCAAGATTTCGCGGCTAGTTTCGCGGCGATTTCGCGGCGATTTCCCGCGAAATTATTTTGGTCCAGTTTTTCGCGGCCCCATCAATTGACGCATGCGGTCGCGGGAAACGTGATTTTCGGGATAGTTCGAGCGAACCAGCGCCACCAGATCGGCCTCACTTAACAAGTCTCGAACTTTAGAACGCTTCTCCCACCATTCTTTCAGCACCGCGTCGGCCAGCGGTGGTCTGACTCCAAGCGATAGAGCTTCAGAAACAACCGCTTGGAAAGACACCAAGGCGTTGAGCGACTCGCGCAAGAAGTTTACGCTCGAAAGGGTGATGAAGCGAAGGCCGTCCGGTGAGCGGCCCTTCCCAGAAAATTTGCCAAGCTCCCAATCTTGCGCACTTGAGCCATTCGAAGTGAAACCTTCCCAAAACCAAAGCGGGATATCCCATTCTCGTTGTTCCCAACTGTTCTGCACTTCATAGCGATCGCCTTTGAACGCCTCAGCGTGGACAGCGCGTGCAGTTAGAAAGCCGAGTCGTGCTTGCTCTATAACCGCCGTTCCAGCTTTTCCCGGTGTTATACCCCCGCGCTCATAGGCGAATTGTCTCGCCCCCTTTGCCGGAATCCACTCTGGCGAACCGGCCACAGAAAGACCGTGCGCGACGACTCCACGCCGCTCGACCGGCAACATCTCCAGTAGGCCAGACAGACCGAAAGTGACGCCAAAAGCCTGCCAGTGAGCGGAATGATCTATCCATGTTGAAAAATCGCCAGACACCCAATCTTGATCGAGCGCTTCGTGTCCTTCGGCCCCCCAAAATTCCTGCGGCACTTCAACGTCTTCCTGTCGCTCGTCATCGATCAAAAGAACGCTAGCCCGAGCTTTTACTAGTCCCGCTCGAAGCCGCGAGCATATTGACGTGTTTGAGCCAGCCAAACTAAGCGCCGTTGCAACACCGATCCACTGTTCTGTCATAAGGTCTAATATGTTTTACGATTGTGAGCTCGCAAGGCACGCCGCCCATAGTTGCAGGATATTGAATTTGTCGATTTCTCGCCAGAACAGCCGTTATCCCTCGGAACCGCTCTGGGGCGCTTTTGGTTGCAAATTCGATCGCACGGAACGTCTGTCATTGGGCGTTTCCGGCCTGTCCGCCTTCGGGAGGGCGATCGCTCGCGCCGAACGTCCGCTTGTGGTGGAAGGTGGACGGCAGCTTTCGTCCTTTGCCGATGGCGCTAAGCCACCCTCCGAAAACAAATCTCGACGTTGCCGCTTCTGATCGAGCATGCGGTCGAAGCACCTCTCTCGTTGTCCATTATTATCTCTGCGGGTTTTTTGATGCCCGTCGTGTCGAGTACGTAGAGGTCGCCTATGATCGATTTTGTGGAAAGAAACCGCTTACCCTTGCCTGTCCACAGATCATACGGCGCGTGAGAGTTCCCGTAGGAGATCGCGCCGTTTCGCACCGTGATGACCGATCCACTATCGCTGTCTCTGAATGTTCCCTCCTCCAATTTCGGGATTTGGGAAGGTCTTATCAACGAGACTATCGCGATCAGAATGCAAAATATCATAATGGCGGCGAGGTATTTGAGAGGCAGGCTTTCCAGCCGCAACGGCTTCTGCATGCGCTTTTCCCCAAAGCGTCGGTGGGAAAACTTTGCCCAACCGTCGTGAGCATACGGTAGTTTTTTGGGTTGCGCGATCATGTTTGAAATGACCGAGTTTGGGCGTTTTTGGCTTGACCTCCTACAGCATCGCGACCGGATACCCAGAACGGTCAATTGTGATGGTTAGCTGCCGTTCGCGCGAGCAAATACAATGTCATCTCCATTCGTATCGTCACTGATCTCGATCCTACTTGGCTTCGGAACATTGTCCAGCCGCAGCTTTAAGGGATTGCCGTTCCGCTTGACGAACAGCCCACGTTCGGTCGCGCCGACGTAACTCTCTGGCAAGCTGTAACGCGCCGCATTGTCGTGCTCGACGACATAGGCAACTTCTCGCCCTCCTTGAAGTGTTAGCCGCCCATCGCGAAGCCGCACCGCCCCACAGCAGGCACTGCTGTAGACCCCATTGGCCGTGCTGACGGGCAGCCTTGGCGGAAACGCATCCAGTAAAGCGGCATGCCGATAAAAATCACCGCGACCAGGGCAACGCGGAGGAGGAACGTCCGGCTCATTCCGCTGCTATGCTCCAAATGCGATTGAAAGCAACGTCTGCAGTTGGGCGTTTCCAACCTGTCCGCTTTTGACGCCATCGTCTGCCATGCTGAACGACCGATTGTGGAGGAAAGCAATTTATCCGCTTTGAAGCCCGAGACGGCCAACGCCGTAACTTCAAAACAGGCCTTTTCACATTCCAGCCGACCTCCACACAACGGCGCTGCTTACATAGGCCGCTGGCGATGACTTGTCTTCGGACCCACCCCACGCGGGCCTGCCGGGTACCCGGCTCGAACGCTACGAAGAGGCGGCCTGCGCTGTGAGGCAAAGCCGCCCATTGCGCGAGATAGGTCTTGAGAACCACCTGATCGACCGGTGTGCCGTTCCACAGAAAGTCACCGTCAACCGGCACACGAAGGGTGTAGCCGTTTAGAAAGCCGGTCGAACCGTCGAACGGAAGCCCGGCGGGACCGCTCTTTTGGTCGCCGCCTTCCGACGTGCTGGCGCTGCTCGGCAATGCGAAACCGCCTAACACCATCGCCGTAGCTATGATCCTGTATCTCATTGAATTTCACTCTAATGCACTAGCCGTGCCTCGGCTATCGGGAACGCCGAAGCAGACCCGCTATGACCGGGTTCGGGGCGTTTGCGGCCTGTCCACTATCGGCGCGGGCCGTTTCCGTCGCCAACGACCGGAAGAGGTGGGAAGCGGCCATTGCTTTGACCATTCATATGCCTGCGACCATCCGCTGCTCGGCGACTAGCGGACGTTCGCCCGACGGTCATACCAACCGCTAATGCCAACACTGATCCAATAGGCGGCCACCGTCCAAAAGAACACTTTTCGGTAGTTCGGCGACCAGAACCCTAGAGCATCCGCGCATAAAATGACACTGCCGAACAGAAGCAGCGGAACCAATATCGTCAGATGGGCGGGTGAGGTCAGGGCCTTTATTATTCTGCGCATGGGACAAGCTCCTCGGGAGCCTGAACGTCCGCAATTGGGCGTTTCCGGCCCGTCCGCTTTCGGGAAGGCGATCGATCGCGCTGAATGTCGCATTGTGGTGGAAAGCAGACATTTGCCCACGAAGATGATAAGCGTGCTACCGATGTTTACAGTCCGCTACAGCGCCACGATCTCGCGCAATCATATCAGCCTGACCAACACATCGACGGGCGAAACTATCGCGCGAACAGCGTCGAAGGCGTTTTCGTCAGAAGCGCATTTGATATCGGATCAGGAAGGTGCCGCATCGTTCGCGGGCGATTTAATCCGACAGATCGAAGGACGCGGTCGGTGGCTACGTATCTTCCCAATCATATCAGTGAAGATCGCCGGAGAACCTCTGGCGCGGCAAGATTTCGATGACGTCCGTCGCCTCTTCCACGAACAAGGTTTTGTCCGAGTGAAAGTGAAATAGCCCGCGAAAGTCCGCAAATGGACGTTTACGGCCTCTCCGCTTTCGGGAGGGCGACCTATCGCACGGAATGTCACATTTTGGTGGAAAGCGGACATTGCCTTAGGGCTTATCAAAGGCTTCCACTTGACGTGCGGCAGGACACGCGTGCGGCGCAATTTCAAGCTTCACGATTTCACGTCGGCCGTAAGCCGGACTGGCAACGAACGAGACTCGCACTCTGGAATCTGCTCGAACTGCGCCTCCAGCCGTGGAAACTGAGTGAAATGCCGGGCGCACTTCTCCCGCACCATAACTGAATACGAGGCCGCTAACGCTCCATTCTTCATTGCCTGCGGTAGTCTTAGTTCCGTAAGGAGAGCCGGGGCGAAAATATTCTAAGCAGCCCTCTGCCACCTGTATTTTGCGTGCCACGACGGCATTGCGAATTGCGGCAGTATCGCGAACGTCGGTCGCGATGCCGTAGGTGCAGATTGCAACCCATACGGTCGCAAATATCGGTAGTGAGCGACGCCAGCGCCAACGCCTTCTCACTGCCAGCCAAGCCAACATCGCGAGAAAGACGCCAACGAGCGCAAAGATCGCGATAAACCAATATGCGGGGTGGATCAGTGCTGGCTGCCGGGTAAGATCGAAGACGGTGTTGAAGGACCGGTGCATGGTCCGAGGCTAAGCTTCGGGTCGAATGTCCGCAACTGGGCGTTGCCTGGCGTTCAGGCTGCCGCCGTGCGCTTATGATCGAGAGCGCAGATATTCCGCAATGATCAACGACAGCAGCGAACCGATGAACACCCAAAACGATATGTGGTAAGCATGGGCAGTCCAAGCAGATATAATTTTGGGCGGTCCAAGATCAGAAAACATTACTCCGGACAAGCAACATTGCGGATCATGCAATTCGCTGATCGCTTTTTGCTTCAAAAATAGATTTGCAACGATGGATACCGCCGCGATAGCGGGAAGCGTCTTACGCGATGCGCTATAGATCAACCCCATCGCGTCTCATCCCCGTCACGACACAAAGAGGATCAGGGATAGGAGCGTTGTTGAATGTCTGCAATTGGGGCGTTTCCGGCCCGTCCGCTTTCGGGAAGGCGATCGATCGCGCTGAATGTCGCATTGTGGTGGATAGCGGACATTCGTGCTCTACGATGAGCGTATGTCGCTCCCGCCTCGAATAATCCTCCATTCACCCATAGCAGACCACGCAGCCTTGGCGGAATTCGTCGAGCGCTGTCTCCGGGACGGTGTTCGTCTCATATCCATTACGGGTGACGATGCCGAGAAAGTGGAACTTGAGGTTGATTTGCTGGTGATCGGCGACGGACGCAACGAGGGGCGGTTTTTGGTCACAGCGGCCCACCCCGGCGAACCGCTTAACGAAGTGCTGGAATTTGCATCATCTTGGGTTTGCGACCGCGAAGGTCTGCTTGAAGTTCGGCTCTGATGTCGATGTCCGCTATTGGATGTCAGCGGACTGAGGTGGCCCCCCAAATTGCCTGACAGGGTCTTGCTCTTGGATAAGCGATCCGTCGGTCCTCGGATCGCGATTGATCGCGCAGAACGTCCGATCGTGGTGGTTATCCGACAGTCAGCTTTTATACCTCGCGGTCGCCGTTGGGTTGAGCCGGTAGCCCTTTGCTGTCCTGATGAGATCGCGGCGTAGCGGTATGGTGCGACGATCTAATATTGGAAGCGATAGAACGTCCGGCCATCGTGCAGCTATGTCGCGCATGCCTTGTTGCCGAAAGCTGCGAGCCTGCGCTTCGTTGCGTCCTCGCGCAAACATGATCCAGACTTGCCCAATGTGATCCGACTGATCCATTATCGTCGCCCAATTCTCCTCGTCCTTCGCTCCCTCCCATACGGCGGCGTGAACGCTCATCTTAGCCAGTGGCGACGCCTCCGCCGTGGAACGAAGCTCCTTATCACTCGCGGCGTCTAGATGGCCGCCTGCCGCCGTTGCGGTTGTACGCAAGATCGTGAGGAGGGCGGCGCGATCCTTCGCGGTCGGAAGGGCAACTTCGAACGCAGCTACTGTTTCGTTACTTGTCGGCTGCTCCCTTACACTACAGCCCGCCATCGCGAACGGCAGTACCAAAGACCGAAATCGTATAAACATTCCGAGACGCTACTCCAAGCTAGAGCGCCGTCAACCCGTCCGCATCAGCCAGTGAGCAGTGTCCGCAACCGGGGCGTTAGCGGATCGTCCGCTTTAGAGCAGCCGTTTATCGCGCTGTATGTCGCTTTGTGGTGGTTAGCTGCCATTTTTGCGTCGGCTGCTCGCTTTTGTCGCGCTCTCCGTAGCGCGATATTCAGACGGAAGCATATGCTTCCCTTGTCGATCGTATAATCGATCAGTCCTTGTCGCGAATGCCTTAAGCCGTAACCAAGCCCGACAACCTACAAATATCAACCATAGTATATCGAACACTATTATTATCATCGAAGGCAACGACGATGAAATCCTTATTGGCCGAGGTGCAAACAGCACGACAGCAAGCCAAGGCGTAGCTCCAACAAGGAACGATATTCTCCCCCTTGTGGTGAACGGCTGTTGATCTAAATCACGATCAACGAAGCGGATAAGATGAGAAAATATGTTCACGGGTGTCTTTTCGCACGTTTCTCAAATGACCGCTATTGGGCGTTAGTGGCCTGTCCGCTCTCGGGATGGCGATTGACCGCGCTGTAGGTCGCATTGTGGTGGAAAGCTGCCGTGGTGTTGCTTGAGAAATTAGGGGTTCTTGCCGGTGGCAACCGCCACCACAACGCCGATCAACTCAAGAGCGAAAAGCGTGCCAGCGAAGGCAAGAAAGCCAAAGAAATAGCCAACAATCAATGAGATGAGAAAATTGATTGCGTAGGCTTTTAGGCGTGGCTTCGTCCAGCGCGCTCCCATTTCCGACCTTTCGATGCGTCCTGCGGTGCTAATATTAGATGCGTTTCGGTAGTAAATGAATGTCGTCTTGTGGGGCGTAAGCCGCCCGTCCGCTTTCGGGATGGTAACCAGGCACGCTGAACGTCTTATTTTGGTGGAAAGCGGACCTAGATCGCCGGAATTGTAGGGCGTACGGCGGGTCATGGCTTTCACCCGTCATCCCATAGCCCAAGCCGATCTCGTAGACTTGTTACTGTCTCGCAACGGCAGCAGAACCTGCATTACCACTGTTGATGGCGAACCCATGAAGGTCCGAGAGGTCGAAGTGACAGATCTACCTACTGCGGTTGAGTGGGATCATTACGCCGCGCTCGGAGGCGTCGGCCTAAGCGCAGAAGATGGAAAATATTTCTTTTACTCCACGGAAATTGACACGGTCGAGGATAGCGACACCGGTCGCATCATCTTCGCTCGGAATGTCGGAACGATCACGCTAAGTGTGTTGCAGGCTCGCTTGGCGAATATACTGCTGGTGGAAGAAGCGTCCGCACCCGACTGGTTTGCCGTCGAGCAGCTTTGCCAGGAGCTGGACCGCGAGCTTGACGCATCTGGGGATGATGTTCCCGAGATCGTGACGCATTTCCTTTCCGACGCCGACATTCGTGCGCGTGATCGCCGCTATGGAGACACTCAGCGAGAGGCGATCCGTTTGTACGTCGCGACCGGCAAATACGATGATGGAGTGGCATTGCCGTGGTGGGGGTGCTTGGCGCTGCTTGTCTTGATCGGGGCTATGATTGCTTGGGCTTCTGCCTAGCGGAATGTCCGCAATTAGGCGTTTTCGGCCTGTCTGCTTTCGGGATCGCGATTGATCACGCTGAATGTCGCGTTGTGGTTGAAAGCGGGCATTGGCGAAATGCCATTGAGTACGTAAACTAGGCAGATGCGTAGTCCTGTCGTCACGATCCTAATTTCCGCAGCGCTGGCAGAATCCGGATGCACCTATGGCGAAGAGAAACTGCCTGACTGCTTGAGCGAAAATGTCGGACCAAGCGTCAAGGTTCTGTCTCACCTGCCGTCCATCGGTGGGCCTGAAACCATTATACAGCACTCCCTCTGTAGCACCCATGCCGATCGCCTGATCCAAGCTGAAAGGGCGCTTACCAGCGGAGGATTCAGCCATGTTCGTCACACGGCAGAGATAGGCGAGTGTTTGGACGTCGACGTTCATGGTCAAGTTTCGGCATCAACGATAAAAGAGCAGGTTGAAATCATATGCACAATCGCGGCCGCGTCGCGCGTCGATTACTCTGATTGGAGTGGGAACATCGGCGGGCGCTTTGTTTTCGTGCATGGCAAATACGTGTCAGTGCGCGCTCATAGGTAGTAAACGCCGTAATTATCTGGCCCACTCGACGAATGTCCGCTTCTGGGCGTTTCCGGCCCGTCCGCTTTTGGGAAGGCGATCGATCGCGTCGAACGAGCGTTTGGTGGAAAGCCGGCGTAGATCAAACTTGCCTGATGACGCGTCGGCCCGCCTGAAATGCGTCACCTTCTCGAAGGCGGTAGCACTCGGCACATAGTATACCGATGCCGCCCGGCACCTCTACGCTGCCCTCGATCCAATTGCCTCCATGATTATCAAGATATGCGTCGCACTCGCCGCACCAAGCATCGCGGAGGTCGTCTCTACCTTTGGATGGGTAGCTTACAAAACCGATCGTGTTTGGCCGGGACGTCTTCAATATATGCTTACAGACGAAGGTAATCGGCTGGTCGCCGTGCTGACTACAGGCATACACATCATCGCTCATCCGCACGCCTCACCACACAGGAGGCCTATGATAGCGGCTGGACGGGATGTCTGCTATTGGGCGTAAGCGGATTGTCCGCCTTCGAGATCGCGATCGGTCGCGCTGAATGTCCGATCGTGGGAATGGTGGACACTACCCTATGGCTGTTGCCCGGCATGCAACCAGGATAGGGCCGCCTTTCTATCGCTGCACAGCGCCATACCGGGTCTGAGCGAACAAAGCCGATAGATTTGCCGCGCAAGCAAAGGCGAAGCCCCGAAATATGCCACGCGCCTTGCCGCTAACTCTGTTCGCGCTGGATCCATAATCTCTTGTGCCAAAGCGGCAATTGTATCGGGCGATGCAACCTTAGCCTCCGTCAGATCGATCAAACGGCTGTGGCCTCCGGATAATTCGCCCAGTTCAGGTAGACGCGTATCGAGCCGGGCCGATAGGCGAAGTACCTGCTCGACATCTAGATAGCCGACCGCCGCGCAAATAGGATTGAGCTTGAACGGTTCACTGCGGTTAATGGCATGGACGCTCACCTTAATACGTCCGCTTCGGTACAAATCTTGGCTTAATTGATCGTAAACAGGACAGTTATTGGGCCTCGCCGAATGTCCAAGGTTGGGCGTATGCGGCCTGTCCGCTTTTGATAGGGCCGTGTGACCTGCTGAATGTCGCATCGTGGTGGAAAACGGACATTCGCACGACCGCATGATCGAGGTCCGCCAACGTCAGAAGCGGACCCTTGCCGGACGGATCAGGCAGGAAAATGAATTCCGCACAGTTTGTTACCGTCGGGATCACGAAAATAGGCCAGTTCGATGGTGCCCATGGAGGCAGTTTCGCGCGGTCCGGGCGGAGCTTCGATCGAGGTTCCGCCAGCGGCGACGGCAGTGTCGTGAAGCTGCTTCACCTGCTCGGGCGAGTTGCACGAAAAGGCGACCGTGCTACCGTTAGCGACGCTTGCCGGTTCGTCGTTGATCGGCTGGCTGACGATAAAGTTAGTTCCGTTGCCATTATTGTAAATCAGACGTGTATGGCCGCTATCGGCGATGTTCCGCGCCCCTTCCCCTGCACCCAAGGTGCCAAGCACCGTGTCGTAGAAGCGCTTGGACCGTTCAATGTCGTTCGATCCGACCATGGTGTGAAAAAGCACGCATACTCTCCTGAAGCTTGATCGGCTGCCGATCGCCGTTAGCGGTCTTATCTAACCGGCACACAACCCGCAGTCACCCCTGGGCCCGCGGAATGCCCGCTATTAGGCGTTTTCGGCCGGTCCGCTTTCGGGATCACGACCGGAAGGGCGCCACGTCCGGTTGTGGGTGGTTAGGCGACAGTCCGCTTTTGAGAGCATGCGGGTGGCAAGGTGCCGTTGGACCGGCTAGGATCTTTCTGTGGAACTGACATTCGTAAAGCGCAGTGGCAAAACCGATGAACTGACCATCGTGCGGGGCGAGGGTCTGGCCGAAACGATCAAATGCCCAAAACAGGGTATCATTCCGCACGACATGGTGCATTACGGCGTCGAAAGCGTGCTTGCCCATCGCGGCTTCCTGTCGCTCGTAAAAGAAGGGCAAGCAGCCAGTTTCGCAACCGGCAGCGAAGAGAGTGAGGAGGCTGTTGAGCGTCTGGTCGAGACGTTTCAGGCCGAGATGTGGGGCGGGCGCGTCGCCGCAGCGGACCTGCTCGCCACGTATGTTCACGCCTGCAATGCTCGGGGGCACGCTGTGGCTGCCGTCTCTATCAGCGATGTCGAGGCGATCCGTAGTCGCCTTGATGAACTTACGCTGCAATGGGCCACGCTGCCGACGAATGAAGGACTAACCGTCCGCTTCTGATCGATGAGTCAGTGCTCGCGAACGTCCGCAAGCGGGCGTAAGCGGCCTGTCCGCTTTCGAGATCGCGATCGATCGTGCTGAATGTCTGATTGTGGTGGTCAGTTGCCGTTGGGGTTGTGTGACCGGAACGTCCGCAGGATCAAAATACCGAGCATAGCGACGAACAAACCGCCAAATCCAAGCATAGCAATAATAGCAGCTACTGCGGTCGGATCACTTATCTGCCCATTGTTCTTATCATACATCGGAACGCCGTAGCCGTAATGCACGACGGCCAGAACGCTCGCAAATACAAAGACAAGGGAGCCAGTAGCGGTCCACCACCTTCCAAGACGGCGGTAGAAGCTGGTCGGCTGCTTGCGTATCGTGCCAAGAGGGTTTTTGATCGGGTCAATCAATGCCATGTCGGGCAGCTTTGCTCATCCACACAATGACCGCAAGTGGGCGTTAGCAGCCGTCCCCCCCGCCAACGCGGCGAAGCAGAATGACCGAAGCCCCGTCGCGCAGCGTGTCGAGGTAATCGCTCCACCATTGAGCCATCTCAACCCTTTCCGGCCAATGCGCACCACGGTGATAAGCGGCGCGAACTTGATTGGCATCGGCATGCGACAGCGCCCGTTCGATCGCATCAGGGTTCCATTTGCCGCTTTCGTTCAAAAGCGACGATGCCGTCGAACGGAAGCCGTGCGCAGTCATTACGTTTCCGCGAAATCCCATCCGACGGAGTGCGCCGTTGACGGCATTTTCACACATCGGTTTCAGCGGCGAGCCCAGCTTTGGAAACACGTATTTACTGTGTGCGGACAGCGAAGCAGCTTCCCGCAAGATAGCAATGCCTTGACGGGATAACGGCACACGGTGCGGTTGCCGTTGCTTCATGCGTGCCGCCGGGATCGTCCACACCGCCGCGTCGAGGTCGATTTCGCTCCACTCAGCTTGGCGTACTTCTCCCGGACGCTGGAACACGTTCGCGGTGAAGCGCATAGCCAGCGCAGTGATCGGCTGGCCGGAATAGCTTTCGATCGCGCGCAGTAACCCGCCGAACGCGATCGGATCGGTTATCGCGGCGTGATGCTTTGGGACGGGCGAAACCAGCGCCCCTTGAAGAGCCTGCGCGGGGTCGCCGGTGGCGCGGGCGGTAGCCACCGCATACCTGAATACGCGACTGCAAAAAGATCGCAGCCGCCGCGCCGTCTCCCGTTGCCCGGCCTTCTCTGACTTCCGCAGAACCGCCAGAAGTTCGTGGGGGGTTATCTCGGCGATCGGGCGTGTTCCAAGCGATGGTGAAAGCTTTGTCAAAAGCCATCTCGTTTTGGCAACCGTCAGCTCTGCCCGCCCTTCGGCCTCCAGCTTTTCAATAAACTCTTCGGCAATTGCGCCGAACGTGTTCGCGGATGCGATTCGCTGCAAAACACGCGCATCGCGTTTAGCCAAGGACGGGTCGCTTCCCGCCTGAGCAGCTTTGCGCGCCTCATCTCGCTTCAGCCGCGCTTCCTTCAAGCCAACTTCGGGATAAGAACCCAGCGCCAACTTCTTTTCTTTACCGCCGATGCGGTACTTAAACCGCCACAGTTTCGATCCGGTGGCGGTGATTAGGAGATAGAGACCCTTTTCATCGGCCAGTTTCCGGTCGCTTTCCTCTGCCTTCGCCAGCCGGATTGCCGTGTCGGTCAACGCCATTATCGTCCCTTTCCCATCGGTGCGATTGGCCGCTCGCGAAAGGCCCCCAAAAAGGCCCCCGCTTTTCCGCGATTGTTAGCGAACGCCAGCAACCGGAGGCGGTCAATGAATGGGCTAAACTAGCGGATTTCTGTGGTTTTTTCAACCTATCGCGGGCGTCGGCGAATAGGGAAATGGTGCCCAGAAGAGGACTCGAACCTCCACGGCCTTGCGACCGCCAGCACCTGAAGCTGGTGCGTCTACCAATTCCGCCATCTGGGCACGGGGTAGGGGGCGGCCTTTAGGGGTGGGGCGACGGCCTTGTCAACACAGGCTTTGCTGGGGCAAGGGGATCGGCGGAAATAGTTGAGGCAGGCGGTGCGATGAAGGACAGGCTGGTTACGCTGATCGGAGGCGGCGGATTCGTCGGCCGCTACGTCGCGCAGGAACTGCTGAAGGCGGGTGCACGGGTGCGGATCGCACAGCGCGATCCCAAGGCCGCGTTCTACCTGAAGACGCAGGGCGGCCTGGGCCAGACGCAGTTCGCCGCCGTCGACGTGACCAAGCCGGAGTCGGTCGCACGCGCGGTGCACGGATCGGATGCGGTGGTGAATCTGGTCGGCATCCTTTCCGGCGATTTTCACAGGATCCAGGTCGAAGGCGCCGCCAATGTCGCCAAGGCGGCTGCAGCGGCTGGGGTTTCGGCGCTGGTACAGGTCTCGGCGATCGGGGCGGATGCCGAATCGCCGTCGGCTTACGGACGATCGAAGGCCGAGGGCGAGGCCGCGGTGCGGTCGGCATTTCCCGGCGCCACGATCCTGCGGCCCTCGATCGTGTTCGGGCGCGAGGACCAGTTCGTGAACCGCTTCGCGGCGATGATCTCGGCCGCGCCGGTCGTGCCGGTGTTGCGCGCCGGCGCGAAGTTCCAACCGGTCTATGTCGCGGATGTTGCCGAAGTTGTCGCGCAAGCGGTATCGCAACCCGATCGTTTCGGCGGCGAAACGTACGAGCTGGGCGGACCGGACGTGCTGACGATGGGCGCGCTGATTCGCTGGATCGCGCAGGCGATCGGACGTGATCCGACGGTCGTGGAGCTGCCGGATTTCGCGGGTTCGGCGCTCTCCAATCTCGGTTTCCTACCGGGCGCACCGATTACGCGGGACCAGTGGAAGATGCTGCAGACCGACAATGTCGTCTCCGGCACGGACGGGCTCGCCGCGTTCGGCATCACGCCCACACCGCTCGACGCCGTCGCGCCGGGCTGGCTGGTGCGCTATCGCCGCGAGGGGCGCTTCGGCACGCTCGGCCAGGCCGCCTGAGGCATCGGCGCCGCTCCATAAGGGGAAAATTCCGTGGACCTGTTGATCATCGTCCTGCTCGGCATCGTCGAGGGGGTGACCGAATTCCTGCCCGTCTCCTCGACCGGGCATCTGATCCTGGCCGGCGCGCTGCTCGGCCTGCCGCAGGCGGATGCGACGTTCGACATCGTCATCCAGCTGGGCGCGATCCTGGCGGTCGTCGTGTTGTTCTGGGGACGGTTCATGAAGGTCAGGCGCGGACTGCTGGCGCGCGACGCTGCGGCGATCCGTTTCACCCGCAATGTGCTGCTCGGCTTCCTGCCCTCCGCCGTGGTCGGGGCGATCGCATACAAGGCGATCAAGGCGGTGCTCGAAGCGCCGACGATCGGCCCGATGGTGGTGGCGATCGCCCTGATCGTCGGCGGCGTGCTGATCCTGATCATCGAACGGATGTCCAAAAGGATCGTCACCCGCTCGGTCGAGGACATGCCGTGGCGCACCGCGCTCACCATCGGCGTGGTGCAATGCCTGTCGATGATCCCGGGCGTCAGCCGATCGGGCGCGACGATCATGGGCGCGTTGACGCTGGGCGTGGATCGCGAGACGGCGGCGGAATACAGCTTCTTCCTCGCCATCCCGACGATGATGGGCGCAACGGCCTTGGCGTTGTTCAAGAGCCGCCACGAACTGGGCGACGCGCACCTGACCGCGATCGCAATCGGCTTCGTCGTATCGTTTCTGGTCGCTTTGGCGGTGATCCGCTGGTTCGTAGCCTTCGTGGCTCGGCATGGCTTCGCGCCGTTTGCCTGGTACCGCATCGGGGCCGGCGTCATAGCGCTGATAGCGCTCAATTATAGATAAGTCCGATGCGGCCATTTTATTACCGAATCTAATTCGGATCGGCGCGAAATCTCGTTCTGTAGGGTCATATAGGTAAGCTTATCTTACCTAAAAGTCGTTTCTGTCGTGACTCCGATGGAAAGTTGAAATAAAGGGTCCGCAATCAAGCGAGCGAGGCCCATGACCGAGACCATGCTGAAATTCGTGGAGACGCCGCAGGCGTTCCCCGGCAAACGCGCGCCCGAATTGCGCGCCGAGGATTTCCGCGAGATCGCCGATCGCTATGCCACGCCCACCGCCGAGGATCAGGCCGGGCGCTGTTCGCAATGCGGCGTGCCGTATTGTTCGGTGCATTGCCCGCTGCACAATCATATTCCGGACTGGCTGCGCCTGACCGCCGAGGGACGGCTGCGCGAGGCGTACGAGCTGAGCAATTCGACCTCGACGATGCCGGAGATCTGCGGCCGCATCTGCCCGCAAGACCGGTTGTGCGAGGGCAATTGCGTGATCGAATTTTCCGGCCACGGCGCGGTGACGATCGGATCGGTCGAGAAGTTCATCACCGACACGGCGTGGGAAGAAGGCTGGGTCGAACCGCTTGCCGCCGGACAGCCACGCGGACAATCGGTCGGGGTGGTCGGCGCGGGGCCGGCTGGGCTGGCGGCGGCGGAATATCTGCGCGGCTATGGCTATGAAGTGCATGTCTACGATCGCTACGACCGGGCGGGCGGACTGCTGACCTACGGCATTCCCGGCTTCAAGCTGGAAAAGCATGTCGTGATGCGCCGCGTCGAACGGCTGAAGCAGGGCGGCATCGTGTTCCACGAGGGCTTCGAGGTCGGCCGCGATGCGAGCCTCGACGAACTGCGCCAGCGCCATGACGGCGTGCTGATCGCCACCGGCGTTTACAAACCGCGGGCGATCAAGGCGCCGGGCGTGGGCAGCGACGGCGTGGTCGACGCGCTGGATTTCCTCACCGCGTCCAACCGCAAGGGCTTCGGCGATGCGGTACCGGCGTTCGACGACGGATCGATGAACGCGGAAGGGAAACATGTCGTGGTGATCGGCGGCGGCGATACGGCGATGGATTGCGTGCGCACCTCGATCCGCCAGGGCGCCGCGAGTGTGAAGTGCCTCTACCGCCGCGACCGGGCGAACATGCCGGGATCGCAGCGCGAAGTCGCCAATGCCGAGGAAGAAGGCGTCGAATTCGTCTGGCTTTCCGCGCCCGAGGCGTTCGCCGCGTCGGAAAGAGTCACTAGCGTGAAGGCCAGCCGCATGCGCCTAGGCGCGCCCGATGCAAGCGGCCGACGCGCGCCGGAGGTTGATCCGGCCGGCGGTTTCGACGTGTCGGCCGATTTGGTGATCAAGGCCCTGGGCTTCGATGCGGAGGATCTGCCGACGATGTTCGGCGCGCCGGAACTGGGCGTAACGCGCTGGGGCACGTTGCTGGTTGGCAAGACGCTGATGACCTCGCTCGACGGCGTGTTCGCGGCGGGCGATATCGTGCGCGGTGCCTCTTTGGTGGTGTGGGCGATCCGCGACGGGCGCGACGTTTCGGCGGCGATGCATAAGTATCTGAAGGCCAAGGCGGCAGCGGCAAAGGTGGCGGCATGATAATCCGGTTTTCAACGCTTACCCTGCTCGCTCTGGCAACACCGCTGGGGACGCAAACCCCCGCCGCCCCGACGGCGCAGGTCATCCCCGATCCAGTGCGGCAAGCGGCGGCCCAGCGGGTGATCGAGCGGCTTTGGCCACTTGGCACCTATCGCCGGCTGATGGACGGTACGATGTCAAAGATGGTCGATGCGATGATGGACCAAATGTACGCCATGAAGCCGAGCGATGTGGACCCCACAGCGACCGGCAAGCCTGGCGATGAGACGATGGGCAAGGCGATCGCAGCCGAGGATCCCTACTTCCGCGAACGCATGCAGCTCAGCACCAAGGCGATGTTCGATGCGATGCTGCCGCTGATGGACAAGATGGAGCCGACCGTGCGCGACGGCATGGTGCGTATCTATGCGCGCAAATTTTCTGTCGAGGAATTGCGTAGCATGGACGGCTTCTTCGCCACGCCGGCGGGGCAGGCCTATGCCCGCGAATGGCTGCTGAGCTTCATGGATCCGGAGATCGTGAAGGGGATGCAGGGCTTCGTGCCCGAGATGATGAAGGAAATGCCGGCGATTATGAAGAAGGTGGAAGCGGCAACCGCCCATCTGCCGCCGCCGCCGAAAACAAAGGTCACCAAGCCATGAGCATGGAATCCGAGCGCGAACGCCTCGCCGTCGAAGGCATGTATCGCCCCGAATTCGAGGGCGACGCTTGCGGCGTCGGCCTCGTCGCGGCAACCGACGGTTCGCCGTCGCGCCGGGTCGTGCAATCGGCGATCGATGCGTTGAAGGCGGTGTGGCATCGCGGCGCGGTGGATGCCGATGGCAAGACCGGCGACGGCGCCGGGCTGCATGTCGACCTGCCGCTCAAATTCTTCGACGATGCGGTGGCCGCGTCGGGCCACAAGGCGATGCCGAACCGGCTGGCGGTGGGCATGATCTTCCTGCCGCGCACCGACCTGGGCGCGCAGGAGGCGTGCCGGACGATCGTCGAGAGCGCGATCATCGAGGAAGGCTATACCATCTATGGCTGGCGCCAGGTGCCGGTCGACGTCTCTGTGATCGGACAGAAGGCGCAGGCGACGCGGCCGGAGATCGAGCAGATCATGATCGCCGGGCCTTTGCCCGACGAGCAGAGCGCGGCCGAGTTCGAGAAGAACCTGTACCTCGTCCGCCGCCGGATCGAGAAGCGGGTGATCGCGGCGCAGATCCAGGGCTTCTACATCTGCAGCCTGTCGTGCCGGTCGATCATCTACAAGGGCCTGTTCCTCGCGGAATCGCTGTCGGTCTTCTATCCCGACCTGCAGGACCAGCGCTTCGAAAGCCGCGTGGCGATCTTCCACCAGCGCTATTCGACCAACACCTTCCCGCAATGGTGGCTGGCGCAGCCGTTCCGCTGCCTGGCGCATAACGGCGAGATCAATACGATCCGCGGCAACAAGAATTGGATGCTGAGCCACGAGATCAAGATGGCGAGCCTGGCGTTCGGCGAGCATAGCGAGGACATCAAGCCGGTGATCCCGGCCGGCGCATCCGACACCGCCGCGCTGGATGCGACGTTCGAGGCGATCTGCCGCTCGGGCCGCGACGCGCCGACCGCCAAGCTGATGCTGGTGCCCGAAGCCTGGGGGCCGAAAGGCGAGATGCCGCGCGCGCATCTCGATATGTACAAATATCTCGCCTCCGTCATGGAGCCGTGGGACGGCCCGGCGGCATTGGCGATGACCGATGGCCGCTGGGCGGTCGCGGGGATGGACCGCAACGCGCTGCGGCCGTTGCGCTATACGTTGACCGGCGACGGGCTGCTGATCGTGGGATCCGAGAGCGGCATGGTCGTCGTGCCCGAATCGACCATCGTCGAGAAGGGACGATTGGGGCCGGGCCAGATGATCGCGGTCGATCTGGACGAGGGCCGGCTGTTCAAGGATCTGGAGATCAAGGACAAGATCGCCGGCGAGGCGGATTATGCCGCCATGATTGGCAAGTTCCTTAGCGTGGACGATCTCACGCTGCCCGAAGGCGATGCCTGCACGCGCTTCACCCGTGGCGACCTGACGCGGCGGCAGATCGCCGCCGGGCAGACGCTGGAGGATATGGAATTGATCCTGTCGCCGATGGTCGAGGGGGCGAAGGAGGCGATCGGATCGATGGGCGACGACACCCCGCTCGCCGTCGTATCGGACAAACCGCGCCTGATCAGCCAGTTCTTCCGGCAGAATTTCAGCCAGGTGACCAATCCGCCGATCGATCCCCTGCGCGAACGGCACGTGATGTCGCTCAAGACGCGCTTCGGAAACCTGGCCAACATCCTCGACACCGGCGCGCGACAGGACGGCGTGCTGGTGCTCGAATCCCCCGTACTGACCGGCGCGGACTGGGCGCGACTGAAGGGATTCTTCGGCGCGCAGGTGGCGGAGATCGATTGCACGTTCGAGACCGGTGGCACGCCCGAAACGCTGCGCGGCGCGATCGCGCGGATCCGGCAGGAGGCCGAACAGGCGGTGCGCGAGGGCAAGAGCGAATTGTTCCTGAGCGACATGGCGATCGGGCCAGACCGGGTCGGCATCGCCGGCGTGCTGGCGGCGGCCGCCGTGCATACGCATCTGGTGCGCAAGGGGCTGCGCTCCTACGCCAGCATCAATATCCAGACCGCCGAGTGTCTCGACACGCATTATTACGCCGTGCTGATCGGCGTCGGCGCGACGACGGTGCATGCATACCTGACCGAGGCGTCGATCGCCGACCGGCACGACCGCAGCCTGTTCGGCGATCTGTCGCTCGACGAATGCCTTACGCGACACCGCAAGGCGATCGACGAGGGTCTGCTGAAGATCATGTCGAAGATGGGGATCGCGGTGATCTCCTCCTATCGCGGCGGCTATAATTTCGAGGCGGTCGGGCTGTCGCGCGCGCTGGTCAACGATTTCTTCCCCGGCATGCCGGCGAAGATTTCGGGCGAGGGCTATGCCTCGCTGTTCGTCAACGCGACCGACCGGCACGAGGCGGCGTACGATGCGGTGGTCACGCACCTGCCGATCGGCGGCTTCTATCGCCAGCGCCACACCGGCGAGACGCATGCCTATTCCGCGCAACTGATGCATCTGCTGCAGAGCGCGGTCGCGACCGACAGCTATTCGACCTATCTGCAATTCTCGCGCGGCGTGGAGGCTTTGCCGCCGGTGTACCTGCGCGATCTGTTGCAGTTCAACTTCCCCGACGAGGGCGTGGCGGTCGATCAGGTCGAGGCGATCACCGCGATCCGCAAGCGCTTCGTGACGCCGGGCATGTCCTTGGGCGCGCTGTCGCCCGAGGCGCACGAGACGCTGGCGATCGCGATGAACCGGATCGGCGCGAAGGCGGTGTCCGGCGAAGGCGGCGAGGACAAGGCGCGCTACACACCCTATGCCAACGGCGACAATGCGAATTCGGGCGTCAAGCAGATCGCCTCGGGCCGGTTCGGCGTGACGGCGGAATATCTGGGGGCGTGCGAGGAGATCGAGGTCAAGGTCGCGCAGGGTGCCAAGCCCGGCGAGGGCGGGCAGTTGCCCGGCTTCAAGGTGACCGAGTTCATCGCGAAGTTGCGCCACGCAACTCCGGGCGTGACGCTGATCTCGCCGCCGCCGCATCACGACATCTATTCGATCGAGGATCTGGCGCAGCTGATCTACGACCTGAAGCAGATCAATCCGCGCGCCCGCGTGTGCGTGAAATTGGTGAGTTCGGCCGGCATCGGCACGGTCGCGGCGGGCGTCGCCAAGGCGCATGCCGACGTGATCCTGGTCGCCGGCCATGTCGGCGGCACCGGCGCTTCCCCGCAGACCAGCATCAAATATGCCGGCACGCCGTGGGAGATGGGCCTTTCGGAGGTCAACCAGACGTTGACGCTCAACGGGCTGCGCGGGCGCATCAAGCTGCGCACCGACGGGGGCCTGAAGACCGGGCGCGACATCGTCATCGCCGCGATCCTGGGTGCCGAGGAATTCGGCATCGGCACGCTCAGCCTCGTCGCGATGGGCTGCATCATGGTGCGGCAATGCCATTCGAACACCTGCCCGGTCGGCGTGTGCACGCAGAACGACGCGCTGCGGGAGAAATTCACCGGTACGCCGGAGAAGGTCATCAATCTGATGACCTTCATCGCCGAGGAAGTGCGCGACATCCTCGCGCGGCTGGGCTTCCGCAGCCTGGACGAGGTGATCGGGCGGACCGAACTGCTGCGTCAGGTCAGTCGCGGGGCCGAGCATCTCGACGATCTCGATCTCAACCCAATCCTCGCCAAGGTCGATGCACCGGACGACCAGCGCCGGTTCAGCCTGACGACGTGGCGCAACGAAGTGCCCGACAGTCTCGACGCGCAGATGATCAGCGATGCCGCCGCCGTGTTCAGCCGGGGCGAGAAGATGCAGCTGACCTATTCGGTGCGCAACACGCACCGTGCGGTCGGCACGCGCCTGTCGAGCGAGATCACGTCCAAGTTCGGCATGTCAACGCTGGCCGACGGGCACGTCCATGTCCGCCTGCGCGGCTCGGCGGGGCAGAGCCTGGGCGCGTTCCTGTGCAAGGGCATCACGCTGGAGGTGTTCGGCGACGCCAACGATTATGTCGGCAAGGGCCTGTCGGGCGGCAAGATCGTCGTGCGGCCGATGGTCAGCTCGACGCTGGCCAGCCAGGACAATACGATCATCGGCAATACCGTGCTGTACGGCGCGACCTCGGGCAGCCTGCTCGCGGCGGGCCAGGCCGGGGAACGCTTCGCGGTGCGCAATTCCGGCGCGACCGTGGTGGTCGAGGGCTGTGGCGCCAACGGGTGCGAGTATATGACCGGCGGCATCGCGGTGGTGCTGGGCAGCGTGGGCACGAACTTCGGTGCCGGCATGACCGGCGGCATGGCCTTCGTCTACGACGCCGACGACAGTTTCGAACGCCGCGCGAATCCGGAGAACATCACCTGGAACCGCCTGTCCTCGATGCATTGGGAAGCGGTGCTGCTCAATCTGGTGCGCGCGCACCACGCCGCGACCGACAGCAAATGGTCCGGCGCGCTGCTCGACGATTGGGGCCGCGCGGTGGAGCGCTTCTGGCAGGTGGTGCCGAAGGAAATGCTCGGTCGCCTCGCGCATCCGCTGGACGACAGCCTGGAGGTGATCGCGGCGGAATAACCTTCGCCACGATCGTTTCGCCGCTTCCTTCCCCTGCCCGTCGGGCGTAAACCGGCGGGCATGTGGCAACTCCATCAATTCGCGCTGTGTCCCTTCTCCCGCAAGGTGCGCCTGCTCCTGGGCGAGAAGGGCGTCGGCTACGAACTCGTGCGCGAACGGCCGTGGGAGCGGCGCGACGAATTCCTCGACATGAACCCCGCCGGCCAAGTCCCTGTGATGACTGACGAGACTCGCAAGATCCTGCTGATGGATTCGATGGCGATCTGCGAATATCTCGAGGAAACAGTCGACAAGGCGGCGATGATCAACGGAACGGCGACCAACCGCGCCGAAATCCGCCGGCTGGTCGCGTGGTTCGACACGCAATTCTTCGCCGACGTCACCGCGCCCCTGCTGCACGAGCGCATGATGAAACGGCTGGTGACGAAGGAGTCGCCCGATTCGAAGACTCTGCGCGAATCGATGAAGGCGGCGGTCAGGCATCTGGATTATACCGATTACCTGCTGGGCCATCATAACTGGATCGCCGGCACGACGATGAGCCTCGCCGACCTGGCGGCGGCGGCGCAGATTTCGGTGGCCGATTATCTCGGCGGGATCGACTGGAAGAATCACGAGGAAACCGCGCGCTGGTATGCCGGCATGAAGAGCAGGCCCAGCTTCCGCCCTTTATTGTCTGAGCGGATGGAGGGCATCTCTCCACCCGCGCATTACGACGACGTGAACTTCTGATGCACGCGGCGCACGATGCCGGAGCGGGCGCGGCCGAAAGGATCGCGTTCGACGATTTCCTGAAGGTCGATATCCGCGTCGGCACGATCCTGGAGGCGCTGCCGTTCCCGGAGGCGCGCAAGCCGGCGTACAAATTGGTAATCGATTTCGGGCCGGCGATCGGGGTGAAGCGGTCCTCGGCGCAGATCACCGAGCATTATGCGCTGGCGGACCTGCCGGGGCGTCAGGTTGCGGCGGTGGTGAACTTCCCGCCGCGCCAGATCGGGCCGGTGATGTCGGAGGTGCTGACGCTGGGGTTTCCGGACGCGGAGGGCAAGGTGGTGCTGGTGACGCCTAGCGCGGGTGTGCCGGACGGGGGGCGATTGTTCTGATTCTCCTTGCTCCCCTCCCTGGAAGGGAGGGGTTGGGGGTGGGGTGCCATCCTCCAGCTCTGTGGTCAGATTTGGCGGATGCCGCGTGTCTTACCTGTGATGAAAGAGCGCGCTCGCGACTTGCGCAAGCATCGCACCAAAGCGGAAGCGCTGATCTGGCGGCGGCTCCACGACTACCGGCCACGCTTCACAACGCAATTACCGATCGGAAGCTACATCATCGATCTGGCATGCCGTCGGGTAAAGCTGGCGGTAGAATTCGACGGAAGCCAGCACGCGGATTCCGAATATGATCTGAAGCGAACCGTCTGGCTGGAAAGCCTCGGTTGGACCGTGCTGCGGTTCTGGAATTCGGATGTGATGGCTAACCCGGACGGCGTGGCGGAAGCCATCATCGCCGAGGTTGGGAAGTTGGTCGGGCCGACCCACCCCCAGCCCCTCCCTTCCAGGGAGGGGAGAAGAGAGCGGGTGCCTCGTACTCGCTCTATCTAACCCGCCAGGCTCTTCGACGCCTGTTCGAACATGTCCTTCGACAGGCCCGGCGTCGCTACGATCCGCTCCAGTTCGCCGCGCATCAGCGCCGCCCGTGCCTCGCCGAAGCGGCGCCAGCGTCCGAGCGGCGGGATGAGTTTCGCCGCGGTCTGCGGGTTGAGCTTGTCGAGCGCGATCAGCTGGTCCGCGACGAAGCGATAGCCCGCCCCGCTCGCGGCGTTGAATGCGCGCTGGTTGACGCTGAACGCGCCGATCAGCGAGCGCGCGCGGTTGGGGTTGGCGAGCGTGAAATCGCGGTGGCGCGACAGCGCCTCGACCTGCGCCAGCGTGTCGTCGCGCGCCGACAGCGCCTGGGTCTGGAACCATTTGTCGAGCACCAGCGCATTGTCCGAATAGCGATTGTAGAAGATGTCGAGCGCCGCGATCCGCTCCGGCGAATCCCCGGCGACCAACGTCGCCAGCGCACCCTGCCGATCGGTCATGTTGTCCGCCGCCTCGAACTGCTTAAACGCGAGCGCCGCCGCATCCGCCGCGCCGCTCGCCGCGATATAGCCGAGCGCCACCGTCTTCAGCCGACGCAGGCCCTTGGCCGCAGGGGAATAGACGAACCGGTCCGCCCGCGCGCCTTCGTACACCGCGCGCCAGCGCGCATCGAGCGCGCGGCCGAGATCGCGGCGCAACGCTTCGCGTGCACGGAAGATCGCCTCGGGATCGACCAGCATCATCTGGTCGCCGATGAAGCTGTCCGACGGCAGCAGCACCGCCTCAGCGATGAACGCGGGATCGAGCGCGGCATCGTCCAGCGTGTTGGCGACCGCAGCGATCACCGCCTTGTGATCGGCCCGGCCAGTGGCCGCGCCCTCGACCAGAGTGTCGAGCATGAGTTGCTGCATCGCCTCGTAGCGCGCGAACGGATCGTCGTCGTGCGCGCTGAGGAAGGCGAGATCGGCCGGCGTGCGATCCGTTTCCAGCACGATCGGCGCGGAGAAGCCGCGATTGATCGACAGGACCGGGCGTTCGCCGATGCCTTCGAACACGATCCGTTCGCTTGCGCCGTCGAGCAGCACAAGGCGTTCCGGCACCAGCGTGCCCGCCGTTTCCGCGCCGAACAGCTTGAGGCGCAAGGGCAGCACCATCGGCTGCTTGTCCGGCTGGCCGGGCGTCGGCGGTACGCGTTGCGTGAGCGTCAGCGTGGCGCGCGCGCCGCCCGCTTCGTGCGAAAGCGCGGCGGTGACGCGCGGCGTGCCGGCCTGCGAATACCATAAGCGGAATTGCGACAGGTCCGCGCCGCTGCCCGCCTCCATCGACGCGACGAAATCCTCGCATGTCGCCGCCGTGCCGTCGAAGCGATCGAAATACAGGTCCGATCCGGCGCGGAAGCGCTCCGGCCCCAGGATCGTGGCGATCATGCGGATCACCTCGGCGCCCTTGTTGTAGATCGTGGCGGTGTAGAAGTTCGAGATCTCCTGATATTCGTCCGGGCGGATCGGATGCGCCAGCGGCCCCGAATCCTCGGGGAATTGCGCCGCGCGCAGGCCCCGCACATCCTCGATCCGCTTGACCGCGGCGCTGCCCTGATCGGCGGAGAAGCCCTGGTCGCGGAAGACGGTGAAGCCCTCCTTCAACGACAGTTGGAACCAGTCGCGACAGGTGATCCGGTTGCCCGACCAATTGTGGAAATATTCGTGCGCGACGACGGCGGCGATCGCATCGAAATCGTAATCCGTCGCGGTATCCGCATCGGCCAGGATGTAGCGGCTGTTGAAGATGTTCAGCCCCTTATTCTCCATCGCGCCGAAGTTGAAATCGTCCACCGCGACGATGTTGAACACGTCGAGATCATATTCGCGGCCATAGACGTCCTCGTCCCATTTCATCGCGGTCTGCAGCGCGGCGAGCGCATGCTCGGTCTTGGCCAGATCGGCGGCGCGCACCCAGATGGCGAGCGCGACGTCGCGGCCCGACCGCGTCGTGAAGGTCGCGGTGTTGGCGACGAGATCGCCCGCGACCAATGCGAAAAGATAGCACGGCTTGGGAAACGGATCGTGCCACTCCGCCCAGTGCCGCCCGTCCCCCAGATCCCCCGCCGCGACCGGATCGCCATTGGCGAGCAGCACCGGATACCGCTGTCGATCCGCCGCCATGCGCACCTTGTAGGTGCTGAGCACGTCGGGGCGATCAGGGAAGAAGGTGATGCGCCGGAAGCCTTCCGCCTCGCATTGCGTGCAGAGATTGCCACCCGAGGCATACAGCCCCATCAACTGCGTATTGCGATCGGGCGCGATCTCCACCTCGGTTTCGATCACATGGCTGGAACCGGTCAGCGGAATGACCAGAGCGCCCTGCTCCAGCCGCCAATCGTTGACCGCGACGCCGTCGACCTTGACCGATAGCGGCGTCTGCCCGCCGCCGTCGAGCACCAAGGGACGATCGTGCACATCGCCGCGCACGACGTTCAGCGTCGCGCGAACCTGCGTGGCGGACGCGTCCAGCGCGAAATCGAGCGCGATCGCGGGCACCTGCCAGTCGGGCGGGGTATAGTCCGCGCGGCGGGTGACGTGCGGGCCTGCCAGGGACGATGGAGCGGCGGTCTGTATGTCGAGCATGGACCCGACTTACAGGAGGGCGCGGCGGCTATGCCATAGAAATCGCCACACTTGCGCGCCGGCCCGCGCATGCTACCCCGATAATGCGGGGCAGGTAAAAGGCGGATACGGATGGTTCGGACGATCGGCGCAGGCATTCTCCTGGCCATGGCAGCGGCGGCGAGCGCCCAGAAGAAGCCCCCCGCCCCGCCGCCGCCGACGGCACCCGTAGTCAAACCGCGCGACATGAAGGCCATCAACGCCGAGCTGACCAAGCCGCTGCCCGACGATCAGGCGGCGATGAAGACGCATGTCGTGTTCCTCGCCTCCGATGCGATGCGAGGACGCGAGGCGGGCAGCCCGGAATACGATATCGCCGCGCAATATGTCGCGTCGCAATTCTACGCCGCGGGGCTGCGCCCGGCCGGCGACGACAATGGCTATCTGCAGAAGGTACCGCTGACCACGTACCGTGCGACCGATCGCGGCGATTTCATCCTGACGCGGAAAGGCGCCGCACCACAGAAGCTGGTGTTCGGCGAGGATTATACCCCCGGCGTCAATCCCGGCGCGCGCGCGACGGTGATTGATGCTCCGGTGGTGTTCGTCGGCTACGGCCTGATCGCGCCGGACGCCAAGCGCGACGATTATGCCGGGGTCGACGTGAAGGGCAAGATCGTCGCCTATTTAGGTGGCGCGCCGGGCAGTTTGCAGAGCGAGGAGCGCGCGCACTTCTCGTCGCCCGCGACCAAGGCGGCGATCGCCGAGGCGCAGGGCGCGATCGGCGCGATCGTAATCGCGCGTGACGGCGGCCCGGTGTTCGCCCGGACGGCGCAACGCTGGGACGGGGCACGCACCACTTGGGCCAAACCCGACGGCACCGGCGACCGCAACGGCGTACCGGTGCTCGGCACGCTCAGCCCGGCGGGTGCCGCGAAACTGTTCGCCGGCACCAGGACCCCCTGGGCCGACGTGCTGAAACGCTCCGCCGACAGCGAGGCGACGTTCGTCGCCGAGGCGCTGCCGGGCAGCCTCGCGGTGTCGATCAAGACGAGTTTCGAGGCGGGCCTGAGCAGCAATGTCGTCGGCGTCATTCCCGGCAGCGATCCGAAGATCGGCAAGGAGGTCGTCGTCCTCTCGGCGCATCTCGACCATCTCGGCGTCGGCCGTGCGGACGAGACCGGCGACACGATCTATAACGGCGCGGAGGACAATGCGGTCGGCATCGCCAGCCTGATCGAGGAGGCGAAGCGCTTCAAGACCAGCGGCAAGCCGCCGCGCCGCACCGTGATGTTCCTGGCCGTGACGGCGGAGGAGAAGGGCCTGGTCGGCGCGGATTATTTCGCCAACCACCCGACCGTGCCGATCGCGACGATCGTCGCCGACGTCAATCTCGACATGCCGATCCTGACCTTCGCGTTCGAGGACATGACGGTGTATGGCGCGGATCGATCGACGCTGGGGCCGATCGTGTCGAAGGCGGTCGAGGCGCTCGGCGTGCACATGGGCCCGGATCCTGACCCGAGCCAGGGCTTCTTCGTCCGCTCCGACCATTACCGCTTCGTGCAGCAGGGCGTGCCGTCGGTGTTCCTGTGGCCGGGACAGGCCGGGCCGGGCAAGGCGGCCTATGCCGACTTCTTCGCCAAGCACTATCATCGGCCCTCGGACGAGGCGTGGCAGCCGCTGGATTGGGCGCAGGGCGTGCGCTTCGTCAGCGTAAACTACGCGATCGCGCGCGAGATCGCCGACGGCGACGAACGGCCGCGCTGGAACAAGGGCGATTTCTTCGGCCTGCTCTACAAGGGCTATGGGGCCAAGTAGCTATCCATGCCGCGTCTGTTGATCTTTGGTCTGGGCTACACCGCCGTCCGCATCGCCGCCGCGCTGAGCGCCAAGGGCTGGCAGGTCGTCGGCACCACGCAGGACGGGCGTGGCGGCACGCTACGCTTCGGCGACACGCACGCCATCACCCGCGAACTCGCGCTGGCGACGCATATCCTGTCTTCCGTCCCGCCCGCCGACGAGTCGGACCCCGCCCTCGCCACCTATGGCGAGGCGCTGGCCGGATCGGACGCCTGGCTCGGCTATCTGTCTTCCACCGGCGTCTATGGCGACGCGGGCGGCGCGTGGGTCGATGAGCGCGCGCCGATCCGCGGCCGGCGCGGCGCGCGGGCGGCGGCGGACGCGGCGTGGCTGGCGCTCGGCGCGCGTGTGTTCCGCCTGCCCGGCATCTACGGCCCCGGTCGGTCGGCGCTGGACCGCGTGTCGCAAGGCAGGGCGCACCGGATCGACCTGCCCGCGCAGGTCTTCAGCCGCGTGCATGTCAACGACATCGTCTCCGGCGTGATCGCGGCGCTCGACGCACCGGCGGGCGCGTACAACCTGTCCGACGACGAACCGTGCGGACAGAATGACGTCATCGCGCTCGCCGCCCGCCTGCTGGGCCGGGACACGCCTCCCTTCGTTACGCTCGACACGCTGTCGCCGATGGCGCGCGCCTTCTATGCCGAGAATCGCCGCGTCACGAACCTCAAGGCGAAGCGCGTGCTGGGCTGGCGCCCGCTCTACCCCGACTATCGGTTGGGCCTGCGTGCCCTAAGCGCGATGATCAGCCCGGCCCCCGCCAATAAAGCGCCGGATATCGCCAGCGGCGACCAAAGATAGCCCTCGAAGAGGGTGGACAGCAGCATCGCGATCACCGGCACCATCACGCCCGAATAGGCCGCCTTGGCCGGCCCGATCTGCCGGATGACGTGGAAGTATAACGGGAAGCTGAGCGTCGATCCGAACAAGGCGAGATACATTATGCCGCCGGCATAGCTGGCGCGCCATTCGAACGCCGGCGGTCCCGACAGCGACAGCGCGACGACGGCGTCGATCGCCGCGCCGATCAGCATCGCCGCCGCCAGCGTCGGCACCATCGGGTAGCGCCTGGCGGTTTCGGTCGCCTGCAGGATGTTCGCGCTCGACGCGCACAGGATCGCGATCAGGGTGAAGCCGATGCCGAGCATCGTCTCGTCCGCGCCGTTCGGCGACAGGCGTGCCTCGTGGAGGAACAGCAGGACGATCCCGGCCATCGCCACCGCCGATCCGACGATCAGCTGGCCGCCCATGCGCTGCCCCAGCAGGATGCGCGCCAGCACCGCGTTGGGCACGAGCATCAGCGCGAAGACCACGGCGACGATGCCGGACGTGATGTGTTCCTCGGCGCGGTACACGAAGTTGAAGTTGAGCACGAACTGGCTGAGCCCGAGCGCGGCGGCGAACGCCCAGCCGCGCACGTCCAGCGCGAAGCGCTCGCGCCGGAACTTGGCGACGACGATCATCGCCAGCCCCGCGACGAGGAAACGATAACAGACCGACCAGCTGGGCGGGACGCTCGACACCTGGTCGCGGATTACCAGCCAGGTCGAACCCCAGACGAGCGTCACGATGCCGAACGGGATCAGCACCGCCGCCCGCGTCGATCGCGGCGGCGCCCGGTGCGTCGCCGTGTCGTCCGTCACTGGCGTTCGGAGAGTTTGCGCTCCCACGCCACCGCATCCGCCACGATTCCGTCGAGATCGGCGCGCTGCGGCGTCCAGTCCAGCGTGGCGAGGATCGCGCTGTTATCCGCGATCAATTCGCCCGCATCGCCCGCGCGCCGCCCCTCGATCTTGCGATCGAGCTTGATGTTGGTGACGCGATCCACCGCGTCGAGCACTTCGAGCACGGAGAAACCACGGCCATAGCCGGCGTTCAGCGTGTGGCTCCTGCCCGGTTCGGCGATCAGCACCGCCAGCGCGGCGACATGCGCGGCGGCGAGATCGCTGACATGGATGTAATCGCGCACGCCGGTGCCGTCCGGCGTGTCGTAATCGGTGCCGTACACCCCGACGCCGGCGCGCTTGCCCAGCGCCGCCTCGACCGCGATCTTGATCAAATGCGTCGCGCCGACGGTCGACTGACCCGAACGCTGCTGCGGATCGGCACCGGCCACGTTGAAATAGCGCAGCGCGCAATAATTGATCGGGTGCGCCGCAGCGACATCGCGCAGCATCGCCTCGGTCATCAGCTTGGACGTGCCGTAGGGGTTGATCGGGATCGTCGGATCGCCCTCGGCCACCGGCACCTTCTCCGGCGTGCCGTAGGTCGCGGCGGTGGAGGAGAAGATGAAATGCTTCACGCCACACACGACGGCGCTTTCCAGCACGGCGCGGCTGGCGACGGTGTTGTTGCGATAATATTTGAGCGGATCGCTGACCGATTCGGGGACGATGATCGATCCCGCGAAATGCATGATCGCGCCGACCCCATGATCGCGGATCGTGCCGCGCACCAGATCGTCGTCCTCGATGTCGCCTTGCACCAGGGTCGCGCGGGGATCGACCAGCCAATCGAACCCGGTGGTGAGATTGTCGACCACTACCACGCGATATCCCGCATCGAGTAGCGCCAACACCGCATGGCTGCCGATATAGCCCGCACCGCCCGTCACCAGCACCGTCATATCGTGCATGCCTGCCACTCCCCAAACCGCCGCCAATTCGCTCCCGCGTCGGGCGCTGCCTATCAGCGCCGATTGCGCCGCGCCACCGGCTTCCTATCTTGGGCATACATGCTTCCTTGTTGAAGCGAGTTTGGGAGTTTCGAAAATGGCAAATGAAGTCGCCACCCTAGCGGGGGGATGTTTCTGGTGCACCGAGGCCGTATTCAACGACGTGATCGGCGTGACCAAGGTCGAAAGCGGCTATATCGGCGGTCATATCGCAAACCCGACGTACAAGCAGGTATGCGGCGGCGATACCGGCCATGCCGAGGCGATCCGCATCACGTTCGATCCCGCGCAGCTGCATTACGGCGATCTGCTCGACATCTTCTTCGCGACGCACGATCCAACCCAGCTCAACCGCCAGGGCAACGATGTCGGCACGCAATATCGCTCGGCGATCTTCCCGCATTCCGACGAGCAGGAAACCGAAGCCCGCGCCGCGATGGCGCGCGCCGGCGCGACCTCGTCCGGCCCGATCGTGACGACGATCGAACCGCTCAGCGAATGGTATCCGGCAGAGGATTATCATCAGGAATATTGGGAGACGTCCGGCTCCAGCAATCCGTATTGCATGGCGGTGATCCCGCCCAAGCTGCAGAAACTGCGCAAGAGCTTCGCTGCGCGGTCGAAGGCGGCGGTTAGCGCTTAAACAGGATTTTTTCACGCTGAGGCAAAGAAAAAAAGGCGGCAGCACCCCCGACTCCTTCGTTGCGCGCCGCGTGAACATTATCGGGATTCTGCTGGATGATGCAGGCCGAGATTTTTTTCACACAAAGTCACGAAGACACTAAAAGAAGCTAAGCCGACTGACAGTTCTGCCGTCTTTTCGTGGCTTTGTGGCTTTGTGTGAGAAAATTCTATCGATACGCCGCCCGCGCCAACCGGTCGTTGATAGCGGCGCCAATGCCGGTGGCCGGGATCGGCGCGACGGAAATGGTCTCCCGATCGCTGGTGTCGGCGCGGTGGAGCGCATCGAAAAGGTTTGCAGCCGCTTCTGTGAGATCACCTATAACTGACAGAGTGGCGTCACCTTCTATTTCTCCGAAGCCGATCAGCCATTCGCCCTGTTCCGCCTCCGTCGCATTCAGCCGCAAACGCTTGTTGGGCGCATAATGGCTCGCGAGTTGCCCCGGTGCAGTAACCTTCCCCGGCACCGTCGCTGTTTCTCCGCCTTCGTGGGGAAACAAGCCAAGCTGCTCGTGCGTGATCGGCCCTTCGCGCAGAATCCGCACATCCCCCGTCGTCGCGACGATTGTGGACTCGACCCCCGCCTCGGTCGCGCCATCGTCGATCACTAGCGGTATCCGGCCGTTCAAGGTCGCCAGGACATGCGCCGCCCGCGTCGGGCTGATCGCGTTGCTGGCATTGGCGGAGGGCGCGGCGAGCGGCACGCCGCAGGCCGCCAGCAACGCGCGCATCGCGCGGTGCGCCGGCACCCGGATCGCCACGGTGTCCAGCCCCGCCGTCACCAGCGACGCCAGCCCGGAGTCCGCGCGCACGGGCAGAACCAGCGTCAACGGGCCGGGCCAGAATGCCGCCGCCAGCGCGCGCGCATCCGCATCGAACACCGCCAGCGCTTCCGCCGCCGCGAGATCCGGCACGTGCACGATGAGGGGATTGAAGCTCGGACGCCCCTTTGCGGCATAAATCCCCGCCACCGCGCGCGCATTGGTCGCATCCGCCGCCAGCCCGTAGACCGTCTCGGTCGGCACCGCGACGCACCCGCCACCGGCGATGACCCGCGCGGCTTCGGCGATCGCAGCCGCGCCATACGGTACAACGCACGTATCGATATCGGTCTCGACGGAGAGATTTGGATCGGCCATGGCCCGACGCTATAGCCCGTGCAAAGCAACAGGATAAGAGAGCGATGCCCTTCACCCCCGCCATTGCCGACCAGCGTTTCGTGCTGGACCATATCACGCGCATCGCGGATCTCGCCGCGACCGACCGTTTCGCCGCCGCCAGCGACGATGTGGTCGATGCCGTGCTCGAAGGCGTGGGCCAGCTGGCGGAAGGCGAATGGGCACCGCTTGCCCGCGCCGGCGACACGGTCGGCGCGAAATGGACGCCTGAGGGCGTGGTGATGCCGGACGGCTTCGTGCAGGCCTATCACGATTATGTCGAGGGCGGCTGGGGCACGATCGGCGTGCCGGAGGAATTCGGCGGACAGGGCCTGCCCTTCGCGATCCAGACGGCGGTGCTCGACACGTTGGGCAGCGCGAACATGGGCTTCGCGCTCGCCCCCACGCTGACGGTCGGTGCGATCGAGGCGCTGGCGCATCACGGCTCGCCCGAACAGCAGGCGTTATATCTGCCGCACCTCGCGACCGGGGAATGGACCGGCACGATGAACCTGACCGAACCGCAGGCCGGATCGGACGTCGGCGCGCTGCGCACCCAGGCCAAACCGCTGGGGGATGGCAATTGGAGCATCAAGGGCACCAAGATCTACATCTCGTTCGGCGATCACGACATGGCACCGAACATCGTCCATCTCGTTCTCGCGCGCACCCCCGACGCGCCGGTCGGAACCAAGGGCATCTCGCTGTTCCTCGTCCCCAAATACCGTCTGAAGGAGGATGGCACGCCGGGCGAGTTCAACGACGTCCGCGTCGTTTCGATCGAACACAAGATGGGCCTGCATGCCTCGCCCACCTGCGTGCTGAGCTTCGGCGATCATGACGATTGCATCGGCGAGCTGATCGGCCACGAATATGGCGGCATCCGCGCGATGTTCACGATGATGAACAACGCCCGCCTCAACGTCGGCCTGCAGGGCGTGCAGGTGGCCGAGGGCGCGACTCAGATGGCGGTCGCCTACGCGCTGGAGCGCGTGCAATCGGCCCGCGCCGGATCGACCAGCCGCGATTCGGTCAAGATCGTCGAACATCCCGACGTGCGCCGCATGCTGATGCGGATGAAGGCGCAGACCCAGGCCGCGCGCGCGTTGGTCTATCTCGCTGCCGCACAGGTCGATCGCGCGACGTTGGGCGAGGCCGGCGCGCAGAACCGGCTGGAAATCCTGACGCCGCTGGCCAAGGCGCACGGCACCGATATCGGTTGCGAGGTCTCCTCGCTCGGCGTGCAGGTGTTCGGCGGCATGGGCTATATCGAAGAGACGGGCGCGGCGCAGTTCTTCCGCGACGCGCGCATCACCCCGATCTACGAAGGCACGAACGGCATCCAGGCCGCCGATCTGGTCGGGCGCAAGCTTGGCCTCGATAATGGCGGGGCGTTCAACACGCTGATCGCCGACATGAAGGCCGAGGCGCAGGACCGTACGCTCGTGACGCTGATCGACACGTGCGACGAGATCGGCAGGGCGATGATGGCGCTCGACGCCGACGACAAGCTGGCGGGATCGTATCCGTTTCTCACGATGCTTTCGGTCGCGGTGTGCGGCTGGCTGATGGAGCGGCAGGGGCGCATCGCCGCGGCTGAGGCACCGTCCGATTTCCTGGCGATGAAGATCGCGGCGTCGCGCTTCTACGTGGACCAGATCGTGCCGGAGGCGTTGGGGTTGAAGGCGGCGGCGACGGCAAAGGCGGACGTGTTGTACTCGATCGCCGCCGACGTCTTCGCGGCATGAGCTTCGACCTCGACGCCTATCTGGCCCGCGTCGCGCTTGGCGCGCGGCCGTCGCCCGACGCGGCGGGACTGGAACGGCTGCAACGCGCGCACCGCATGGCGATCCCGTTCGAGAACCTCGACGTGATCTTGGGGCGCGGCATCCGCATCGACAGCGAATCGGTGTTCGCCAAGCTCGTGACCGCGCGGCGCGGGGGATATTGCTTCGAACATAACCGCCTGTTCGGCGATGCACTTGCGGCTTTGGGGTTTGCCGCCCGCCCGTTGCTCGGCCGGGTGTGGCTGATGCCGATCGACACCGCCGATGCGGTGCCGGGACAGACGCACACCTTGAGCCTGGTTCAGGCAGAGGGGCAGGACTGGATCGCCGATCCCGGGTTCGGCGGCAGCTACACTCCGCCGATGCCGCTGGCCGATGGTGCCACCGCGACCGCGCCCGATGGTTCGACGTTCCGGCTCGAGAGCGACGACACGTTCGGCTGGATGCTCCTGCGCGACGGCGGCGACGGTTTCCAGCGGCAATACAGCTTCACACTGAACCCGGTATGGGAATCGGACCTGCTGATGGGCAACCATTGGTGCGCCACCGCCCCGGCCAGCCGCTTCACCACGTCGCGCATTGTCAGCTCGGTCCTGCCCAAGGGTTTTGCGAGCCTGAACGGCAATGTCTATCGCCGCCGCGCCGGCGACGAGGAGACGGTCGCCGAAATCACCGACCCGCGCGTGTACCGGCTGCGACTCAGCATGATGTTCGGGATCGATCTAAGCGTGGAAGAGGTCGAGGCTTTGGGAGTGTTTCCGGCTGCCATTTAACGCCGTCACCCCAGCGACGGCTGGAGTCTCCTGCGGCTCTCGTCCGCGCATCGCTAGAGATCCCGGCCTTCGCCGGGATGACGATAACGGCATGACGCAATGGCGTCAGACTCGTTCGCGCTCCAGCAGATCCGCCGCGTCCAGACCGAGCAGATCGATATGGCTGCGAATCCGCGGCCAGCTGGTTCTCAGGAAATGGTCGCGCTCGGCGACCTTTAGCTTCTCCGCCGCCCCCGGAAGCACGAACATGCCGACGCCGCGCCGCACCTCGACATAGCCGTCGTCCTGGAAGCTTTGATAGGCCTTGGCGACCGTCAGCGGATTCGCGCCATGTTCGGCGGCGAGTGCGCGGACCGAGGGCAATTGATCCCCGGCCCGGAATTCACCGCGCAGGATCGCGGCGGAAATCGTCGCACGCAGCTTCAGGTAAACCGGGCTGTCTTCGCTGTTTAGCGCTGTCATGCTGCCTTAATACACCAATGAACCGTTTCGTCCAGCGCAAACTATCTCCAGAAGGAGACGATTTTGTCCATATCGGGACGGGGGCGTTCGTCCAGCGGCCGGCCCGGCGTGCCGATGAACATGAAACCGGCGATCCGTTCCGGCGCCGCGCCGAACGCATCGCGCACCGCATCGCTGAAGCTCGGCCACCCGGTGAGCCAGCCGCCGGCGAACCCGCTGGCATGGACCGCGTGCAGCAGGTTCATGCACACCGCGCCGGCCGACAATTCCTGCTCCCACAGCGGGATATGACTTTCCGTCTTCGGCGAGAACATCACCACCACTAGGGCCGGTGCCTGATGCGCGAATTGCTCCAGCGATTCGATCTCCAGTCGCGCCGCCTGCGGTCGCTCCGCCCGATACGCATCGGTGATGACCTGTGCCAGCGCGCCCCGCCGGTCGTCCGGCACGATCACGAAGCGCCAGGGGGCGAGCTTACCGTGATCCGGCGTGCGCGCGGCGATCCTGAGGATGTCGGCGATCTGCGCGGCGTCCGGCCCCGGCAGGGTCAGATCGCGCGGCTTGCCCGAGCGGCGCGTGGCTAGAAGCGAGAGCGGCGTGGAGGAGTCGTTGAACATGTCCGCCATCTAGGCACGACGCATCCGTATTTACACCCGGGCGATTGGCGTTAGTCTCCGCGCGCATCAAGGTGCCGCTCTCGACGGTGCCGCCAAGTGTTTCAGGGAGCTTAAAAAGATGGTCGACACCCCCACCGCGGATTCCCGCGGCGAGCCGGATATCAGCCACGTCAATCCGGCCGAAACCAAGACCTGGTTCGGCCATCCTGCGTCGCTGTTCTGGCTGTTTGGCACCGAGATGTGGGAGCGCTTCGGCTATTACGGCATGCGCGCCCTCCTGACGCTATATCTCACCAAGCATTTCGTGCTGGGTGATCGCGCATCGACCGGATTGTACGGCGGATATACTGCGCTCGTCTATCTCACTCCTCTCGTCGGGGGCTTGATTGCGGACCAGTATCTTGGTGCCAAGCGAGCGGTTCGCTTCGGCGCAATCCTGATGGCGATAGGCTATTTCACGCTTGCGTTCGGCGGGCAGTCGGCGAGGCCTTATCAGGTGATCGACGGCACGCGCTATGAAGTGCTTATCGAGAATTTTCGCGACGCGCCGACCAGCGATGCGAAGGAAGCGCGCTATTTGATCGACGGTGCGCAAAAGTTAAAAATGCAAGGCAATGAGGATGGCAGCCTTGCATTGCTGGCCGCTAATGGCAGCGTTGCCAAAACCGTACCCGCCGGCCATTTCGTCGAAGGAGCGGACCGCAGCCCGATCCTCGTCACGATCCTGCTGATCGCGCTGTCGTTGATCTCGGTCGGCAACGGCTTTTTCAAACCCAATATCTCTACCATGGTCGGCGAGCTCTACGCTCATGGGGACCGCCGCCGCGACGCAGGGTTCACGATCTTCTACATGGGCATCAACACCGGCTCGATCCTCGGCCAGTTCCTCTGCGCATTCTTCGCAGATTCGTTCGGCTGGCCGTTGGGCCTTGGTTTGGCAGGCGTGGCGATGCTGATCTCCTTCTTCATGATCAGCTATCATGGCGGTCGATTGGACGGCATCGGCAATACGCCTATGCGCAGTGGCCCAGATCGCTCAATGCTGATCTACCTAGGCGCGTTGGTCGCGGTGCCTGTCATGTATTTCCTTTTTGTAAATCTGATGAGCGCGGAGACGCCAGTCGAGGGATCCGGCTTCATCGGCTATCTCGTTTCGCTGTCGCTGATGGGCAAATTGCTGTTCGGCACTTTCCTGATCAGCGTTCCCGGCATCTTGATCTGGTCTTTCGCCAACGGCACGCGCAAAGAATTTCAGATGATGCTGGCGGCTATGGTGCTGGTCGTATTCAACGTTTTCTTCTGGACGCTGTTTGAGCAGGCTGGGTCGAGCCTCACGCTATTTGCCGACCGCAACACCGACCGCAGCGTATTTGGCTTGTTCAGCCTGTCCGCGCCTCAAACGCAGAATTTCAACCCAATCGCGATCGTATTGCTAGCACCTGTCATGAGCGCCCTGTGGGGCGTTTTGTCACGGCGCAACTTGGAGCCATCGATACCCATCAAGTTTGCCATCGCGCTAATGGCGGTCGGCGCGGGCTTTCTGTTCCTCGTGTGGGGTTCGACCTTTGCCGGCACCGATTTCAAGGTCGGCCTCTGGTGGCTCGCCGGCCTTTATGTGATCCACTCGATTGCGGAATTATGCATTTCGCCGGTCGGCCTATCGATGATTACCAAATTGTCGATCGCACGTGTTGTCGGGCTGATGATGGGCGTATGGTTTCTGTCGATCTCGGTTGCGCAGTATTTTGCGGGTATCGTTGCCCAGTTCGCAAGCGTTGATACGGTAGGCGGACAGGTGACCAATTTGAAGGTCAGCCTCGACACATATACAGGGACATTCACAACGATCGCGTGGATCGCAATAACTGCAGGCCTCCTGCTGCTGCTGTTGTCCTGGCCGCTCAAGAAGTGGATGCACGGCATAAACTAGGCCCGGACGGTGGGGCTGGGTTCAGACCCGCTCCACCGCATTCACCGCATCGGCGGCACGTAAAGCGCCGATCACGCGCATCAGATGCTGCGCGTCGTGCACCTCGACGTCGATCGTGTTGGTGTGGAAACCGGTATCGCGATTGTCGAGCCGCAGATTGACGATGTTGGCCATCTGCGCGCCGATGATCGTCGCGATCGTGCCCAGCGCACCGGGCTCGTTCTTGACCTCGACCAGGATGCGGCCCGTCGCGCCTTCGGTCTTGTCGCCCCAGGCGAGATCGACCCAATCGGCATCGTCCGCCGCCGCCAGCACCGGGCAATCGATCGTATGCACCTCGATTCCCGCATCGGGCCGACGCAGGCCGACGATGCGGTCCCCCGGCACCGGATGGCAGCATTCGGCCAAATCGAACGCGACGCCGGGCGTCAGCCCACGGATCGAGATCGCGCTGGATTGCGGCGGCAGCTCGCGCAGGGCATCGGCCCCCGCCGATCCCGGCATCAGCGCCTCCATCACCTGCGCATCGGTCACGCGCCGCCGGGCGATCGCCTCCATCAAGGCCGCCTCGTCGGCAAGCTTCAGCCGGGTCAGCGCCGCCTTCTGCGCGTCCGCCGCCATGGTCGCGGGCAAACGCACGACCAGTTCGTCGTAGATCTTGCGCCCCAGCGCCTGGGTCTCCTCACGCTCCTTCAGGCGCAGATGGCGGCGGATGCCGGCCAGCGCCTTGCCGGTGATCGCAAAGTTGAGCCAGGCCGGTTGCGGCTCCTGCGCCTTGGAGCGCAGGATCTGCACCTGATCGCCATTGTCGATCGGCGTGCGCAACTGCACCACGCGCCCGTTGATCTTGGCACCGACCGCCTGATCGCCAAGGTCGGTATGCACGGCATAGGCGAAATCGACCGGCGTCGCGCCCTTGGGCAACTGGATCAATTCCCCCTTCGGCGTGAAGGCGAAGATGCGATCCTGATACATCGCCATCTTGGTGTGTTCGAGCAACTCCTCCGGGCTTTCCGCCGTGTCGAGGATCTCGACCAGGTCGCGGATCCAGCTGACCTGGGTCTCCGGCTTCACCTTGTCCTGCTTGTAGGCCCAGTGCGCGGCAAGGCCGAGTTCGGCCTCCTCGTGCATCGCCTCGGTGCGGATCTGGATTTCCACGCGCGTATTGTCGGCATGGATCACCGACGTATGCAGCGAACGGTACCCGTTGCGCTTGGGCGTCGAGATGTAATCCTTGAACCGTCCTGGCACCATCGGCCAGCGACGATGGATCTGGCCCAGCGCGGCGTAGCAATCCTCTTCCGTCGGCACGATCGCGCGGAACGCCATGATGTCGGAGAGCTGTTCGAAGCTGATGTGACGTTCCTGCATCTTCTTCCAGATGCTGTACGGATGCTTTTCGCGGCCCGAGATATCGGCATTGATGCCATGCCGGCCGAGCAACAGCTTCAGTCCCGACCCGATCTTGGCGATGCGATCCCCGCCGCCACCGGTCTTCAGCGACTCCAGCCGGCGAGTGATCGATTCGTACGCTTCCGGCTCGAGTTGCGCGAAGGCGAGCGTCTGCATCTCCTTCATGAATTCGTACATGCCGATCCGCTCGGCCAGCGGCGCGTAGATATCCATCGTCTCGCGCGCGATGCGGCGGCGTTTCTCCGGCTTGGCGATATGATGCAGCGTGCGCATGTTGTGCAGCCGATCCGCCAGCTTCACCAGCAACACGCGGATATCGCCCGACATTGCGAGCAGGAACTTGCGCAGATTCTCCGCCGCGCGCTCGTTCTCGGTCTGCGCCTCGATCTTGCTGAGCTTAGTCACGCCATCGACGAGACGCGCGACATCGGGACCGAACAGCGAGGTGATCTGTTCGATCGTCGCGACCGTATCCTCGACCGTATCGTGCAGGATCGCGGTGGCGATGGTCTGATCGTCGAGGTGCAGCTCGGTCAGGATACCGGCGACTTCGATCGGATGGCTGAAATAGGGATCGCCGGACGCACGCTTCTGCGTGCCGTGCGCATTCACCGAAAAAACGTAAGCGCGGTTGAGCAACGCCTCGTCGGCGTCGGGATCGTAGCTCAAAACCCGATCGATGAGTTCGTATTGCCGCAGCACGCGCCCACAATGTGGCCGCGTGCCGCTGCTTTGCAACACAAGTTTCAGTTATTTGGCGCGCGCATTGCACTTCGCCAGCGCGGCCTCGTCGAACGCCTTGCCGTCGGCCGCGAAGCTCGTCAGCGCGCCATAGCGCTTGACGACCTGCTCGCACACGATCGGCGCGCGCGTCGTGGACGCGGGGGCGGTGCATACGCCGTCGGCGCACTTCCACATCACGCCGGCGGTGATCGAGCTGACCTTGGCCGGCGCAGCGACCGGCTTGGCATCGTAAAAGCCCGCACTTGCAGCAGAAACGGCGAGCAGGGCAGACGCGGCGAGCGTGGTGGCGAAAGAAGCAAAACGGATCATCATGACCTCCCGAATATATTGCGCAGCACAATAGGTTGCTAAAGGCCACTTATGCCTATAGGTTGCCGCTTGCAACTGAAAATCGATAAATCGTTGCGACCCTTTTCGGAAATGCGATAGGCTGCGGGATTATGGGCGAAAAATTACGCGAACCGCTGCGCGACCTGGCCGAATGCAGCCTGCCCGCCGCGCTGGAAGCGATGGGCGAACGCTGGTCGTTCCTGATCCTGCGCGGGTCGTTCAACGGCCTGCGCCATTTCGAGGAGTTCCAGTCCGAACTGGGCATCGCGCGCAACATTCTCGCCAACCGCCTGTCCCGGCTGGTCGAACATGGCATCCTCAAGCGCGATGCGCTGCCCGAGGATCGCCGCAAGATCGAATATCGCCTGACCGACAAGGGCGAGGCCCTGCTGCCGACGATGCTGGCGCTGCGCCAATGGGGCGAACGCTGGGAAACCGGCTATGCCGCGTCCCCCGTGCTGGTCGACAAACGCGACATGCGCCCGATCGCCCCGATCCTGGTGCGGGCCTGGGACGGGCGTGCGCTGAGCAAGGGTGAACTGGTCTGGGCCCTGCCCGAGGATGTGGCGACCGGGGAGCCCCACGCCGAGGCCGCGGAATAAAGTCAGGTACCAGACCCCTTTCTCGTCCTCCCCGCCTGCGCGGGGTGACGGAAGAATTCGTGTCTTAACTTCCCGCCAGCCGCTCCAGATACGCGCGCACCGCCGCGCCGTGCGCCACCGGCCGTCCGGTCGCCAGATCGACGTTCACGATCACCATATTGACCGTACAGTGCAATTCGCCGGTGATCGCGTGGCACAGGTCGAAGCGCTGCGTCAGGCTGCTATTGCCGATGCGGTCGATCGCCACGAACGCCTCGATCTCGTCGCCGAGCCGGAAGGGTTTGAGATAATCGATCTCGGTGCGGCGCACGTTGAATTCGGTGTCCTGCCATTCCGGCAGCGCCTCGATCCCGGTCCACGGCCAGAATTCAGTGACGGCGACATCGACATATTCGAGATAGCGCGAGTTAAAGACGATCTTCTGCCCGTCTATCTCGGCATAGCGCACCTTGAAGCGCGTCGAGAAGGTGAACCCCTCCCTCATATCGCGTCCGCCGGCACTCCGGCGACGAAGCGTTCCATGATCCACACCTCCGCATCGTTCCAGTCGTCGATGCGGGCATGCGCAGCCGGCGCCTTGGCGACGTGCGGTGCCATGGCCGGTTCCGAGATCATGTGGAGACGGTGGACTTCCGGAGCGTGGCGGGCGACCGACTCGTGATGGATCGCCAGATCGTCGACGAACACCGTGACGCTCGGATCATATTCCGCGATCAGCCGCGCGACCGGCGTGCCCTTGCCGCCCTGATTGCATTCCACGCGGTGCTGGATGCCGAACCTGGCCAGCTGCTCGATGCGCGGCTGGCGGCAGACGTCCTGCAGATTGGTCAGCACGACGATATCGGCGATCTCGGACAGCGCCGCCAACGCTTCGCGCGCATGCGGGACCAAGGTCTGGCGATCCATCTCGGCCGGGAAGAAGCCGTCGAGCATCCCCCACATATCCTCGCGGGTCAGCGCCGGGCCGCCGCCACGCCGTTGCATCGCGGTCGAGAAATCGCCGCCGCCGATGGTGAAATCGACATCGTGAGTCTCGCCCAGCCAGACGCCGAAATGCCGCACCATGTGCAGCAGCACCTCGTCGCAATCGGTGATCAGCAGCGGCTTTATGCGTCCAGCTCCCCGCGCGCCGCAACCAGGGCCGCCGGGGTTACGCCGAGCCCGTCGGCGCAGGCGATCAGGTCCGGCTCGTGATTCTCCAGGAAACTCAAAGTCGCGGCGAGCACCGCCGGGTCGCTCGCCCGCGTGCGGAGGTCGGCGGGCGTCAGGCCGGTCACGTCGAGCAGGCGGATGGCGCGTTCCGGCTCCACCAAGGTCCATACCAAGGCGCGTAACGCGAGCGCGCTTGCGTCTTCATTTGTCTCGGACGCGCGCATTGCCTATCACTCTCGCATTATCGGCTGGAAGGATCGTGCGGGCGTGGCAAAAAGGGTGCTCGTTGTCGAGGACAATGAACTCAACTTGAAGCTGTTCTGCGATCTGTTGCGCGCGCACGAATATCTCCCCGAAGGAGTCCGCGACGGCCGCGAAGCGGTCGACCGCGCCCGCGATTTCCGGCCCGACCTGGTCATCATGGACATCCAGTTGCCGCATGTCAGCGGATACGAACTGATCCTGCAGCTGAAGGCGGACGCGACGCTGCGATCGATCCCGATCATGGCCGTCACCGCCTATGCCGGCCGCGACGACGAGGACCGCATACGCGCGGCGGGGGCGGATTCCTACGTGTCGAAACCGATTTCGCTGGCGCGCTTCGTGGACGAGGTGAGCGGGCTACTGCCTTAGTGCTTGATGACTCTGGTGCGAATTGCGCCTTCCTTCAATCGTCAATCCCGCGAAGGCGGGAGTCCATAGTCATCGCCCTTTGGGAAACTCACTCGGTTCAGCCGGTATGGATTCCCGCCTTCGCGGGAATGACGGAGTATGTGGCTCAACCTTCCGTCACATGATTTAGCGCCGAGCGACAGTCAGCCGTTGGAGTGCATTTTGTTCTCTACTCACCGTCACCCCGGACCTGTTCCGGGGTCCACCGTGCCGCAAACTCGCCGTCCAATTCACTGTTCGTATCGAAAGCCGCCTCGTGGACCCCGGAACAGGTCCGGGGTGACGAAAAATGCTTAATGTCGATCCGTCCCAGAGATTTCATCCAGGCAGACAAAAGCAAAAAGCCGCAAGGCTTGCGCCCGCGGCTCGGCATCCCGGAGACGGGAACCGGTGGCTCACGCCACCGCAAGATCACTTGATCTTGGTTTCCTTGAACTCGACATGCTTGCGCACGACGGGATCGTACTTCGAGAAGCTCAGCTTCTCGGTCTTGGTGCGCGGATTCTTCTTCGTGACGTAGAAGAAGCCCGTGTCTGCCGTGCTCAGCAGCTTGATCTTGACGGTGGTCGGCTTTGCCATGACCCGAATTCCTGAATCTGTAAAAAAGCAAAAGCGGCAGACGCGCTGCCGCTCACAAGCCGCGTCCGTTGGGCCAAGCGCGCGGCCAAGTCAAGTCCGACGTGCTTCCAAACGGCTCTTCACGGCCTGTTTACCATCACCGGTGCACGCTCGCGACCTTAAGCGGGAGCGTGGGGCATGGTACAAAAAAGAGCGGTGGGCGGAACACTCGGCAGCGTCCGGGAGGAGCTGGCGGCGCGAATCGGCATGCTCGATGCGTGCATCGGCCTGAAACGCCCCGACGACCTAGCGCGCGAGATCGATGCGATCCGCGATCTCGCCAATAGAAACGGCATGCGCCCCGCCGTCACCGTCGCGCAGGCGCTGGAGATGGCGCTGGCACGCGGCGAGCGCGGGCCGCTGATCCATGGCTGGCTCGCCATCCTGCGCGACGCGATCGGCAGCGAACGGCACGACGATGCCGCCTGCGACACGTTCCGCGCCGCCTGCGCCGTGCGCATGTTCGGATGATGTCTTGGACGCATTGATGGCGGCTTTGGTCGCGGCGCTGATGGCGCAGGCGACCGACCGCACCCCCTGGCTGACCGCGATTCTCGCCACCCGATTCGGCCGGCCCGGCGCGGTGATCCTCGGCACGGCGATCGCGCTGGCAATCGGCAATGCGATCGCGGCGGTGTGCGGCGTCCTGATCGCGACGCAGATGTCGCCCAATGCGCGCGACCTGTTCCTCGCCATCGCCCTGATCTTCGCCGGCGGATCGTGCCTGGTGGCGATCAAGCCGCCCGAACGACTCGACAGCTGGAAGATCGGCGCGTTCGCCACCAGCCTGTTCGGCGTGGCCATCCTGGCGCTCGGGGATCGCAGCCAGTTCATCACGCTGGCGATCACGGCGCGCAGCCCCTCGCCCGTGCTCGCCGCGATCGGCGCGACGATCGGCGCGCTGGCGATCAATGTCCCCGCGATCCTGCTCGGCGAGCCAGCGCGCCGCAAGCTGCCGATCACCGCCGCACGCTTCGTGGTCGCCGCGATCTTCCTGGTCGCCGGTCTCGTCATGGCCTTGGGCGCGATCCGGCTGATCTGACCGGTCGATCAGACCAATCGGGCATTTCGGACAAGCTGGGTGGAGCGTTTCGGCTATCGGATCGTTATCGCAACGACTCCATTCCCAATCATCAGGACCCTATCCATGGCCGATCCCGTCGCCCCGCTGAAGACTCCGACCGACATCAAGAGCAATGCCGCCAAATCCGTCGCCGAGGCGCTGAACGGCATCCTCGCCGACAGCTTCGCTTTGTATCTCAAGACCAAGAATTTCCACTGGCACGTTTCCGGCCCGCATTTTCGCGACTATCATCTGATGCTCGACGATCAGGCGACCCAGATCCTGGGCACAACCGACGCGATCGCCGAGCGCGTGCGCAAGACCGGCAACACCACCTTGCGCTCGATCGGCGATATCGCGCGCCACCAGACGATCAAGGACAATGACGACAGCTTCGTCAGCCCGACCGACATGCTGGTCGAGTTGCGCGAGGACAATCTGAAACTGGTCGAGGCGTTGCGCGAGGCGAAGGAGATCGTCGACGATGCCAAGGACAATGCGACCAGCGGCATCCTCGACGAATGGACCGACCTGGCCGAGGAACGCGCCTGGTTCCTGTTCGAAGCCAGCCGCAACGGCTAAGGCTCAGGTCGCGTTGCCGCCGGGCCGAGGGTCAGCACCCAGAGGTCCGGCGGCGCGTCGATTCGGATCGGCAAGATGCTGGTCCCGACCCCGCTGGTGACGACCACCTTGTCCCGGCCCGCGGACGATACGCCACACCGGAATGTCGTCCGGTGATCGATCAGCGTCAGTACGGGCCCCAGCCCCGGCACCGCGATCTGCCCGCAATGCGTATGCCCGGCCACGATCAGGCGTGGGCCGTTATCCGGCAATCGGGTCTCGAGACTGTGCCTCCGCATCGCGCGCACCGCATCGGGATCGTGCATCATCACGATCCGCGCCCCGGGCAGCGACGCCAATGCCCGCATCGTTCCTGGGATATCACCGTGGCGATGGCCGATATCGTCGATCCCGCCGATCGCCAGCGGCCCGCGCCGGGTCGCCTCGTTCTTCAGCACCGTGATGTTCGCCCTGGCCAGCGTGCGGAGCACCGCCGCCACGTCCGTTCCGTAGTCGTGGTTGCCCAGTACCGCGACGACGCCCAGCGGCGCGCGCAATCGCGACAGGCCGGCGGCGAGATCGGCTGACGATGCCCGGGCCAGATCGGCGGTGTGGCCGGCGATGAAATCGCCAGCGATCAGGACGATGTCGGGCTTCAGCGCGTCGATCCGCTCGACGATCCTCCCCAGCCGCTGCCGCCCCATCGCCAGATTGCCGAAATGCACGTCGCTGATCAGCACCGCCCGCACCGGCTTCGCGCCGGCCGGCCAGTCGGCGAGCGGCAATGTGATCCGCCGTACCGCCGGATCGCGCCGCGCCTCGGACAGGCCGTAGAGCGCGACGGCCAGCGCGATCAGGACGCAGGCGCCCAGAATTTTGAAGATCGTCCGCACATCCGCGCCCTAGCGGGAGCGGGAGCGCCGCGCCATGCGTTGTGCCGCCATGCGTGCCTTTGCCGATCTGCTCGATGCCCTGATCTACACGCGTTCGCGGAACGCCAAGTTGAAGCTGATCGGCGATTATCTGCGCGTCACGCCCGATCCCGATCGCGGCTGGGCGATCGCCGCGCTGACCGGCGACCTCGACCTGCCCGGCGTAAAGCCGGCCGTGATCCGGGCGCTGATCGAGGCGCGGGTCGATCCCGTGCTGTACCGCATGAGCCGCGATTATGTCGGCGACAGTGCCGAGACGATTGCCCTGCTGTGGCCCACGCCCCCCGTCCCCCCGGCCGAGGCGGAACCTTTGACCATCACGCAGGCGGTGGAGAGGCTGAATGCGCTGTCGCGCTCGGACGCCCCAGCGGCGCTGGCCGGCATGCTCGACCGGCTGGATGCCGAGGAACGTTTCGCCTTGCTCAAGATGGCGACCGGCGCGTTGCGCATCGGGGTCAGCGCGCGGCTGGCCAAGACCGCGCTCGCTACCGCGTTCGGCATCGATGTCGAGGCGGTGGAGGAAGTGTGGCACGGCATCGACCCGCCTTACGCCGCGCTGTTCGCCTGGGCGGAGGGAACAGGAGAGCAGCCGACCGCCGCCGACGTGCCGGTGTTCCGCCCGTTCATGCTCGCGCATCCGCTGGAGGATCTGCGCGTCGATCTCGCCGATTATGCCGCCGAGTGGAAATGGGACGGGATCCGCGTGCAGATCGTCCATGTTGCGGGGGAGACGCGGCTGTTCAGCCGCACCGGCGACGACGTGACCGGCAGCTTCCCCGACGTGGCGCGTGCCTTCACCACGCCCGGCGTGATCGACGGCGAACTGCTGGTGAAAGGCGAGCATCAGGGCGGCACGCTGGAGGATGGCGGGGGCGCGGCGAGCTTCAACGCGCTCCAGCAGCGGCTGGGCCGCAAGATCGTCTCGGCGAAGATGCTGACGGAGTATCCCGCCTTCGCGCGCATCTACGATATCCTGTTCGACGGCGCGGAGGATCTGCGCGAACTGCCCTGGACGGAGCGGCGCGTGCGGCTCGAGGCGTTCGTCGCGAAGCTCGACCCCGACCGCTTCGATCTCAGCCAGGTGATCGAGGCGGAGGATTTCACCGCGCTCGAAGGCATCCGCGCCGGTGCGCGCGACGCCGCGATCGAGGGCGTGATGCTGAAGCGACGCAATTCGCCCTACGTCACCGGGCGGCGTGTGGGGCTATGGTACAAATGGAAGCGCGATCCGCTGACCGCGGATTGCGTGATGATGTACGCGCAGCGCGGCTCGGGCCGTCGCTCATCGTTCTACAGCGACTACACGTTCGGCTGCTGGACCGAGGATGGCGAGCTGCTCCCGGTGGGCAAGGCCTATTCGGGCATCACCGACGAGGAGTTGAAGATGCTCGACAAGTTCGTGCGGGGCCACACGCTCAACCGGTTCGGCCCGGTGCGCGAGGTCGAGAAGACGCTGGTGCTGGAGATCGCCTTCGATTCGATCCACGAATCGAAACGCCACAAATCCGGCGTCGCGATGCGCTTCCCCCGGATCGCGCGGATCAGGACCGACAAACCGGCCGCCGAAGCGGATACGGTGGCCGGGCTTAGACGCCTGATCGTCTGATCACTTCACCCATCGCGCCAGCCAGTCGGCCAGTCCCTGCGGGCTCATGCTGCGCGCATCGGCCAGCGCGGCGGTGCGGCCGGCATTGATCAGCTTGTCGGTGCGTGGATCGACGATCAGCAGGTTGGGCACGCCTTCCAGCCGCTTGGTGATGCCGTAATGCGCGGGCACCTGAAGGTTCTTGTCGAACCGGCCGATATCGACCGTGACGATCTCGTAATGCTTGTCGACGAATCCCTTCAGCGTGGGCGTATCCATCGTGCCGGCGAGCAGGCGGCAATCGAGGCACCAGTTTCCGCCGAGGTCGATCAGCAGCAATTTACGCCGTGCCTTCGCCCGCGCCTTGGCGGCGGCGACCTGCGCGTCGGCATTGGCCTGTTCGTCGTACGGCAGCGGCAAGGGCTTGGCGAGTTGCTCGAAACTCGCGATGCCGACGCGCGGCGGGGTGGCGGCATTGGCGGCGGGCACGATCAGCGCGAGCGCGGCGAACGTAGCGAGGATATGGCGCATCGAAATCTCCTTGGGACGCGGCACGTTATCACGGCAACCGAGCAGGATTCGAACAACTTTGCCTTTGCGCGTCGAAGCAAACGCCATCGCCTACCCGATACGCCGAAACCCGACGACTTTCGGGCCGGCGGCGGCGCTGCTAGACGGCGGGGATGATCGAACTTTCGTGCCTGTGCGGGCAGATCCGCGTCGAGATGGGCAAGCGTCCGGACTTCATCCACGAGTGCAACTGTACGTTGTGCAGCAAGACGGGCGCGCGCTGGGGCTATTTCGATCCGTCCGACGTGCGCGTCGACGGCAGGACGAAGGGCTATAGTCGATCCGACAAGGACGATCCGTCGGCGGAAATCCGCTTCTGCGCGACATGCGGATCGACCACCCATTTCGTGCTGACCGACGGGGCCGTGGCGAAATTCGGCAACACGATGATGGGCGTCAACATGGCGCTGGCCGACGAACGCGATCTGGCCGGGATAGAATTGCGCTTCCCCGACGGGCGAGCGTGGGACGGAGCGGGCGAGTTCGGCTATGTGCGGGAGGCACGCGTCATCGGAGAGGCCGCAATCGTGCAATGACGTCGGGGCCGAATGTCTTTGCAGTTCAGCACTATTTTCGCAATTTCGACCTCGGCGATACGGGCGAAGGTCACACAAAGTCACACGCTATCGGGGATTGTACGCGCCCGTATACGGGCAGCGCACCGATAATCAGAACGGATAAGGAAGACTGGCATATCCGAGGGTTGTAGGACAGTGCGAGTATCCAGGTCTGGCGACAAAAGCCGTGCGGTTTTTGACCATGGGTGCTGACAAACCGGTGACCGGATGATAGAAAAGCCGCGTCGAGAAGGACCAGAACGGCATCGGTAAGCCCGTTCCCTCGCAAGAGGCTCCGTGCCGCCGCAAGGCGGCCCCGCGACAAGCAACCGGCGCGATCCGCCGGAGCTTGGCGCACGTTGTTGGATGATGGCGGCAAACTCCGGCTGATGCGCTCATCAAGGAGCCACACCCATGCCGATCATCACCGCCAACACCGATATCATCACTCAAATCAACGTCTTCACCGTTCCCCCCGGCGAACAGCAACGACTGATCGAATATCTGTCGAACGCCGCCCAAGTCGCCCGCGAAGTCGATGGCTGGCTGTCGGCCAGCCTTCATCGCAGCCTGGATGGCACGCGGGTCGTAAATTATGCCCAAAGCACGGATGGCGATGCGGCTAGCCGCGTTTATGAACATTTGCAAAGTCGGGGGTTGATCGCGGGCAATCGTCGCTATGGCGATGCTCATCCAGGACTCTACGAAGTCGCCTTTACTTTGGAATGATTGAGGAGCTGCGATCAGGATCACCGTATTCGGAGATCAGACTTTTCAAACTTCACGAAAGTCGGCGCGCTCCCAATCACCGGCACAAAGAAAAACCCGGCGGACCGTGTGGTCCGCCGGGTCTATTCTATCGGCGACTGGACCGGAGCGCTTAAGCGATCGAGGTCAGGTTCACCGCTGCGTGCTTGCCGCGACGATCGACTTCCAACTCGAATTCGAGCCGGTCGCCTTCGTTCAGGCTGGTCATCCCGCCACGCTCGACGGCGGAGATGTGCACGAACGCATCGGGCTGCCCGTCATCGCGCTGGATGAAGCCGAAGCCTTTCATAGCGTTGAAGAACTTGACCGTGCCGGTCGCCTTCTCACCAGTCAGCTGGCGCTGCGGTGCCGCGCCGAAGCCGCCGGCCGCGCCACCACGGGGTGCGCCCGGACCAGCATCACGCTCGCGCGGCGGGCCGCGGTCGGTGACGGCCATGGGCTCGCCGTCGATCTTGAGATCGGTCGCCGAGATGCGGCCACCACGATCGACCAGGGTGAAGCCCAAGGGCTGACCCTCGGCCAGACCGGTCAGGCCAGCCTGCTCGACCGCGCTGATGTGCACGAACACATCCTCGCCGCCATCATCGCGAACGACGAAGCCGAAGCCTTTCTGGCCGTTGAAGAACTTGACCACGCCGGTGCCTTCGCCGACGACCTGCGGGGGCATGCCGCGGCCACCGCCGCCTGCGCCACCACCGCCGAAGCCGCCACCGCCGCCGCTGCGGAAACCGCCGCCGCCGCCGCCGCCGCCGAACCGGTCGCCACCGCCACCGCCGAAGCGATCACCGCCGCCGCCGAAACGATCGCCGCCGCCACCGAAGCGGTCACCGCCGCCGAAGCTGCTGCCGCCGCCGAAATCATCGCCGCCGAAACCGTCCCGCTTGTCGCGGCCACGCCCGCCGCGATCACCGCGGCGTCCTTTATCGAAACTCATGCCCTGTTCGTCTTCCCGGTCCGCCCAACTTGCCTATGAAACCTGGACGCCGGACGAAAAGCGCAGGTCTCCGGACACCAAACCAATCGTGCCGCCGATTCGGTCTAGCCTAAAAACGTCAACGCTGCGAACGAATTCGTCCAAATTGCGGCACGACCCGCATCATATGCTTGCAGCAGTGTGGCCCGGACGGCACAGCGGGACCATGTCGATCCTCGCGCTCCTGTCCGAACCGGCCACCTGGGCTGCCCTCGCCACGCTGATCGTACTGGAGGTGGTGCTCGGCATCGACAACCTCATCTTCATCTCGATCCTCTCGAACAAGCTGCCGCCGGAGCAGCAGGTCAAGGCACGTCGCCTCGGTATCGGGCTGGCGTTGGTCCTCCGCCTTCTTCTGCTGTCGATGATCGCGTGGATCGCCGGGCTGACCGCGCCGGTGTTCGACCTCGGCATCCAGGGTGCCGTCGGGGCAACGGGCGCACCGAGTTTCGAGACCGCGTTTTCGTGGCGCGACCTGATCCTGATCGCCGGCGGGCTGTTCCTGCTGTGGAAGGCGACCAAGGAAATCCATCACAGCATGGACCCGCACGAATCGGGCGAACCGCTCGACAAGAAAGGCAAGACCGCACTCAGCTTCGGCTCGGCGATCGCGCAGATTCTGGCGCTCGACATGGTCTTCTCGATCGATTCGATCCTCACCGCGATCGGCATGACCGACGATCTGCCGGTGATGGTGATCGCCGTGATCGTCGCCGTCACGGTGATGATGCTGGCGGCGACGCCGCTCGCCAATTTCATCGAACAGAACCCGACGGTGGTGATGCTGGCGCTCGGCTTCCTGCTGATGATCGGCGCGGTGCTGATCGCCGACGGCTTCGGCGTGCATGTGCCCAAAGGCTATATCTACGCCGCGATGGCCTTCTCGGCGGGGGTCGAGACGCTCAACATCCTGGCGCGCAAGCGGCGCGAGCGGCGTGAAGCGGCGGCCGCTACTCGCCATTGAGCGTTCAGCTTTTCACGGCTAGGCGGTATCGATGACCGTTTACCTGCATGAAGAAGATCTGCCCGCCGGCGTGTTCGCCGACGGCGCCGACATCGCCGTCGATACCGAGACGATGGGACTGCTGACGCCCCGCGACCGGCTGTGCGTGGTGCAACTGTCGGATGGCGGGCCGGACGAGCATCTCGTGCGCTTTTCGCCCGGCAGCGATTATGCCGCGCCCAACCTGCGCGCGCTGCTCGCCGACCAGAACCGCGTGAAACTCTATCATTTCGGCCGCTTCGATCTAGCCGCGATCAAACATTATCTCGAGGTCGATGCCACGCCGGTCTATTGCACCAAGATCGCCTCGCGGCTGGTGCGCACCTATACCGATCGCCACGGCCTGAAGGAATTGGTGCGCGAATTGCTGCAGACCGACATCTCCAAGGCGCAGCAATCGTCCGACTGGGGCGGGCCGATACTGTCCGACGCGCAGAAGGATTACGCCGCCTCCGACGTGCGCTATCTCCACCGCCTGCGCGAAGAACTGGACCGGCGGCTGGTGCGCGAAGGCCGCGCGGCGCTGGCCCAGGCGTGTTTCGATTTCCTGCCGCATCGTTCCGACCTCGACCTGGCCGGCTGGCCCGAGACCGATATCTTCGCGCATGTCTGACATCGCCGCGAGGACCAGATCCGAGCGGCAGGTCTGGGCCGCGCCGGGCAGCAGCCACGATCGGCTCGTGCGCCTGTCGAGCATCGTGCTGCCGGTGGCGATCGGCGTGCTGGCCGCCTTCCTCGTCATGGCGCCGCTCACCATGCGCGGTGACGTGTCGTTCCTGCTCGACAAGAACAAGGTTGAGGTGGCCAAGGAACGGCTGCTGATCCAGAAGGCGCTGTATCGTGGCGAGGACGGCAAGGGCCAGCCGTTCGCGCTGACCGCCGGCAACGCGACGCAGAAGAGCTCGTCCGAACCGATCGTGAAGCTGAGCGAGCTTTCCGCCGCGATCCGCCTGCCGGACGGCCCGGCAAGCCTGATCGCCAATCAGGGCCGTTACAACATGACCACCGAACAGGTGATGATGGACGGCCCGGTGCTGTTCCGGGCGGCGAACGGATACCGGCTCGACACGCAGAATTCGATCGTCGACCTGAAGACCCGCAAGCTGCAGAGCGGTGGTGCCGTGACCGGCACCGTGCCGCAGGGCAGGTTCAGCGCGAATGCGATGAAGGCCGATCTGGAAACGCATATCGTGACGCTGGATGGCAACGCGCGCTTGCGGATCGTGCCGGGAAGGGCGAAATAGCCGCGATGTCCAACCTTCATCGTCTCGTGGCGCTGGCCGCCTTGCTGTCCGCCGGTGCCGCATCGGCCCAGTCGAAGCACAATTCGAACGCGCCGATCGATTTCGGCGCGGACCATATCGAATTGCAGGACAAGGCCAACCGCGCCGTGCTGTCGGGCAATGTATCGGTCAAACAGGCCGAAATGACGCTGAATTCGGCGCGCATGACCGTGGCCTATACCGGACAGGTGATCGACGGCAGCCCGCAGGTGTCGCGGCTCGACGCGTCGGGCAATGTCGTCGTCACGCGACCGGACCAGACCGCACGCGGCAATTTCGCGGTCTACGATCTCAACCGCCGCGTCGTGACGATGCTGGGCGCGGTGACGCTCACCCAGGGCGGCAATACGGTGAATGGCGGGCGGCTGACGATGAACCTCGACAGCGGGCGCGCGGTGATCGACGGATCGTCGGTCGGCGGCGGGCGCGCCAATGGCGACGGCACGACCACGGCGGCACCGGGCGGGCGAGTCACCGGGCGCTTCTCCGTCCCCAAGCGCGATCAGCCCGCGAGCAACTGATTCCGCGCCGTTCCGGGGCGGCATATCGCGCAAATCGCCGGAGTTCGCCGCTTCGCCCTTCCAACCGGCGCGCGTCTGCGGCATGAGCCATGCAGGAAGCTTGCCAATTTGCTTATGGTAAGCCTTTGCTAACCCTATGCTGCGAGCAAGGATGCGATGACCGACACTGCGATCCTCGAAAAGATGCCGCCGATTCACGAAAAGCCCGTCGCGCAGGGTCTGGCCGTGGTGTCGATCGCAAAATCGTACGACAAGCGCGTCGTGCTGACCGACGTGTCGGTCAGCGTGGGGCGTGGCGAAGTGATCGGCCTGCTCGGCCCGAACGGCGCGGGCAAGACGACGTGTTTCTATTCCGTGATGGGCCTGGTGAAGCCGGATTCGGGCCGCATCATGCTCGACGGCGACGACATCACCGGCCTGCCGATGTACCGCCGTGCGATCCTCGGCCTCGGCTATCTGCCGCAGGAGACCAGCATCTTCCGCGGCCTTTCGGTCGAAAAGAACATTCTGACCGTCCTCGAACTAGCCGAGCCGGACAAGGCGGCGCGGGCCGAAAAGCTCGAAAAGCTGCTCGGGGAATTCGGCCTGACGCGGTTGCGCGACGCGCCGGCGATGGCACTGTCGGGTGGCGAACGCCGCCGCGCCGAAATTGCCCGCGCGCTGGCCGCCGAACCCTCGATCATGTTGCTCGACGAGCCCTTTGCGGGCATCGATCCGATCTCGATCTCCGACATTCGCGATCTCGTCTGCCAGTTGAAGGATCGCGGCATCGGCGTGCTGATCACCGATCACAACGTGCGCGAGACGCTTGACATCGTGGATCGCGCCTACATCATCTATGACGGCCGCGTGCTGTTCACCGGATCGCCGGCCGAACTGGTCGCCGACGCCAATGTGCGCCGGCTGTACCTGGGCGAGAGTTTCTCGCTTTAAGCTTATGACCGCGTTCGCCCCGCCTTTTTCCGTCATCCCGGCGCAGGCTGGGATCTCCCAGTCGCAGAGCGCCCCCTTGCGGCACGAGACCCCGGCCAGCGCCGGAGTGACCTCCTGACATGAGTCTCGCGCCACGCCTCGACCTGCGCCAGTCGCAATCCCTGGTGATGACGCCGCAACTGCAGCAGGCGATCCGTCTGCTCGCGCTGTCGAACCTGGAGGTCGAAGGGTTCATCGCGGAAGAGATCGAGCGCAATCCGCTGCTCGAATCCTCCGCGCCTGACGACGACGGCCCGACCCAAGAGCGCGAGGCTCCGCCCGAGGCACGCGAACCGGCCACCGCCGACCAGCTCGTGATGGGCGGCGATGCCAGCGGCGAGGCCTCGCTCGACGTCGATTTCACCGCCGAGAGTTTCCACCACGACAGCCCGGCCGACGCGATCGGCGGCGACGGTGCCGGCATGGACGGATCCCTCGGCCTGAGCGGCGCCGGCGGGGGTGGCGTTGGAGAGGACGGGCCGGACTTCGATTCGTTCGCCGCCGGCGACATGACTTTGGCCGAGTTCCTGATGGCGCAGGCCGGACCGGTGGTCGACGGATCGGACGCGTTCATCGCCGCGCATCTGATCGACCAGATCGACGATTGCGGCTATTTGACCGTACCGCTGCTGGAGATCGCCAACCGATTGGGCGTGCCGCTCGCCCGCGTGGAATATGTCCTGTCGCTGATCCAGACGTTCGAGCCGACCGGGGTCGGCGCGCGCGACCTGGCCGAATGCCTGAAACTGCAGGCGATCGAAGCCGATCGCTACGATCCGTGCATGGCGCGCCTGATCGAGCATCTCGACCTGCTCGCACGCGGCGAACTTGGCCGGTTGAAGCGCATCTGCGAGGTGGACGACGAGGATATGGCGGACATGATCCGCGAATTGCGCGGCTATGATCCCAAGCCCGGCTGCCGCTTTGGTGGCGAGCCGGCCCAGGCGGTGACGCCGGACGTGTTCGTCGCGCGCCGCAAGGATGGCTGGGCGATCGAGATCAACGCCGCCACCCTGCCGCGCCTGCTGGTCAATCGCGGCTATTATGTCGAACTGTCGGGCGGCGAGCAGGACAAGGCGAGCAAGGCGTGGCTCGGCGAGATGTTGGCCAGCGCGAACTGGCTGGTCAAGGCGCTCGACCAGCGCCAGCGCACGATCGTCAAGGTCGCGACCGAGATCGTCAAGCAGCAGGAGGCGTTCTTCCTGCACGGCGTCGCGCACCTGAAGCCGATGACGCTGCGCCAGGTCGCCGACGCGATCGAGATGCACGAATCGACCGTCAGCCGCGTGACGAGCAACAAATACCTCTATTGCGCGCGCGGCCTGTTCGAGCTGAAATACTTCTTCACCAGCGCGATCCAGTCGTCCGAGGGCGGCGACGCGGTATCGGCGCAGGCGGTGAAGGCGGCGATCCGCACGCTGATCGCCGCCGAGGGCAATGCGATCCTGTCCGACGACACTTTGGTCGAGCAGCTCAACGCCAAGGGCTTCGACATCGCGCGCCGCACCGTGGCGAAATATCGCGAGGCGCTGGGCATCGGCAGTTCGGTGCAGCGCCGGCGGGCGCGGGCATTGGAGGGCGCGGGCTGAGGCTGCCTCTTCGTCATGCCAGCGAAGGCTGGCATCTCATGGGGCTTAGAGCATGATGACCTTACCCTTACCCGTTCGTTTCGAGCGAAGTCGAGAAATCGTCACGAGGGCTGCACCAAGTTTCTCGACTTCGCTCGAAACGAACGGACAGGGGGACGACTCGAACTGAAGTCATCATACTCTCGTACCGCACATCGCCTGATATCCCAGCCGGCGCTGGGATGACGATTGAAGCTAACCTTTACGCCTCCGTCAATCGTCCTCGTCCTCATAGCCGATCAGCGCCAGCGCGCGCGCCTTGATCTGGCGGGTCATGCACCAGTGGACCAGCGCATCCTCCCGACCGTGCGTCACCCACACCTCCTTCGGCGCGATCTCGGTCAAGGTGTCGGTCAGTTCGTCCCAATCGGCGTGGTCACTCAGGATCAGCGGCAGTTCGACATTACGCTGCACCGCGCGCTGCCGGACGCGCATCCAGCCAGACGCCATGGCGGTGATCGGATCGGGCAGCCGCCGCGACCAGCGATCGTTGAGCGCACCGGGCGGCGCGATCACCACTTTGCCCATCAGGTCCGCCTTGGGCGTATCCGCCACCAGCCGCAGATCGCCCAGATCGACGCCGAGTTCGACATACAGGTCGCACAATCGCTGCACCGCGCCGTGCAGGTAGATCGGATCGTCATGCCCGCGATCGCGCAGTTCGCGGATCACGCGCTGCGCCTTGCCCAGGGCATAGGCACCGACCAGCACGCATCGCGTTGGGTTGGCGCGCAGGGCGGCGGTAAGCTTGTCGATCTCGTCGCCGGTTTCGGGATGGCGGAACACCGGCAGGCCGAACGTCGCCTCGGTGATGAACACGTCGCACTTTACCGGCTCGAACGGTGCGCAGGTCGGATCGAGGCGGCGCTTGTAATCGCCCGAGACGACGATGCGCTCGCCGCGATGATCGAGGATGATCTGCGCGGAGCCGAGCACATGGCCGGCGGGCACGAACGTCGCCTCGACATCGCCGGCGAGTTTCAACGTCTCGCCGTACGCGACCGGGTGGCCATTCTGCGGGCCGTAGCGCGTCGCCATGATCGCCAGCGTTTCCGGCGTGGCCCACACCGCATCGTGTCCGCCGCGCGCATGATCGGCATGGCCATGCGTGACAAGCGCCTTGGGGCTCGGACGCGAGGGATCGACCCAGATGTCGGCGGGCTTCACATAGATGCCGTGCGGATGCGGTTCGATCCAGTCGCCGAGCTTTGCCATTGTCCCTATATGGTTGGAATGTCTTTGAGTTCCATCCTTGAGGCGCGTGCCGCCTGCCCCCACTGCCGTCACCCTGAGCTTGGTTCAGGGTCCATCGTGCCACGCGAATGGTTGTCAGCGGAGCGCGATGGATGCTGAAACAAGTTCAGCATGACGGCGGTTTGGCAGGCGGGGCGCAGCCCACCGATCTCCCCGCCCCGATCGCCGACTGGTTCGCCGCCAAGGGCTGGTCGCCGCGCCGGCACCAGCTCGAGATGTTCGACGTCGCGCGGGCCGGGCGGCATGGACTGCTCGTCGCCACCACCGGCGCGGGCAAGACGCTGGCCGGGTTCCTGCCGACGCTCGCCGAACTGATCGAACACCCGTCCAAAGGCCTGCACACGCTCTACGTCTCGCCGCTCAAGGCGCTGGCGGTGGACGTGCAGCGCAACCTGATCACGCCGATCGAGGAGATGGGCGTTGACCTCCGGGTCGAGACCCGCACCGGCGATACGCCGAGCGACCGCAAGGCGCGCCAGCGCATCCGGCCGCCGCAGATCCTGCTGACCACGCCCGAATCGCTCAGCCTGCTGTTAAGCTATCCCGACAGCATGATGATGTTCGCCGGACTGAAGACGATCGTGGTCGACGAGGTCCACGCCTTCGCCACCGGCAAGCGCGGCGATCTGCTGGGCCTGTGCATGTCGCGACTGCAGACGCTCGCGCCGGGCCTGCGCCGCGTCGCATTGTCCGCGACGGTCGCGGATGCCGATGGCTATCGCGCCTGGCTCGCGCCCGATGGCGACATCGATACCGTCACGCTCGTGCAGGGCGAGAATGGTGCCGATCCCAACATCGCGATCCTGCTGCCGCAGGGCCGCGTGCCGTGGTCGGGCCATTCGGGACGCTATGCCGCCGAACAGGTGATGGCCGAGATCGAGACCCACAAGACCGCGATCGTGTTCTGCAACACGCGCAGCCTGGCCGAGCTGATCTTCCAGGATCTGTGGAAGGCGAACGCGATGGGGCTGCCGATCGGCATCCACCACGGTTCGCTCAGCCTGGAAGCGCGGCGCAAGGTAGAAGGCGCGATGGCGGCGGGCAAGTTGCGCGGGCTCGTCGCCACGTCCAGCCTCGATCTCGGCGTCGATTGGGGCGATGTCGATCTCGTCATCCAGATGGGCGCGCCCAAGGGATCGTCGCGGCTGCTGCAGCGCATCGGTCGCTCCAACCACCGGCTCGACGAGCCGAGCGAGGCGGTGGTCGTGCCCGGCAACCGTTTCGAATATCTCGAGGCGCGCGCTGCGCTGGACGCGGTGCTGGCGGGCGAACTCGATCCCGATATCTTCCGCCCCGGCGGGCTCGACGTGCTGGCGCAGCATATCATGGCCTGCGCCTGCGCCGCGCCGTTCCGGGAAGCGGACCTGCTCGACGAGATACGATCCGCGCTGCCCTATTCCGCCCTGACCGACGAAACGTTCAGCCGCGTGCTCGGCTTTATCCGCGACGGCGGCTATGCGCTGAAAGCATACGACAAATTCCGCCGCCTGACGCAGGATGCCGATGGCACGTGGCGCGTCAGCCACCCGAAATTCATCGCGCAGCACCGCCTGAACGCCGGGATCATCGTCGAGGCGACGATGCTGACGGTGCGCTTCAAGAACGGCCGGTCCTTGGGCAAGGTCGAGGAAGGGTTCGCCGCGACGCTGACGCCCGGCGACACCTTCTTCTTCGCCGGGATGAGCGTCGAGGTGGTCGGCATCAGCACCGAGGATCTGCTTGTCCGCGCCACTGCTAGGCCCGCGCGCATCCCGACCTATGGCGGCGCGCGCATGGCGCTTTCGACCAATCTGGCCGATCGGGTGCGCGGCTTCCTGTCGCAGCCGGAGGAATGGCACCGCTTCCCCGACGACGTGCGCGAATGGCTGGAAGTGCAGGCGGTGCGATCCACGCTGCCCAGGCCGGGCCAGTTGCTGGTCGAGACCTTCCCGCACGAGAACCGGCACTACCTGATCGCCTACAGCTTCGAGGGCTGGAACGCGCACCAGTCGCTCGGCATGCTGGTGACGCGGCGGATGGAGACGCTCGGGCTGAAACCCTTGGGCTTCGTCGCCAACGATTATGCGCTGGCCTGTTACGGGCTCGATCCGATCACCGATCCGCAGGCATTGTTCTCGGCCGATATATTGGAGGACGAGTTCGTCGATTGGGTGCAGCAATCGCACCTGCTGAAACGGGCGTTTCGCGAGGTGGCGGTGATCGGCGGGCTGGTCGAGCGCCAGCATCCGGGCAAGCGCAAGACCGGCAAACAGGTGACCTTCTCGACCGACCTGATCTACGACGTGCTGCGCAAGTACGAACCCGGCCATTTGCTGCTGCAGGCCGCATGGGAGGATGCCCGCGCGCGGATGACCGATGTCGGTCGCCTCGCCGGCCTGCTCGATCGCGCCGCCGATACGATGCTGCACGTCGATCTGCCGCGAGTCTCGCCGCTCGCGGTGCCGGTGCTGACCTTGATCGGGCGCGAGAAGGTCGCCACCGGAACCGCCGATGACGCGCTGCTGATCGAGGCCGAGGCGCTGGCCGAGGTGGCGATGCGGCTGGATTGAACGGCGCGCTTGCAAAAGGTCCGGATCGGGCGCACCCTCCGCACATGCCGATCGTGTCCGCCCTGATCGCCCTGCTTCTGGCCACCCCCGGCACCGCTGCGCCAGCGCCGCAGGAACCGATCGACCCGGCCACCACCGAGACCGCGCCGACCTTGAATTTCGGCGATGACGAGGATCGCATGACCCTGCCGGTGACGATATCCGGTGCCGGGCCGTACCGCTTTATCGTCGATACCGGCGCGCAGCGTACGGTGATCTCACGCGAGCTGGCCGGTCTGCTGAAGCTCAACCCCGGCCGCGACGTGCGCATGACGACGATGACCGGATCGAGCAGCGCCAACACCGTGATCATCCCGCTGATCTCGGTCGGTGCGTTCGGCGGCAGCCGGATCGAGGCGCCGGCGCTCGAAGGCGTCAATCTCGGCGCGGCCGGGCTGCTCGGAATCGACACGTTGCAGGATCGCGCGCTGTCGATCGATTTCGACCTGCAGCGCATGACCGTGCGGCCGTCCGTGCGACGCCACAAGGCCGAACGCGCCGGCCCCGACGAGATCATCGTCCACGCCAAGAGCATCTACGGCCAGCTCGTCGTCACCGATGCCTATTACGGTGACGTCAAGGTGCGCGTGGTGCTCGATACCGGCACGGCGGTGACGATGGGCAATCTCGCGCTCAAGAAACGCGTACGCCACGGCAAGATGAAATCGATCGACGTGACGAGCGTCACCGGATCGGTGCTGCAGGCGGACTATACCAGCATCAGCGCACTCAAGATCGGCAGCGTCAGCTTCAACGATCTGCCGATCGCCTTCGCCGATGCCGCGCCGTTCGCGCATTTCGGACTGGACAAACGGCCGGCCCTTTTGCTCGGCATGGATGCGCTGCGCCTGTTCCGCCGCATCGACATCGATTTTCCCAACCGCGAGTTGCGCCTGGCTTTGCCCCGGCGGTTCTAAGGCGAGATCGCGCCACCCTCCCCGTTGCTTTGATCGCGCGGCGCGTTACGCTGGCCCCCTGGAACGACTAAAGGGGCTGAAGCATGCGGATCTTCACACGGGCAATGACCGGCGCGGTGCTGGCGGGGATCGCGCTGCAGCCGGTCGCGGCGGAGACCACGCTGAAGCCGGATCAGCAGGCATTCTTCGGCCTCTACAAGGAATTGGTGGAGACCAACACGACGCTGTCGGCGGGTAGCTGCACGCAGGCGGCGGCGCAGATCGCCACGCGGTTGAAGGCGGCGGGCTATAAGGATGCCGAAGTCACATTGTTCTCCGTGCCCGATCACCCGAAGGAAGGCGGCCTCGTCGCGATCCTGCCCGGCAGCGACAAGAAGGCCAAGGCCGTCCTGCTGCTCGCGCATCTCGACGTGGTCGAGGCCAAGCGCGAGGATTGGGTGCGCGACCCCTTCACGCTGATCGAAGAGGGTGGCTATTATTACGCTCGCGGCAGCGTGGACGACAAGGCGATGGCCGCCGTCTGGGCCGACAGCATGATCCGCTTCAAGCAGGCGGGCTACACGCCGAAACGCACGATCAAGCTGGCGCTGACCTGCGGCGAGGAAACCACCTTTGCGTGGAACGGCGCGCAATATCTGACCAAAACCAAGCCCGACCTGATCGCGGCGGGCGTCGTGCTCAACGAAGGCGGCGGCGGTCGGCTCGATGCGGCGGGCAAGCAGCAGACGCTGGCGATGCAGGTCGGCGAGAAGGCGGCGCAGAATTACACGCTGACCGCCACCAACCCCGGCGGCCACAGCTCACAGCCAGTGCCGGACAATGCGATCTACGAACTCGCCGACGCGCTGGAGGCGATCCGCGCCTATGAATTTCCGATCAAGTTCAGCGAAACGACGCGCGCCTTCTTCACCGCCACCGCGCAGGGCACGCCGGGTCCGATGGGCGATGCGATCCGCAAATTGCTCGCCGATCCGAGCGATGCGGCCGCCGACAAGATCGTCAGCGCCGACAAGACCTTCCACTCCACGCTGCGCACCACCTGCGTCGCCACGCTGCTGAACGCCGGCCATGCCGAAAACGCGCTGCCGCAGCGCGCCACCGCGAACATTAACTGCCGCGTCTTCCCGGGCGAAACGGTCGAGGCGACCGCCGCCAAACTGCAGGAACTGGCGGGGGCGAAGGTGAAGCTGACGATCAATCAGCCGATCCGCCCGACCGCGATCCCCACCCCGCTCGACCCCAAGATCATGGGGCCGGCCAAGGCGGTGGCGGCAAAGCATTTCCCCGGCGTGCCGCTGGTGCCCCTGATGTCGACCGGCGCGACCGACGGCATCTTCTTCCAGGCGATCGGCATCCCGGTCTACGGCGTGCCCGGCATGTTCATCGACAGCGATTTCAACGGCATCCATGGCCTGAACGAACGCATCCGGGTGAAATCCTTGTACGACGGGCGTGATTATCTGTTCGATCTGGTCAAGGCGTATGCGGGATAAGGGGCAGGTTTGAGCCCCCCACATAATCGCCGTCACCCCAGCGAATGCTGGGTTCTTAATCGGGCGGGCGTGCCGCGCGCCTCGCTGAGATCCCGGCCTGCGCCGGGATGACGATCGTGGGGATCACACCGCGACTTGCTCGCCCAGTTCCAGCACCTTGCCCGGCGGGATGCGCAGGAAATCGGTCGGATCGCTCGCGTTACGCTGCAGGAACATGAAGATATGGTCCTGCCATAACGGCATGCCTTCCTTCGCGGCGGGCTTCAGCGTGTTGCGGCCGATGAAATAGCTGGTCTTGGCCGGGTTCAGCGGCTTTTTCGCCGCCGCTGCGCCGAAGCCGAGATCGGCCGGCACGTCGGGCGTCTCCATGAAGCCATAGGTCAGCACGATGATGACGAAATTGTCGTCGACCCGTTCGCGCTTCACCCGGTCCTCGTCCGCCGCGATCGGGCGATCGGTGGTGCGGATGCTGACGATCAGATTGCGTTCGTGCAGCACCTTGTTGTGCTTCAGATTGTGCAGCAGCGCGCCCGGCGCGTTGTGCGGATTGCCGGTGAGGAACACCGCCGTGCCCTCGACGCGCTCTGGCGGGCGGCGGGCGAGCGCGGCGGCGAGATCGGCCAGCGGCACGCTCTGCCGCTCCTCGAACGCGCGCACGATGCCGCGGCCGCGCACCCAGGTATAGATCAGCAGACCGATCGCCGCGGCGATGACCAGAGGCACCCAGCCGCCCTCCACCACGCGCAGGATGTTCGCGCCGAAGAACACCAGATCGAGCGTCAGGAACGGCAGGATCACCGCCAGCGCGAGCGGCCGACCCCAGTTCCAGCGATGCCGCACGACGATATAGGCGAGGCAGGTGGTGACGACCATCGTGCCGGTCACCGCGATGCCGTACGCCGCGGCCATCGCCGAGGATGTCTTGAATTGCACCACCAGCACCAGCACCCCGGCCAGCAGCAGCCAGTTGATCGCCGGCAGATAGATCTGCCCGGCATGATGCGCCGAGGTCTGGCGAATGCGCAGGCGCGGCAACAGGCCGAGCTGGATCGCCTGCTGCGTGAGCGAATAGGCACCGGTGATCACCGCCTGGCTGGCGATGATCGTGGCGAGCAGCGACAGGCCGACCAGCCACGGCCGGAAGCGGTCCGGCGCCATCAGGAAGAACCAGTCCTGATTGACGAAGTCCCTGCCCGTCGCCAGCGCCGTCTCCTGCGCGGCGAGCGCGAAGGCACCCTGCCCGAGATAATTCATGCACAAGGCCGGGAAGACGAGGAAGAACCAGCCGATGCGGATCGGCTTGATCCCGAAATGCCCCATATCGGCGGTCAGCGCCTCGGCCCCGGTCACGGTGAGGAACACCGCGCCCAGCACGAACAGGCCGGGCACGCCGTGGCTGGCGAGGAACAGCACGCCGTAATGCGGCAGAAAGACGCGCAGGATCGTGGGCTCGTCGGCGATGTGCCACAGGCCGAGCCCGCCGATCGCCAGGAACCACAGGATGCACACCGGCCCGAACATCGCGGACACCCGCGCGGTGCCGCGCGCCTGGATCAGGAACAGGCCGACCAGAATCACGATCGTCAGCAACAGGATGAGGTTGCCGTCCACGAACGTCAGCCCCGGAATCGTCTTGATGCCCTCCACCGCCGACAGCACCGACAGCGCTGGCGTGATGATCGCATCGCCGTAGAACAGGGACGCCCCCGCCGCGCCGAGCACGATCGCGATCAGCGAGCGCTTGCCGAGCGCGCGCCGGGCCAAAGCGGTCAGCGCCAGCACGCCGCCCTCGCCCTGATTATCGGCGCGCATCAGGAACAGCACGTATTTGACCGTCACGACGAGGATCAGCGCCCAAAGCGCCAGGCTCAGCACGCCGAGAATCTCGCTCGGGTCGATCCCGCCCTCCGCCGTCTGCCCCAGCGCCTCGCGAAAGGCATAAAGCGGGCTGGTGCCGATATCGCCGAACACCACGCCGATCGCACCGATCGTCAGCGCGATCATCGCCGGATGCGGGGCGGAATGCTGCGTGGAAGTTGGGGAAGGTTGCGCCGATCCGGGCGATTCAGCAGCAGATGACATGCATTTTCGACCGATGATGGAAGACGGCGCGCTCTACGCCTGTTGCGGTGCGGCGCAAGAGGATTCGTGGCCGGTGGCCAGGGGAGATTCGTCGGGCCGTTCGCGGCAAGCCGTTGATCGGCCCGCGCAAACGCGCCATAGCCGGGCGATGGTTCCCTTTTCGTTCGCCGGGCACGATCTGTGTGCATTGCCAGAAGGCGCATTGTTCTGGCCGGCGCGACGCGCGTTGCTGGTCGCCGATCTGCATTTCGAGAAAGCGAGCTGGTTCGCCAAAAGCGGCCAGATGCTGCCGCCTTACGATTCGATCGCGACGCTGACCGATCTGACCGCACTGGCCGAAGCGACCCAGGCGCGCGAGATCTGGTGCCTGGGCGACAGTTTTCACGACTCGGCCGGCTGCGACCGGCTGCCCGAACGCGCGCAGATGCTGCTCCGCGCGCTGACCGCCACGCGCCGCTGGATCTGGATCACCGGCAATCACGATCCCCGCATCGATCGCTGCGGCGGCGAAGTGCTGGACGAGACGATCGTCGACGGGCTGGTGTTGCGCCACGAAGCCGAGCCGGCGGATGCCCGCCCCGAATTGTCGGGGCATTTCCACCCGAAACTGCGCTTGCGGGTACGAGGCAAATTGGTGTCGCGGCGTTGCTTCGTGACCACGCCGGCCAAGATCATCCTGCCCGCGTTCGGATCGCTGACCGGAGGGCTGGACGCGACGCATCCGGAGATCGTGCGCGCGACCGGCGGCGGCGCACAGGCGCTGATCGCGGTGGAAGACCGGTTGCTGCGGTTCCCGCTGGCGGCTTGAGGGTTAACCTCCGGCCCATCGCCACCGTCATCCTGGCGAAGGTCAGGATGACGGCAGTTTTAAAGTCAGGCCTCACCGCGCGAGCGTCGGGAACCCGGCCTTGAACGCGGCGACCTTCGGCTTGTCCCACGTCACGATATACGGATGCGTCGGGTTCCGATCGAAGAAGTTCTGGTGATATGCCTCGGCCGGGAAGAACTGCCCGCCTTCCAGCTTCGTCACGATCGGCTTGCCGAACGCCCTGGTCTTGCCGAGTTGCGCGATATACGCCGCTGCCACCGCCTTCTGCTGCGCATTCTGCGGGAAGATCGCGCTGCGATAGCTCGGGCCGCTGTCCGGCCCCTGGCGGTTCAGCTCGGTCGGGTCGTGCGCGATCGAGAAATAGACCCGCAGCAGCGTGCCGTAGCTGACCTGCGCAGCGTCGTAGACCACCTTGATCGCCTCGGCATGGCCGGTGCCTTCGGTACTGACCTGATCGTAGCTCGCGGTCGCCTTGGTGCCGCCGGCATAGCCTGCCGTGACGGTCTTCACGCCCTTCACATGTTCGAACACCGCCTCCATGCCCCAGAAGCAGCCGCCGGCCAGCACCGCCGTCTGCAGGCCGGGCGTTCTGGGCACATCCTGCGCGGCGGCGGGGATCGGCACGGCGCGCTCGGCACTGGCGCTGCCGGAGAACAAGGCGACCGCGCCCAATCCGGCAATGGCGGCGATCGGCAGGATGGTTTTCAACATCGGAAGCTCCTTGGCGTCGAACCTGTTCGCGCCAGCAACTCAGATAGTTACGCGCAAGGCCGATCCCAAGGGCAGGTTACTTAGCGGTCTGCGTGCGCCACCGACGCGAAGGGGTTCTGGATCGCGCCCTGCGGCTGCAACGTGACCATGCCGACCGCACCGAGCAGGAAACCGGCGGCGAACTGCCAGAGAAAAGCGGACTTCAGGAAACTGCGCATAACTCACCTCCACGGGCCCTGCTACGGGCCGGGCGTCTCGCCTGCATTGCATGGCGGACATAAATCGAAACCATGTCGGCTCGGCAGATCGTCCTTCGACGCGCCACCGACAATGCCGTATTATGAAACGGAACGTTAACGGCCGCTGGCGAGCCCGTTCACCCAGCGCCCATCTACCGTATGTTGGCGCAGGCCGCCTGGATGCGTTCGCACGCCTCGCGCAGCAGATCGTCCGACGTGGCGTAGGAAATGCGCATCGCCGGCGACAGACCGAACGCCGCCCCCTGCACCGCCGCCACCTTGGCGTCATCGAGCAGATAGGCGACGAAATCCTCGTCGGTCGCGATCACCTTTCCGTTGGGCGTGCTCTTGCCGATCAGCGCGGAGAATTCCGGATAGACGTAGAACGCGCCTTCGGGGCGCGGGCACGTGATGCCGTTCGCCTGGTTGAGCATCGACACGACCAGATCGCGGCGCGACTGGAACAATGCGGCATTGTCCTTCAGGAAAGCCTGATCCCCGGTCAGCGCCGCGACGCTGGCGGCTTGCGCGATCGAGCAGGGATTGCTGGTCGATTGCGACTGCAGCTTCGACATCGCCTTGATCAGCCATGGCGCGCCGGCGGCGAAGCCGATCCGCCACCCGGTCATCGCATAGGCCTTCGAACAGCCATTGGCGGTCAGCGTGCGATCGTAGAGCGACGGGCAGACCTGAGCGATGGTGGTGAATTCGAAATCGTCGAATACGATATGCTCGTACATGTCGTCGGCGAAGATCCACACGTGCGGATGCCGCTCCAGCACCTCGCCCAGCGCCGTCAGTTCGGCGCGCGAATAGGCCGCGCCAGTCGGGTTGGACGGCGAATTGAGGATCACCCACTTGGTGCGCGGCGTTATCGCGGCGTCCAGTTGCTCGGGCCGCAACTTGTAGTTCTGCTCCGCGCCGGCCGCGACGAACACCGGCGTGCCGTTCGCGAACAGCACCACATCCGGATAGCTCACCCAATACGGTGCCGGGATGACGACCTCGTCGCCCGCATCCAGCGTCGCGACCATCGCATTGAACAAAGTGTGCTTGCCGCCGGCGTTGATCGTGATCTGGTTGCGCTCGTAGCTCAGTCCGTTGTCACGCTTGAATTTGGCGACCACCGCATCCTTCAGCTCAGGCGTGCCGTCGACATTGGTATATTTGGTCTTGCCGTCGCGGATCGCCTTGATTCCGGCGTCCTTAATGAACTCCGGCGTATCGAAATCGGGTTCGCCGGCACCCAGGCCGATCACGTCGACGCCTTCCGCTTTCAGCTCCGCCACGCGCGTGGTGATCGCCAGCGTCGGCGAGGGCTTGATGCGGTTCAGCGCGGCGGAGGGCTGCATAAGCTGGTTCCTGAAATTGGGGAAGCGCGGGCGCTATAGACTTGGCCGCGTCCAGTTCGCAACCGCAACAACCGCCGGAACCCGCCCGCGCAGGGCATTGCCGAGCGAGAAACCGAGCGTGAGGTCGTCGGGCGTCAGATCCGCTTCGATCGCCTGCCCGCTCTCGATCAGTTCGGCCCGCAACACGCCGGGCAACAGGCCGCGCGACACAGGCGGGGTGAGCAGCACCCCGTCCCGCTCCACGAAGATGTTCGTGAAGCTGCCCTCGGTCAGGAAGCCTGCCCGATCGACGAACACCACCTCGTCCGTTCCCGCAGCGTGGCGAGCGTCATCGTAGAAGGCCCGGTCGCTGGTCTTGTGGCGTAGGCGGAAGTCGGCGGACGCGACCGGCAACGGCACCACCGCCACGCGCGCCGGGCCGTCGAACGGCGCGGGCGCGGGGGCGACCTCGATCGCGATCGCGCCGCTTTTCGCCAGCAGCAGGCGCACGCGACTGGCCCCACGCAGGCGGAAGGTCGCGGCCTGCAATTCGTTGCGCGTATCGTGCCGGTCGAAGGTGAAGCCGAACAGCTCGGCGCTCGCCTTCAGCCGCGCGAGGTGGCGTTCCAGCAGCATCAGCCCGGCCATCGGATCGAACGCCATCGTCTCGATCAGGTCGAAACTCTTTTGTCCCGAGGTGAGGAAATCGCCCTTGGCCAAACTTTCGTCCCATTCTTCGCCGCCACGGGAATCCGCGACGATACCGCCCCCGGCACCGAACATGGCATGATCGCCGCCGATGGGAATCGATAATGTGCGGATCGCGACGTTGAACATCGCATCGCCGCCCCCGCGTCCGGTGGCCGCGTCGATCCGGCCGATCGATCCGGTATAGGTATTGCGGGGCGCCTGCTCGATCTCGGCGATCGCCTGCATCGCGCGGATCTTTGGCGCTCCCGTGATCGAACCGCAGGGGAACAAAGCAGCGAGCACGTCGATCGCGTCCTTGCCCGGCGCGAGGCCGGCGGTGATCGTGGACACCATCTGATGCACGGTCGGATAGGTTTCGATCGCGAACAAGCGCGGCACCGCGACGCTGCCGGCGCGCGCGACGCGCGACAGATCGTTGCGCATCAGATCGACGATCATCAGGTTTTCCGCACGCTGTTTCTCGTCATTGCCGAGCGACACTATCCGTGCGGTGTCGTCCGTCGGCGTCTCGCCACGCCGCATCGTGCCCTTCATCGGGCGGCAGCTGAGCGCATCCCCCTCCAGCGTGAAGAACAGTTCCGGCGACAGCGACAGCAGCAGATCACGGCCGGTCGAGACCAACGCGCCATAGCCGGCGCGCGCCCGACCCCTGAGCGCGGCATAGAGCGCCAGCGGGTCGCCGGCGAAGCGGCAGGTTGCGCGATAGGTGAGGTTGGCCTGATAGAGATCGCCCGCCGCGATAAGATCCTGTACCCGGGCGAAGTGCGCGTCATAAGTGGCACGGTCCTCGTCCGGCCGCGGCGCGCCGATCCACGCGCCCGCCGGATCGGGCAGCACAGCGGCCACGTCCTCGGCGGAAATCTCTTCGTAGCGATCGAACAGGCCGAACCACACCAAGGGACCGCCACCCGAAACAGGCGTTCCGAGCACCGGCTCGAACGCCGCCCCGGCCTCATAGGACAGGAAGCCCGCCGCGTGCAGCCCCGTGGCACCGGCCGCCCGCACCTCCGCCAGCGCCGGCATGACACCCGCCAGCTCATGCGCCGCGATCACGCGCACCGGCGCGCGGTACAGCCGCGCCGGCACGCCACCGGCACGGGCGTCGTCGAGCAACACGAAGGGGGCGTCGAGCGCGAGCATGGGCTCAGCGCCTTGCAATGCGCCATGGGCCACGGCAAGCGCCAAGGTTGCCGCCCGGCCGCTGCCCGCCTATTTCGGGCGCCATGACCACTCAACCGACCCCGCCGCTGCGTGCCGCGATCGTGCCCGTCACCCCGCTGCAGCAGAATTGCACCTTGTTATGGTGCACCGAAACGATGCGCGGCGCCTTTGTCGATCCCGGCGGCGACCTGCCCAAGCTGAAGGCGGCGGCGGCGCAGCACGGGGTGACCATCGAGAAGATCATCCTGACCCATGGTCACTTCGACCACTGCGGCGAGGCCAAGCCGCTGGCCGAGCAACTGGACGTGCCGATCGAAGGGCCGCACGAGGCCGACCTGTTCCTGCTCGAAACGCTCGCCGAGGACGGGATGAAATACGGCATCATGGGCGGCAAGGCGTTCGTGCCCGACCGCTGGCTGGTCGAGGGCGATACCGTCACGGTCGGCAATCTCACGCTCAACGTCTATGAAACGCCGGGCCACACGCCGGGACACGTGATCTTGCACCACCCCGAATCGAAGCTGGCGCTGGTCGGCGACGTTCTGTTCCAGGGCTCGGTCGGCCGTACCGATTTCCCGCGCAGCAATCACCAGGATCTGATCGATTCGATCGTCGCCAAGCTGTGGCCACTCGGCGACGACACCGCCTTCATCCCCGGCCACGGCCCGATGAGCAATTTCGGCCATGAGCGGAAATACAATCCATTCGTCGGCGCGGGCGCCACGGGCTAGCCAAATATCGTCGTCGTCCTGAACTCGTTTCAGGATCCAGGCGCGGTCGGTTCCATAAAAGACGATGTCCGTTAAGCGGCCGACCGCGCCTGGATGCTGAAACAAGTTCAGCATGACGATACTATAGAGGCCTGGCTCACCCCGTCGCCGGCACCACCTCCACCGCCGCCTTGGGCGCGCCGTAATGCGCGATCAGCGGTAGAGCGATGGCGTAGCCGCCCAGCGCCAGCAGCAGGAGGAAGGTGATCAGGATGCCGATCATCCGGCCGCCCTTCATCCCGTCCATGCCAAAGGCGTGGAGCACGCGCGCGATCAGGAACAGGATCGCCGCCACCCACAGCCAGGTCGACGTGCCGCAGGTGAACTCCAGCGCCGCGATCAGCATCACGATGAACGGGGCGTATTCGACATAGTTGGCCTGCGCGCGCATCCGGGCGATCAGCGCCGCATTGCCGCCGTCGCCGATATCGACCTTCGCGGAAGATCGGACCCTGCCGGCGCGCAGGCCGAGCCACAATGCGATGATCCCAGCGCCGCCCGTCGTGACCAATGTCACCGGCATCGTGATGCTTTGCATGTCCGTCCCCCAAATCGTTGAAGCCGCGATTATCGTCCGTGCCGGAGCCTGCCACCCGGCGCGGCGGGTTGCAACGTTCGCAGGAATCGCTATAGGCGCATCGCTTCGCGCGTGTGTCCGGCCGCTGGTGCCACTGCGGCCGACTTCACGTCGGTTGCGTGGGGCCTTCGATTCGGGCTTGCCGCAAAATCAGGTCCGATCAAACACAAGGTTTCGCCGAAATGGCCGTCCCCAAGAGAAAAACCACGCCGTCCAAGCGCGGCATGCGCCGTAGCCACGATTCGCTCAGCATCGACGCGTTCCAGGAATGCCCGAACTGTGGCGAACTGAAGCGGCCGCACAACATGTGCCCGTCGTGCAACCACTACAACGGTCGCGAGATCATCGCGGACAAGGCCTGATACCGGGCCTGACACTGGGCCTAGATCAGGTTCCGAACAGGAACGGAGCGACGTGACCGACAGCTCCTTTATTGCCGTTGACGCGATGGGTGGCGACAAGGGGCTGGCCGTGATGCTGGCCGGCGTCGCGCGCGCGCGTCATCGCTTTCCCGACATGCGTTTCCTGCTCGTGGGGGACGAGGCGGCGATTCATGACGGATTGCGGTCGCATCCGAACCTGACCGCCAATTCGGAAATCGTCCATGCGCCCGAAGTGGTCGGCTCCAGCGAAAAGGCTGGCGTCGCACTGCGTCGTGCTAAGAAGACGTCGATGGGCATCGCCATCGACATGGTGAAGCAGGGCCGCGCGGGGGCCGCGGTGTCGTCGGGCAATACCGGCGCGCTGATGGCGATGGCCAAGATCAGCCTGCGCATGCTGCCCGGCATCGACCGGCCTGCGCTCGCCGCGATGCTGCCGACGCTCGGCGACAATGATGTCGTGGTGCTCGATCTCGGCGCCAATACCGAGTGCGACGCGCGCAACCTGATCCAGTTCGCGGTGATGGGCGCGGCCTATGCTCGCACCAACATGGACCTCGCCTCCCCCCGGGTCGCGTTGCTCAACATCGGCAGCGAGGACCAGAAGGGCACCGACGAGATCCGCGACGCGGCCAGCGCGCTTCGCGCGGCGACTCACCTGCCGCTGACCTTCACCGGCTTCATCGAGGGCGACCGGCTGTCGCGCGGCGAAGTCGACGTGATCGTGTGCGACGGCTTTTCGGGCAATATCGCGCTGAAGACCGCCGAGGGCACCGCCCGGTTCGTCGGCGATCTGCTCAAGCGCGCGTTCAGTTCGTCGTTGCGCTCGAAGGTCGGCTTCCTGATCTCGCGCCCGGCAACCGAATTGCTGCGCCATCATCTCGACCCTAACGTGCATAACGGCGCGGTCTTTCTTGGTCTCAACGGCATCGTCGTGAAGAGCCATGGCGGTGCCACCGAACTCGGCGTCGCCACCGCGATCGCCGCCGCCGCCAAGATGGTGCGCGACGATCTCACCCGCCGGATCAGCGAAGACCTCGGCAATTTCGAGGCGAAAGCGGCATGATTCGTTCGGTCATCACCGGCACCGGTTCCGCGCTTCCGGCGCGCCGCGTCTCGAACGCCGAACTGGCCGAAACCGTCGATACGACCGACGAGTGGATCGTCGAGCGGACCGGCATCCGCTTCCGCCATATCGCCGGCCCGGACGAGACGACGGCCACGCTCGCCGCCGATGCCTGCAAGGCCGCACTCGCCGCCGCCGGCGTTGCGGCGCAGGAGATCGACCTGATCGTGCTCGCCACCGCCACGCCCGACCAGACCTTTCCGGCCAGCGCGACCAAGGTGCAGGCGATGCTCGGCATCGACGATTGCGTCGCGTTCGACGTGGCGGCGGTCTGTTCGGGCTTCCTCTATGCGGTGCAGGTCGCCGATGCGATGCTGCGCTCCGGCACCGCGCGCCGCGCGCTGGTGATCGGTGCCGAGACGTTCAGCCGCATCCTCGATTGGGAGGATCGCACCACCTGCGTCCTGTTCGGCGACGGTGCGGGCGCGATCGTGCTGGAGGCGCAGGAAAGCGACGGCGGCCCCGAGTCGCGCGGCATCCTCGCGACCAAGCTGCATGCCGACGGGCGCCACAACCAGTTGCTCTATGTTGATGGCGGCCCGTCGACCACCGGCACGGTTGGCAAGCTGCGCATGAAGGGCCGCGAGGTCTTTCGCCACGCCGTCACCAATCTGGCCAGCGTGATGAGCGAATCGCTCGCGTTGGCCGGTCTCGAATCCTCCGACGTCGATTGGGTCGTGCCGCATCAGGCGAATGCCCGGATCCTCGATGCGACCGCGCGCAAGCTGGGGCTGCCGGCCGAGAAGGTCGTCATGACGGTCGACCAGCATGCCAATACCTCCGCCGCCTCCGTCCCGCTCGCGCTCGACAGCGCGGTGCGCGACGGACGCATCAAGCCGGGCCAGTTGCTCGTGCTGGAGGCGATGGGCGGCGGTTTCACCTGGGGCGCGGCGGTGGTCCGATTCTAGCCCCGGGACGGCGATCGAAACGGGAGCGTCACAAAGACCTTTCCGCCCGCTTCGTCATTGTGCTAGACCATTGTCCTGCCACGCTGTGGAGAAGGGGAGCGCATGGCGCCTGCTGGAACATTGACCAGGGCCGATCTGGCCGAAGCACTTCACCACCAAGTGGGGTTGTCGCGCGCGGATTCGGCGAAGCTGGTCGAAGATATTCTCACGCACATGTGCGAATCGCTGTCGAAGGGCGAGAACGTCAAGATCTCCGGTTTCGGCACCTTCGTATTGCGCGACAAGGGCGAGCGGGTCGGGCGCAATCCGAAGACCGGCATCGAGGTGCCGATCGCGCCGCGCCGCGTGCTCACCTTCCGCGCCAGCCAGATGATGCGCGATCGCATCGTGAGCGGGGCCTGATGTGTCCTGTAACGGCTCATCGCACGACCGGCGGCTGCTGACATGACCGAGTCCGGCGCTCCCGACAAGGCGGCGGGCGCGTTCCGGACGATCGGCGAACTGTCGCGCGAGACAGGCCTGCCGCAACATATCCTGCGCTATTGGGAAACGCGCTTTCCCCAACTCCGCCCGCTGCAGCGCGCCGGCAATCGCCGCTATTACCGCCCCGCCGACATCGCCTTGGTGCTGCGCATCCAGAGCCTGCTCGAGCAGGAAGGCTATACGATTCGCGGCGTGCAGAAACTCCTCATGACCGAGCGCAAGCGCGGCGGCGGGAAGGTCGATCTGGCGGCGGTGCAGGAGATACGCGATTCGCTCGCCGACGGGCTGGAGCAGGATAAGGGCTGAGGCCCGTAATTATCTTTGACTGCGTTTTCCATCACCCCGGACTTGCTCCGGGGTCCACCAAGCGGCTTTCGATGTGAACATGATGTGATCGCCGAGTTAGCGGCACGGTGGACCCCGGAACAAGTCCGGGGTGACGGTTCTGGTTTGGAAACCGCTAGCAAAGCTGCCGGAAATTGAATTTAAGTCAGACTTAATCCTGATCCGGCCCCAAGGCCGGATCCAGGTCGCGGGGGCGGATGAAGCGCGTCAGCGTCGCCGTGTTCTGGGCGACCTCGACCCAGGCCCCGTCGAACGTCAGTTCCGCCGTGCTCGCGGTAGGAAACTTCTCCTCCACTGTATCGCGCAGCGCGTCGCTCGCTTTGTCCGGCACCAGCATCAGCACGAGATCCTCGAGACCCGGATTGTGCCCGATCATCAGCACGCGCTCCGCGCCTTCGGGCAGTTCATGGATCACGTCGAGCAACGTCACCGCCGAGGCGAGATAGATCCGGCGATCGACCACCGGCGCGATCGTCTCGCCATAGCCGCTGGACAGTTCTGCGATCGTCTCGTGCACCCGTACCGCCGGAGAGGCCACGACATGATCGAAGGAGAGGCGAAGATCGCGCCAATGCCGCCCGACACAGGCGGCGGCGCGCTTTCCTTTGCTGTTGAGGGGACGATCTACATCGCGCACCACCTTGTCGTCCCACCCGGATTTGGCGTGGCGCAGCAGGGTCAGCGTCTTCATGGGCTCTCCGTCAGGCGTCCAGCCGCGATTCATGCACGAGGCGCGTGACGGAAGGAAGACGCGATGCACGCAATACCGCCTCGTCGAGCGTGACGCGTTCGATTCGCACGCCCGGCGGGAAGGCGGTGAGCAGGCGCGACGGCATCGCGGCGGACAGCAGGACGAACATGCCCTTGTCGTCGGCGCGGCGGATCAGCCGCCCGAACGCCTGCGCCAGCCGCGCGCGGACGATGCGGTCGTCATAGGCGCTGCCCCCGCCCGCCAGCCGTCGCGCGGCGTGCAGCACGGTCGGCTTCGACCAGGGCACGCCCTCCATCACCACCAGCCGAAGCGATTCGCCCGGCACGTCCACCCCGTCGCGCAGCGCATCGGTGCCGAGCAGGGAAGCCGAGGCATCGTCGCGGAAGATGTCGATCAGCGTGCCGGTGTCGATCGGATCGACATGCTGGGCGTAGAGCGGCAATCCGTCGCGCGCGAGCCGGTCGGCGATCCGCGCATGCACGCCGCGCAGCCGCCGGATCGCGGTGAACAGGCCGAGCATCCCGCCATGGCTGGCGCAGCCCAGCCGGGCATAGGCGTTGGCCAGCGCGCCCATGTCGCCGCGCTTCACATCGGTGACGATCAGCACCTCGGCCTGGGTCGCGTAATCGAATGGCGAGGGTGCCTCGAAACGGCTCGCCCCGCGCAGCAGGTGCGTGGCCCCGGTGCGGGACTCGGCCACCTCCCACCCCTCGTGGGGATCGGCGCCGCCGCCGCGCAACGTCGCCGACGTGACGAGCGCGCCGTGCGCCGGTTTCAGCACCGTCTCGGCGAACGGCTTGCTGGGATCGAGCCAGTGGCGATGCAGCCCGATATCGTATTCGCGCCCCTCGACCCGGTCGACCGCCATCCAGTCGACGAAATCGGGCGTCGCCGGCCCGCCGATCCGCGCCAGCAGCGACAGCCACGCGGCGACCGTCTCGGCGCGCCAACCGATCGAGGCGATCGCGCCTTCGATCCGCGCCCGCGCCGGCCCGTCCATCCAGTCCGGCCCTTCCTGCAGCACCGCTTCGAGCCGGCGGCCGAGCCCGACCAGCGGGCGCACCAGAGCATCGAGCGCATGCGCCGCCGGCCCCGCCGCCTCGACGAGTGCCGCATCCGGCTCGGCCAGCTCGGTTTCGAGGCCATAGCCCGCATCGCCTTCCGCCTCGGCGCGCGCATAGGTGAGGCCGCGCACCGCCGCGAGCAACGTCTCGATCGGCCCGAACGGCGCGCCCTCGCCCAGCCGCTGCAGCCAGCCCTCGCTCGCCAGCGCACCGGCCGCCGCGACCGCGTCGGAGATCGCGCGCGCGCCGCCCTCGTCATAGCTGGCGACATCGGACAGGCGCGCCTGAAGTCCGCGCCGCCGCCCGCGCCCGCCGGATTCGGGGCCGAGGATCCAGCGCCGGATCTCGATCGTCTCGCCACCGGTCAGCGCGGTCGAGAACATCGAATCCGCCGCATCGAAGATGTGATGCCCCTCGTCGAACACGTAGCGCGTCGGCCGCGTGGTCAGTTCGCGCCCGCGCGCGGCGTTGACCATCACCAGCGCATGATTGGCAATGACGATATCCGCCTCCGCGCTGGCCCGCGCGGCGCGTTCGATGAAACATTTGCGGTAATGCGGGCAACCGGCATAGACGCATTCGCCGCGCCGGTCGGTCAGCGCGGTCGATCCGTTGCGCCGGAACAGGGTCGGCAGCCAGCCGGGCAGGTCGCCGCCGACCATGTCGCCATCCGCACTATACGCAGCCCAGCGCGCGACCAGTTGCGCGAGGATCGCGGCACGCCCGGCGAACCCGCCCTGCAACGCATCCTCCAGATTGAGCAGGCAGAGGTAATTCTCACGACCCTTGCGCGTCACCACCTTGGCCTTACGCACGCCTGCGTCGGGGAAAAGCCGCGCGCTTTCCTGCCCCAATTGGCGTTGCAGCGCCTTGGTGAAGGTGGACACCCATACCGCGCCGCCGGCCTTCTCCGCCCAGAGCGAGGCTGGGGCGAGATAGCCCAAGGTCTTGCCGATCCCCGTGCCCGCCTCGGCCAGCACCATGTTGGGCGTGTCGCGCATCATGCGCGGGCCGAACGCATCCATCGCGGCCTGTGCGAAGGCGCGCTGCCCGGGGCGTTGCTCGGCCGCGCTCCCGGTGAGTTGCGCGAGACGACTTTGCGTCTCGTGCGCCTCCAGCGTGATCGTGCGCGGTGCCGGGCGCGGCGCGCCTTCGGACCACTCGGGCAGTTTCGAAAAAAGCCAGCGCTCCGCCTCGGTCGGCTTGGTCAGATGATCGCCGACCAAGGGTGCCCAGGGCCAGCGCAGCCGGAACAGCGACTGCGCCGAGGTCCATGCGCCTTCCTTTTCCGGCCAGTCGCCCTTGGGCAGCGCGAGCAACGCCTCGGTCGCGTCGAGCAGAAACGCAGCGACCTCCTCGTCGCGCGCCGGCGCGGCCAGCCCGGTCACGCGCGCCAGCCCACGCGGCGTGGGCACCATGAAGCGCGCCGGGCACATGAAGGCGAACAGTTCGAGCACGTCGAGCCCCGACAGATCGGCATAGCCCAGCCGCTGCCCGACCAAGGCGGCGTTGAGCACGATCACCGGCGTGTCGGCGGCGATGCGGATCGCCTCGCCCCGCCCGATCGGGCGCGTGCCGTCCACCGTGGCGATCCAGATGCCGCTATGGCTGGCGTGGATGGCGGGATAGGGCAGCGGTGTGGGCACGGGCGCGACAGTGGCGCGGACGGAACGAAATGGCAACGCCTCACGCTTGCTTCCATCCAAACCGTCATCCCAGCGCAGGCTGGGGTCTCTGCGGGGCTGGCGTCGTGCGCGCCTCGTGGAGATCCCAGCCTATGCCGGGATGACGATGGAGGGGCGGGTTGTGCGTGTCAGTCACCATGCGCTAGGCGAAACCGCTATGACCGACGCCCTCCGCACCGCCGCCCTCGAGTCCAAAGCCTGGCCTTATGAAGAGGCGCGCAAGCTGCTCAAGCGCTATCCGGACGGAAAGCCGGGCGGCGCGCCGATCCTGTTCGAGACCGGATACGGCCCGTCCGGCCTGCCGCATATCGGCACGTTCAACGAGGTGCTGCGCACGACGATGGTGCGCAACGCCTTCCATGCGCTGAGCGACCAGCCGACGCGCCTGCTCGCGTTCAGCGACGACATGGACGGCCTGCGCAAGGTGCCGGACAACGTGCCGAACAGGGCGATGCTGGCCGAGCATCTCGGCAAGCCGCTGAGCCGCATCCCCGATCCGTTCGGTACCCACGAAAGCTTTGCCGCGCACAACAATGCGACCTTGCGTGCCTTTCTCGACCAATACGGCTTCGACTACGAATTCGCCTCCTCGACCGATTATTATGCCAGCGGGCGCTTCGACGAGAAGCTGAAGCAGGTGCTGCGCAACTATGCCGCGATCATGGCGATCATGCTGCCGACGCTGCGCGGCGAGCGGCAGGAGACCTATTCGCCGGTCCTGCCGATCAGCCCGAGATCGGGCATCGTGCTGCAGGTGCCGGTCGAGGTGGTGGATGCCGATGCGGGCATCATCGCGTTCATCGACTCCAGTGTTCCGGGGGGCGAGCGGATCGAGCAATCGATCCTCGGCGGGCAGGCCAAGCTGCAATGGAAGCCCGATTGGGGTATGCGCTGGGCCGCGCTGGGCGTGGATTACGAGATGCACGGCAAGGATCTGATCGATTCCGCGCAGCTCGGCGGGCGCATCGCGCAGGTACTCGGCGGGCGCAAGCCGGAGGGGCTGATCTACGAGCTGTTCCTCGACGAGAAGGGCGAGAAGATCAGCAAGTCGAAGGGCAATGGCCTGAGCCTGGAGCAATGGCTGACCTATGGCCCCGAGGAATCGGTCGCTTTCTACGCCTATCGCGAGCCAAAGAAGGCCAAGCAGCTGCACATGGGCGTGATCCCGCGCGCGGTGGACGAATATTGGCAGTTCCGCGGTAATTATGCCGGGCAGGTGCCGAAGGAACGGCTCGGCAATCCGGTGCATCACATCCATGACGGCGCGCTGCCGTCGGGCGAGATGCCGGTGACGTTCGGGCTGCTGCTCAATCTGGTCAGCGTGATGGGTGATGCGACCAAAACGCAGGTGTGGGGCTATCTCGGCAATTATGTCGCCGACGCCACGCCGGAAAAGTATCCCGAACTCGACCGGCTGATCGATCGCGCCTTGGCCTATGGGCGCGATTTCGTGACGCCGACGTTGAAGCGGCGGGCGCCGGAAGGTGTCGAAGTTGCCGCGCTCGAGCGGTTGGACCGAGAACTTTCGGACCTGCCGGAAGGGGCAAATGCCGAGGATATTCAGAACCTTGTCTATGAAATCGGCAAGACCGGCGGGTTCGAGAACCTGCGCGACTGGTTCAAGGCGCTGTACGAGACGCTGCTGGGTGCCGAACAGGGCCCACGGATGGGCAGCTTCATCGCGCTGTACGGCATCGACAATTCGCGCAAGCTGATCGCGGAGGCGCTGGCGCGCTGAGCGATTCGACACCGGATTTCAGAACATATAAAGAACATGCTTGCCGAGTCGGAGGGTGAGTGGATGTTCGAGAAACGGATCAAGGCAGCGCATCGCTTCTTCTTCGCACTGTATCCGCCGCCGATCCTGGCGCGGCAGACGGTGGAGGCGATGACGCCGTTCGCCGAGGGCGCGCGGATGATGCGGCCCGAACGGCTGCACGTGACGCTCGATATCCTGAACGATTACGCCGAATGGCCGGACGAGATCGTGCCGGCGCTGGTCGCGGCGGGATCGACCGTGTCGGCCGCCCCGTTCGACGTGACGCTGGATACCGTCTCCGGCGGGGCGCATACCGTCGCGCTGCGGCCGCGCCTGAAGAATGCGCCGCTGGAGCGGCTGCACCGCTCGATCGCGGCGGCCCGCGCCGGTCTGGGCGTGGACGGCCGCTACGGCTACGATTTCTCGCCGCACATGACATTGGTCTATCGCAAGGGCGAGTCGGTCAGCCGCCCGGTCGCGCCGATCAGCTGGGCGGCGGAGGAGTTCGTGCTGGTCCACAGCCTGATCGGCCCAGCGCGGCACGAGGTGATCGCCCGCTGGCCGCTGAACGGGGTGCCGGATGCGGCCGATATCGGGCAACTCGCCTTATTCTGAGGCGAGATCGTTGGCGGCCCCCTTGACCGTTCGTTTCGAGCGCAGTCGAGAAACCGGGGCCGGGCGCTACGTGGCGGTTTCTCGACTGCGCTCGAAACGAACGGAGAGGGTTGGCTACCTCGAACCCTGTTCCGATTGCCTGATCGGCGCTGCGCGGTAAGGGTGGGGCATGGCCCGCACTTCCCCCATCTCGGCGCTGCGTGCCTTCCTGAAAGACGAGGCGGCAGGCGGGATCGTGCTGATCGCCGCCGCCGTGCTGGCGATGATCGCGGCCAATGCGCCGTTCGCGGAAAGCTATTTCCACCTGCTCCATGCCGAGACCGGCCCGACGATCTCGCCCGCTTTGGGGCCGATGACCGTGCATCTGTGGATCAACGACGGGCTGATGGCGATCTTCTTCCTGCTCGTCGGGCTGGAGATCAAGCGCGAGCTGCTCGACGGCGAATTGGCCGACCCGCGCAAGCGCCGCCTGCCGGTGATCGCCGCCGCCGCCGGGATGATCGTGCCGGCGCTGATCTATCTCGCCGTCGCGGGGGGCGATGCGGCGCTGGTGCGCGGCTGGGCGATCCCGGCGGCGACCGACATCGCCTTTGCGATCGGGGTGATGGCGCTGCTCGGCAAGCGCGTGCCGGCCTCGCTCAAGCTATTCCTGACCACCGTCGCGATCGTCGACGACATGGGTGCGGTGGCGATCATCGCCATCGCCTACAGCCACGGCCTCGATCTTGGCGCGCTGGCCGCGGCGGCGGGCGTCCTAGCGATCATGGCGGCGCTGAACCGCCATGGTGTGCGCGCCCTAACGCCGTACCTGATCGCCGCCGCTTTGCTGTGGTGGCTGGTGCTGCTGTCCGGCGTGCACGCCACGGTGGCGGGCGTGCTCGCCGCCGCGCTCATCCCGATCGACCGCGACGACCGGCGATCGCCGCTGCACCGGCTGGAACATGCGCTCAGCCCGTGGGTCGCGTTCGCGATCGTGCCGTTGTTCGGGTTCGCCAATGCCGGGGTCGCGCTCGGCGGCATGTCGGCATCGGTGCTGATCGAGCCGCTGGTGATCGCGGTGGCCGCCGGCCTGTTTCTGGGCAAGCAGATCGGGATCCTGGGCAGCATCGCGCTGGCCGAGAGACTGGGCATCGCGCGCCGGCCCGAGCGCGCCAGCTGGCTGCAGGTGTACGGCGTGGCCTCGCTGGCGGGCATCGGCTTCACGATGAGCCTGTTCATCGGCGGCCTCGCCTTTCCCGGGGATGCGGCGTCGATGGACGAGGTGAAGATCGGCGTGCTGGGCGGATCGATCCTGTCGGCGCTCGCCGGTTTCGCGGTGTTGCGCTTTGCCTGGCCGATACGGAGATGACGTGATGCGCCGGTTCTTCGATCCCCGCCAATTGGCCCATGCCCCGGCCAAGGAACTGCACAATGGCGGGTTCGTCGATTATGCCGAGACTCCGCCCCGCGCCGAGGCGATTCGGGCGGCGATCGGTGCGACGGAGGCACCGCACGATCATGGCGAGGCCCCGATCCTGGCGATCCACGACGCCGGCTATGTCGATTTCCTGAAGAACGCGCCGGCGCGCTGGGCGGCGGCGGGCCGGCCGGGCGACGTGATGGGCTATATCTGGCCGATCGTCGGGCGGCGGCCGCTGAAGCTCGACCGGATCGATGCGCTGGCCGGGCGCTACAGCCTCGATGCCTCCACCCCGCTGACCGCCGACAGCTGGACTTCGGCCTATTGGAGCGCGCAGGCCGTGCTGTCGGCGACGCAGGCCGTGCTGGCGGGCGAGCGCGCCGCCTTCGCCTTGTGCCGTCCGCCGGGGCACCATGCCGGGGCGGATTATCTCGGCGGCTATTGCTACCTCAACACCGCCGCGATCGCCGCCCAATACGCTCTGACGTCGGCGCGCGAGGCGGGCGCGAAGCGGGTCGCGATCCTCGATATCGACTATCATCACGGCAACGGCACGCAGGACATCTTCTGGACGCGCGGCGACGTGTTCTACGCATCGCTGCATGCCGATCCGGCGACCGACTATCCGTTCTTTTGGGGCCATGCCGACGAAACCGGCGAGGCCGAGGGAGCGGGCACGACGCTGAACCTGCCCCTACCGCAGGGCGCGACGCTGGACGCGTTCCGCCGCGCGCAGGCGAGCGCCCTGGCGGCGATCGGGCGGTTCGCGCCCGACCTGCTGGTGCTGAGCTTCGGCGCGGATACGTGGGAGGGCGATCCGATCTCGCACTTGAAGCTGACCACCGCCGATTATGCCGTGCTGGCGCGCGATATCGCCGCGTGCGGATGGCCGACGGTGATCGCGATGGAGGGCGGCTATGCGATCGACGCGCTGGGCGCGAACGTGGCGAGCCTGCTCGCCGGGTTCGAACCGGGGTGAGCGCGCTCGCCAAGGGCAGCGCGGGCTATCGTCGGCTGACGCTGGCGATGCTGTTCGCCGGGTTCTCGACCTTCTCGCTGCTCTACGCCGCGCAGCCGTTGCTGCCGCTGTTCGCGAGCGATTTTCAGCTGAGCGCGGAGGGTGCCAGCCTCGCGATCGGGCTGGCGACGGGTCCGCTGGCGATCGGCATCCTGTTCGCCGGCGCGCTGTCGGATCGCTGGGGACGGCGGCCGATGATGGTCGCGGCAATGTTCCTGGCGGGGGCGCTCGGCCTCGCCACTGCTGCCGCGCCGAGCTGGCCGGTGCTGCTGGCGGTCCGCTTCGCCACCGGCGTGGCGCTGGCCGGCGTGCCGGCGGTGGCGATGGCCTATGTCAGCGAGGAGGTCGATCAGGTTTCGGTCGGATCGGCGATGGGCCTGTACATCGCCGGCAGCGCGATCGGCGGGATGGCCGGGCGGCTGGGGGTGAGCCTGCTGACCGACATCGCCGGGTGGCGCTGGGCGATGGCGGCGGTCGGGCTCGCCAGCCTGGCGATGGCGGAGGCGTTCCGGCGGCTGGCACCCGAATCGCAAGGGTTCGTGGCCTCAACGCCGTCGGTGCGGCATGTCGCGCGCGGCATGATCGCGCTGTTTCGGGACCGCGCGATGGCTTTGCTGTTCGCCGAGGCGTTCCTGCTGATGGGTGTGTTCGTCAGCATCTACAATTATGCCGGTTTCCGTCTGATGGGCGCGCCGTACGGGCTGAGCCATGCCGCGGTCGGCGCGATCTTCCTGCTCTATCTGCTCGGTTCGGTCAGTTCGGCCTGGTTCGGCGGGCTGGCCGGCACCTTGGGGCGGCGGGTGTTCTGGGTGCCGGTCATTCTGTTGATCGCCGGCGTCGCGCTCACCGCCGCGCGGCCGTTGGCGCTGGTGATCGCCGGGATCGGCATCGTCACGATCGGCTTCTTCGGCGCGCATTCGATCGCCAGCGCATGGGTCGGCCGTCGCGCCTCGGCTCGCCGTGGGCAGGCGGCGGCGGTGTATCTGTTCTTCTATTATGCCGGATCGAGCGTGCTGGGGTCGCTGGGCGGCATGGCGTGGACGCGAGGCGGATGGAGCGCGGTGGCGTGGTATTGCGGCGGGCTGGGCGCGCTCGCAATTCTGCTCGGGCTGGTGTTGCGGACGATCCCGCCCTTGCCGGAGAATGTCGCGACACCGGCCAAGCCGCTGGGGACCGATTGAACGATCGGCGTGCCGGGTGGTTTCCCCGGTTCATCCTGGGAGACACGATTATGCATATCACCCGCAGCGGATCGACCCCCTCGGTCAAGGGCCCGGCGGACTGGTTCACCGGCACGGTGCGGATCGACCCGCTGTTCGGCGCGACCGATCCCGCGCGTACCGCCGGCAACACCGTGACGTTCGAACCCGGCGCGCGGACGGCGTGGCACACCCATCCGCTCGGCCAGACGCTGATCGTAACGTTCGGCCTGGGCTGGGTGCAGCGCGAGGGCGGCCCGGTGGAGGAAATCCGCCCCGGCGACGTGGTGTGGTTCAAGCCCGGCGAGAAGCACTGGCACGGCGCCAGCGCGACCAACGCGATGATCCATATCGCGATTCAGGAAGCACTGGACGGCAAAGCGGTGGAATGGATGGAGAAGGTGTCGGACGCGGAGTATAGAAAAGGATAGCGACGGTACGCGTTTACCAGCCTAGTTCGGCGTGCGAGCCAAGGCGAACCAACTGCAGCGTGTGATCGTCCGGTTTCCGATAGATCAGCACCAGATCGGGCTTCACATGGCAATCGCGATGATCTTTCCAGTCGCCGATGAGAGCGTGATCGCGGTAATTTGGAGAGAGTGTGCCGTCGCTGGCAAGTTGAACGAGTAACACGGCAAGGTCGCTGGATAGCGTTTGGCGGTGACGTCCTCTGCTTTCGCGCTTGTAATCTTTTTTGAATTGCCCGGTGCGCTCAATCGTCCGCATCGAGATCTGCCATCAAGGCATCGATCGAGGTAAAAGATTTCAATCCGCCGCCGCGCGCTTCCTTTATCGCGGCAATCGTTTCAGCGTTCGGGGTAAGCGGGTCAAACGGCAACGCCTTGTCATGCGCGACACGCGTCAAAAGAAGCCGAACCGCATCCGAAACGGTAAGTCCCATCGTTGCAAGAACGGCGGCGGCCTCATCCTTGACGATGCCGTTGATCCGAGTTTGAACGAGAGCGTTTGCGGCCATGTATTACATTGTAATGCAGGTTACGGCGGTTTTCAACACGGGGCCAAAACGAAAAGGGGCGACGCGATTGAAATCGCACCGCCCCTCTGCAATCTATTTCAAGCTTGGCGTCAGAGCTTCTCGGTCAATTCCGGTACGATCTTGAACAGATCGCCGACCAGGCCGATGTCCGCGACCTGGAAGATCGGGGCGTCCTCGTCCTTGTTGATCGCGATGATCGTCTTGCTATCCTTCATGCCGGCGAGATGCTGAATCGCGCCGGAGATGCCGACCGCGACATATACTTCCGGAGCGACGATCTTGCCGGTTTGGCCGACCTGATAATCATTCGGAGCATAGCCCGCGTCCACCGCCGCACGGCTCGCGCCGACGCCGGCGCCGAGCTTGTCGGCAAGCGGATCGATCAGCGCGTGGAACTGTTCGCCCGAACCGAGCGCGCGGCCTCCCGAGACGATGATCTTTGCGCTGGTCAGTTCGGGGCGCTCCGACTTGGCGATCTCGCTGCCGACATAGGTCGAGACGCCGATGTCACCGGTGGTCGCGACGGCCTCGACCGCGCCCGAACCGCCTTCGGCGGCGGCCTTGGCGAAGGCGGTGCCGCGGACGGTGATGACCTTCTTGGCGTCCTTCGTCTGCACGGTGGCGATCGCGTTGCCCGCGTAGATCGGCCGCGTGAACGTGTCCTCGCTCTCGACCGACAGGATGTCGCTGATCTGCATCACGTCGAGCAAAGCGGCGACGCGCGGCGCGATGTTCTTGCCGCCCGAGGTGGCAGGGAACAGCACGGCGTCGTGGTCGCCCATCAGCTGGACGATCAGCGGCGCGACGTTCTCGGCCAGCGCATGTGCGTAGGCCGCGTCGTCGGCGACGTGCACCTTGCCGACGCCGGCGATCTTCGCGGCTTCGGCGGCGACCGCATCGACGCCCTGGCCGGCGACGATCAGATGGACTTCGCCCAATTGCGAGGCGGCGGTGACCACGGCGAGCGTGGCATCCTTGACGGTGGCGCCGTCATGTTCGACCCAGACCAAAGTCTTCATTTCGCGACTCCCATCGCCTTCAATTTACCGACCAGCTCATCCACGTCGGCGACCTTGATCCCGGCGGAACGCTTGGCCGGCTCGACCACCTTCAGCGTGGTCAGGCGGGGTGCGACGTCGACGCCGTAATCGGCGGCGGTCTTCTGCGCCATCGGCTTGGACTTCGCCTTCATGATGTTGGGCAGCGAGGCGTAACGCGGTTCGTTGAGGCGCAGATCGGTGGTGACGATCGCGGGCAGCTTGAGCGTTTCGGTTTCCGAACCGCCATCCACTTCGCGCGTCACGGTGACGCTGTCGGCGGTCAGCTCGACCTTCGACGCGAACGTCGCTTGCCCGACGCCGAGCAGGCCCGCCAGCATCTGGCCGGTCTGGTTGTTGTCGTCGTCGATCGCCTGCTTGCCCAGGATCACCAGATCGGGCTTCTCCTCGTCCACGATCGCCTTGAGCAGCTTGGCCACGCCCAGCGGCTCGACCTTCTCGTCCGAGACGACCAGGATCGCGCGGTCGGCACCCATCGCGAGCGCGGTGCGCAGCGTTTCCTGCGCCTTCTGCTCGCCGATCGAGACGACGACGATCTCGGTGACGCCCTTGTCCTTGAGACGGATCGCCTCTTCGACCGCGATCTCGTCGAACGGGTTCATGCTCATCTTGACGTTCGCCAGATCGACGCCCGTCCCGTCCGCCTTCACGCGGGGCTTCACGTTATAGTCAAGCACGCGCTTGACCGGCACCAATACCTTCATCTGCGTTCCACTCCAAAGTCCGACCACATTTCCTGGGGAGGCGTGGTTCAATGCTCAGTTCGATAGTTCGAGGCGACGTTCGATGCGGTCGAGCCGATCCTGCATGCCATCCAGCTGTAGCTGTAGATGGGCCGAGATCTCGGCATCGTTGACCTGATCGCGACGCAAGCCGATCACGGCGGTATGCGTGTCGCCTTGCCGGGTCTTCACATCGCGCAAATCACGCTCGATCCGATCGAGCGTAGCCTGAAAGCGCTTGAGATGCTCCAGAATCAGGTTCTCGACATTCTCGGTCATTCTCCACCTATAGCACGAATTACGCCGCCTTCTGCACTTCCGCGACGATCTTCTTGGCCGCATCGCCGAGATCGTTAGCAGCAACGATCGCCAGGCCGGAATTGGACAAAATGTCCTTGCCCTGCTGAACGTTGGTGCCTTCGAGGCGAACGACCAGCGGCACGGAAAGGTTCACTTCCTTCGCCGCCGCGACGATGCCCTCGGCGATGATGTCGCAGCGCATGATGCCGCCGAAGATGTTGACCAGGATGCCCTTCACCGCCGGATCGCCAAGGATGATCTTGAACGCCGCCGTCACCTTCTCGGTCGTGGCACCGCCGCCGACGTCGAGGAAGTTGGCCGGGAACATGCCGTTCAGCTTGATGATGTCCATCGTCGCCATGGCGAGGCCGGCGCCGTTGACCATGCAGCCGATGTCGCCGTCGAGCTTGATATAGGCGAGATCGTACTTCGAGGCCTCCAGTTCGGCCGGATCCTCCTCGGTCTCGTCGCGCAGTTCCATCAGATCCTTGTGGCGGAACATGGCGTTGCCATCGAACGCGACCTTGGCGTCGAGCACCAGCAACTGGCCCTGCTTGGTGACGGCGAGCGGGTTGATCTCGATCTGCTCGGCATCGGTGCCGAGGAAGGCGTCGTACACGTTGGACGCGGTCGACGCGGCCTGCTTGGCGAGATCGCCGGTCAGGCCGAGCGCCGCGGCGACGGCGCGGCCGTGATGCGGCTGGAACCCGGTGGCGCAATCGATGTCGATCGACTGGATCTTTTCCGGCGTGTCGTGCGCGACCGCCTCGATATCCATGCCGCCCTCGGTCGAGACGACCATCGAAACCCGGCCGGTGGCGCGGTTGACGAGGAAGGCGAGATAGAATTCCTTGTCGATGTCGGCACCATCGGTGACGTACAGGCGGTTGACCTGCTTGCCATGCTCGCCGGTCTGGATCGTCACCAGCGTGTTGCCGAGCATGTCGGTCGCCGCCGCACGGACCTCATCCTCGCTCCAGGCGAGGCGCACGCCGCCCTTGGCATCGGGGCCGAGTTCCTTGAACTTGCCCTTGCCGCGACCGCCGGCATGGATCTGCGCCTTCACGACGTAGAGCGGCCCGGGCAGCTTCTTCGACGCCTCCACGGCCTCCTCGACGCTCAGCGCGGCGAAGCCGGCGGGGACGGGGACGCCGAACTTGGCCAGCAATTCCTTGGCCTGATATTCGTGGATGTTCATGAGACGCGTTCGCACCTTTCGCTGAAACGGAGGTTTGCATGGGCCTTAAGCACAGTGGCCGACGCGAATCCACCCCGGGCGTCCACGCCCGCGCGCTCAGTTCAGCCCGACCGAACACAAAGCGGCGGCGGTGGCGGTGACCGAGACGATCTGCGGATCGTCGAGCGACCGGATGCGCTTGAGAAGATGCTTGCGGCCGTGCCCCTCCCCGGACTCACCCGCCGATGTCCCCAGTTTGGCCAGCTTGCGCAGCTGCGCGACCGAAAGCTGTTCGGACATCGGCTTGGCCATGCAGGTGGCGAGCTTGGGCGACAGGCCGGCGCGGATCAGACCATCGCGCGTGCGACTCTCGATCGGCGAGCAGGCGGCGAGTGCGAGCATCAAACCGAGTGCCACCGCCACTCCCGTTCGTTTCGAGCGTAGGCGATAAGCGGGCCGCATGCGCTGCGCTCGGTTTCTCGACTGCGTCCGATACGAACGGGGATGGGTGTAAAAAGGCACGGGTTTACCTCGCAAGCCGAACAGGTAGCCGCTATATCGCAGCGCATGCACTGGGCAACCGGACTCCTTATCGCGCTGGCGACGATCGTCTTCATGGAAGGCTTCGCCTATGTCGCGCATCGCTGGGTGATGCACGGCTTCGGCTGGTTCCTGCACGAGAGCCACCACCGGGTGCGCCACGGCAATTGGGAATTGAACGATCTCTACGCCGTGATCTTCGCGGTCCCCTCGTTCGTCCTGCTGCTGGGAGGCGTGCAACTCGGCTGGTGGCCGGGCTTCGCGTGGATCGGCGGCGGCATCGCGGCCTATGGCGCGATCTATTTCGGCTTTCATGACGTCATCGTCCACAAACGCCTGAACCACCGCTATCTGCCCAAGTCCGCATACATGAAGCGCATCATCCAGGCGCACCGGCTGCATCACGTGGTCGAGACCAAGCACGGCACGGTCAGCTTCGGCTTCCTATGGGCCCCGAAGCCCGAGGAGTTGAAGGCCGAACTCAAGCGCCGCGACCGGGCGGGGGTGCGGGCGCCGGTGGAGCGGTCCGAAACGCCCCCCGCTTGACCGAAAGCGCTTTGTTCTTCGCGCTGGCGGTGCCGGCGGTGATCCTGCTCGGGCTGGCCAAGGGCGGATTCGCCGGGATGGGTGCGTTGTCCTTGCCGATGATGGCGCTGGCGATCTCGCCGGTGCGCGCGGCGGCGATCCTGCTGCCGATCCTGATCGTACAAGACGTCGTCGGCGTGTGGGCGTTCCGCAAGAACTGGGACGGGTACGTACTGGGCTGGACCCTGCCCGGTGCCGCGATCGGCATCGCGCTCGGCTATGTCTTCGCGGCGCGGGTCTCGGCGGATGCGGTGCTGGGGTTGGTCGGCGCGATCAGCCTGGTGTTTGGCGCATACCGTCTGTGGCGCGAGCGCGGCCATCAACTGGCCGCCGCCGCCAACTCCCCCGGCTGGGTCGGCACGGTGTGCGGCGTCGCCTCGGGCTTCACCAGCCAGATCGCGCATGCCGGGCAGCCGCCGTTCCAAGTCTGGGTGCTGCCGCGCCGCCTGTCGCGCGACGTGCTGGTCGGCACGACGGCGATCTTCTTCGCGATCGTCAACTGGGCGAAGGTGCCGGCCTATTGGGCGCTGGGCCAGTTCAGCCACGACAATCTGGTCACCGCCGGGCTGCTGATGCCGGTGGCGATCCTTTCCACGCTGGGCGGCGTGTGGGTGGTGCGGCGGATCGCGCCGGAACGCTTCTACACCGCGATCTACGTGCTGATGATGCTGGTGGGAGTGAAACTGATCTGGGATGCGGTGGCTTAGGTTCGGCCGGCCTGATGCCATTCTCACCCCCCGGTCGTGCCGAGCTTGTCGAGGCGCTGCCCTTTTCTTCGAGCTCCAAAGAGGACGGCCCGTCGACTGGCTCAGGGCGAACGCAAGCGGGGAAGCCGCGTGGCCCGGACGACCCTAGTCGAACAGCGAGGAGACCGAACTCTCGTCCGCGATGCGGCGGATCGCTTCGGCCAGCAGGGGGGCGATGGTCAGGTGGCGAATGCGCTTGGCGGTGGCGACGATGTCGTGGCTGCCGATCGAATCGGTGATCACCAGTTCCTCCAGCGCCGATCCCTCGACCCGCGCCACCGCACCGCCCGACAGCACGCCGTGGGTGATATAGGCGGCGACGCCCGCCGCGCCCGCTTCCTTCAGCGCGGCGGCGGCGTTGCACAGCGTGCCGCCCGAATCGACGATATCGTCGATGAGGATGCAGAAGCGCCCCTCGACATCGCCGATAATGTTCATCACTTCGGATTCGCCGGCACGTTCGCGGCGCTTGTCGACGATCGCGAGCGGCGCGTTGTCAAGTCGCTTGGCCAGCGCCCGCGCGCGCACGACGCCGCCGACGTCGGGCGACACGACCATCAGGTTGCGCCCGCCATAGCGCGTCAGGATATCCGCCGACATCACCGGCGCGGCGAACAGATTGTCGGTCGGGATGTCGAAGAAGCCCTGGATCTGTCCGGCGTGCAGATCGACCGACAGGACGCGGTCGGCCCCCGCGACGGTGATCAGATTGGCGACCAGCTTGGCCGAGATCGGCGTGCGCGGCCCCGGTTTGCGATCCTGCCGGGCATAGCCGAAATAGGGCACGACGGCGGTGATCCGCTTGGCCGATGCGCGCTTCAGCGCATCGATGCAGATCAGCAATTCCATGAGGTTGTCGTTGGCGGGATAACCGGTCGATTGCAGGACGAACACGTCCTCGCCGCGCACATTCTCCTGGATCTCGACGAAGATCTCCTCGTCGGCGAAGCGCCGGACGCTCGCCTGGGTCAGCGGCAGCTCGAGATAGCGCGCCACGTCGCGCGCCAGCGGCAGGTTCGCATTGCCGGTCAGAAGTTTCATCGCGATTTGCTCCCCTGCGCTCCGAGTCCGCGATCCTTTAGGGGCGAATCGCTCGCGGTAAAGGGGGCATTGCCGCTGAGGCGCGCGCTGCCTAGAGCGATGGCATGACCGTCATCACCCGTTTCGCGCCCAGCCCCACCGGGCGGCTGCACGTCGGCAACATCCGCGCCGCGCTCCACAATTGGCTGTGGGCGCGGAAGCATGGCGGGCAATTCTGGCTGCGCATCGACGATACCGACGCCGAACGCAGCGAGGAACACTATGTCGACGCGATCCGCGCCGATCTCGACTGGCTGGGGTTGACCGCCGATGGCGAGGCGCGGCAATCGGCGCGCTTCGATCTGTATGAAGCGAAGTTCGCAGCGTTGCGCGCGGCCGGCCGGGTCTATCCGGCGTACGAAACCGCGCAGGAACTCGACCTGAAGCGCAAGATCGCCGCCGGGCGCGGCCTGCCGCCGGTATACGATCGCGCGGCGCTCGCGCTGAGCGATGCCGAGCGCGCGACGCTGGAGGCGGACGGCGTGCGCCCGCACTGGCGCTTCAAGCTGGATCACGACGCCCCGATCGCCTGGGACGACCTGATCCGCGGGCCCCAGAAGTTCGATGCCACGACGATGAGCGACCCGGTGATCCGCCGCGCCGACGGGTCGTGGCTCTATATGCTCCCGTCGGCGATCGACGATGCCGAGATGGGCATCACGCATGTCGTGCGCGGCGAGGATCACGTGTCGAACGCCGCGCTGCAATTGCAGATGTTCGATGCGATGGGCGCGGCCCGCCCGGCCTTCGCGCACGAGGCGTTGCTGGTCGGCAGCGAGGGCAAATTGTCGAAGCGGCTCGGCTCGCTCGGCGTCGATGCGTTTCGCGAGGCCGGAATCGAGCCCGGCGCGGTGCGGGCGCTGCTGGCGCGGATCGGGACGAGCGATCCCGTCGAGCCGATCGGCGATGTCGCGCCGCTGATCGCGACGTTCGATTTCGCCCGCTTCGGGCGCGCGCCGGCGCGGTTCGACGATAGCGAACTGGCCGGGCTGAACGCGAAGATCGTCCACAGCCTCGATTTCGACTCGGTCTCGGCGCGCCTGCCCGAGGGCATGACCCGCGCGGAATGGGATGCGGTGAGGCCGAACCTGAAGACCGTGGCCGAGGCGGCGGACTGGTGGACCGTGATCGAGGGCGACGTGGGCGGCGGGCGCGACCCCGCCGATGCGGATTTCCTGGCCGAGGCGGCGCGAGTCGCGGGCACGATCGACTGGTCCGCCGACCCGTGGCACGCGCTGACCGGGGCGTTGAAGGCGTCGAGCGGGCGCCAGGGCAAGGCGCTGTTCCTGCCGCTGCGCCGTGCGCTCACCGGGCTGGATCACGGGCCGGACATGGCGGCGTTGCTGCCGCTGATCGGGCGCGAGCGGGCGATCGCGCGACTGGGCGGGTGACTCTATAGCCTTACCCTTCGTGCCGAGCGTGTCGAAGCACCGTAGTTCGAGTCGCGAATGCATCGCTTGGTGATCAAAGAACGGTGCTTCGACAGGCTCAGCACGAACGGGTGAAATGTGATTCCACTCCTTCCCTCATGTAACAAAGTATCACTTGCCTCCGTGATGTTATGATGTATCGTTTCCCGATCAAGTCCGGCGAAGACCGGATTCCTCGAGGAGAGATGGAGACGGAAACATGTACGCGGATCGATATGGCAAGACCGGTATCAAGCCCGGTGCCCTGACTATCGCGATCGGGCTGAATGGCGCGGTGCTGGCGGCGCTGATCTTCTCGGCACCGGAACTGATCAAGCGGGTCGACCCGAAGCCGCTGATCACGACGAATATTCCGATTCCCGTTCCGCCACCGCCGCTGAAGCCGGTCGAACAGAAGATCAAGCCGAAGATCGAACAGCGCGTCATCGATCCGCCGCCGCTGGAGCGTCCGCAGACGGTGGATCCGATCGCGCCGACGCGTACCGATTTCACCTCGACTGGACCGACCGGCCTCGACGGCGGCGTGACCGGCGGCACCGGCACCGTGACGCCACCGTATGTTTCGCCGCACCAGCCGGTGATGATCGGCGCCAAGGTCGATCCGCGCTATGCCCGCTTCCTGCAGCCCGATTATCCCCCCGGCGAACGCCGCATGGGCCGCGAGGGCCAGGTGATGGTGCGCGTGCTGGTCGGGGTCGACGGGCGGGTCAAGCAGATCGAGCAGGTGAACGCGGCGAGCGCGGCGTTCTTCGAAGTGACTCGGCGTCAGGCGCTGGACAAATGGCGCTTCACCCCCGCTACGCGCGACGGCGTGCCGCAGGAGGATTGGCGGACGATGACGGTGACGTTCGTACTCAACGAAGGCGAGTGAGCTTTCGGGCGCGGGGCTAGCGCCGCGAGCCCCGCGCGCTTATCTTGGCCGACAGGATGCAGATTCTCCGCCACTTCAACATACTGCGCGCGATCAACGACCTGCGCGGGTTCCTCGCCCAGGAGGCGCCGCACAAGCTGGCGTTCCTGCTGCTGTCGGTCGTCCTGTTCGGCGCGCTGCTGATCGGCTTCACGATCGATAGCCACGAAGAGCCGGTCTATCACCGCGACATCGTCTACGTGCAGCAATGGCCGGCGGATCGCACGAACGCGCAGATCATCGCGCAGCAGAAGATCGACGGCCCGATCGAGGCGAAGCGCGCGGCCGAAGCGGCGGCGCGCGAGAAGGAGACCCAGGAGGGGTTCAAGCGCCTCGACGACAAATTGAAGAAGCTGGGAATCTGAGCGACGCGCGCTGGATGGCGGCGGCGCTGGCGCTCGCCGAGCGCGGGCGTGGCCGCACCGCGCCCAACCCCAATGTCGGGTGCGTCCTCGTCAAGGACGGTGTGGTGGTCGCACGCGGCTGGACGCAGCCCGGTGGACGCCCGCATGCCGAGGCGATGGCACTGGCAGGGGCCGGCGAAAAGTCGCGCGGCGCGACCGCCTATGTCACGCTCGAACCCTGCGCGCACCGTTCCGCGCGCGGCCCGGCTTGCTCCGATCTGCTCATCGCCGCCGGCGTGGCGCGAGTCGTGGTGGCGCTGGGCGATCCCGATGCGCGCACCGATGGCGCGGGGATCGCGCGGCTGCGGACGGCGGGGATCGTGGTGGATGTGGGGATCGGCGCGGAGGGGGCGCGGCGATCGATGGCCGGTTTCCTGACGCGCACGGCGCTGGGGCGGCCGTTCGTGACGTTGAAACTGGCGTTGTCCTTGGACGGGGCCGCCGCGATGGCGGACGGATCGAGCCAGTGGATCACCGGACCCGAAGCGCGGGGGCACGCGCATCTCGAACGCGCGCGGCACGAGGCGATCCTGGTCGGGCGCGGGACGCTGGAGGCGGATGCGCCCCGGCTGGATGTGCGGCTGGCCGGGCTGGACGACCGTTCGCCGAAGCGTTTCATTCTGTCATCCGCGACCGGAGGTCATGGTTGGGGAACGATTGCCCAACCCGGGGACATTGCCACGCTGGAGGGCGTGGATCACCTGCTGGTCGAGGGCGGCGCGCGGACCGCCGCCGCGTTTCTCGCCGCCGATCTGATCGATCGGCTCCTCCTGTACCGCGCGCCGATCCTGGTCGGCGGCGGGCGCACCTTACCCGAGATCGGGCTGGCCGATCTGTCGCAGGCGCACGGTCGCTGGCGGTTGCACGACGCGCGGCAGCTTGGCAGCGACCGGCTCGAAGTCTACGAGCGGGCCAGAAATTGAGGCGCTCCGCAAGCGCATCGGGGAGCTAAACGCACATGTTCACCGGAATCATCACCGATGTCGGCACGATCGACCGGGTCGAGACGCTGGCCGACACGCGCGTGGTGGTACGCAGCAACTACGATCCCGCGACGATCGATCTCGGCGCGTCGATCTCCTGTTCGGGCGTGTGTCTGACGGTGATCGACAAGGGATCCGACGCCACCGGCCATTGGTTCGCGGTCGACGTCTCGGGCGAGACGATCAGCCGCACCGCCGAGGGCCAGTGGAGCATGGGCCGCCGCCTCAACCTGGAACGCGCGATGAAGCTGGGCGACGAGCTGGGCGGTCATATCGTCACCGGCCATGTCGACGGGATCGGCGAGATCGCCTCGGTGGTCGAAGAGGGCGGATCGAAGCGCATCCGCATCACCGCCGGACCCGATATCGCGCCGTTCGTCGCGGCGAAGGGCTCGATCACGCTCGACGGAGTCTCTCTGACGGTGAACGAGGTGGAGGACGGTCCCGGCACGGTCACGATCGGCGTCAACATCATCCCGCACACCGCCGCCGTGACGACGATCGGGGCGTTGAGCGTGGGGGAGCCGATCAACATCGAGATCGATGTTCTGGCGCGGTATCTGGGGCGGATGCGGTCGTTTTTGCCGGGGTGATTTTTTGTGGCGGGTGTCGATGATTTCACACGAAGCCACGAAGACGCAAAAAGAAGAAAAGGGAAAGATGGCTGCGCCGCGATCGCGGAACGACCTTCTCGAATACCGCTTCAGCATTCACTTCTTTTCGTGCCTTTGTGCCTTTGTGTGAACCCTCTTCTACATCTAATGTGAAAACTCGGATTGACGATCACATCATGATGTGATTTATATCCGCTCATGAGCACATTGTTGATCCAGAAACTGCGCAACCTCGTCACCGATGGTGGCATGTCGCGCTCCGGTCTCGCCCGTGCGGCGGGGCTTCATGCCAATACGTTGCGCGATCTCGACCAGCCCGACTGGAACCCGACCGCCGACACGCTGCGCAAGCTGGAGACGTTCATCTTCTCCAACGACGATACGCCGGCGCTCGTATCGATCGAGGAGATCATCGACGAGGCGCGCAACGGGCGGATGTTCATCCTGGTCGACGACGAGGACCGGGAGAACGAGGGCGACCTGATCATCCCGGCGCAGATGGCCACGCCCGACGCGATCAATTTCATGGCGACGCATGGCCGTGGCCTGATCTGCCTGGCGATGGGCAAGGCGCGGATCGATTCGCTCGGCCTCGAACTGATGAGCCGCGCCAACGGCACGCGCCACGAAACCGCCTTCACCACCTCGATCGAGGCGCGCGACGGCGTGACGACCGGCATCTCCGCCGCCGATCGCGCGCGCACCATCTCGGTCGCGATCGATGCGTCGAAGGGCAAGGACGACATCGTCACGCCGGGCCATGTCTTCCCGCTGGTCGCGCGCGACGGCGGCGTGCTGGTGCGCGCCGGCCATACCGAGGCGGCGGTGGACGTCGCGCGGCTTGCCGGGCTCAACCCCTCGGGCGTGATCTGCGAGATCATGCGCGACGACGGCACGATGGCGCGGATGGACGATCTCGTCGCCTTCGCCCGGCTGCACAACCTGAAGATGGGCACGATCCGCGACCTGATCGCCTATCGCCGCCGCCACGACCATCTGGTCGAGAAGCGCGCGGAAATGGCGTTCGAGAGCAAATGGGGCGGCGACTGGAAGGCGATGACCTTCTTCAACAAGGCCAGCGGCGACGAGACGATCGCGCTGGTGAAAGGCCATATCGACCCCGCCAAGCCGACCTTGGTGCGGATGCACACGATGTCGATGTTCGTCGATGCGTTCGGCGAGGAATCGGAGCGTTCCGGCCTGCTGTCGGGATCGATGCAGATGATCGCGGACGAAGGCGCGGGCGTGATCGTGGTGATCAACCGGCGCATGGTCGACGGCATCACCCGCTTCATCAGGCTGCGCGGCGAGGGCAAGGGCGCCGGCGCGCCGGAGGTCGAGGAATTGCGCGATTACGGCGTCGGCGCGCAGATCCTGGCCGAACTGGGCGTGGAAGAGATGGTGTTGCTGACCAACACGCACCATACGCTGGTCGGACTTGAAGGGTATGGCCTGTCGATCGTCGGCGAACGGCCTATTCCCGGCACCGGAGGCGAATGAGATGCCCCCCCTGAGCGGAGCGAAGACCTGATGGCTACCATTCTCATCGTCGAGGCGCGCTTCTACGATCATCTCAACGATCTGCTGCTCGACGGCGCGCGCTCGGCGATCGAGGCGGCGGGCCACACGCACGAGACGATCACCGTCCCCGGCGCGCTGGAAGTGCCGGGCGCGATCGCACTGGCGGCGGACAGCGGGCAGTATAGCGCGTTCGTCGCGTTGGGCGTGGTGATCCGCGGCGAGACCTATCATTTCGAGATCGTCGCGGGCGAAAGCGCGCGCGGACTGATGGCGCTGTCGATGGACGGCGTGGCGATCGGAAACGGCATCCTGACCACCGAGAACGAAGCGCAGGCGCTGACCCGCGCGAAGAAGAGCGAGAAGGATAAAGGCGGCGAAGCGGCCAAGGCGGCGCTGGCGATGCTGGAGTTGAAGGGGCGGTTCGGCTGATCATGCCGCCGGTGCTGCACACCGAACGCCTGATCCTGCGACCGCTTTCCGGCGAGGATCTTGAGGATTGGGTCGCATTCCATGCCGATCCGGTCACGATGGAATTCCTCGGTGGCGTGCAGGAGCGCTCGGCCGCGTGGCGCGGATTGTGTGCGATGCGCGGCAGCTGGGACATTGCCGGTTTCGCGATGTTCGCGTTGATCGAACGAAGCAGCGGGCGCTGGATCGGCCGGGTGGGACCGTGGCAGCCCGATGGCTGGCCCGGCACCGAAATCGGCTGGGGCGTGGCGCGCGCCTTTGCCGGCCGAGGCTATGCCCATGAAGCGGCCGTGGCGACGATGGACTATGCGGTCGACGTCCTGGGCTGGAGCGATATCATCCACACCATTCACCCCGACAATGCCGGATCGATCGCGCTTGCGAAGCGACTGGGATCGGAAAACCGCGGGCCGACGCGACTGCCGCCACCGATGGGTGATTTTCGCGTCGATGCCTGGGGCCAGAGCGCCGATGCATGGCGCGCGCGCCGGGCGGGGCAAAGCGCACGTTGATTTGTACCGCCGCTTACTGATATCAATGTCAGTAAGGGAGAGATGGCATGGCGCTCGCACATAGCTTCAAGGCCAATCCGCATTGGGCACCGCGCCAGAAGAAGGGCGCGCTGAACGCCATTCCGGGCGAGGACGGCCTGCCGTTCGTCGGCAATACGCTCAGGCTGTTGAAGGATCCGGTCGGGTTCGGGCGGCGCATGGCCGACACCTATGGCCCGGTGTACCGCAACAATACGTTCGGCGGTCCGAACGTCGTCCTGCTCGGGCCGGAAGCGAACGAGCTGGTGCTGTTCGACCGTGAGAAGATCTTTTCGTCCGAGCAAGGCTGGGGACCGATGCTCAACCTGCTGTTCCCGCGTGGCCTGATGCTGATGGATTTCGACCATCACCGCGCCGATCGCAAGGTGCTGTCGGTCGCGTTCAAGCCCGAACCGATGCGCCATTACGCCGAGGCGATGAATGCCGGGATCGCGGCCCAGGTTTCGACCTGGGGCAACAAGCCGATCCGGTTCTACGACGCGATCAAGTCGCTGACGCTCGATCTGGCGGCGGACAGTTTCTTCGGCATGCCGCTGGGCCCGGAAGCGGACAAGATCAACCAGGCGTTCGTCGACGAGGTGCAGGCGTCGATCGATCCGATCCGCGTTCCCCTCCCCGGCACGAAGATGCGGCGCGGCGTCAAAGCGCGCGAATATCTGGTCGGCGTTTTCGGGCGGGAGATTCCGAAGCGGCGGGCGGGCGCCAGTGGGTCCGGGGGGCAGGATTTCTTCTCGCAATTCTGCCGCGCGACCGACGATGCGGGGCAGCCGCTGCCCGATGCCGCGATCATCGATCACATGAACTTCCTGATGATGGCGGCACACGACACGATCACGTCTTCGGCGACCAGCCTCGTCATGCTGCTCGGGCGCAATATGGAGTGGCAGGAAAAGTTGCGCGAAGAGGTGCTGTCGCTCGGCCTGAACGACGACGGCCAGGTGCCGCATGGCCAGCTCGACCGGCTGGTGCTGACCGAATATGCCTTCAAGGAAGCGCTCAGGATGATCCCGCCGGTGCCGTCCTTGCCGCGGCGCGCGCTGAAGGCCTTCCGTTTCGGCGGCTACGATATCCCCGCAGGCACGCCGGTGGGCATCAATGTCGGCCATACGCACCGCATGCCGGACTATTGGCCGGACCCGGACACGTTCGATCCGCTGCGTTTCCTGCCCGAAGCGGTGCGCGCGCGGCACAAATATGCCTGGGTGCCGTTCGGCGGCGGCGCGCATATGTGCCTGGGGCTGCACTTCGCGACGATGCAGATGAAGCTGCTGATCGCCGGGCTGCTCAGCCGCTATCGCATCGTGCTGGACGAGGGATCGGGCGCGCAATGGCAGGCCTGGCCGATCCCCAAGCCGCGCGACGGCTTACCGCTGAGGCTGGTGCCGTTGGATTGAGCTGGGTCGGGGAGCCTCATCCCCCGTTCGTGCCGAGCGTGTCGAAGCACGTGCCCGGAACACGCCCTTCGACAGGCTCAGGGCGAACGGTGAGGGAGGCGCTCAGCCCTTGGGCGTGACCCATACCGTCACCGGTACGGCGAACTTGCCGGGGGCGGGCTTGCCGACATCGACGCGGTCGGCCGTCACCAGTTCGCCGGTTTCGAGATTGAACGATACCCACGGCTTGGGCATGCGCCCGAAGACGAATTTCTGGATCGGCTGGCCGGTGGCCGTATTCATGATCGTAGCGGAAACACCCATGCGCGGGCGATACCAACCGTGCCGGACGTGTCCACCCGGCACCGCATGGGTCGCCGGAATTTCCTGTGGGAAACCCCGGCGACCGGCATCGGATCAGGCGTCCGCCGTCTCCAGCGCAGGGTAATCGGTATAGCCTTCCGCGCCCTGGCTATACATCGTCTTCGGGTTCATCGCGTTGAGCGGCGCGCCGGTGCGCAGGCGTTCCGGCAGATCGGGATTGGCAAGGAAGGTGCGGCCGAACGACACCGCGTCGGCGGTGCCGGCATCGATCACCGCCTGTGCTTCCTCGACCGTCGTATAGTCCGAATTGACCACCAGCGGCCCGGTGAACACCTTGCGGATTTCCGGCGACAGCTTGGGCACGTCGGTGCGGCCGAACGTGCCGTCGGGGCCGGGTTCGCGCAGTTCGAGAAAGGCGATGCCGAGATCGCCGAGCGCCTTGGCGGCGGCGGTGAACAGCGGCTGCGGATCGCTGTCGTCCACGCCCTGCGATTCGCCATTGGGCGACAGGCGGACCGAGGTGCGATCCTTGCCCGCGACCGACACCACGCGCTCGACCACCTGCTTGAGCAGGCGGATGCGGTTCTCGACGCTGCCGCCATATTGATCGTCACGGAAATTGGCGTTGTCGCGCAGGAATTCGTCGATCAGATAGCCGTTCGCGGCATGCACCTGCACCCCGTCGAACCCGGCGGCGAGCGCGTTCTTCGTCGCGCGCTCGTAATCGTCGAGCAGACCGGGGATCTCGCTCACCTCCAGCGGCCGTGCGGTCTCGAACGGCTTCTTGCCTTCATAGCTGTGCGCTTCGCCCGGCGTGGCGGTGGCGGAAGAGGAAACGGGCTGTTCGCCGGTGACCGACGAATGGACCTGCCGGCCCATATGCCAGAGCTGCGCGATGATGCGCCCGCCGGCATCGTGCACCGCCTTCGTGATCGGCGTCCAGGCGGCGACCTGCTCGTCGCTCCACAGGCCCGGCGCGAACGGCCAGCCGAGCCCCTGGCGGCTGATGCCGGTCGCTTCGGAGATGATCAGGCCGGCGGAGGCGCGCTGGCGATAATATTCGATCATGATCTCGGTCGGCACATGCGCCTTGGTGCTGCGACCGCGCGTCAACGGTGCCATCAGGATGCGGTTGGGCGCGGAAATGGCCCCCAGTTGAATGGGATCGAACAGACTCGGCATTACGTTTCCTTTTGCTACCTGACTGCGCACAGATAGGGCGCTACAGGGCGGCATGCATCCCGCCACCCCCAAGAAAAACTAACATGTCGCAAACCGACGCCTTGCCGCAGGAGCCGCCCGTGGGACAGCCAGGCGCGCCCCACCGTCTCGCCTTCCTGGCGCTGATCGGGGCGAACGTCGCGCTGGCGTTCGGGCCGTGGTTCGTGCGGCTGGCCGATACCGGGCCGGTGGCGGCCGGGTTCTGGCGCGTGACGCTGGCGGTGCCGCTGCTGCTGGCGATGTCGCTGGCGAGCGGGTGGCGGCCGGTGCGGCGATCGCCCGGGCTGGGCATGGGATTGTGGCTGATGATCGGCATCGCCGGCGTCAGCTTCGCCGCCGATCTGGCGAGCTGGCATCTCGGCATCCTGCGCACGACGCTGGCCAATGCGACCCTGTTCGGCAATTCGGCGACGTTGATCTACCCGCTCTACGGCTTCCTGATCGCGCGCGCCTGGCCGAGCCGGACGCAGGGAATCGCGCTGGTGCTGGCGGCGATCGGCGCGGCGCTGCTGATGGGGCAATCGTACAGCCTGAACCCGCGCAACCTGGTCGGCGACCTGCTCTGCCTGTTCGCGGGCGTGCTTTATACCTTGTATTTCATCGGCATGGCGCGGGTGCGCGATACGATGGCGCCGCTGCCGGCGCTGCTGCTGTCGAGCGTCGCGGGGATCGTACCGCTGCTGATCTTCGCGCTGGCGCTCGGCGAGAAGGTATTGCCCGATCACTGGACCCCGCTGATCGGTCTGGCGTTGTGCAGTCAGGTGATCGGTCAGGGCCTGATGATCTATGCGCTCGGCCAGTTCTCGCCGCTGGTGGTCGGGCTGGCGCTGTTGACCCAACCGGTGGTCGCGGCGGCGATCGGCTGGAGCGTCTATGGCGAGCGGCTGGGCGTAGCGGATGCGACCGGGGCGGTGCTGGTCGCCATGGCCTTGGTGCTTGTGCGCCGGCCGGCTAAGACGGATGTGGAGGAACGCGCGCGATGAACATTCTGCCGGAAGACCCGACGCTGGACGAGATCCGTGCCGCGATGGCGCCCGTGGTGGCGAGCAACGCCGCGTTCGACGGCTGGGGCGATGCCGCGCGGGATGCCGCCGCCGACGCGCTAGGCGTGGATCGCGACGTGGCGCTGCTCGCCTTTCCGGGCGGTGCGGTGGAGATGATCGCGGCGTGGTTCGCGCATATCGACGCGGGGATGTTGGCGAAGGTGCCGCCGGAACGGCTCGCGACGATGAAGATCCGCGAGAAGATCGCCGCGTTGGTCGAGGCGCGACTGGACGCCGTCGCCGCCGATCGCGAGGCGTTGCGCCGCGCGCTCGCGATCCTCGCCCTGCCCCAGAATCTCGCACGGGCGGCGAAACTGGGCTGGCATGCCGCGGACGTGATGTGGCGCGCGGCCGGAGATACCGCGACGGACTATAATCATTACACCAAGCGGACGATCCTGGCCGGCGTGTACGGCGCGACCGTTGCGGTGTTCCTGGACGACGATAGCGACCAGCTTGCCGATACCCGCGCATTCCTGGCGCGACGGATCGATGGGATCATGCGCTTCGAGAAGGCCAAGGCAGGGTTTCTGGGGCGCACGCAGCATCGGCCGAGCCTGTCGCGCTTCATCGGACGGTTACGGTATCCGGCGGTGTAGCCATGCCGAGGGATAATTTGTCACTGGCGCATCCGCCTAGTTATTGATAATCAGTCGCATCATGAACGCGACCGTCGCCAATGCGATTCCTCTCAGCCTCGAAAAGCTTCCGCGCCGCCAGCATGCGACCGTGGCGGCGATTGACTGGCAGGGGCTGAGTGCGCCCGAGGCGCGGCGGTTGCGCGAATTGGGTTTCGACGAGGGCGTCGATATCGAGGTGCTGCACAAATCGCTGTTCGGCACCGGCCCAATCGCCTGCCGCATCGGCCGCATGACGGTGGCGCTGCGCCGTACCGTCGCCGCGGCGATCGCCGTTTCGCCCGTCTGAAGACCCTCACGTTGATCACATCATGAGCACGCTGCCGCTGGTCGCCTTGGTCGGCAACCCCAATGCCGGCAAGAGCGCCCTGTTCAACGCGCTGACCGGGGCGCGGCAGAAAGTGGGGAATTATCCCGGCGTGACCGTGGAGCGGCATTCGGGCCGGCTCGCTCTGGACGACGGCCGGCCGATCGAACTGGTCGATCTGCCCGGCGCGTACAGTCTCGACCCCTCCAGCCCGGACGAGCGCGTGACCCGCGATGTCGTCATGGGGCAGCAGGCCGGCGAGCGGTTGCCCGATGCGATCGTCGTCGTGGTGGACGCGTCGAACCTCGACAACCACCTGCGCTTCACGTTGCAGTTGATCGCATTGGGCCTGCCGGTGGTGGTGGCGCTGAACATGATCGATCTGGCCGAGCGCGACGGGCTGAAGCTGGATGCCGCGATCCTCGAACGCGAACTGGGCGTGCCGGTGGTGCCGACCGTCGCGGTGCGCAAGCGCGGGCTGGACAAGTTGAAGGCGCGCATGTCGAGCATCGTCGGCCGCGGCGCCGCGATCCGCCTGCGCCCGAACGAGGGCCATGTGGCTGAGGATATCGTCACGCTGCAACGTCGCGCGCGCGCCCTCTCGGTCAAGGCGACGGTGTCGGAGACGAGCGGGCGGCGCTGGACGCACATGCTGGACGCCGTCGCGCTGCATCCGATCAGCGGGCCGGTGCTGCTGCTGGGGCTGCTGTTCGTGATGTTCCAGGCGGTGTTCGCCTGGTCGCAGGCACCGATCGGCTGGATCGAGGCGCTGTTCGCGTGGATCTCGACCGGCGTCACCGAGGCGTTGCCCGCCGGGTTCGTGCGCGACTTCCTTACCGATGGCGTCATTGCCGGCGTCGGCGCGGTGATCGTGTTCCTGCCGCAGATCCTGATTCTGTTCACCTTCATCCTGGTGCTGGAAGCGACCGGATACATGGTCCGCGCCGCCTTCATGATGGACCGGTTGATGGCCGGCGTCGGCCTGTCCGGGCGCGCCTTCATTCCGTTGCTGTCGAGCTTCGCCTGCGCGGTGCCGGGGATCATGGCGACGCGCACGATCGACGACGAGAAGGACCGGCTGACCACGATCCTGATCGCGCCGCTGATGACCTGCTCGGCGCGGCTGCCGGTCTATACTTTGATCATCGGCGCGCTGATTCCCAACAGCCGCGTGCTGCCGTTCGTGGGGTTGCAGGGGCTGGTGATGTTCGCGCTCTACGTGCTCGGCATCGTGTCGGCCTATGTCGCCGCCCTCGTGCTGCGCAACACGGTGACGGCGGGCCCGTCCTCCGGCTTCATGATGGAGATGCCGAAATATCAGTGGCCGCGCCTGTCGGACGTGGGCCTGGGGCTGTGGAGCCGCGCTTTGATCTTCCTGAAGCGTGCCGGCACGACGATCGCGGCGACGGTGGCGATCCTGTGGGTGCTGGCAAGCTATCCGGTCGCGCCCGCCGGCGTGCGGCAGAGCGAATATTCGATCGCCGGGCGCATCGCGAGCGGGATCGAGGTCGTCGTGAAACCGATCGGCTTCAATCACGATATCGCCCTGTCGCTGCTGCCGGCGATGGCCGCGCGCGAGGCGGCGGTGGGCGCGATGGCGACGGTCTATGCGATCGACAATCCGGAGGAACCGGCGGGCGAAGGCAAGCTGGCCGAGAATCTGCGCGGCCGCTGGAGCCTGCCGACCGCGCTGGCCTTCCTGATGTGGTTCGTGTTCGCGCCGCAATGCATCTCGACCATCGCGGTGACCCGCCGCGAGACGAACGGGTGGAAGTGGCCGATGTTCATGGTGGGCTATCTGTTCGCACTGGCATATATCGCCGCCGGGGTTACATACTGGGCCGCAATAGGACTCGGTTTGTAGGAACGAACAATATGGCGGGCAGCGTCAACAAGGTGATCATCGTCGGCAATCTCGGCCGCGATCCCGAAAGCAAGAGTTTCCAGAACGGCGGCAAGGTGGTGAACCTGCGCATCGCCACGTCCGATTCGTGGAAGGACAAGAATACCGGCGAGCGCAAGGAAGCGACCGAGTGGCATTCGGTGGCGATCTTCAACGAAGGCCTGGCGAACGTGGCCGAGCGTTATCTGCGCAAGGGCAGCAAGGTCTATATCGAAGGCGCGCTGAAGACCCGGAAGTGGCAGGACGCGCAGGGCCAGGACAAATATTCGACGGAGATCGTGCTGCAGGGCTTCAATTCCGTGCTGACGATGCTGGACGGGGCGCCGGGCGCCGGTGGCGGCAGCGGCGGTGGTTCGGGCGGCGGCGGCGGCTATGGCGGCGGCGGGCGTGACGATTTCGGCGGCGGCAACGAGTTCGGCGGTGGATCGGGCGGTTATGGTGGCGGCGGTGGCGGAAGCCGTGGCGGCGCGTCCGCCGGCGGCGGTGGAAGCCGGCAGAGCTTCGCCGACGATCTCGACGACGACGTGCCGTTTTGAGGCTCGACAGCGCGCCCGGCAACACCGAACGCTACGACCCCAAGCCGTCCGCCGGCCGCGGCTGGCAGCTTGACGAATCCGCGCGCGCGGCGACCATCGCCAAGCACGACATAGAATCGCTGCGCGACGCGGCGAACCTGCAGGGCATCACCGATTTCGCCGCCGCGCTGTGCGAGGCGCCGATCGCGCTGGTCAGTCTCGTCGAGGAGCGCCGCCAGACGTTCCTGGCGCGTACCGGGCTGAATGCCAGCGAGACGCCGCGCGAGACGAGCTTCTGCGCATTCGCGATGCTCGACCATGAGATCATGATCGTGCCGGATGCGGCCCGCGACCCGCGCTTCGCCGAGAATCCGCTGGTTACGGGCGATCCGAACATCCGCTTCTATGCCGGTGCACCGCTGATCGCGGACGATGGCATGCCGCTGGGATCGCTGTGCATCATCGATACCGAGCCGCGCGCGGGGCTGACCGTGTTGCAGCAGCAGGGGCTGACGACGCTGGCCGAGGCGGTGATGGCGCGGCTGCGCGACAGCCGCGATGCCGCGGCGTGGCGCGATGCGGACAATGCCAATCACCGCGCGCTGACCGAAAGCCATAACCGGTTCCGCGTATTGGCGGATTCGATGCCGCAAATGGTGTGGTCCACGCTGCCCGACGGCTATCACGATTATTACAATGCGCGCTGGTACGATTTCACCGGCGTGCCCGAGGGGTCGACCGACGGCGAGGAATGGAACGGCATGTTCCACCCCGACGATCAGGAACGGGCCTGGGCGGTGTGGCGTCACTCGCTGGCGACGGGCGACCCTTATCAGGTCGAGTACCGCCTGCGCCGCGCGGACGGCGAATATCGCTGGACGCTGGGTCGTGCGCTACCGCTGCGCAACGAGGCGGGTGAGATCGTGCGCTGGTTCGGCACCTGTACCGAGGTGCACGAACAGAAGCAGGCGAGCGAGGAGCGCGAGGTGATCGCGCAGGAACTCAGCCACCGGATCAAGAACATCTTCGCGGTGATCTCCGGCCTGATCGGGTTCGCGGCCCGCGCCAATCCGGGCTTTCGCGGCATTTCCGACGATCTGCGCGAACGCGTGACGGCGCTGGGCCGCGCGCACGATTTCGTGCGCCCGCATAGCGCGCAATCCCGCCCGGCCGCGGCGCAGTCGAGCCTGCACGGCCTGCTCGACGAGCTGTTTCGCCCCTATCAGCAGGGCGAGGGCATGCGGATCTCGGTGATCGGCGGCGATGTGAATATCGACGATCGCTCCGCCACGCCGCTGGCGCTGCTGTTCCACGAACTGGCGACCAATGCGACGAAATATGGCGCACTGGCCAATGACGACGGGCGCATCATGGTCGAGATCGCGCCGAACGACGACAGGGTGTGTCTCACCTGGAGCGAGACCGGCGGACCCCACGTGGTCGGCACACCGGAACCTTCGGGCTTCGGATCGCAATTGATCGAGATGAGCGCGGTCCGCCAGCTCGGCGGCACGGTGGATCGGGACTGGCGGCGGGAGGGCCTCGTCGTCACCACGTGCATACCAGTCAAGGCGTTCAGCCGCACGTAGCGAGCCGCCCACGATGCTGACGATTTCCTGCCCGATCTGTGCGCAGCGACACCGCGTTGGCGTCAGCCGATCTGGGTTTGCCCGATCAGGACGACGTCGTCATTTGCCGGATGGTCCGCCGACGCGCTCGCCAGCGCTGCCGCGGCGAGAATCGCGGCTTCGCTGAACGGCTTGCGGACATAGGCCAACGCGCTGCCGGGATCGCCGATCTGGCCGGGGTTGGCGGTGACGAACACCACCTTCAGTCCATATTCCTGCGCCAGCGTGCGGGCGAGATCAGGGCCGGTCGGGCCGTCGCGCAAATTGATGTCGACCAATGCAAAATTGCATTCGCCCGCTTCCTGCAAAGCCGTCGAGCGATCGGCCGCGATCGCCTTCACCTTGTACCCGGCATCCGTCAGGATTCGCTCGAGATCGAGGGCGACGAAAATCTCGTCTTCGACAATGAGGGCGGTGGCGGTCATTCTAATCCCGTCGGCGATGGTCCGGTACAAACCATCGGTAGAGTGCTTGGTTCCTTGATCCAGATCAACTCGAAATAGGAAAGATCAGCCTTTCAAAAGGAATACGGCATGTTCGGCGCGGAAGTTCGCGGCCGCCGAGCTGGTTCGACGGTCGCCGGACAAAAACCACGCCCCCTCCACCGCCAGCCCGCGATCGGCGACGAAGGCGCGGAAGTCGTCCACCGTGACGTGGTGGATGTTGGGCGTATCGTACCAGCGTTCGGGCAGCAGCCGCGTGACCGGCATGCGCCCACCCCACAAAAGCGACGCCCGCACCCGCCAATGCGCGAAGTTCGGGAACGACACGAAGGCGCGCTGGCCGATGCGGAGCAGATGATCGAGAACGACATCCGGCCGGCGCGCGGTCTGCAGGGTCTGGCTGAGGATCGCATAATCGAAGCTGGCGTCGGGATAGGCGGCGAGATCGGTATCGGCATCCCCCTGGATCACCGATAGCCCGCGCGAGACGGCGGCGGCGACGTTGCTGGCCGCGATCTCCAGCCCGCGCGCGTCGACGCCCTTACGATCCCGCAGCGCCGCCATCAACTGCCCGTCGCCGCAACCGACGTCGAGGGTGCGCGATCCGGCGGCGACATGATCGGCGATGATCGCGAGATCGGGGCGGAGCGTCATGCCGCGCCCCGCGCAAAGGCTTCCGCCTCGGGCGAGAGACGTTCCATATAGCGATCTGCGCGGATCAGCGGGTGGAAGCCGATCTTGTCGTACACGCCGTGCGCGTCGCGCGTGACCAGCCCGATGCGGCGGATGCCGGCAAAGTCGGGATGATCGACGAACCATTGCACCATTCGGCGGCCAAGCCCCTGCCCGCGCCCGGCCTCGTCGACCCACACGTCTGCGATCCAAGCGAAGGTGGCATGATCGGTGATCGCGCGGGCGAAACCGATCTGCTTACCGTCTCGATACGCGCCCAGCGCGTGCGATCCGGCGATCGCGCGTTCGACCAAGGCGCGTTCGATGCCCGGCGACCAATAGCTGCTCGCCAGCCAGTGGTGGATTTGTTCCACGTGTAACAATGCTTTGCCGTCGGATAATAATATGTCGCTCATATTCCGGCCCTCAGGAAGCCGTCCACAACGCGGTTCAACTCGGGTGCCTCGAGCAGGAAGGCGTCGTGCCCGAACGGGCTCGACAGTTCGACGAAGCTGACCGGTGCGCCGGCGGCGTTGAGCGCATGGACGATCGCGCGCGATTCGGCGGTGGGATAGAGCCAGTCAGTGTCGAAACTCACCAGGCAGAAACGCGCCTTGCTTGGCCGGAACGCGCTGGCGAGGCGACCGCCATGTTCCTCGGCAAGATCGAAATAGTCCATTGCGCGAGTGATGTAGAGGTAGGAATTGGCATCGAAGCGATCGACGAACGCGATGCCCTGATGGCGCAGATAGGATTCGATCTGGAAATCCGCGTCGAACCCGAACGTCTTCGTTTCACGCGCCTGCAGCTTGCGGCCGAACTTCTCGGTGAGGCCGGCTTCGGAAAGATAGGTGATGTGGGCGGCCATGCGCGCGACGGCGAGACCGGCGGCCGGCGGATCCGCATCCGCGTAATAATCGCCGCCGCGCCATTTCGGATCGGCCATCACCGCCTGCCGCCCGACCTCGTGGAAGGCGATGTTCTGCGCGGTGTGGCGCGCGGTCGAGGCGATGACGACCACCGCCTTTACGCGCTCGGGGAAGGTCGCGGGCCAGCTCAGCGCCTGCATTCCGCCCATCGATCCGCCGACCACCGCCTTCAGCACGCCGACGCCGAGATGATCGAGCAGCATCGCCTGCGCGCGCACCATGTCGCGGATGGTGATGACAGGGAATGCCATGCCCCATGGCGCTCCGGTCGCGGGATTGATGCTCGCCGGACCGGACGAGCCCATGCAGCTGCCCAGCACATTGGCGCAGACGATGAAGTGCCGCGCGGGATCGATCGGCTTGCCCGGCCCGACCATGCGCGTCCACCAGCCGGGTTTGCCGGTGACCGGGTGATTGCTCGCGACGTGCTGGTCGCCGGTCAGCGCGTGGCAGACCAGGATCGCATTGCCGCCATCCGCGTCGAGCGTGCCGTACGTCTCATAGGCGATATCGACCGGCGACAGCAGCACGCCGCCATCGAGGCGCAGCGGGCCCGGCAGGGTGACGGTGCGCGTCAGTCCGAAGCGCCGGTCGCTGGTGGGATCGTTGAAGCTCACGCATCGGGCGCTAGGGCGGGCGGCCTCGCCTTGTCAATTTCCACGGTGCCGCTATGCCGCGCGACCATGAGCACACCCCAAACCAAGCCCGTTGCGAAGCCCTGGATCATGGCGATCGCCCCCTATGTGCCGGGCCGGTCGACTACCGATGACGGCCGCAAGGTGGTTAAGCTGTCGTCGAACGAAAATCCGCTCGGCACCAGCCCCCGCGCGAAGGAGGCGTTCGTTTCGGCCGCCGACCGCCTGGAACGTTATCCCGACGCAAGCGCGACGGAGTTGCGCGATGTGCTGGCTGAGAAGCATGGGCTCGATCCCGAACGGATCATCTATGGCAACGGATCGGACGAGGTGCTGCATCTCGCCGCCGGGGCGTTCGCCGGCCCGGGCGACGAGGTGATCTACGTCCGCTACGGTTTCGCGGTGTACGAGATAGCGGCGCGACGCGTGGGAGCGACGCCGGTGATCGCGCCGGACACGGACTATGCCACCGATGTCGATGCGATCCTGGCCTGCGTCACCGAGAAGACGAAGCTGATCTACATCGCCAATCCCAACAACCCGACCGGGACCTATTCGACCCGGGCCGAAATCGCACGCCTGCACGCCGGGCTGCGGCCGGACATCCTGCTGGTGCTCGATCACGCTTATGCCGAATATATCGAGGGCGATGCGGAAGACGGCGGCATGGCGCTGGCCGAAAGCGCATCCAACGTGCTGGTCACGCGCACCTTCTCGAAGATGTATGGCCTGGCCGCGGAGCGGATCGGCTGGGGCTATGGATCGGCCGAGATCATCGACGCGATGCACCGCATCCGCCTGCCCTTCTCGATCACCATTGCCGGCACGGCGGCGGCGGTCGCGGCGTTGGGGGATGGCGAATTCGTCGAGTCGACCCGGGCGCATAATGCCGAGTGGCGGCGCTGGTTTAGCCAGGAAATCGACAAGCTCGGCAATGCCGGCCTGCGCGCCGTGCCGAGCCAGGCGAATTTCGTGCTGGTGCTGTTCGAGGGCAAGCTGACCGCGGAAGTGGCATATAAGGGCTTGATGGACGCGGGCTATATCGTGCGCTGGCTGCCCGGACAGGGACTGCCGCACGGCTTGCGCATCACGATCGGCACGGCGGAGGAAACGCAGGGCGTGATGACGGCGCTGCGCGATCTGGTCGAAGCCGCCGGCTGATGCTGCCGTTCGCCAGGGTCACGATCATCGGGCTGGGGCTGATCGGCTCGTCGATCGCCCGCGCGGTGCGCGTCGCGATGCCGACGGTGCGGCTGACCGGGTACGATGCCGACCCCGACGTCCGCAGCGTCGCCGACCGGCTGCAATTGTGCGACGACATCGCGGAGTCGGGCGGCACGGCGGTGATCGATGCCGATCTGGTGATCCTGTGCGTGCCGGTTGGGGCGATGGGCGCGGCGGCGGCGGATTTCGCCGCCGATCTGCCGGCCGAGGCGATCGTCAGCGATGTCGGATCGTCCAAGGCCGAAGTGCTGCGCGTGCTGACCGAGGCCCTGCCCGGCACCATCGTGATCCCGGCGCATCCGGTGGCGGGCACCGAGCGCAGCGGGCCGGAAGCTGGCTTCGCGAGCCTGTTCCACAAGCGCTGGTGCATCGTGACGCCACCCGAGGGCGCGGATGCGGCGGCGGTGGAGCGCGTCGCCGAATTCTGGCGCCGGCTGGGCGCGGATATCGAGATGATGGCACCCGAGCATCACGATCGCGTGCTCGCCGTGACCAGCCATCTGCCGCATCTGATCGCCTATACGATCGTCGGCACCGCTTCCGATCTGGAGGAAGTGACCCAGTCCGAGGTGATCAAATATTCCGCGGGAGGCTTCCGCGATTTCACGCGCATCGCCGCCTCCGACCCGACGATGTGGCGCGACGTGTTCCTGACCAACAAGGACGCGGTGCTGGACATGCTGCAGCGCTTTTCCGAGGATCTGACCGCGCTGCAACGCGCGATCCGGCTGGGCAAAGGCGAGGAATTGTTCGACCATTTCAGCCGCACGCGGGCGATCCGGCGTGGGATCATCGAACAGGGGCAGGACGATCCGGCCCCCGATTTCGGGCGCAGCCACGACTAGACTGACGTCACGCCTTCACATCCAGCGCGTTGATCGCAGCATGCACCCGCGCCTCGGCCTCCTCGCGCGGCAGGCCCGCCGGAATCGCCTCGCCGAAGCGGAACGTAACCGTGCCGGGCTGTTTCGGCCCCTGTCTCGGCCAGACCATCCCCGAATCGATCGCGATCGGGATCACCGGGATCTTCAGCATATGGTACAGGCCGGCAAACCCCGCGCGGAGCGGCGGCTGATCCCCGGGCGCGACCCGCGTGCCCTCCGGGAAGATCAGGATTGACCGCCCCTCGGCCAGCGCCGCCTTGGCCTCCCTGACCATCCGCCGCAGTGCGCCGGCCGACGCCTCGCGATCCACGACGATGCAGCCATAGATGCGCGCGGCCCAGCCCCAGACCGGGATGCTGGCGAGTTCCTGTTTCATGACGATCGCCGGCGTATCCAGCATGCGGCCGAGTTCCAGCGTCTCGTACATCGCCTGATGCTTTGCGGCGTAGATCACCGGGCCATCCAGGAATTGCGTACCCTCGACATGCTGGTGGATACCGAGAAAGGTCTTCGTCGCCCAATGGTGGAATTTCGTCCAGATATGCGTGTTGACGATGATCGCGCGGCGCCCGAACACGGCGCTGATCGGCGTGGCCAGCACGATCGGCACCGAGATCGTGTAGAATACGATCTGGAACAGCAGGTTGCGCAAGCCGATCATCGTCCGATCCCCGTCCACAACGCGACCTGGCGCAGCAGCAATTTGTTGTATTCCGCGATCAGCGTGGCGAAGCGCGGATGGCTCGGCACGCCTTCGCCGATCACCTGCACGTCGCGGTCCAGCGCATAGGCCAGCTCGAGCCGCGCGCGCGCCATATGCCAGTCCGACGTGACGAGCCGCACCGTCTTGTAGCGATGGTCGCGCACCCAGCGCGCGGTCTCGATCGCGTTGGAGCGGGTATCGACCGCCTCCTGCCCGAGGTCGATACAACAATCGAACAAGGCCAGCGGGGCCTTGTATTCCGCCGCAAGTTCGTCGGCCTCGACCTCGGGCGCGACGCCGGTGATCAGCATGCGCTGTGCCGCATGCGCCTGAAGCAGTTCCAGCCCGCGCTGAATGCGCCCCGCGCCGCCGGTCGGTACGACGATGGCGTCGGTCTTCGCATCCTCGAGCGGGCGCGGCAGCAGCAGCATGAACACCGCGAAGCCGAGCAGCCACAAGATCAATGCGAGCGAGAGCAGGCGCCGGATCACGGAATCGTGCTCACAAGATCTTACTTAACGCCGCCGTCACCGCGACGCGCGCGGCGAGCGTGGCGAGCAGCGAGAAGATCACCGGCAGCAACAACAGCAGGATCCAGTCGCGCGGACTCAGCGCCACGCCGCTCAGCAGATCGGATCCGATCGCACCGAGCCGGACGCCGATCAGCAGCACGAGTGCGCAGGCGATCCCCGTGCCGAGCAACCCACCGACCAGGGTATCGAGCGCGATGCGCCGCTGGAACAGGCGCGAGACCTGGATGTCGGTGGAGCCGAGCATGTGCAGCACCTGGATCGTGTCGCGGTGCGTATCCAGCCCTGCGCGTGCGGCGAGGATCACCACCGCCGCGGTCGCCGCCGCCATCAGCAGCACCAAGGCGCCCGCGAGGCTGGTGATCATCGCCATGAAGCTGCTGACCGGGGCCATCCAGCTTTCCTGCCGGTCGATCCGCGCGGTGGGCGCGACCGCCTGCACCGCCGCCGTCGCCCGCGCGACCGCCGCGTCGCTCGGCGTGGCGAGGTCGACGTCGATCATCGCCGGGATCGGCAGATCGGGATCGGCCCCGTCGCTGCCCAGCCACGGGCGCAGCAGGGCGGTGAGTTCGGCGCGATCGACCTGCCCAGCGCGCTTCACCTCGGGCAGGGCCGTCAGCGCACGGAGCGCAGCGGCCGCCTCCCGCTCGCGCTCCGTCGCGATTGGCGCGACGATCTGCACGGTCAAACGCCCGGCCAGCTGCCGGTCGAGCGACACAGCCGCGGACCTCGTGCCCAGCCCCAGCGCGCCGGCCAGCACCGTCAGGAACAGCATGATCGCCATGATCCACGTCATCGCACGCGTGCCGCGGCTTTCGTCGAGCAGGCGGCGATCGGCGGCGGAGGGGATCAGCTTGACCGGCATCAGTCTTCGCCGTCCTGGCTGGGCGGCGGAAAGCGCAGCGAGCCGGTGGGATCGAGGAGACGACCGCCGTCGAGCCGCATCATGTGTGCGCCGGGGATGCGGCCGAGCAGGTGGAAATCGTGCGTCGCGACGACGACGGTGGTGCCGAGCCGGTTGAGCGAATCGAACAGGTGCAGCAGGCGTTCCGCCATGTCGGGATCGACGTTGCCGGTCGGTTCGTCGGCGACGAGGATCTCGGGCCGGCCGATCACCGCGCGGGCGATGGCGACGCGCTGCTGCTCGCCGCCCGACAGTGTCGGCGGTTTGGCCTCGGCGCGGTCGCTGAGGCCCACCCAGGCGAGCATCTCGCGCACCGGGGCGGCGATGTCGCTCTCCGGCACGCCCGAGACGCGCAAGGGGAGCGCGATATTGTCATAGGCCGAGAGGTGCGGGACGAGCCGGAAATCCTGGAACACCACGCCGATGCGGCGGCGGAAGCCGGGCAGTCGCTTGCGCGGCAACGTCACCGCGTCCTCGCCGAACAGCCGGATCAACCCGCGCGTCGGGCGTTGCGCGAGATAGAGCAATTTCAGCAACGACGTCTTGCCCGCGCCGCTCGCCCCAGTGAGGAAGTAGAACGCCCCGCTGGCCAGCGTGAACGAAACGTCGGACAGCGTTTCCTGGCCGGTGCCGTAGCGCAGCCCAACATTCTCGAACTGCACGATATTGGCCATTACCGGCGTGTGCCCGCTTCGCTACCTGATTATGCCCCTGCGCCCAGCCTTCGCACGTTCCACGCCCACGCGGCAAGCCGGGCAGCATGCCGGCCGGCGGCAGGATATCGTGCGCACTTGCCAGTTGGCGTCATCGCGTGTTTAGTTTTGAAACACTCATGATCGTGGGTGCATAGCCGCGAAGTCCTTTCATGATCCTCGAATGCACAGAATGCCGGACCCGCTATATCGTCCCCGATAATGCGATCGGGGCCGAGGGCCGCACCGTGCGCTGCGCCAATTGCCGGCACAGCTGGTTCCAGGCCCCGGCGCCGGCGGACGAGCCCGATCTGGTCGAGCGTGCCGAGGCTCCTTCGGCCGTACCGCCGGCGCCGGTGGCCGCATCTCAACAAGCGCCGGAACCGGACGTCGAACCGCCAACGGCCGCGCGCGACACGCCGCCATCCACCCCGCCGCCGGTCCGCGACGTATATCCCGACGACGCTCAACCGGAATATGACGCCTTCGCCCACCGCGCACCGTTCCGCCCGCGCCGCAATCGGGCGAAGCAATGGACGGTGATCGCGTTCGCCGCCGGTTTCGCGATGCTCGTCGGATTGATCGCTCTGATCTACGCCGGGGACAGCAGCTTCATCCAGCGGCTCGGCCTGCCGATCGCGCCACAGGAAACGCCGCTGCGGCTGATCGACAATCCGATCGAGCGGCGCGAGCTGAGCAACGGCAGCGAGATGTTCGCGGTGAGCGGCAAGGTGACCAACCCGACCGACACGCATCAGAGCGTGCCGGACATCCGCGCCGAGCTGCGCGATGCGCAGGGGCGGCTGGTCTACAGCTGGACGATCCGGCCCGAAGTGACCGCGCTGCCGCCGCGCGGATCTGTCGATTTCAACAGCGCCAAGCTGGACGTGCCGGTCAATTCCGAAAAACTGGTGCTGAGTTTCTCGGGCGCGACGCGCTGAACCGCCCCAACCCGCGCTTGCCAATGGGCGAAGCGCTTGCTAGGGGCGCTCGCCTACCAGCTGCCGGGTCTGCCCGGCGAGTGTTACGTGCGGCCGTGGCGGAACTGGTAGACGCGCAACGTTGAGGTCGTTGTGGGCGAAAGCCCGTGGAAGTTCGAGTCTTCTCGGCCGCACCACTCTCCCATAGAATCTTTGGTATATTCGAGGCCCTCAACAGGACGGGGGCCGTCGCGCGCGCTTGACTTGTTGGAAAATGTTCCTGAAACGTTCCCACCGCAGCGACAGGTGGGGCGGCATGATCGAGACTTCCGGCAACAGGCGAAAAAGCGCGTTTTCACGTTGGCTGCGAACCGGCAGACGGCCGTCAACGCCCGATCCCGACGGCCTCGAATTCAAATACAATCCCTGGCACGATCCGGATGACGGCAAATTCACCTTCGCGGGAACCGGACGCCATTATGGCGCAGGCGGCGCCAGTGCGGCCAACCGCGCAGGCGGTCAGTCGGCGGGCCGTTCTGTCGGAGTGCCGGGCATCGACTCTCGCAAGCCCGCGCGGATCGCGGCAGCACCCAAGATGCCGGCGCCGCGCGCAGGGCCGTCAGCAGGAGGTGCTTCCAGGGCGGTCGATCGTGGCTCAGTCGACGCACCGCGCAAGCCTGTTCCGACGACTAGCCCCAACCAACGGGCAAATCCGGTCACTGAATTCGTCGGTGGCGTTGGCGAGCGACTGTACGGTGCCGCGAAGGGAACGGCGGCGGGAATATACTCCGCGGTCACCACCCACCCGGCCACCACCGGCTACAATATCGTTCGCAGTGCCGCAGGCATGATCGACGGTGCCATAGCGGTGGAGGATATACCGGCCCGTCGCCAGGTTGCGCGCGCGGCGGATGCGGTCGCCAACGCCTCGGCCCGCGATATCGGTCGCGCCGTAGGATCCGTCGCCGGGAACGTTGTGTTGACCGCTGCGCCAGGGGCGGCCGTGGCCAGGTTTTCCCAGCTGAACCGCCTCCGCACAATGCGGCCTCGCGTCACCTACGATCCGCCGCAGATCGGCTGGGTGAAAGAGAATCTGAAGAGCGACAAGCCCTGGAAAGCTTACAATGACTCGGCCCCCGGAGCACGGCCAGGCCAAGCGCCGACATTGACTCGCACGATGCCCGACGGCTCGAAGCGGCCGGTCAAGTTCGACGGCGTGCAGGGCGATTACATGATCGATCGCAAGTGGGGAGTGCGGGACGCGGCGCGGGGGCGCGCCCAAGCGGTCCGTCAGTCGGAAGTGCTGGCGCAGCACCGCTCCATCGGGCTTTGGGAGGTTCCTACACCCGTCCAGAAGACCAAGGCTCTCAAACTTCTCAAGAAGAAGAATATCACCAACATCAAGGTCAAGGTAGTCAAGCCATGATAGCAACGCAGATCGCACGTATCATTGCCAGTTTCGTCGTTTTTCTGGATCTTGCCGATGACGAAAAACTCGATGCCGACGATGCCGTCGAAATTATGGAATATATCGGAAGCCAGCTTGATGCGCTGGACAAGACGTTCCTTCGTGAACTGGTAGACGCTTTTCCGGTGGTTGCGTTGGAGTATAGCGGCGAGGCGCAAGAACTGGTGCGCGATATACCGTACAGCTTCTATCTTGAGGAAACGCTGGCGGCCGACGATCCGGTGCGATTGGCCGAACTCGAAGCCCTGCGCGACGCGAGGGATTGAAGACGGACGTCTAGCCGCGGCAGGACTACCGCGCTTCCGGGTGCTCGTCTGCTTCTACCGCAGGCCGAGATTCAGAGGAGGTGCAGATCCACCGGCGGGGTGGCCGGAAAAACCGTGGCCAGGCGGTCTGCTCCGAGCCCGTACTGCCGGGCGACGAGCCCCCCGATCATCGCTCGGTAATCGGTCAGCACCGGCAGGTCGCGACCCTGGTTGAGGGTCGTTTGCGATAGCGCGACCTGCGGCCCCGCCAGGCGGCCTCCGTTCACGCCGCCGCCCAATACCCAATAGATGCTGCCGTGACCGTGATCCGTGCCCTTGTTACCGTTCTCGTGAAAGGTACGGCCGAATTCGGACACGACGATCACCGTCGTGGTCAGCCAGGCTTGGGCCCCGATCTCGTCGGCGAAACCGGCCAGCCCGCGCCCCAGTTCGCCGACATGGGTCGCGAGATAGCCTTGCGCCCCGCCCTGATTCACGTGCGTGTCCCAGCCGCCGACATCGACGAAGGCGAGATTGAACTGATCGCGCATCAGGCGTCCGATCCGCCGCGCCGACAGCTCGAACCCCTTGGGGCTGACCGCGCCGCGGCTCGCCTGCCGCATTTCCTCATCGACCGTTCTGAACACGGTGTCGCGAACCTGGAACCCCTCGGCGACCGAACTGCCAAGGTCGTTCGCACCGCTGCGCTGCCCCTTGTACATCGCCGCGATCAGCGCGGCGTCCCTCGCCGGAACGGCGGGCTTCGATCCCACCGCATTGAGCGCGACATTGGGAATGACCGGGCCACCCCGAAAGCACAAAGGCAGTTGATCGGTGAACGCGATCGGCTTGTCCTGCCCCAGCGTCGCGGCGAGCCGTGCCATGAAGCCCGAATTGTAATCGCGATGGCCACCGATCGGCTGGCCCAGCTCGATCGTATCCTGCGTCTCGAAATGGCTGCGGCTCATATCGTCCGTCCCGACGAAGGGGATGAAAGCGATCTGCTTCTTCTGCCACAGCGGATAGATCGTATCTCTGAGCGCGGGATGCAGGCTCCAGTCGGCATCCAGCGCGAGCGGGGCATTGGGATCCGCCGGATCGGGCTTGCCGAGCGCGATCGTCGGGCGGGAAGTGTGGTAGAAATCGCTTCCCGTCGGCGCGATGACGTTGGCCGCATCGTAAGCGCCGCGCAGGAATATGACGAGCGTCCGGCTACCGGCTTGCGGCGCGGCGAACGCGCGGCCGGCGACGACGAGCGGGGCCAGCGCGACGGCACCGGCCAGAAGTTCACGGCGGTCGAGCAACATGTCCGTTCTCCGTTCGCGTCAGCGGCGCATGAATTCGGGCGAGGACAGGAACAGGGCGTTCCATTCCTGCGGCGAATTGGCCTGGGTGAGGGCGGTTCGGGTCGATTCGCCCAAGGTCGGGGCGATCGCGCCGTAATAGGCCGCCGCCTGTAGTCTGGGGAGCGGTGGCGGCGTGGTCGATCCGGCCGGTGGCATCTCGGCCAGCACCGGAGCCGATACCGTCGGCGCGGGCGGCCTGAACAGCGCGGCGGCACCTCCGCCGATCTGCCGCGCGATCTCGAAGCGCACCGACATCTGGCCCGGCCCGGTCCAGGCCGCGGCGGCGATCGGGTAGCCGTCGGGCGTCTCGTGCGCATAAAGGCCCTCGCCCATGCGGTTCAGCCAGCCGATGATCGGCCGGGCATTCACGATCGTTCGGTCGCCATACATCAGCCGCACGGCGGACACCGTATACTGCACCGGATCCTTGAACGCGGTCCCGAGCGACCGCCGGAATTTCGGTGCCTGGATCATCGTGCGCAGGACCGCGGAGATGGTGCCGTGGCTCCGCGCCCAGGTTCTGGTCATGCGATCGATCACCGCAGCGGGCGGATCGTCGCCCATGAAATAGGTCGCGAGCTGCCGGGACACGTGGCGCGCCGTCGCCGGGGCATTGGCGATCAGGTCGAGCGCGTCCTCGACCTCGCCAAATCCCCGGCCCTTGATCGTATGACCGAGAAACTGCTTGTCGCCGAAATCGTGGCGGTTGGGATTGAATTCGAACAGCCCGGCGCGGACGTAGAGCGGCCGTCGCTCCGCGCTGAGTTTGGGATCGGCGGTGTTCAGATCCACGCCCACGCCGGTCAGGATGCGCGCCAGCTCCTGCACGTCCTTCTGCGTATAATCGGACCCCACCCCCATGGAATGCAGCTCCATGATCTCGCGCGCATAGTTTTCGTTGACGTGGTTCGCCGCATTCTGGTCGTTGTCGAGATAGCGCAGCATCGCCGGATGCCTCAGCGTCGCCTCGAGCAGGTCGCGGAAGGTGCCCAGCGCATGCGCCCGGAGCGTATCCTCGTAATCGGCGATCATCGGCCGGATATCGCGCTTCTGCGCCTGAACGTTGAAGTGGTTGAACCAGAACCATGTCAGCTGTTCGCGAAGCTGGTCCGGCGCGTAGATGTCACGCAGCAGCGACCGCGTCGCCGCTTCGGTCGCCAGCCCGTTCATGTCCTGCTGATAGGTCTTGCGCGCGGCATCCCGCTGGGCCGGATCGGCGAGTTTGTTGGCATAGCGGCTGGCCGCGTCCGCATCGACCACCAGCGCCGCCATCGACTGGCGGGTGATGCGCATGGCCGCAACCTGCGCGGCGATCTCGGGCGGCAGCGTGTCGTCCGGATGCCCGAGTTGCGCGTCCAGCCAGCGCGCCGTGCCGGGCTGTGCGCCGTCCGCCGGCTCCGCCGACACGCCCCAGGTCAGGCGGTTGCTCCAGGCCGTATCGTTTCGCGCCGCCGCACGCGCACCGGGGGCGATCGTGGCGAGCAACGGGATGATCAGGGAAAATGCACGCATACCGGCTTTCCTTCGCCATCTGCCTACGCGCGAAAGCCTGAACTGCTCCTGTCTTGCGGGGAAGATGACACCGATTTCATGCGATCGTCATGCGGCGCCGGAGGCACATCAAACGCCATCGGTCCGGCATCTCCCCGGTCCGGAGCGCTCGCCAGGGGTGGACAGCGTCGGTCGCGGATGAAACGGAGCAGACCGACCGCAATATAGATCGAGGGGATGCCGTGACGTCGAACCTAGCCGCGCTGTGCCGTGCCGCCGTCGTCCTCGCAGCCGTCGTCCTTGCAGCCGTCGCCTTTCCCTACCTTGCCGACGCCCGGAACGATCGAGCGGAGATCGCCGTCACCTTCGACGATCTTCCGGCGCTGACCATTCTGCACGACCAGCCCTATGTCACCTATTTGAACAGGATGATCCTTCGCGGGCTGAAACGGCACCGGATACCCGCCACGGGGTTCGTGAACGAATCGAAGCTCGACGAACTCGACCGCGCGCAGCAGATTGAGATTCTTCGGCAATGGCTCGATGCGTCGATGGATCTCGGCAACCATACGTTCTCGCACGAATCCCCCAACACGCTCGGCGCGGCGGGCTATATCGCGGACATCATCAAGGGGGAGCCGGTCACGCGGGATTTGCTGGCGGCGCGCCACCGCCGCCTCGCATGGTTTCGTCACCCCTATCTGGAGACGGGCACGCCGCTCGCCGTGAAGCGCGAGATCGACGGCTGGCTGCGAACGCACGGCTACCGGATCGCGCCGGTCACGATCGACGGCGACGATTGGGAATTCGCCGAACCGTATGACGATGCCATCGCGCGCCACGACGAACCCCGTCGCCAGCGCATCCGGCGCGAGTATCTCCTGCACAGCGCCAGGACCGTTCGCTGGTATCGCGCCGCGGCACACGCCCTGTTCGGGCGGGATATCGCCTATGTCATGCTGCTTCACGCGACACGACTCAACGCCGATTGCATCGACGACATCGCAGCCTTGCTCAAGCGCGAGAGGCTGCAGCCCGTGTCGCTCGCCCGGGCCATGACCGACCCCGCCTATCGCACGCGAGATCCCTATGCCGGGAAGGACGGGATAGAATGGCTCGAACGGTGGTCGCTGACGCTGCGCAAGGACCTGCCTTGGGACAGCTATAGCGACGTCCCCAAGGATATTTCGGACGAATACGACAGGGTCGACGCCGATCGGCACTGACGGCGACGAGGCTTAGGCCGGCCTCAAAAGAGTTCGTCCAGCATCAGATGAAACCGGATCTTTCGCTCGTCGGGTTCGGCGATGCCGTAGCTGTCGAACAGCCGCCGCTGCAGAGCCGTACCGAATTCGGCGAGGCCGTGCCATAGGATGGCGAGGTCCTGATACCGGTCGGCCACGCCTGCCCTGCCGACATCGATGCACCCCGCTTCCGCGCCATCCGCCAGCAGGATGTTGTCCAGCGAGAAGTCGCCATGGGTCACCACCGGATCCGGCGCCATCGGCAACACCTCCGTCATGGCAACCCACACCGCTTCCGCCGACCAGCCGGCACGTTCCACATCGAAATCGTCGACATCCACCAATCCGCGATCGATGCGCCAACGCGCTTCGCCGAGCCGCAGCTGGTGATCGCTGTTGAACGGGCAGCTTGCGACCGGGATCGCATGAAGGCATCGCAACAGGCGAGCGAGCCGGTCGACGATCGCGGGTCGCTGATCGGGACAGGATTCCAGCCATTGATAGGCGGTCTTGCCCGGCAAGGCGGTGATCAGCAGCCATGCCTCGTCCGGCGTGGCGAAAAAGGCCCGAACGGCCGGAACGGCGATATGATCGCGCAGCCACTGCAACCGTACCATCTCGCCCGCGACGTCCCGAACGGATATGGCGGGCGCGCGCTTGAGAAACAGATCCGGCGCGACCCCAGTCTTCCGCAGCCGATACACGGCGTCGCCGGATTCGCCGACCATGTCGCGCGACCAGTCATAGCCGTCGAGCAGGTCCGTCAGGACCGTCGGCGTCTTCACCGGCCGAACAGGCTGCTCTCGCTGATCGCGTGTCATGGCCAAGGCGTCCGATCCCCGAATGTGCCAAATTGCATCAAGCGATGATGTGCACGTTCGGCGATATCAGGACAATGGGTGCGGGGCGGCTCGGTGATGCACGCGGGCACGCCGATCCCGACGATCGGCAATATCGCCGCCGATCTGGCGCTATAGATCCCGGTGGCTGCGGACCATATTCGCGCTGGCGGATCGAGAGCAAAGGAGTAGCGTTGTAGGGAACGACGCAAGGGCCGAACCCTCGCGCGCCTGAAAGCCGCTTCTTGCCCCTAACGTCACGGTCTGAATCCTATCTCAACGCGATCGGCACCGCCGTGCCGGAACACGACATCCACCACGCCTTTATCGGCTGGGCACGGGCGCGGCTCGGCGATCCACGCGAGGCGAAGCTGTTCGACCGGATGGCGGCACGCGCGGGAATCGGCCATCGCTGGTCGATCCTGCCGATCGGCGAGGATGGTGGATCGCCGGTCGATCGGGGCGGTTTCTATGCGGATGCCATCCTGCCGGGCACGGCCGAGCGGATGCGGATTTATGCCACGGCGGCGCCGGATCTTGCCGTGGCCGCCATCGATGCGCTGCGCGCCCGCCAGCCGTTGGGCGAGATCACGCATCTGGTCGTCGCCAGCTGCACCGGCTTCGTCGCGCCGGGCGTGGACCAGATCGTGGCGAAGCGCATCGGCCTGGCACCTTCGGTCGAACGGCTGCTGATCGGCTTCATGGGCTGCTATGCCGCCGTCGCCGCCTTGCGCAGCGCGCGACATATCGTGCGGTCGGAACCCGATGCGCGCGTGCTGGTCGTATGCGTCGAACTCTCGACGCTGCATCTGCAGGACAATCCCGCGATCGAACCGCTGCTCGCGATGTTGCAGTTCGGCGACGGGGCCGCGGCGGCGCTGGTGACGGCGGATCCGGCCGGCTTCGCGCTCGGCCAGCCGTTCGCGACGACCTTGCCGGACTCGGATGCGCTGATCCGCTGGGACATCACCGATCGCGGCTTCGCGATGCACCTGTCGGGCGAGGTGCCGGGCCGGATCGCCGCCGGGCTGGCCGATCCGGACTTCGCGCGGGCCGCCACGGGCGGGCGCATGCCGACCGAGATCGACGGCTGGGCGGTGCATGCCGGCGGCCGATCGATCCTCGACGCAGTGGAAAACAGCCTGCACCTGCCGCCCGAGGCGCTGGCGGCCTCGCGTGCGGTGCTGGCGGAGAATGGCAATATGTCGTCCGCGACGTTGATGTTCGCGCTCGCCCGGCTGCTGGACGGACCGCCGGTTCGCGACGGCGTGGCACTCGCGTTCGGGCCCGGCCTCGCCGCCGAGGGTTTCGCCTTTCGGAGCTTGTCGTGACCCTCGCGCGGCGCGCCATCGCCGAGGAGCTGATGGACGCCGACGATCTTGCGGCGGAGACCTATGCCGCCGTGGTCGGCGATCTGGCGCGGGTCAACGTCGTGACGATGGCGGGCCGGCCGACGCTCGATTTTCTCGCGCGCGGCACTGAGGGGATGACACGGTTCAGCCTGCTCGACGTCGGGTTCGGCGATGGCGACATGCTGCGCCGCATCGCGCGCTGGGCACATAAACGCGGGCTGGAGGCCGATCTGGTCGGCGTCGATCTCAATCCGCGAAGCGAGCGTGCCGCGCGTGCGCATACCCCGCCGGGCCTGCCGATCCGCTGGGTCACCGGCGATTATGCCGATCAGGCGGGTCCGTTCGATTTCGTGGTCAGCAGTCTGGTCGCGCATCACATGACGCAGGATCAACTGGTCGCGTTCCTGCGCTTCATGGCGGGGCACTCGGCGAAGGGCTGGCTGATCAACGATCTGCACCGCCACGGCTTCGCATATCGCGGCTTTCCGATCCTTGCGCGTCTGTTCGGCTGGCACCCGATCGTGCGGCATGACGGGCAACTGTCGATCGCGCGCTCCTATCGCCCGGACGAATGGCCACCGATCCTCGCCGAGGCCGGGATTTCCCGTGCCCGGATCACCCGCGTCTTCCCGTTCCGGTTATGCGTCGAACACCTGCTCTGATCCTGGGCGGCGGCCCGGCGGGGGCGAGCGCGGCGATCCGCCTTGCCGGCGCGGGCACGCCACATCTGCTGATCGAGCGCAGCCGCGAGACGGGCGATGCGATCTGCGGCGGGTTCCTCAGCTGGCGCACGCTCGAATCGCTCGCCAGCCTGGGGATCGAACCCGAAGCGCTCGGCCCGGCGCGCGTCTCCAGCGTCCGCCTCTTCACAGGCGACCGCGTGGCGGAAGCGCGTCTGCCCCACCCGGCGCACGGCGTGTCGCGCCGCCATCTCGACACGCTGATGCTCGCCCGGGCGGCCAAGGCCGGGGCGGCGATCGAACGCGGCGTAACGGTCAAGGAGACGACGAGTCGCGCGGCGCGACTTCAGGACGGGACGATCCTGGAGGCGGATGCGCTGTTCCTCGCCAGTGGCAAGCACGACGTGCGCGGCCTCGCCCGACCCGAGGCGGCACGCGGGGCGGATCCGACGCTGGGCCTGCGCGTCCGGCTCGGCCCAGCGCCGGCACTCGACCGCCTGATCGGAGAAGCGATCGAGCTGCATCTGTTCGACCGCGGCTATGCTGGGATCGTGCTGCAGGAAGACGGCACCGCCAACCTCTGCATGGCGGTTCACCGATCGCGCCTGACCGAGGCGGGCGATCCGGAGACGCTGCTGACGGCGCTCGGCGTGGAAAGCCCGCGCCTCGCCGAACGCCTCGCTTATCGCAGTGGCGGCGCGATCGATGCCGTCGCCAACGTTCCCTATGGCTGGCGCGTGCAGGCGGGCGAGGCCGGGCTGTTCCGTTTGGGCGATCAGGCCGGGGTGATCCCCTCGCTCGCCGGAGAGGGGATGGGCATCGCCATCGCCAGCGGCATCCGCGCCGCCGATGCCTATGGCAGCGGTGGCCCCGCCGCCGCGACGATGTTCCAGCGGCGGCTGGCGCGCGATCTGGCGCGGCCGATCGGGCTTGCCGGGTGGATTCGCGCCGCCGCCGAACGCCCGGGCATCGCGCGCGCGCTCCTGCCGCTGGCACGGACCAGTCCGATGCTGGTCGACACCATCGCCCGCGCCACCCGGATCGGGCACGTCGCGCCGCCCCGGTGACGTCAAAAAATCATCTCTGTCCGGGCGCTTGTTCACCTCACGTATAACGCCTATCCGTATCGGCGCTTCATATGGCCCGCGCACCCTCCCCCAAATCCAGTCTCAAGACCCGCTCGCCCTGGCGTCGCCGTTTCGTGCGCACGATCCAGGTGCTGATCGGGCTTGGCGTGCTCGCGCTGATCGGCGTGGTCGTCGCGATCTATGTCGCGCGCGCGCAGTTGCCGAGTTTCGACGAACTGAAATCCTCGCCCAACGGCCAGATGATCCGCGTTCATGCCGCCGACGGCACGGTGATCGTCTCGCTTGGCCCGAGTTACGGCGAATGGCTGCCCTACGACCGGATCCCGGCGGTGATGCGCGATGCGATGGTCTCGGTCGAGGATCGTCGGTTCCGCTCGCATCTCGGCGTCGATCCGATCGGGCTCGCCCGATCCGCCAAGCTGGCGTTCCAGTATCGCGGCACCGGGCGGCGCCTGCAGGGTGCGTCGACGATCACGCAGCAGGTGGCGCGCACGATCTTCCTGTCGAACAAATACGATGTCAGCCGCAAGGCGCGCGAGGCGATCCTGGCGCTGGCGATGGAACGCAAGTTCAGCAAGGATCAGATCCTCGAATTGTACCTCAACAAGGTGTATTTTGGCGGTGGCGCGTACGGCATCGACGCCGCGTCGCGCAAATTCTTCGGCCATGGCGCCGAATCGCTGTCGCTCAACGAGGCCGCGGTGATCGCCGGGCTGGTGAAGGCGCCGTCGCGTTATTCGCCCACCGCCGATGCCGAGGCCGCGATCGGCCGCGCCGGCGTGGTCATCAAGCTGATGCAGGAGACCGGCAGCATCACGCCCGCACAGGCCGCCGCCGCCGATCCCAAGAGCGTGACGCTCGCCCCCGAGCCGAAGCAGAACAGCGTCCGCTACTTCACCGACTGGGCGTTGCCGCAACTGGAAGTGCTGATCGACGAGACCAGCCGGCCGCTCGAGGTGTGGACGACGCTCGACCTGAACATGCAGCGCGCCGCCGATGCCGCGGTCCAGGCCAACGCGCCGAAGGGCGCGCAGGGCGCTCTGGTATCTATCGATCGCGACGGCGCGGTGCGCGCGATGGTCGGCGGCACGGATTATGTCAGCTCGATCTACAACCGTGCCACCCAAGCCGTCCGCCAACCCGGATCGGCGTGGAAATTGTTCGTGTATCTCGCCGCGCTGGAGGCGGGTCACAAGGCCGAGGACAATGTGGTCGACGAACCCGTGACGATCAACGGCTGGAGCCCGCGCAATTCCTCCGGCGCCAATCGCGGCGCGATGACGCTGCGCACCGCCTTCGCCTATTCGGTCAACACCGTCGCGGCCAAGCTAGGGCAGGAGGTCGGCTTCGGCACCGTCGCCGCGATGGCGCAGCGTTTCGGCATCTCGACGCCGATCGACACGCATCCGGCCATGGTGCTGGGCACCAGCGACGTGCGCCTAATCGACATGACCCGCGCCTTCGCCAGCGTCGCCAACAAGGGCGTGGCAGTGACGCCCTACGGCATCACGAAGGTGACGGCGCAGGGCGAGACGATCTATCAGCAGCAGGTCGATCGCAGCCATGTGCTGGTCGCCCCGTACGTGGCGGCGCAGATGACCGACCTGTTGCAGACCGCGGTCAACACCGGCACCGGCAAGGCCGCGCAGATCGGCCGTCCGGTCGCGGGCAAGACCGGTACGACCACGTCGAACAAGGACGGCTGGTTCGTCGGTTTCTCCTCGGGCCTCACCACCGGCGTGTGGATGGGCCGTGACGACGCGCGCGTCGTGCCCGGCCTGCAGGGCGGCACCGCGCCGGCCCGGGCGTTCGCCGCGTTCATGAGGCCCGCCGTCGCCAACCGCCCGATCGAGGAATTCGACACCAAGGTGACGCTGCCGGAATGGCAACTCGAGCCGGACGAGGAGAGCTATTTCGGCCAGGCCGACAACGGCCTGTTCGTCGATGCCGACGGCAATCCGGTCGATCCGGGCGCGCAACCTGGGCAGGGCGACCCGCAGGTCGATGCCGACGGCAACCCCGTCGCTCCGCCCGCCGCCGGCACGACGACGACCACCACCACGACTGCGCCGCCTTCGGAAAAGCTCGACCAGCAATGGATCGATCGCGTGCTCGATCGCAACGCCCCGCCGCGCCCCGCTCCCACGTCGCGCACACCGGCCGCCGCACCGCCGCCGGAGCGGCCGTCGGACCGTGCTCAGGAGTCGCGCCCGAACCAGTGAAGCGCCGCGCCATTGGCCCGAAGCCAGGCGCGCGAGTCTTCCGGATGACCCTCGGTCAGCGCATCGGCCAGCGCATGGAAATCCGGGCCGTGATTCATGTGCACGCGGTGCGCGATCTCGTGCGCGACGGTCGATCGGCGCACGAAGGCGGGGGCGAGGATCAGCCGCCAGCTGTAGCGGATCACCCCAGACGCACTGCAACTGCCCCAACGCCCCTTGGGATCGCCGATCGAGACCTGCGCAACGGTGACGTCCGCTTTCGCGGCGAACTCCGCCGTCTCCGCGCTCAGCACACGCAACGCCTCGCGCTTTAGCCAGGTCTCGATCCGCCGCGCCAGGCCCTCGCTCGGCCCGCCGCAGCGCAATTCCTCCCCGTCGCGCACGATCCGGCGCGGTGCGGCCCCGTCCCACACGATCGACAGCATGACGTCATCGAACGGCACGGCGGCGCCCGGCGCGAAGGGCCGCGCCCGGGGCAGGCGCGCGCGCTGCCGGTCGATCCAGGCCTGCTGCTCCTGCGCCCAGTGCAACGCAGCCTTCAGCGGCGCGCGCGGCGGGAGGGTCAGGCGAACGCGCCCGCTCGCCGGATCGACCGACAGCTTGGCCCGCCGCGACCGCGCGTTGCGCACCACCTCGATCTCGCCCGACGACATTGCCGTCACAACCGCCGATCGACGATGTGATTCTCCAGCTCTCCGGCATCGACCTCGGACACCGTCCAGCCGCGCACCGACTCGCCCGCGCGGTGCACCGCCTCCCGGTCGCCGCAGACGAGATAATGCCAGCGCGGCAAGGGCTCGTCCTCGCGGCGCAGGCGATAGGCGCAGGTACTGGGCAGCCAGTCGATCTCACGCACATTGTCGCGCGTGAGCCGCACGCACTCGCTGACGAAGGCGAAGCGATGCTTGTAGTTGGAGCATTGCGCGCTGCGCCGATCGAGCAACTTGCATGAGACGTTTGTCGTCAGCAGCTCGCCGGTTTCCTCATCTTCCAGCTTGTGCAGGCAGCATTTGCCGCACCCGTCGCACAAGGCTTCCCATTGCCCGCGATCGAGGTCCTCGAGACGCTTGGTCTCCCAGAAATTGTCGCTCAACGGACCCAGCGCTTCAGTTCGGTGGCGATCGCCTGGGGCGTGCCCTCGCTCGGCAGCAAGGCGAGCGGCTTGCCCTCCGGGCTCATCAGATAGGCGACGCGGCTGTGATCCATCATGTATCCGCCATCCGGCGATACATCGCCTTTCTTGTAATAGACGGCATAGGCCTTGGCGATGGCGGCTATCGCCTGGTCACTCCCGGTCAGTCCGACCAGGCGTGGATGGAAATTGCCGACGAACTGCTTGAGCACGGCGGGCGTATCGCGCGCCGGATCCACGCTCACGAACACCGGCACCACCTTGGTTGCGAGTTGGGGATCGCTCTTTTCGAACGTTCGCAGGCCGGAGGCGATATTCTGCATGTCGACCGGGCAGACGTCGGGGCAAAAGGTGTAGCCGAAATACATGATCGCATATCTGCCGGCGAATGTGCGCTCGGTCGCGGGCTTGCCGTCCTGATCGGTCAGCGCGAACGGGCCGCCGATCCGCGCACCTTCCAGCGGCGGGCTGGCGGCGGGTGCGGAAGGGCTGGAACAGGCGATGGGCAGACACGCGATCGACAGCGCGGCGGCCAGACGGACGATCTGGTTCATGGCGCCGCCAGCCATGATCTGTTAAGGGCGGGGACGCAAGTTGGGCGACGTTCAGGCCCGCAAATCCCGTTCCATACTCTGCCGAGGTTTCCGTCACGATGGTCGCAAAATCCATTCGCATCGCACTCGCCGCCGCCCTTATCGCCGCCGCACCGGGCATCGCCTCGGCCCAGCAACAATCCGAAGGCTACAAATTCCTCGATGCGGTGAAGAACGAGAAGGGCAACGATGTCGAGGAGGCGCTGAACAAGCCCGGCACCACGGTGATCAACACGCGGTCGGTGAGCAACGGCGAGACCGCGCTGCACATCGTGATTCAGAACGGCAACGGCACCTATCTCACCTATCTCCTGTCTCGCGGGGCCAATCCCAATGTGCGCGACAATGCCGGCACCGCGCCGATCGTGCTGGCGGCAAGCCGTGGGCGGAACGACCTGGTCGAGAAGCTGATCGCGGGCCGGGCGAACGTCAATTACGGCAATTCCAATGGCGAGACGGCTCTGATCGTCGCGGTGCGTCGCCGCGATCTGGCGATGATCCACACCCTGCTCACCGCCGGTGCGGATCCCGACCAGCCCGATCTGCTCTCCGGTCAGTCGGCACGCGATTATGCGAAGCTGGATGCGCGTTCGCCGGCTGTGGCCAAGGAACTGGCGGAAGCGCCAAAGGCGAAGCGCGCGGCGGTGGCAGGACCCAAATTCTAAAGGCTGTCAGTTAAAACTTTTGCCGTTCGCGCTGAGCCTGTCGAAGCACGTGCCCCGAACATGCCCTTCGACACGCTCGGGGCGAGCGGGGTTAGGCATGGCTCGAACGCAAACCTTACGGCCAGGTCAGGCCGTCCGCATCGGGATCGATCGCCCCGATCAACCGCCGCCCCGCCCGTCGGGCGAAGGCCAACGTGCAACGCTTGCGCGTCGCGGCCGGCAGCGGGTCGCTATGCGCCTCGCGTACGATCGCGGCGTCATAGCGATCTGCGACGATGATTCCGGTACGTTCGGGCAGGAACGCCGAACCTTCCAGCGGCGACGCGTCGAAACCGGCGGGAATCGCCCAGTAGAACCGATCGCAATGTCCGAGATAGTCGGTCCATTTTCCGTCGCCGAGCAGATCGGCGCGCGACACCTTGATCTCGACGATGACGATCTGACCCCGCGCATCTATCGCCATCAGGTCGGCCCGGCGCCCGCCGTCCAGCGGCACCTCGCCCATCGCGACGAGATCGTGCCGCAACAGCATCCGCGTCGTGCCGCGACAGACGTCGAGGGCGCACAGCGGCGAACCGGGGGCGTCGATACAGGAATCGGGCGGACGCGACAGCATCCGCCCGATCTAGAACATTACACGAACAGGTAAAGTCCAAACCGCTGTTTCAGCGGTAGAAGACATGATTTCCGATCGCCGCGACCTTCTGCATCCGCCAGCTCGGCGAGACGCGGCGGGCATGGAAATACAGCGCGTCGGGCGCGGGGCTTTCCCAATCGTCGCCCATCGCGACCTGAGCGACGGCGACAGCGGTGCGATAATCGCGGTTGTTGGCGACTGCGGGGATCTGGCCGCCGCGTACGAACGAGAATTGGCCACGCTGCTTGACGACACCGCAGATCGACGAGCCGAAGCGGCCCGACTTGGCGCGATTGATGATCACTTCGGCGACGGCGAGCTGGCCCGAAAGCGGTTCGCCCTTCGATTCGAAGTAGATCGCGCCGGCGAGGCAGGTGAGATCCTGGTTCAGATCCGCCGGCGTGTCCTGATCGGCGACGGCGGCGGAAAGGCTCTCATAACCGCCATCGTCCTGAACGACGTCCTGATCGGACTGGGCAACCGCAGGCTCGGCGGCCGGCAGAGCTGGAGAAAGCGTATCGGTCTCGGCAGGAATCTGTGCGGGCACGGGAACGATTGCCGGTTCGGCCGCGTTTACCCCATGATTGCGCTGATATGCGAAGCCCGGAGTGCTGGCACCGATCATGGTGACCATTCCGAGCGTCATCGCCGCAAAGGTCGCGGCGCGTTGAAGAAACGACATTCAGACTTCATATTATGCGGTTGGTGCGCGGAAGCGATCGCGATCTCCACCCTGAATGGAGCGATCGTCCGGGCGAGCCCCCCGACTGCGTAATCGACCCGGATCGCACCCGCTTCGACACAACGCTTTTGACAATCCGGTGCTCCTGCATGGTGCACCGCAACACGTCAATCGGCGAGGATCGTTTCAGCGGCGAACCGTTCGACAAACGGGATGTCCAGTTCGATCACCCACAGATCGGGATCGTTTTGCCGCCGACGTAGCCAATAGTCGGTGATCTGGCGACGATCCTCCCTATCCGGCGGCGTCCAGGCGATCAGCGTCACCTGTCCGTCGGGCCCGATGCCACGCTCCAAAGCGCGCGGATTAGCATTGTTTTCCAACGCGATAATTAGAATGCCACCGCCTTGCGAATCGCCCCGTGCGAGCATCATGCCCATCCCGCCGGCATCGTTGACCCGCCGCAGCAGCGCGCTGACGAGCATGGCGCTGGGCAGGCGCGCACTCATCGGGTGGCGCGGTATCCCGGCAAGCCGGCGAGCGGAATGCGCGACTTCATGAATGTGCCCGTGCCGCGCGCCGCTTCGTCGCCCTCGGCGTCGATCAGTCGCGCCTCGGCGACGAACACGCGACGTTGCCCGCTAATCCAGCGCCCCTCGGCGATCACCGGCCCCGCCTTCAACGGCTTGGTCAGCAGCAGGTTGAATGCGGTGGTGAGCATAAAGCGATCGGTGACCAGACTGTTGGCGGCATAGAAGGCGGCATCGTCGAGCATCTTGAAATAACTCGTGCCATGCGCCGCGCCGGCGGCATGGAAATAGCGTTCGTCGATCTGGAAATGGATCCGAGCGATGCCGCGTTCGGGGATTTCCAGCGCGGATTCGAACAGGCGGTTGATCGGCGCGGCGGCATAGAGCGCCTCGAGCGCGCGAAAATGCGCCTGTTCGCCTTCGACCGCGCCGGTCTCAGGCGGCATCGCGGGCTTCGTCGGCGGTGAGCAGAGCATACAGCGCGTCGCGCGACCCCGCACCGCGCAGCTTGGCGACGAATGCCCGATCGCGCAGCCGCCGCGATACGCGCGCCAGCGCCTTCAGATGCTCCGGCCCGGCGTCGACCGGCGAAAGCAGGACGAACACCAGATCGACGGGTAGATCGTCGATCGCCTGGAAATCGATTCCCTGCGTCAGACGGGCGAACAGCCCGACCACCTTGGTCAAACCGGGCAGCTTGCCGTGGGGAATGGCCACGCCGCCGCCGAAACCGGTCGAGCCGAGCTTTTCGCGCGCGATCAGCACATCGCCCACCGTCCTGGCGTCGAGATCGTGCGCGCCGGCGAGGATCGCGGCGAGCTGCGGCAACAAGGTCTTCTTGCTGGCTGCGGCAACACTTTGAACGACGGTGTCGGGCAGCAGCAGATCGCTGAAATCGGTCATCATGATATGTCGGCCACGGCCCTGTTCCCTGAACCGGCCCCCGGGCCGGTCAGCGCCTTTAACGCCGAACCGACCCGGAGAATAGCGTCTTGGATCAGCTGGCGCGCTGCGGCTCGACCCAACCGATCGTCCCGTCGCCGCGGCGATAGACCATGTTGTACGCGCCCGATCCGCTATTCTTGAACAGCAACGCCGTGGTGTTGCGCAGATCGAGCATCATCACCGCATCCGATACGCTCGATTCGGGCACGTCGACGCGCGTCTCGGCGATGATGAGCGGATGATCCTCGGCCTCGACATCCTCCGGCGATTCCCGGAACAGCGTGTAGCCGGCATTGTCGTAACCTCCGGCCTCCTGCACCGCGACGGCGGATCCGGCGTTGCGGTCCTTCAGGCGGCGCATGTAGCGGCGAAGCTGCTTTTCGATCTTGTCGGCGACGCCGTCGAACGCGACATGCGCATCGCGGCCCTCGTTGCTGCCTTTCAACACCAGGCCGTGCATCACATGCGCCACGATGTCGCAGGTGAAGCTGTCGTGCGGGCCTTTTCCGAAGGTGACGTGCGCGGATATGGCGCGTGCGAAATATTTGGTGGCGATGCCCTGGAGCCGATCCTCGACATGGGTTTTCAGCGCGTCGCCGGTGGCGACCTGATGGCCCGATACCCGGATTTCCATAGCATTCTCCTTATTGGGCCACCCAGATTGGGCGTCCTTGGCAGTGACGTCAACCGGACGCCCCGGCCCCCCCTTCGCCCACCCCCCAGATCGGATTGGTGAGTTTGGCGATAAACGCGGCATGGGCGACAAGTTCCGCCTCCGATGCCGAAAAAGTCCGCGCCGGACGCACCTTCGCGGGCGCGGCGTCGGGCTGGAAGCTGGTCTGCACCTCGATCGTCTCGCTGACGAGGGTGAGGCCGATCTGCCGCCCCCCGGTCAGCTCGACATACACCTGAGCCAGCAACTGCGCGTCCAGCAATGCGCCATGAACGACGCGGTGGCTGCGATCGATGCCATAGCGGCTGCACAAGGCGTCGAGGCTGTGCTTGGCGCCGGGATGGCGCGCGCGGGCGAGCACGATCGTGTCGACCATCCGCGCCAGATCGACCGCGGTGCGCCCGCAGCGCACCAGTTCGCCGTTGAGAAAGCCGAAATCGAACGTCGCGTTGTGCGCGACGAGCGGCGCGTCGCCGATGAACTCCAGCAGATCGTCGACACCGGTATGGAACAGCGGCTTGTCCGAGAGGAAGGCGTCGCTCAGCCCGTGCACGCGTTGCGCCTCGGCCGGCATGGGGCGCTCGGGATGGAAATAAGCGTGGAAACTGCGCCCGGTCTCGACCTTGTTGATCAATTCGACACAGCCGATCTCGACCAACCGGTCGCCGTCCTTGAAACTGAATCCGGTGGTTTCGGTGTCGAAGACGATCTCGCGCATGCCGATGAATATCAGCCCTATCCCGCGCTCACGCAAGCGATCACCGCGTCTACGGAGCGGCGTGTCTCGTCCAGTGACCTATCGGTCGGAATGACGACGTCGGCGCGGGCGCGTTTTTCGGCATCGGGGGTCTGCCGCGCGAGAATCGATTCGAACCGCGCCGCGCTCATGCCCGGCCGCGCAAGGACGCGGGCACGCTGGATTTCGGGAGTGGCACTGACCACCGCGACCTTGTCGACGCGCGATTCACCGCCGGTTTCGAACAGCAAGGGAATGTCGAACACGACCAGCGGCGCATCGGCATGCGCGGCGAGGAAGGCAGCGCGTTCCTCGCCCACGGCGGGGTGGACCAGCGCCTCGAGCCGCTGCAGCGCCGGCGTGTCGTTCAGCACGCGCGCCCCCAGCGCGGCGCGATCCACGCCATCGGGCCCGGTCGTGCCAGGAAACAGCGCCTCGATCTCCGCGACCAACCGCCCGCCCTTGCCCTGCAGCCGGTGCACGGCGGCGTCGGCATCGAACACCGGCACGCCGCGGTCGGCAAACATCTGCGCCACGGTCGATTTGCCCATGCCGATCGATCCGGTGAGGCCGAGAATGATCACCGGCGCATCATCTTCATGACGTCAAAAGATCGCGCAACTCCTCGTCGCGATCGCGTGGCGGTTCGGCACCGAAGAACAGTTCGAACGCCACCGCTGCCTGCCCGACCAGCATCTCCAGCCCGTCGACCGTATCCAGATCGCGATCGCGCGCCTGCGCCAGCAACGGAGTTTCGAGCGGGGCGTAAACGACGTCATAGACCAGAGCATCGTCCGGCAGCGGCGACAGATCGATCTCCAGCGGCGGCTGCCCCGCCATACCCAGCGCGCTGGTGTTGACGAGCAGGGCGGCGGCCGGGATCGCATGGCCGAGCGGCAGCGCCTTGCCCTTCAACCCAAACGCGGACAGCAACGCCGCGCCCTTCAGCACATTGCGGTTGAGGATCGTGACCGGACCGACCCCGATCCGCGACAGCGCGAACAGCACCGCCCGCGCCGCGCCGCCCGCCCCGATCACTACCACCGGCTTGCCCGCCAGATCCAGATCGGAGATCGGCGTGTAGAAACCGCCGGCGTCGGTATTGGTGCCGATGAACCCGCCATCCTCGCCCCGGAACACCGTATTGATCGCGCCGATCGACGCGCGCACGTCGCCCGGATCGGCGACATGATCGAGCGCGGCAAGCTTGTGCGGGATGGTGACGTTGCAGCCGCGCCACGCCGGATCGGCCTTGCGATGCTCGAAAAAGCCCCCGAGATCCTCCGCCGCCACCTGGGTCGCGCGATACTCGGCATCGATGCCCAAAGCGTCCAGCCAGAAATTGTGGATCAGCGGCGATTTGGCATGCTCGATCGGATCGCCGATCACCTCGGCATAGGCTTTCGTCATGACGCCAATATTCCCCGCACCCGCAGATAATCGAGCACCGGCAGCAATGGCAGCCCCAGCACGGTGAACTGGCTGCCCTCGATCCGCGCGAACAATTGCGCGCCCGGCCCCTCGATGCGGTAACAGCCGACACAGCCGGAGATCGCCGGCCATTCGGCATCGAGATAGGTTTCGATAAAGCCATCGGACAACGGCCGGACATACATCTTGGCACGATCGACCACGCGCCAGATCGGCTTGCACCCCTCGGCGATCACCGCGGCGCTGACCAGTTCGTGACGCTTGCCGGACATCAGGCGCAGATGTTGGGCCGCCTGATCGCGCGTCTCCGGCTTGTCGAGCAAGGTGCCGTCCTCCAGCGCGACGACGGAATCGCTGCCGAGCACCAAGGCATCCGGTTCACGACCCGACACCCTGAGCGCCTTCAGCTCGGCCAAAGCGTCAGCGAGATCGCGCGCATTGAGATCGCGCAACCCCGCCTTCGCCGCGTCCTCGTCCACCCCGGCCGACATGGCCGAGAACGGCACGCCGGCCGCCTCCAGCATCGTACGACGCGAGGCGCTCTGCGATGCCAGGATCACCTTGAGACTCATTCGTCGTCCGCCGCCCCGCTACCCTCGTCGCCGCGCCGTTCCTGTACCAGAGCGATGATTGCCGCCGCCGTTTCCTCGATCGAACGGCGCGTGACATCGATCACCGGCCAGCCATTGTCGGCGAACATGCGACGCGCAAATGCCACCTCGCGCGTGACGGCATCATGATCGACATAAGCCGTTTCCGGCGCCTGGTTGAGCGACAGCAGGCGATTGCGCCGCACCTGGATCAGCCGTTCCGAGCTGGTCGTCAGCCCGACGACAAGCGGATTCTTCAGACGATACAACGTGTCCGGCGGCGGAGATTCCACCACGATCGGAATGTTCGCGGTCTTGAACCCGCGATTGGCGAGATAGATCGAGGTCGGCGTCTTGGACGAGCGTGAGACGCCGGCCAGCACGATATCCGCCTCCTCCCAATTCTCCCAGCCGATGCCGTCGTCATGCGCCATCGTGAACTGGATCGCATCGACGCGATCGAAATAGGCTTCGTCGAGCACGTGTTGTCGCCCCGGCCGGGCCTTGGCCTGCTGTCCGAGCATGCCCGACAGCGCATCGTTCACCGCGTCGAGCGGCGCGACGGCGGCAAGGCCGAGCTTGCGGCATCGTGCCTCCAGCGTCGCACGCGCCGTGCTGTTGACCAAAGTGAAGATCACCAGCCCCGGATTTTGCGCGATCTCCTGCAGGATGCGTTCGAGATGCGCCTCGGTGCGGACCATCGGCCAGAAATGGCGGATCGTCTCGACATCGTCATATTGCGCCAGCGCCGCCTTGGCGATGTTCTCCAGCGTCTCGCCGGTCGAATCCGACAGCAGATGAAGGTGCAACCGCACGGGTCAGGACAGGTCTGTGGACAACATCGGCAGAATCGCTAGCGCAAGCGAACGCCCTCGCCAAGCCGGGGATAAGCGCCGACTTGTCCACAATCCCGTCCCCACCCGCCGGTTCCGCCCACAGGCTGTGGATAACGGGGACAATTTGCGGGAATCGCGAGCGCTGCGTGCGCCCGCTCCGGTCAAGCTGTTGGCATTTCGGGGACGAACGCATAAGCCCCGGCATCCACGCGCCAACAACTGCTACAACCTCTCTAAGATTCTAATTCTTTATAGAAGTAAGGGCTCGGCCAGCTTGTCGATAACATCTGAATCTCCCCACCCGACCAAAGCCCTGCTCGGCGTATTGAAGGGTGAACGCCGGGCGACTCCCCCGGTCTGGCTGATGCGACAGGCGGGACGCTATCTTCCCGAATATCGTGCGCTTCGGGCAGACAAGGGCGGGTTCCTCGCGCTCGCCACCGATCCGGAAGCGGCGGCGGAAGTGACGTTGCAGCCGATCCGTCGGTTCGGGTTCGACGGCGCGATCCTGTTTTCGGACATCCTGATGGTACCATGGGCGCTCGGCCAGGATCTGAGCTTCGGTGTGGGCGAAGGACCGCGACTGGCACCCGCACTCGTGAATACGGCGCTGACGAGCTTGCAGGCGGTGCCGGAGCGGCTGGAGCCGGTCTACGCTACCGTCGCGCGGGTCGCAGGTGCTCTGCCCCCCGAAACCACCTTCCTGGGCTTTGCGGGCAGCCCCTGGACGGTCGCGACCTATATGGTCGCCGGACAGGGCAGCAAGGACCAGGGCGAAACGCGCCGCGCGGCGTACGGCGACCCGCTTGCCTTCGCCGAGATCATCGATGCGATCACCGCGCTGACCATCGACTATCTCTCCGCGCAGATCGAAAGCGGCGTCGAGGCGGTGCAATTGTTCGACAGCTGGGCGGGTTCGCTCAGCCCGGCGCAGTTCGAGCGCTGGGTGATCGCGCCCAATGCGGCGATCGTCGCAGGACTGAAGGCGCGCCATCCGGAGACACCGATCATCGGTTTCCCCAAGGGCGCCGGCGGCAAGCTGCCCGCGTATGCGCGCGAAACGGGCGTCGATGCGCTCGGGCTGGACGAGACTGTCGATCCGGCATGGGCCGATCGGTTCGTGCCAAAGGATATGCCGGTGCAGGGTAATCTCGATCCGCTCGCGCTGATCGCCGGCGGGGCGGCGCTGGACGATGCGATCGACCGTGTGCTTGCGGCGTTCGCCGATCGTCCGCATATCTTCAATCTGGGCCACGGCATCCTTCCCGATACGCCGATCGCCCATGTCGAGCAGCTGTTGGCGCGGGTGCGGATGAGATGATGGAGCGAATGGTCGTGGCGTATAATTGGTATCTCGCGGGCCATATCATCTTCGTGATCTTCTGGATGGCCGGCCTGTTCATGCTGCCGCGCTATCTGGTCTACCATCAGGAGGCACTCGCCGCCGGCCGAACCGATGAAGCCGCCTTGTGGGTGACGCGCGAGGGCAAATTGCGCTCGATCATCCTGACGCCGGCGATGATCGTCGTGTGGCTGCTCGGCCTCACGCTGGCGACGATCGGGCAGCATTGGGGCGAGGCCTGGCTGCACGGCAAGCTGCTCTTCGTGCTGGCGCTCAGCGGCTATCACGGCTGGGCGGTCGGCTATGCGAGGAAACTGGCGGCAGGGAAGCCCACCTTGACCGGCAAGCAGTTGCGCATGCTGAACGAGGTGCCGGCGGTCGCGGCGACGATCATCGTCGTGCTGGTGGCGGTAAAGCCGTTCTGAAACTCTAAGACATCTTTCACGCATCGTTCGCCCTGAGCGTGTCGAAGGGTACGCGCCTGGGCTTCGACAGGCTCGGCCCGAACGGTTGCCGGGAATAAAGTCGGGCACAGTTGACTTGCGAGCGACCCCCTCTTAGGTCGCATCAATGTCGGAAATGCGGTTCTCGCGACCCGGCATCCTCCCTCCAGCATCGACCCGCTGAGTCCTTCGCGGAAAAGTACCGATGCCAAATCCCAGACGAGCCGGACGCTAGCCCCATGCATCTCAAAGACCTCAAGAACAAGAAGCCGGCCGAACTGGTCAGCATGGCCGAAGAGCTCGGTGTCGAAGGCGCTTCGACGCTGCGTAAGCAGGATCTGATGTTCGCCATCCTCAAGGTCCAGGCCGAAGAGGGCGAGATGATCATGGGCGAGGGCACCATCGAGGTGCTGCCCGACGGTTTCGGCTTCCTGCGCTCGCCACAGTCCAACTATCTCGCCGGCCCCGACGACATCTATGTCTCGCCCAATCAGGTCCGCAAGTTCGGCCTGCGCACCGGTGATACGGTCGAGGGCGAAATCCGTGGGCCGAAGGATGGTGAACGCTATTTCGCCCTGGTGAAGCCGTCGAAGGTCAATTTCGACGATCCCGATGCGGTGCGTCACCGCGTCAATTTCGACAATCTTACCCCGCTCTACCCCGAACAGAAGCTGACGCTCGACACGCTCGATCCGACGCAGAAGGACAAGAGCGCGCGCGTCATCGATATCGTCTCGCCGCAGGGCAAGGGCCAGCGCACGCTGATCGTCGCGCCGCCGCGCGTCGGCAAGACGGTGATGTTGCAGAACATCGCCCGCGCCATTTCCGAAAATCATCCGGAAGTGTTCCTGATCGTCCTGCTGATCGACGAGCGTCCGGAAGAAGTGACCGACATGCAGCGCAGCGTGAAGGGCGAGGTCGTCTCCTCGACCTTCGACGAACCGGCACAGCGCCACGTGCAGGTCGCCGAGATGGTGATCGAAAAGGCCAAGCGCCTGGTCGAGCACAAGAAGGACGTGGTGATCCTGCTCGATTCGATCACCCGCCTGGGCCGAGCCTACAACACCGTCGTGCCTTCGTCGGGCAAGGTGCTGACCGGCGGCGTCGATGCGAACGCGCTGCAGCGTCCGAAGCGCTTCTTCGGTGCCGCGCGCAACATCGAGGAAGGCGGCTCGCTCTCGATCATCGCGACCGCGCTGATCGATACCGGCAGCCGCATGGACGAGGTCATCTTCGAAGAATTCAAGGGCACGGGTAACTCGGAAATCGTGCTCGATCGCAAGGTCGCCGACAAGCGCGTCTTCCCGGCACTCGACGTCGGCAAGTCCGGCACGCGCAAGGACGAATTGCTGGTCGACAAGGTCAAGCTGTCGAAGATGTGGGTGCTGCGCCGCATCCTCATGCAGATGGGCACGATCGACGCGATGGAGTTCCTGCTCGACAAGATGAAGGATTCGAAGACCAACGAAGACTTCTTCGAGAGCATGAACCAGTAGCCGAGTGCGGCGAGGATTAGCGCGAGCTAATCCCGGATTCGCACCGGCTCGGGCGGCGGGCTGAAAGCCCGACCGCTGGTCGCAACTTCCTTCGGGCTCATGTCGCGGGACGTGCGTCCCGCCGCCAAACGAACCGGTTGCCATCTGCTGATCGTGATGCGGCAGGATATCGCGTCCCGTCGCGATGGCTTCCGCCCATCCGATCGATATGCAAAATGGCGCGACATGCCGCACGAATTCCATGATCCCATGCCGACCGTCACTTATTTCGCGGAGTCGATCCTTTGAGCCTCATCGCCCTGCTCTCCGCCGCCGCGACCCCGGCAGTCGAACCGATGTCGTTGAACTGGCTGTGGAATCACATCGTCAGCGATTTCGCCAACATCGCCACCGCTTCTGCGCTGACCGCGTTCGCCACCGTTGTCCTGCTCGACGTGGCGCTGGCCGGGGATAATGCGATTATCGTCGGCGCGCTTGCCGCGGGCCTGCCGGCCGATCAGCGCAAGAAGGTCATCGCGATCGGTATCCTCGCCGCGCTCATCCTGCGCGTCGTCTTCGCGGTCGCGGTGCTCTACGGCCTGGAGAGCTTCAAGCATTACGGCCTCGTCCTCGGCGGTGGACTGCTGCTGCTCTGGGTGGCGTGGAAGATGTATCGCGAGCTGCGTCCCAAGGACCAGCCCGGCGGCTCCCCGGAAGTGGACGGCGACGAAACGAGCGGCATCCGTCCGGCCAAGAGCTTCATCGCCGCCGCCTGGGCCGTCGCGGTGGCGGATGTGTCGATGAGCCTCGACAACGTCCTGGCCGTGGCCGGCGCCGCGCGCGAGCATCCCGGCATCATGGTCATCGGCCTGATCCTGTCGGTCGCTTTGATGGGCGTCGCGGCGAATATCATCGCCAAATATATCGAACGCTATCGCTGGATCGCCTGGGTCGGCCTGGTCATCATCCTGTATGTTGCCGGCAAGATGATCTTCGAAGGCTGGCACGACGTGCATCCGCTCGTCGGTTCGGTGATCGGCTGAGTTCAGCTCCTTCGGTTCGTGCTGACACTGTCGAAGCGTTCGCGTAATTGGAAACGCCCTTCGACAGTCTCAGCGAAAACGGATTTTACGGGGCCGAGCGATTAACCCAGATGCTCGGCGAAGAATTTTGCTGTCCGCTCGTCCGCCAGCTTGGCTGCCGCCTCGGATCGCCGCGCGCCGATCTCGGTCGCGAAGCCGTGATCTTCACCCGGATAATCGTACAGGGTGACCTTGGGATGATCGTCCAGCCCGGCGTGCATCCGCCCCTGCGCATCCTTGTCGACGAAATGATCCTCGACCGGCACGTGCAGCAGCACCGGGCGGGCAATTGCGTGCTTCTCGCCGAGTAGGCCGTCGATCCCGACGCCGTAATAGCCGACGCTCGCGTCCACATCGGTGCGAGCCGCCGTCATGAAAGCCAGCCGACCGCCAAGGCAATAGCCGACCGCACCGACCTTGCCGCCGCCCACTTTCTCGCGCGCGAAGCGGATCGTCGCCTCGATATCGGCGATGCCCTTGTCCTGATCGAACTTGCCCATCAGTGCGAGCGCGGTCTGCATCTGCTCCGGGATATCGGGATCGAGATCGATGCCAGGTTCGATCCGCCAGAACAGGTCCGGCGCGATGGCGAGATAGCCGGCCTCCGCCAGCGTATCACATTTGCGGCGGATGCCGGTATTCACGCCGAAGATCTCTTGGATAACGATGATCGCGGCCTTGGGTCTGCTCGAAGGCTCGGCGACATAGGCGGCAAAGCTGCCATCGTGAGAGATCGCATCGATGGAGATCATGGCGGTCACAATAAAGTCCTTCCGGAAAAGCGCCGCTCATGATCGAGCAGCCGGGATTTGGTTATCGGCCCTGCCCCGGCCGAGTAATGGCCGAGCGACCCGCTGGCGTCGAGTACGCGATGACAAGGCACGACGATCGGAAACGGATTGCGGGCGCAGGCCTGTCCGATTGCCCGGGCACTGGATCCAATCGTTCGTGCGAGTTCACCATAACCCATTGTTTCGCCATACGGAATCGCGATCATGGCATCGCGCAAGGCCGGGCCCCGCGGCGTTGCCGGTGGCACCAGTGACAGGTCGAACAGGCGCAACTCGCCAGCAAACCAGGCGCGCATCTGATCGGCGGCGGCCGCAACGGCACCGTAAAGCGGCTGGATCTCGTCGGTTATGGCCGATCCGATCTCAATCGATTCGACCGCCTGCGCATGGCCGATGATCCGCACCATACCGATGGGCGTTGCGATCTCGGCGATGTCGCGCGCATACATGCACAAAGCCTATGCGCCGCCGCGCCGTGGCTCAAGCGGAGAAGCGGTCATGAAATTCAATGTCGAAGTCGAATGCTCGCCCGAGGAAGCGCGCCGCATGATGGGCCTGCCGGACCTTACGCCGGTGCATGACAAATACATCGCCTCGCTGACCGACGCGATGGACGGGGTGATCGCACCCGAATTGCTGGAAGGCATGATGCGCAATTGGGCACCGATGGGCGATGCAGGGATGAATTTCTGGCGCAAGCTGTTCGACGGCACGGGCAAGACCGGCAGCTGAACGTGTTAGCCGAAGAAACGATCTTCGCGGTATCGAGCGGTGCCCCGCCCGCGGCGATTGCCGTGTTGCGGGTCAGCGGCGCAGGTGCGCTGGCTGCCGCGACAACTCTCGCCGGGGCTCTGCCCGCCGAACGGCACGCGGGATTGCGCCGTCTTCGTGATCCATCTGATGGAACCATGCTCGATTCGGCATTGGTGCTGGTGTTTCGCGGGCCTGCCACGGCGACCGGCGAGGATCTGGTCGAATTGCATCTCCATGGTGGTCGTGCCGTGGTCGCGGCCGTCGAACGCGTGTTGGGCGCGATGCCGGGGCTGCGCAGGGCCGAGCCTGGCGAGTTCACTCGTCGCGCGCTGATGGCCGGCCGGATCGATCTCACCGAGGCCGAAGGACTGGGAGATCTCCTCGCCGCCGAAACCGAAACACAACGCCGCGCGGCGATAACGGCAGCCGATGGCGGCGTACGCCGCAGAATCGAAGGCTGGTCGTCGCGGCTTTTGGCTTTGTCCGCGCGCGTGGAAGCGGAACTCGATTTCTCGGACGAAGACGACGTTTCTCCCCTCGCCTTGGATATCATCGCCGTCGAATCCGCGAAGCTCGCGGAGGATATCGACTCGGTCTTGGATCAACCTCCGATCGAGCGCCTGCGCAATGGCGTGCATGTCGTACTGGCGGGTCCGCCCAATAGCGGCAAGTCCACCCTGTTCAACGCGATGGCGGATCGTGAGGCGGCGATCGTGTCATCGATCGCCGGGACGACCCGCGATCGCATCGACGTCCCTGTGAGCCGCAATGGCGTGGCGTATCTGTTGACCGACACTGCCGGCTTGGCCGAGACCACCGCTGATCCGATCGAGGCGATCGGCATCGTTCGGGCGCAACGTGCGGTGCAGGAGGCAGACATCGTGCTGTGGCTGGGCGACGAGCAAGGTCCGACGACTGCGCTGTGGCTTCATCCCCGTGCCGATCAGCCGGGACGGGAGAAGATGCCATCAGATCGGAAGATAAGCCTGTCAGCAACTACGGGGTTAGGCCTTCCCGAACTTTGGGAGGCGATCGATAACAGGGCGCGTGCGATGTTGCCCCGACTCGACGAAGTTGCCCTGAATCGCCGTCAGCGCGACCTCGCTCTACAATGTTCGCAAATGGTGGTGGCGGCCTCGGAATCCACCGACGCGTTGATTATAGCAGAACATCTGCGCATGGCGCTGGCGATGCTCGATCGGATTACGGGGCATAGCGATACGGAGGCCATGCTCGACACGCTGTTCGGAAATTTTTGTATCGGAAAATGATGTTCCACGTGGAACGGTTTTGACTTGGCAGCGCAGACTACCTAGCTGCAAGTCATGACGAAATTCGATGTCATCGTCGTAGGCGGCGGTCATGCGGGCGTGGAAGCCGCCGCGGCGGCAGCGAGACGCGGCGCCCGCACCGCTTTGCTCAGCTTCGATCCCGCGAAGATCGGCTTCATGTCTTGCAACCCTGCCGTCGGCGGATTGGGCAAGGGGCATCTGGTACGGGAAGTCGACGCGTTTGACGGCCTCATGGCGCGGGCCACCGATGCTGCGGGTATCCACTACCGCATGCTCAATCGCAGCAAGGGCAGCGCGGTGCAGGGTCCGCGGGTCCAGGCAGACCGCAAGCATTATGCTGCGGCGATCCAGCAGATGATTGCTGGGCAGGATAATCTCGACATCGTCGCCGGCGAAGCCGTGGCCCTGTCTTTCGATCTCTCGAACGCCGTGAATGGCATTCGTCTGGCCGACGGTCGCATATTGCAGAGCCGGGCGATCGTGCTGGCGACTGGCACCTTTCTTGGTGCGCGCATGTTCCGCGGCGAGGAGCGGCTGACGGGCGGACGAATTGGCGAAGCCGCGGCAACGGAACTCGCGCTGCAATTGCGCGATGCAAACCTGCCGATGACCCGCCTCAAGACCGGTACCCCGCCCCGCCTTGATGGCCGCACCATCGATTGGGCCGGACTGGATCAGCAGTACAGCGATGCCGATCCCTGGACCATGTCTCCGTCATCGCAGGGGCGCGATTTGCCGCAGCTATTCTGCGCGATCACTCGAACCACCGAACTGACGCACGACATCATCCGCGCCTCGCTCCACCGATCACCATTGTTCGGCGGAGATATCGCTGGTGTAGGACCGCGATATTGTCCGTCGATCGAGGACAAGATCCACCGCTTCGGTGATCGCGACGGGCATCAGGTTTTCCTCGAGCCCGAAGGACTCGATGATCCCCTAATCTATCCCAACGGGATCTCGACATCGTTGCCGAGCGATGTGCAGGAGGCGATGATCCAGTCGATTCCGGGATTGGAACGCACTCGGATCGTGATGCCCGGCTATGCGGTGGAGTATGATCATATCGATCCCCGCGCTCTGGCACCCACTCTGGAGGTTCGAGCATTGCCCGGTATATTCTGTGCCGGGCAGATCAACGGCACGACGGGATATGAGGAAGCGGCAGGGCAAGGATTGATCGCTGGACTCAATGCGGCGGCAAAGGCTCTGGATGTTGTGCCGGTGATCCTGGATCGTGCGTCGAGCTATCTGGGTGTGATGATCGACGATCTGGTTCTTCAGGGCGTCACCGAGCCCTACCGGATGTTGACGGCTCGCGCCGAATACCGCCTCCGCTTGCGGGCAGACAATGCCGAGACGCGGCTTGGGGCGATCGCTGAAGCAACAGGTTGTGTCGGTCCCGTACGTCGCAAGCGTTTCGCGGACCGCCGCCGAGCGCTAGCCGAAATCGCCGCGCGCCTCGAGGTTCCCGTAGCTGCCGATACGATTGTTGACCCCAGTTTGAGTGGTACCCGTTCTGGCGCGGAATGGTTGCGAATTGCGACGATTTGCATTGCGCAGATCGCGCCGGATTTGGCGAAACGATACGATCCGGCTGTGATTGCAGAGGCCGTCGAAGATGCACGCTATGCACCCTATGTCGCTCGCCAAGCCGAGGACGTGATACGACTACGCTCCAATGATGCGATCGCCCTCCCCACGGCATTGGACTATGCTGCCATCCCCGGGCTGTCGAACGAGATGATCGAGCGCTTGGCCACCGCGCGCCCCGCCACGTTGGGTGCTGCCGGGCGTATTCGCGGAATAACGCCGGCCGCGCTCACCGCCATCATGCTGCACGCGAAACGGATCGCTGCATGACGGAAGATGAGGCCAGGAATTGGATCATAGAGCATTTCGGCGATATCGCACTCCGTCGGCTGGTCGATTTCGCGCATATGGTGGAAATGGAATCGACAAGACAGAATTTGGTTTCTGCCTCGACTCTGCCGATGATCTGGTCCCGCCATATCCTCGATTCGGCTCAACTCGTGCCCTTGGCGGCGAAGGCTGAAGGGCCATGGATCGATGTTGGGACCGGAGCGGGCTTCCCAGGAATAATCGCCGGTCTTCTGAGTGGCTTACCTACCGTGTTGGTAGAACCGCGTCGCCGCAGAGTTGAGTTTCTTCAGGATGCGATCGAGCGCTTGAACATGGCGGAAACAATATCTGTTATCGGTTCGAGGATCGAGACTGCCAAACTGAAGGCTGGCGTCATTTCCGCTCGCGCCGTTGCCCCAGTGGCCGCGCTGCTAGAATCCGCAGTGCATACCGCCCGAAAGGATACACTTTGGTTGTTGCCAAAGGGTCGCAGTGCGCGCGAAGAGGTGGCGCAGGCGAAGCTGTCGTGGCATGGTACGTTCCACGTGGAACAGAGCATTACTGATCCCACATCGCTCATCGTAACTGCCAGCGGGATAGCGCGTCGATGAATGTCATAGCGGTCGCAAATCAGAAAGGCGGCGTCGGCAAGACGACGACCGCGATCAATCTCGGCACGGCGTTGGCCGCGACCGGCATACGCGTGTTGGTCATCGACATGGATCCGCAAGGCAACGCATCGACCGGGCTCGGGATCAACCGCGCGGATCGTGAGAAGTCGATCTACGACGTGCTGCTCGGCGAGATGCTGGTCACTGAAGCTGCCGTGCCGACTTGCGTTCCCAAGCTCGACATCGTTCCCGCGACTGCCGATCTGTCCGGTGCGGAAATCGAACTGGTCGAATATCAGGAGCGCACGCATCGCCTCAACCGTGCTTTGGAACGGTGCGAGGATCGTTGGGACGTGGTGCTAATCGATTGCCCGCCGTCGCTTGGCTTGCTTACACTCAACGCGATGGTCGCGGCCAACTCGCTGCTCGTGCCGTTGCAATGCGAGTTCTTTGCACTGGAAGGACTGAGCCAGTTGTTGGGCACGGTCGAGCGCATCCGCGAAAAGTTCAATCCTGGGCTCTCTATTCTTGGTGTGGCGCTAACGATGTATGATCGCCGCAATCGCTTGACCGATCAGGTTTCGGCCGATGTGCGGGCGGTGCTCGGTCGGGTAGTGTTCGAGACGGTCATCCCACGCAATGTTCGCTTGTCCGAAGCACCGAGTCACGGCCTGCCGGCCTTGATCTACGATTATCGCTGTTCGGGATCGGAGGCGTACATCGCGCTCGCGCGTGAACTGATCGTCCGACTGCCGAAAACTACCCCTCCGTCCGCGAAGGCCGCATGACCGATCCTCTCGCTCCCGAATCGTCTCGTCCCAAGCCTCGGTCCGGCCTCGGCCGGGGCCTCAACGCTCTGCTCGGCGACATGGCACGTGAAGAGCCGGTCGGTGCCGGTGAAACTGTATCGGCGGGATTGCGTACCCTGCCGGTCGGATCGCTCAGCCCCCACCCCGGCCAGCCGCGCCGCCATTTCGATGAGGCCGCGCTAGAGGAACTCGCCACGTCGATCGCGGCACGTGGGCTGATCCAGCCGATCGTCGTTCGGCCACATGGTAAGGGCTATCAGATCGTCGCCGGTGAACGGCGCTGGCGCGCAGCGCAACGCGCGCGTCTGCATGAAGTGCCCGTGATCGTTCGCGACTTCGACGATGCCGAGACACTCGAAGTAGCGCTGGTCGAAAACATCCAGCGCCAGGATCTCAACGCGATCGAAGAGGCCGAGGCCTATCATCGCCTGATCGACGATTTCGGCCACACGCAGGAGGTGCTTGGCAAGCTCGTCCACAAGTCGCGCAGCCACATCGCGAACCTGTTGCGCCTGCTCGATCTGCCACGCCCGGTGCAGGAACGGGTGGTGACCGGAGAACTGACGATGGGCCATGCCCGCGCGCTGATCGGCGCGCCGGATGTCGAGACGCTGGCCGATCAGGTCGTGGCCAAGGGCTTGTCGGTGCGCGAGACCGAACGACTCGCGCGGGCAGCCAAGCCGGACCAGCGCGCACGATCGGGCGGCGATGGTGGGCGGGACGCGGATCTGGCGGCGCTGGAAAACCAGCTCGGCGATCTGCTCGGACTGTCGGTGCGCATCGCACATAGCGCAAAGGGCGGATCGCTCACCCTGAGCTACGCCACACTCGATCAATTAGACATGGTTTGTCAAAGACTTACGGGAGAACGCATCTAGCTCACCGCTGCCGGGCGGCCATCCGCCCCACGGCGACGATCGCGGCCTTGGCCAAAACCGCGCCGGCCGTGGCGGAGCCCATCATCGCGCGCTCGGCATGTCGCACTCGGCCGATCGCCTCGGCCAGCTTGTCGCTGCGCCAATGGCGTAATGCCCGCGCGGTGATCGCTTTCTCGCGGAAGAACACGCTTTCGGTAACCTGAGCGACCCCTGCCCCGGCATCGACCTGCGCGCGCAGGTCAGCCAGCGATATCAGCCGTCGCGCGAGCTGCCGCAGCACGGGGATCGGCGAAACGCCCGCCTCCTCCAATCGCGCCAGTTCCGAACCGACCAAATCGGGCTGGCCCTCGATCGCCGCGTCGATCGCACGGCTCATTTCGGCATCGCCCAGATCCGCGCCGATCGCGTCGAGCGCGGCATCGTCGATCTCGCGCGGGCGATCCGGCGCGGCATCGAGATAGAGCGACAATTTCTCCAGTTCGCGCGTCATCACCGCACGATCGCCGCCGCTTGCGCTCGCCAGTCGCGTCGCGGTGTCGCCGGTCGTGCGCATGCCGAGTTCGCGCGCGATGGTGGAGACGATCCGGTCCGCCTCAGCGCCCTCCGGCACGTAGCAGGCGAAGGCCATCGCGCGGGGCGACCCCTGCGCCAGCTTGACCACCTTGGCGGTGCCCTTGAGCGACGGCGCGATCGCGACCACCGGGTTGCCGGCGCGTTCGGTATCGAGCAGCAAGGTGAAGGCTTCGAGGCTTTCCTCGCCCGCGCCAGAGATACGGATATGCCGCGCACCCCCGAACAGCGACAAGGATGCCGCCTCGTCCGCCAGCCGGCCGGGGTTCGCTTTCAACGTCGAAGGTTCGAGATCGACCCGTTCCGCCTCCGGACCCATCTTGCGCGCCAGCCGGATCGCGAGATCCTGCGCACCCGCTTCGTCGGGCCCGTGGAGCAGGAACAGGCGGATATCGGGGCTAGCGGCGTCGATCGCAGCGCGAATCTGGTTGGCGTTAGCTTTCATCTGGCGCCTTCACGACCGGCGCTATGGCGTCTTGGGCGCGGTTCGCCGATCATAGAGCGCGATACGCGAGACGATCTGGTCGGCGACGATGCCGGACAGGCGCTCCAGCATGGTGTTTTCCGCCGCGATCGTGGCATATTCGGAGCCGACCACGTCGATGCCGGCGTCGGAACCGGCGGTCGCGTCGAGCAGCACCGTGCCATTGGCGAGATCGACCAGTTGGTAGCGCGCCCGCAGCGTCCGCCGTTCGCGTGCGACGCTGTTGTCGGCGCGCACGCCCAGGCCGCTGATCTTGTCGTCCAGCTTCACTTCCAGCCGGTAGAGCGGCGTGGTCTTGCCCGCCGCCAGCCGGTCGCTCAGCGCATTGGCCATCAGCCAGCCCGATTTGCCCTCGATCGGGGCGACCTCGATCCGGGTGAGCGCCGTCGCCACCGCACCCGATCCGCCACCGCTGTACAGCGGTTGCAGGCCACAGCCCGACAGGAGACCGGCGCCGAGGAGAAGGACGGGAGCAAGGCTGGCGAGACGCTTCATACGACGAGGTTTACCAGACGATCGGGGACGACGACGATCTTTTTCGGTGTCGCGCCGTCCAGAATGCGCAGCACATTGGCATTGGCCAGCGCCAGCGCCTCCATCGCGTCCTTGGGCGTGCCCTTGGCGACCTTCACCGTGTCGCGCAGCTTGCCGTTGACCTGCAACGCGATCGTCACCTCGTCCTCGACCAGCAGGGCCGCATCGACCTCCGGCCAGGGCGCATCGGCGATCAAACCCGATTGCCCGGCGATCGACCAGGCCTCCTCGGCCAGATGCGGAGCCATCGGCGCGACCAGCCGCATAAGCGTGGCGATCGCCTCGCTGCGCGACGCGGACGGCGCGGCTTTCTCGATCATGCCGGTCAGTTCGTAGAGCTTGGCGACCGCCTTGTTGAACGACAGCGCCTCGATATCGGTGGCGATGCCGGCGATCGTCTGGTGCAGCTTGCGATCGAGCGCGGCATTGCGGCCCTCGGCCGGTGCGGACGCCTCGGCCTCGCCGTCGAACAGCCGCCACAGCCGCTGGATGAAGCGCCACGATCCGTCGATCCCGGATTCGCTCCATGGCAGATCGCGTTCCGGCGGCGAATCCGACAGCATGAACCAGCGCACCGCGTCCGCGCCATATTGATCGACGATCGGTTCGGGATCGATCGTGTTCTTCTTCGATTTGGACATCTTCTCGACGCGGCCGACCGTCACCGCCTCGCCCGTCGCCTTGTCGAACACGCCGCCATCGCGCCGCTCGATATCGTCCGGTCCGAGCCAGAGCGGCTTGACGATCATGTCGCTGCCATCGGTGCCGAGGTGCTCGATCGTGCGGCTATAGGTCTCGTGAGTCACCATGCCTTGCGTGAACAGGCCGGCGAACGGTTCCGCCACGTCGAGCTGCCCGATATGCTTCAACGCCCGCGTCCAGAAGCGCGCATAGAGCAGGTGCAGGATCGCATGCTCCACGCCGCCGATATATTGCCCGACCGGCAGCCACTTCTCGGCGACCTCGCGATCGAACGGCCTGTCGTCCGGCTGGCTGGCGAAGCGTATGAAATACCAGGAGGAATCGACGAACGTGTCGAGCGTATCTGTCTCGCGCCGCGCCGGCTTGCCGCAGGATGGGCAATCGACCCGGTTCCAACTGGTGTGGCGATCGAGCGGATTGCCGGGCACGTCGAACGTCACGTCCTCCGGCAATACCACCGGCAATTGCTCGCGCGGCACCGGCACCGCGCCGCACGCGTCGCAATGGATGATCGGGATCGGCGTGCCCCAATACCGCTGGCGGCTGACGCCCCAGTCGCGCAGGCGGAACACGGTCGATCCCTTGCCCCAGCCCTCGCCCTCGGCGCGCTGGATGACGATGCGCTTGGCATCCTCGACGTCCATGCCGTCGAGGAAATGCGAGTTCACCAGGGCGCCTGGCCCGGTATAGGCGGTGTTGCCGACAAACACCGGATCCTCGATCTCGCCTTCGGAAACGACGCGTTTGACCGGCAGGTCGTATTTCCGCGCGAAATCGAGATCGCGCTGGTCGTGCGCCGGCACGCCGAACACCGCGCCGGTGCCGTATTCCATCAGCACGAAATTGGCGATATAGACCGGCAGGCCCCAATCCTTGTCGAACGGATGCGCCGCGCGCAGGCCGGTGTCGAAACCCAGCTTTTCCTGCGTTTCCAGCTCGGCCGCCGTCGTGCCGCCACGCTTGCACAGCGCGATGAAGGCGGCGGCGTCCGGATTCGTTTCGGCCAGCTGGCGCGCGATCGGATGATCGGCGGCGACCGCGACGAAGCTCGACCCGAAGATCGTGTCGGGGCGCGTGGTGAAAACCTCGACCTTGCCGCCCTCCGACAGATCGAACGAGAATGTCAGCCCCTGGCTGCGGCCGATCCAGTTCTCCTGCATCAGCTTGACCTTGTCCGGCCAATGTTCGAGCGCGCCCAACCCATCGAGCAGTTCATCGGCGAAATCGGTGATCTTCAGGAACCATTGCGACAACTTGCGCCGCTCGACCAAGGCACCCGAACGCCAGCCACGCCCGTCGATCACCTGTTCGTTGGCCAGCACGGTCATGTCGACCGGATCCCAATTGACCGCCGATTCCTTGCGATAGACAAGGCCCGCCTTGAACAGATCGAGGAACAGCGCCTGTTCCTGCCCGTAATAGTCCGGCTCGCACGTGGCGAGTTCGCGCGTCCAGTCGAGCGCGAAGCCCAGCCGCTTCAGCTGCGCCTTCATCGTGGCGATGTTGGCGCGAGTCCAGGCGCCGGGATGCACGCCCTTTTCCATCGCGGCGTTTTCCGCCGGCATGCCGAAGGCGTCCCACCCCATCGGGTGCAGCACCTCATGCCCGATCATCCGGCGATAGCGCGCCAGCACGTCGCCCATCGTGTAATTGCGCACATGGCCCATATGGATCCGCCCCGACGGGTACGGAAACATCTCGAGCACATAAGACCGGGGCTTGGGCGAATCGTCGCGTGCCGCGAAGGTGGAACGCTCGTCCCAAACCTTCTGCCAGCCTGCGTCCGCCTTCAAGGCATTGAAGCGCGACGCCATATTTCTGTCTCTCTTATCCGGCGACGGCGGCGCGGCGCAGGTCTCGCGCACGCGTCAGGATCGCATCTTCAAGTTTCTGGACCGTAGCGGCCTTGACCGGCGCGGCGACCCACTGGCCGTTCTGGTTCACCTCGCGCAGCGCGGCGACGCGCAGCCCGTCGGCGCGCAGATCCTGGTCGAGGATCGTCACCGTCACCTTGACGCGCTCGGTCGAGATCGCCGGGTTGATATACCAGTCGGTCACGATCACGCCGCCGTTGGAATCGGTCTGCACCAGCGGCATGAAGCTCAGCGTGTCGAGCGTCGCGCGCCACAGATAGGCGTTGACGCCGATCGTCGTCACCTTGGACGCCGCGAGATCGGTCTTCGGCCGGTCCTTGCCGCCGCCGCAGGCACCCAGAGCGAGCGGAAGGGCGAGCGCGGCCATCAGCGCGAGCGCTCTGGCTGGGGCCTTAATCGGGGCCTGAAGGCGGATCATCGGCAGGTTCCTGGGCAAATTACGGATACTAGGGATGCGCATCTATAGATGGTCTCGCGCTTGCCGCAAGCAGCAGGCGTGTGCGAGCGGATCGGTCCGCGTGTGGGCGGATTGCAACACTCGTTCAGAAAGTGATTCCGTATGGTGGCGACGCGGGATCGAACCGTGATAAGCGCAGTTTGAAGGATGCGGCGCGAACTGTGCCGTGTTGGGGACGTGAACGTGGTCGCTGGTCGCACGATTGCCGGGATTGCACTGGGGGCGCTGGTCGCCGCCGGCATCGCCGTGGCACCGGCGATCGGGGCACCAGAGAGCGGGAATCGCACGGAAAAGCGCGTAAGTCTTACGCGCGGTGCCGGTTCGTTCACCCCGGCGTCGGCGGATCCTCGGCTGGCCGCGGTGTTCGCCCGTGGCGGACTCGACTCGGCCGGATTCAGCTTCACGCCTTCCGAATCGCGCCGCGCCGGCAGCCATGCCGTGACGGTTGCGGTACGCGCTCGTTCGACCCGCAGCGCGATGTATGCCGAACGCAACGGCGTCGCCGCGTCGGTTGCCGCACCGCAGGTCAGCCTCGCGCCGATCGCCTATAATCTCGGCGTTGCCGTCGGCTGGAAGCGCTTTGCCTTGTCGAGTGACGTGGGGCGGGTCGATATGGCCGGCCTGCCGGGTAGCCGCGAACGTATGGATCTGGGCCTGAGCTATACCGGCAAGCGGTTCAGCGGTCAGGTAAAGGCGATTTCCGATCGTCCGCTGGCCGGCGCGCCGAAGCTGGTCGAGGAAGCGCCGAACTACGCGCTCGATGTCGGCGGTTCCTATTCGCTGACCCGCAACCTCGATGTGACGGCGGGCGTGCGCTACAAGACCGAGCGTGATCGGCTGGAGCGGCTCAAGGACGACAATCGTCTCGACAGCCAGGCCGTCTATATCGGCACCGCGTTCCGCTTCTGATCTAGCGGCGAGGGGTGATCCAGGCATCGATGGCGGCCCAGCCGTGAAAACCCAATCGTCTCAGGCGTAATCCCCGCTGCTTCGTCATTCCGCCGAGCGCGATGGCGGGCACCGGCAGTCCTTGGATGATTCGCGCCGCGCGGATCGGTCCAAGCGCGGGTGCACCGGGATGCGAGGCGGTCGGGAAGACCGGCGATACCAGGATCAGGTCGGCCCCGGCACGCGCCCCTGCTAGCGCTTCGCGACGCGAATGTACCGGCCAGGTGCGGATCTGATCGCTGCGGATAGCGCCCTTGCCATGGACGCCTCGCTCTCGCCCGAGGCTGACCGGCCCGGCCCGAACCAGCAGAAATCCCCTTAGGTGCGCCACCTTCGCCAACTTCCGGAACATCGCACGCCGCTCCTTTGCGGGCGTGGCATAGTGCCGGAACACGATCCCCGATCCGCGCGGCAGCGTTTGCAGCGCGCGCCACAGGTCTTCGCCCATGCGTTCGTCCGTCATCAGCCACAGGCGGGGCAGCTTGAGCGGCAATCTGGCGGGGTGGCGGCGTGGCACGGGCCTGCCTATAGCAGCGCCGATGTCCGCACACGATCCCGCAACCGCCCTCGATACCGTTCGCCAGTCGATCGCCCACTCAGCCGCCCTCGCATCGCGCAAGGCCGACGAAGTGACTCTGATCGCCGTCTCGAAGACGCAGACCGCCGAGGCGATCCTGCCGCTGCTCGAAGCCGGGCAACGCGATTTCGGCGAGAACCGGGTGCAGGAGGCGGAAGGCAAATGGCCCGCGCTTTTTGAAGCCTATCCCGATGCAAAGCTTCACCTGATCGGGCAATTGCAGTCGAACAAGGTTGAGGCTGCGGTGGCGTTGTTCGAGGTGATTCATTCGGTCGACCGCCCGTCGCTGGTGACGGCGCTGGTCAAGGCGATGGAACGGACCGGCAAGCGCCCCGAGTGCTTCCTTCAGGTCAATATCGGTGCCGAGGACCAGAAAGGCGGTTGCGCGATCGCCGATTTGCCGGCCTTGCTGGCAACCGCACGGGAGGCCGGCCTGCCGGTCGCGGGGCTGATGGCGATCCCGCCCGCCGACACCGAAGCCGCGCCCTATTTCGCCCTGCTCGCCAAGCTCGCGCGCGAATCGGGTCTGGCCGGGCTCAGCATGGGCATGTCGGGCGATTTCGAAACCGCGGTGATGATCGGCGCGACCCATGTCCGCGTCGGCACCGCCTTGTTCGGAGCGCGCGCATGAAGTTCGACGATGGCACCGAACGTGATCGATCCCCCGGATCGATCACCACGAGGTTCAATGCCATCATCTTCGATTTCGACGGCGTGCTGATCGAGAGCGAAGCGATCGGCAACCGCCAGATCGCCGCCTATCTGACCGGCATCGGCCATCCGACCACCACCGAACAATCGATGGCGAACTTCATGGGGCTGGCCGGCGCCGACTTTATCGGCGCGGTCGAGGCGTGGATCGGGCGGACCCTGCCCGACGATTTCCACACCGCGCGCAAGGCCGAGGATGCGCGCGTGATGGCGGCCGGGATCGACGCGGTGGCCGGTGCGGTCGGATTCGTGCGCGGCCTGCCCGCCGATCTGCCGGTCGCCATCGCCTCGTCCAGTTCCACCGCCTGGATCGCACGCCATCTCGACCATATCGGCCTGCGCGACCGCTTCGGCACGATGATCTTCTCCGGCCGCGAGCATGTGACGCGCGGCAAGCCGGCACCGGACCTCTACCTGCACGCGGCCGCAGCGCTCGGCGTCGATATCGCCGCCAGCGCGATCATCGAGGATTCGCCCGTCGGCGCGACCGGCGCGGTGGCGTCGGGTGGGCACGTCATCGGCTTTGTCGGCGGCAGCCACTGCGCCCCCGATCACGCCGATCGGCTGCGGGCGATCGGCGTGCACGATCTCGCCGGCAGCTTCGACGAGATCGCGCTGCTGGTCGCTTAGAACTGGTGCCCGGTGCGGTCGCGCTTGGTCGCGAGATACTGCTCGTTGTGCGGGTTGGCCGGCAGCACGTGGCGCACCCGCTCGACCACCGCGATCCCCGCGCCCTCCAATTGCGCGACCTTTTCCGGATTGTTGGTCAGCAACCGCACCGATCGTTGGCCGAGCAGCTCAAGCATCCGCGCCGCGACCCGGAAATTGCGCGAATCGACCGCGAAACCGAGTCGGGTATTGGCATCGACCGTATCGAACCCCTGATCCTGCAGCGCATAGGCACGCAGCTTGTTGATCAGCCCGATCCCGCGCCCCTCCTGCCGCAGATAGAGCAGGATGCCCCAGCCGTTGGCCGAAATCGCTGCGATCGCCGCGTCCAGCTGCGGCCCGCAATCGCATTTCAGGCTGCCGAGCACGTCGCCCGTCAGGCATTCGCTGTGCAGGCGGACCAGCGGGGGCTGCCCATTGGGCGTGCCGATCAGCAATGCGATATGCTCGCCCGGCATTTCCGGCGTGCGGAAGGCGACGATCTCCGCATCCTCCGCCCCGCCGACCGGCAGGCGCGCGCGCGTGGCGATGGCGAGCCGCGCCGCATCCTCATGGCTCGCGATATCGCCCACCTGCAGCGTCAGATCCGCACTGCCGCCGGGAATCGCGAAGAAGGCCGGCAACATCCCGCCGATCCGCGCCAGCCGCAACGCCGCCGCCCCGGCATCCTGCTCGGTCAGGCAGATCGCGCGGAACGGCCCCTTCATCGGCGTCTGCAGGTCGAATTGCGGATCGGCCAGCGCCGTCGCCGTATCGAAATCGAGCCAGTCGACACGCCCGACCAGCACCGGCGCGTCCGGCACCGCCGCGTCCGCCTGATTGGCCAGCTTGAGCGTCAGCGCGCGTCCGGCCGAGAATAATACCGGCGCGGTCCCGGCGGGGTCGAACGCCGCCAGCCGCACCGGATCGGCCGTCTCGATCGGCAGCAGCGCTAGCACGCCGTCCGCACCGCGAATCGCGATCGGCCAGCCCCGGCGCAGCGCATCGATCGCCAAGGCGGCCCGATGAGGATCGCTCAAGGAGCGCGGATCGCTCAAAACGCGAACTCGGTCATGATCGGAATATGGTCCGACGGTTTCAGCCACGATCGGCAATCCTCGAATACCGTGTGCGACACCGCCTTTGCAGCAACCTCGGCGGTCGCCCACATATGATCGAGCCGCCGCCCGCGATCGTTGGCGGTGAAATCGGGCGAGCGATAGCTCCACCACGTGTGCAGCCGCGCCGGTGCGGGATGGAAATGCCGTCCGAGATCGACCCAGCTATTGGAGTCCTTCAATCGGTTCAGCGCCTCCACCTCGACAGGGGTATGGCTGACCACGTTCAGCAATTGCTTGTGGCTCCACACGTCGGATTCGAGCGGCGCGATGTTGAAATCGCCGGTGACGATCGTCGGCGTCGTGAGATCCTCCGACCACCTCGTCATGCGCTCGACGAAATCGAGCTTCTGGCCGAATTTCGGGTTCACCTCGCGGTCCGGCACGTCGCCGCCGGCCGGCACATAGACATTGTCGAGCCGCACGCCGTTCGGCAGCCGCACGCCGACATGCCGCGCCTCCATGTTCGCCTGCCAATCGTAGCGATCGTCCTCGATCAGCGGAATGCGCGACAGGATCGCGACGCCGTGATGCATCTTCTGCCCATGCAGGATGATCTGGTCGTACCCCAGCGCGCGGAACGGAGCGCTGGGAAAATCGCCGTCGATCACCTTGGTTTCCTGCAGGCACAATATGTCCGGCTGGACCTCGCGGAGGAAGCGTTCGACGATCTCGATGCGGAAACGGACCGAATTGATGTTCCAGGAAACGATCTTGAGCGGCTGTGCCATCGGCCGCATGTAGCCACGCCATGGGGGCAGCACCAGAGGTCGCGGGATTGCGAAGGGCGGTGGCGACGAACGGACCTGCCTTACGAGACGGTGATCTGGATGCGGTCGTCGTTACCCGTCACGCTGGGCTCGATGCAGGGCCCAGCTTCTCTTCACCTCGGCCTATGGATCGCGAGCGATCAGGCGACCGGGTGTACAGCATGGCTAACCGCTAGCGCGGCACGATGTATGTCGGCGTTTACAGCGCACCTTTCTGCCTGCGTCGATCAACATCGCAGCGGTAGCGGTTCGGATGTCTGCGCCAAACATCGCCTTGTTCGCGTCGCGGGCCGAACAGGTGACGACATCGAAGCCTGCATTGCGCAAAAAAATGGATCGAACGCTGGCGACGTGACTGCAAGTTCGAACTCGTCGAGCGCGCCAATTCCGATTGGCGCGACCTGTACGATGATCGCATCTGACGGAAAAGCTGCGCCCCGGCTCGAGGCCGGGGGTGACGATAGGATGACGCCCGGCCCCTAAAAAGGAATGGCCCCCGCTCCGGGGGCATGGAGCGAGGGCCGACCTGGCGTTCGTCACGCAGGCGGGATGCGCACTTAATTCGAGCAACAGGGGGGAAAATCCCGAACCGCGCCGCATCCGCAACACCGCCTTTAGGTCAGCAAACCTGTCGCCAATATGAATGGATTACTTTCTCGGGCCGGAATTGCGCTGCGGCTCGTTGAAACGGAACGTTCCGTCGCTCACCGGCGCGTTGAAGCGCTGGCCGGTCAGGCGGATCGTGGTGCGGTTGTTCTGCGCATCCAAAACGACCCAGCCCTGCAGCATCAGCCCGGCGGGCGCGGCGGCGTTGCGCACGAACACCAGGGTGATGCGGCCATATTCGGGATGCTTGGGGTCGGCGGCATCGACCGAGATGATACGCGGATCGTTGCCCGGCACGACGCGCGCCACCTTCGTGATGTCGCCCATGGGGTTCAGAAGCACCCCAAGCGGCGAATTGCCAATCGGATAGCGCTGCTTCTGTCCTACCGAATAATCCAAGTACCACAGGGACTTGCCATCGCTGACAACGAGGATGGGGACGCCCTTCTCATACTGGAAGCGGATCTTGCCGGGCTTCTTCAGCGTCAGCGTCCCGTTCAGCACCTTGCCGGTGCGATCGGTCTGGGTGAAGCTCGCGGTCATGCTCTGCACCGCCTGAAGGTGAGTCTGGACCAGGCCGAGATCGCCCGGCGCGGTCGCGGCGACCAGCATTGGCGCTACGGCAAGCGCGGATATGAGGCGGAAATTCACGGAATTCTCCTGAAGACGGATCGCCCTTATCAATGGGCGGCGTTGAACCCGCTCTGAACCGTCCGCGCCTAAAGCGGGTTCCCGTCGCGATCGCGGAGCACCTCGCGACGGCCTACATGGTCGGGTCGCCCCACGATGCCATCCTTTTCCATCCTCTCGATCAACCGGGCGGCGCTGTTGTAGCCGACGCGGAGCTGGCGCTGGAGCCAGCTGGTCGACGCCTTCTGGCTTTCGACCACCAGCTGGATCGCGCTGCGATATTGCTGGTCCTCGGCCGAATCCTCGCCATCGGGCGCGCCGTCGAGCGCGAAGCCGTCCTCCGGCTCCTCGGTGACCGACTGGATGTAATCCGGCTTGCCCTGGCTGCGCCAATGATCGGCGACGGCACGCACCTCGTCATCGGACACGAACGGGCCGTGCACGCGCACCGTGCCCTTGCCGCCCGGCATGTACAGCATGTCGCCCTTGCCCAGCAGCTGTTCGGCACCCTGTTCGCCCAGGATGGTGCGCGAATCGATCTTGCTGGTAACGTGGAAGCTGATGCGCGTCGGCAAATTCGCCTTGATCACGCCGGTGATGACGTCGACCGAGGGGCGCTGGGTCGCCATGATCAGGTGGATGCCGGCCGCGCGCGCCTTCTGCGCCAGGCGCTGGATCAGGAATTCCACCTCCTTGCCCGCGGTCATCATCAGGTCGGCGAGTTCGTCGACGATCACCACGATCTGCGGCAGCACCTGGAAATCGAGCGTCTCTTCCTCGTAGATAGGTTGGCGCGTGTCGGGATCGTATCCGGTCTGCACCTTGCGCCCCAACGGCTGGCCCTTCGCCTTGGCCGCGCGCACCTTGTCGTTGAAGCTGGCCAGGCTGCGTACGCCGACCGAGGACATCTGGCGATAGCGGTCCTCCATCTGCTCGACCGCCCATTTCAGCGCGCGCACCGATTTGGCCGGATCGGTGACGACCGGCGACAACAGGTGCGGGATATCGTCGTACATGCTCAGTTCGAGCATCTTGGGATCGATCATGATCATGCGGCACTGGTCCGGCGTCAGCCGGTAGAGCAGAGACAGGATCATGCAGTTCAGGCCGACCGACTTGCCCGAGCCCGTCGTACCGGCGACGAGCAGGTGCGGCATCGGTGCCAGATCGGCGATCACCGGATCGCCGGCGATGTTCTTGCCCAGCACCAATGGCAGCGAGGCGGACTGATCCTCGAACGTCTGCGATGCGATCAGTTCGTGCAGGCCCACCGTCTCGCGCCGGGCGTTGGGCAGTTCGATGCCGATCACGGTACGCCCCGGGATCGTCGCGACGCGCGCGGAAATGGCGCTCATGTTGCGCGCGATATCGTCGGCCAGTTGGATCACGCGACTCGCCTTGATGCCGCTGGCCGGTTCCAGTTCGTACATCGTGACGACCGGGCCGGGCCGCACCTCGACGATCGAACCCTTTACGTGGAAATCGTCCAGCACCGATTCGAGCAGGCGGGCATTGCGTTCCAGCGACGCCTTGTCGATCGCCGTGCCGGGCGCGGGCGGGGCGGGCACCAGCAGGTCGATCGAAGGCAGACGATAATTGTTGTCGCGCAGGTCGAGGCGTTCTTGGGTTGCTTTTGGCTTTGCGACGGAGGGTGGGACGTTTCGGTCGGCGATCACCGGGCCGGGCCGGGCATCGGGCGTCGCCACCGCGCGTGGCACCGGCATGGCCTTGCGCGCGGGTTCGGCGACGAATGCCTCGCGTTCGTCGGTCAGGCGGGGCGCGGCACGAAATTTGGGCAGGCTCGGCAGGCGCGGCGCGGTCAACGCGACCTGCAGGCTGCGCGCCCAGACGACGACCCCGATCACCCCGGCGAGCAACCCGATTCCGCGTCCGGCCCACAGCATCGCCACCGGTTCGCCGATGAAGCCGATCGCCCAGCGCAGGCCATCGGCCAGGCCCAGGCCCAGCACACCGCCCCATCCGGCGGGCAGCGTCAGCACCGAGGACGCGGCGAAGAACGAGACCGCCGTGCCGATCAGCACCGCGCCCAGCGCGCCGCCGCCCAGCATGCGCAGCCAGCGCCCGGCCGGCTCGTCGCGCCACAGCCGGAGCGCGACGATCGGCGCGACCGGCACCAGCAGCAGCACCGTCCAGCCGAACATCGTCAGCGCCAGATCGGCGAACCACGCGCCCGGCAGCCCGAGCAAATTCTCCGCCGGCCCGCCCGATGCGGTGTTGAGCGAGGGATCGCCCGAATGGTAGCTGGCGAGTGCGGTGACCATCAGGAGCGTCGCGGCGAACAGCGCGAGCGCGCCGAGCAGCGCGCTGCTGCGCACCGCCCCCGCCTTCACCGTCTCGCGCCACAGCGCTGGTCGAGCCCGGCTCGCCATGATGTTCGTCCCCACTCTGTCCGCTGTTCGTTCCCGAAATCATCCGCTTTCGGGAGTCCGACGTCAAGATGGAGCATGCCGGCGTGCGGCCGCGCATTGGCAGCGGCGGCGCACGGCTCTAGGGTCTGGCCCATGGAAAAAGCAGATGTCATCATTCTCGGCGGCGGACTGGTCGGCAGCGCGCTGGCCGTGGCGCTGGATGCGCATGGGCTGAGCGCGATCGTCGTCGATATCGCCGATCCGGAGGTGATTCTCGCCGCCGGCTTCGACGGCCGAGCGTCGGCGATCGCCAGCGCGCCGTACCGCATGCTGGGCGCGATCGGCGTGCTCGATCGACTCGGCGACGCTGGCTGCCCGATCGCGGGGATCCGGGTCAGCGACGGGCTGGAACCCGGCGCGCTCGATTTCGAACCGACGGCCGACGACGGCGCGCTCGGCCATATGTTCGAGAATCGCCTGTTGCGGGGCGCGTTGTACGCGGCGGCACAGGCCGCGCCGCGGGTCGATCTGCGCATGAAGACGCGCGCCATCGCGGTCGAACGCGGCGACCATGGCGTCACGGCGACGCTCGATTCGGGCGCGACGATCTCCGCGCCGCTGCTGATCGCGGCGGAGGGTCGCAACTCGCCGACCCGCGATTCGGCCGGCATCCGCACCGCGCGCTGGAGCTACGATCACGCCGCGATCGTCACCTCGCTGCACCACGAACACAGCCACGAGAACGTCGCGTTCGAAATCTTCTATCCGCAGGGCCCGTTCGCGATCCTGCCGTTGAACGACGATGCGGCGGGCCACCGCTCGGCGATCGTGTGGTCGGTATCGCGCGCCGAGGCGCCGGGCATGCTGAAACTGTCCGAACGCGGTTTTCTTGCCGAGGCGGAGAAGAAAATGGGCGGCTTTCTCGGCAAGCTCGGGCCGCTCGGCGGGCGATCGAGCTATCCGCTCGGGTTCCATCACGCGGCGCAGATCGTGTCGAACCGGCTGGCCCTCGTGGGGGATGCCGCGCATGGCATTCATCCGATCGCGGGACAGGGCGTCAATGTCGGGTTCCGCGACGTGGCGACGTTGGTCGAGGTGCTGGTGGAGGGCAAGCGGCTCGGCCTGGATCTCGGCGATCCCGCATTGCTGGCGCGCTACCAGCGCTGGCGCAGCCTCGACACGCTGATGGTGTCGATCGCCACCGACGGCCTGCAACGCCTGTTCGGCATCCCCGGCAGAACCGCCAACGCTGCGCGCCGCTTCGGCCTATCGGCGGTGCAGAAACTGCCCGCGCTCAAGGACCGTTTCATGGCCGAAGCGCGCGGCGAGAGCGGCGAGGTGCCGAAATTGCTGCAGGGGATGATGGTGTGACGTCGAACCTAGCGAACGGTCTCTGCGATTTCGCTTTCTATGGACGCGGCATGACCCACTTGCCGGAACATGATGAACGTTCCTGACCAAATGCCGGGAATGTCCCAAATTCCGGCTATCTCGGTGCCGTCACCTTTGACCGATCCGCTATAGGCGACGGTATAATCCGCCCTGCTGGCATCATCGTAACATTTAACGAAATGTACATTGTCGCCGTCATGCCGGCCTTCCAGCCAAGCGTGAAACGTGGTCGATACATTCGGCAGATCGTCACCGGGTTCGATCGTCTCTCCGACAATTATGCCGCCGGCGTCCTGCAGCGTCGCATCGAACGCGGTCGACGGGGAACCGTCCGGATAGTTGAAAATGCCGCTCCAAGACCCCGTGAGGTTATCGGAAGCGGCGTCGTTCACTGCAGCGTCACCGATTCCTCGCCGTCGTGCCGGCCGAAGAATTGCATCAGCTGGATGATCAGTTCCGCCCGGTCCTCGATCGCGGGCGCCTCCAGCAATGCCTGTTTCGCGGCGACGTCGAACGGTGCGATCTGGGCGATGCCGTTGACCAAAGCCTCGTCGTCGAGCCGGTTCACCGCTTCCCAATCGACCGCATAGCCCTGCGCGTCGGCGAAGCGGCGCGACTCCATTTCGAGCGAGGAGCGGCGTGAGAGCGACAGCACCTCGTCATCCGCGACGATCGGCAGCAATTCCGCCTCGACCTGACGAAAGGCCGTGGTGACGTCCAGCTCGCGCAGGATGCGGAACAGCGACAAGCCTTCGAGCACGAGATTGTAGCGCCCGTCCTCCAGCGCCTCGAACTCGGCGATCTTGCCGACGCAGCCGATGTCGAACAAGGGCGGCGGCTCGTTCGGGGCATAGGCACCGGGGCGCGGCTGGATCATGCCGATGCGACGATCGCGCGCCATCGCGTCGCTCATCATCGCGCGATATCTGGGCTCGAAGATATGCAGCGGCAGGTGCATGCCCGGAAACAGCAACGCGCCGGGCAGCGGGAAGACCGACAGGCGCGTGATGCTGTTCACGGGCGCGCTCATCCGAACAGGATCGCGGAGAGCTTGCGACGTTGCGCGGACACCCATGGGTCTTCGAGGCCGACGACCTCGAACAGCTTGAGCAATTGCGCGCGGGCGGCGCCCTCGTTCCAGTCGCGATCGGCGGCGACGATCGCGAGCAGGGATTCGGCGGCGGCGTCGCGGTCGCCCGCCGCCATCTGGCCGCCGGCGAGTTCGAAGCGCTTGGCATGATCGTCCGGATGCGCGGCGACCTCGGCGGCGAGGCCGGACAGGTCGTCGACCGGCCTGGCATCGCGCGCCAGAGCAAGCGCGGTCCGCGCGCGCTCCAGCTCGGGCGACTTGGCGGCCTCCTCGTCCAACGCGGCGAGATGCGCATCGGCCTCGTCGAGTTGTCCCGCCGCCACCAAGGCGCGGACGAAGCCGGAATGCACCGCGGGATGCGCCGGCGCGATATCGGCGACCTGACGGAAAATCTCGATCGCGCGATCGGCATCGCCTTCGGCCAGCACCTGTTCGCCCATCGCGATCAGCGGCTCGATCTCGGCTTCCAAGTCCGCCGCCGGGCTGGGTACCGGCAGCTTGGCGAGAATCTGGTCGAGCATCGTCTTCAGCTGCGATTCGGTGCGCGCCGGGGTCAGGTCGGCGACCAACTGCCCCTGGAACATCGCATAGACGGTGGGGATCGACTTGATCTGGAACTGGCTGGCGATGAACTGATTCTTGTCGGTATCGACCTTGGCCAGGATCACGCCCTTGTCGGCATAATCCGCGGCGACCTTTTCCAGCACCGGGGTCAGCGCCTTGCACGGGCCGCACCATTCGGCCCAGAAATCGATGACGACCAGATTTTCCATCGACGGCTCGACGACGTCGCGCCGGAAATCCTCGACCGCTTCGCGTTCCGCCGCACTCAATCCCAGGGTGGCCAAGACAGACTCCGTTTTTGCTTGAACGCCTTATGTGGGGCGTCGGCGCGGCAAGCCAACCCTTTTCGCACGAATGCGCCTTGCGGTGCGAACGGGGCTTGCCGGGGTGATATGTCGCTGCTAAAGGCCCCGCTCCCCGCCCGGTGTCACCACCGCGGCACGGCGCCAGAGCGGGCGTAGCTCAGGGGTAGAGCACAACCTTGCCAAGGTTGGGGTCGAGGGTTCGAATCCCTTCGCCCGCTCCAGTTTTCCGAACGATGTCAGCAGGATATCGTGCAGCGCCGGTGCTATCCCCGCCCGACCGCAGCGCGGACCACGCTCCGCCGCTCCCGACCGATCGGCCATCTCGCACGTCGCATGCGACGAAGGCGGTGCCACGCGCGAAGCGCGGCGGCTACGATCCGGCCGGCGATGGCGCGCTCGTGGGGAACAGCAGGGCGCGCGCCAGCGCCTCGGCGTCGAGCAGCATGATCATCTCGCCGCCGCCGGCCGCCGGCCTGACGACGCCGGTCACGATCTGCCGGTCGTCGCCGATTCCCGGCCGGGCGATGCGATCGGCATCGACATCCATGATGTCGTCCAGCACGTCGACCGCAAGGCCGATCAACCGTCCGTCATCGCCGCGAAACACGATCACCGGCCGGGGCAGGGCGTCCGCCCCCAGCGGCGGCAGGCCCAGATAGCCGCGCGCATCCAGCACCACGATGCCCTTGCCGCGATAGGTCGCGTATCCGGCGACCGCCGCGGCCGTGTTGGGCGCGGGCAGGACATGATCGGGCAGGATCGCCTCGACCGCATCGTCGCGATCGAAGGCCAGCCGCTTGTCGCCGATCACGAACGTCGCCACCTCGCGGCGCGCGATCGCCCGCCGATGTCCCGGCCGATCCGCCGGCGAGACCGGGGATACGGGGGCCTGCCAGCCGGCGTCCGACACCGCGTCGTCGGCACCCAGATGAAGCAGCGACACGGCGAACACCGTGTTGCGATACGCATCGTCCGGGCCCTTATATTCGCGATAGCCGATACTGGCGCAGACCCCGGCGGCGAACAGCGCGCCGTCGATCGCCAGCACGCGCGATACCGGTCGGCCCGCGCCGGCCTGGGCCTGGGCGAACAGGTCCGGCGGCAGGTCGAGCGGCGTGCCGACGACATCGGTGGCCGCCGCGCTGGCGATGATCCGGCGCTGGCCATCGACGAACAGCGTGCGGCTGCCCGCGATGCTCCGCCCGGCGGTATCGCTCAGCCCCGCATCCGCCAGCATCGCGCGAAACTGCGGCTCGGCATCGAACACGATCGCGATCCCGCCGGCCACGACGCTCGGATCGTGCGCCAGCAGCACCGGCGCGCCGTAGATATAGGTGGGGCGATTCCCGTAGAGCGCGCTCGAATCGAAATCGGACACGGCATAGAAAGCGGTCTCGGGCTTCGCGGTGAAGCGGCGCACCAGATCGGGCGGCAGCATCGTGCCGATCAGCGCCCCGTCTCCGGCCGCGGACACCGCCTGGATCGTGCCGTCACGGTCGAACAGAATCAGATTGGTGTAGACCGTGTAGAGGTCGTTGATCCGGGCGAGGATACCGGCCAGTTCCGCGCGGTCGGCCGCCGTGATCGCCGGGTGCGCCAAAATCTCGCGGAACCGGGTGGTCAGCGCCCACCAGCGACAGTCGTTGGCGCGTTCGTAGAGGTTGCGGTCCATCAACTCGATGGCCAGCGCGGCGGCGAAGCCGCAATTGGCGACCAGCGATCCGATCGCGGTGCGATTGAGCGCGCCGACCGCGCCGGCGAACACCTGCCGCGTTCGGCTGCCCGCGGCGCTGATCTCGGACAGCAGGGTCCGGCGCGACGAGGCATCGTCGGTCGCGGGATCGGCGGCGTCGCTGCCGCGCGGCATCGCCAGCTTGCCGTTCCACACGGTGCGGTTCAATTCCGCCTGGATCGCGTCGGCGCGACCCGGGATCTGGCGGACGGCGTCGGAGAACAGGTGCGCGTTGCGCGTGATCGCGCGGTAATGCCGGTCGTCCAGATCCAGCGCGGCACCGTCCTCCGCCTCGAACGCGACCTCGATCGGGATCAGCGCGCAGCCGTGCCAGCCCGGCCCGATATATTTCTGGTATCCCTTGGTCGCGCGCGCCACCGCGATGTATCGCCGGCCGGCGTGACGGATGAAGGCGTAATCGTGCGCCGGATCGACCGCGAGGCGGCTGCCGATCGGCAGCTGCACGACATCGCTGCACGCGAGCACCGATCCCCGGGCGTCCAGCAACGCCAGCACGATCCAGTCGTCGGGCGCCAGCAGCTTGGCGAAGATGCCGTCCAGTTCGTCGGCGAAGCGGAACAGCAGGCCCAGCACGCCCAGCGTTGCCGCGCCCGGCATATCGGATGCGACGATCCGGCAGGCATAGCTTAACGCCGGCGCGCCGCCGGGGACGAGGTCGGACGGCGCGAAGGTCTCGACATAGGCGTCGTGCGTGTCCAGCGCGCGGCCCACCCAGGCGTCGTGGCACGTTTCGGGCAACGCCGCGCCGCCCGCCTGCGCGCGGACCGTCCCGTCGGGATCGAGGACGACGATATTCTCGTAGACCGAATATTTCCGCTGATACTCGATCAGCCGCGCGCGGATCCGCTCCGGCGACGGTGCGCCCCCGGCTCCCGTCAGGAACCGCCGCAGGTCGTCGTCGGTGGCGAGGAAGCCGATATCGGCGGTCCGTTCGAACAGGTTGCGGACGACGATATCGATCGTCACCTGTGCCTTCGCCCCCAGCGCGACGAGCAATTTGCTCAGGCTCTCGTCGGCCAGCGCGCCGATCAGCGCCGAATTGAGCAACCTGAAATCGGTCCTGGTCTTGTCGACCTCCGTCCCCGTCCGGACGACCCGGCTGAGCACGTCGAGCAGGTCCCATTGCTGGCTGAGGACCAACAGCGCCTCGCGCGTCTCCGCGATCAGCGCCATGTGCGGCAGGACGCCGTACAGATGATCGGGCACGTTCATTCCGCGATAGGTCGCCACGTCTTCGTCTCCGGGATGCCTCATTATAGGAGGGATCCGCCCCGGCCCCGAACGCGACGAGGCAAAAACCTTCGCCGGATCGCAGCGCCCGCCGACCGCGCGATTCCGGCACTTCGCAGGTTGAGTGGCCCTGGCGCGGCGCGGACGATTTTGCCGCACCGCCCATTCCCCCGCTATATCGCCCGGATGACACATGCATCGATTCGCGTCGGCATCGGCGGCTGGACCTACGAACCGTGGCGCGGCACCTTCTTTCCCGAAGGCCTGGTCCACAAACGCGAACTGGAATTCGCCAGTCGCGCGATGACCGCGATCGAGGTCAACGGCACCTATTACAGCCGCCAGAAGCCGGCGACCTTCGCCAGCTGGGCCAAGACCGCGCCCGACGGGTTCGTGTTCGCGCTGAAGGCGTCGCGATTCTGCACCAACCGCAAGGTGCTGGCCGAGGCGGGCGAATCGATCGGCAAGTTCGTCGGGCAGGGGATCACCGAACTGGGCGACAAGCTCGGCCCGATCCTGTGGCAGTTCATGGCGACCAAGACGTTCGATGCGGACGATTTCGGCGCGTTCCTGAAACTGCTGCCGGAAAAGCAGGACGGCGTCGCGCTGCGCCACGCGGTGCATGTGCGGCACGAATCGTTCGCGGTGCCGGAATTCGCCGCGCTGGCGCGGGCGGCGGGGGTGGCGATCGTCTTCGCCGATTCGGCCGACTATCCCGCGCTGGCCGACGTGACCGGCGATTTCGTGTACGCCCGGCTGGAGAATGCGCAGGAGGCGGTGGCGACCGGCTATACCGATGCCGAACTCGATCGCTGGACCCAGGTGGCGCGCGACTGGGCGGCGGGTGGAGCGCCCGAGGGGCTGCCTTATGCCGATCCCGCCAAGCCCGCCAAACGGGCGCGCGACACGTTCATTTTCTTCATCAACGGGGCCAAGGTGCGGGCACCGGCCGGGGCCATGGCGATGATCGCGCGGTTGAAATAGCTTCCCGGCCCAGTTTCACGCGACGGCGCGAACCGATCTTGCGTCCGATCAGGCCGCCGGGGCGTCCGTGCCGGGGATGTCGGTCGGGTTGGTCTGGCCGGTGATCGCCGCCGCCTCAATCGTGTCGAGCGCCTGGCGCGCGCCGATGTAGCGGCGCGCCGCCGCGGTCCAGCGCACCGCCTGCGGCGCGCCGGGCATGCGCGCGACCTCGGCCAGTGCCGCCTCGACCTTGTTGGTCTCCAGCATCTGCTTTGCGCGCGCCAGGCGATCGACCGGCAGCGGGGAGGGCGTGTCGGCGCGGTGGATGACGACCAGATTGCCGAGTTCGCGGCGCAGGCTGTGCAGCCAGCCGTTGCTCGCCTGCCCGGTGACCAGTTCGGTGCCGATCCCGTCCAGCCCGGCGCGCAGCTCGGCGATCGTCACCGGCTCGCGCGCCGCCTGCAGGATCGCGGCGACGGCGTGCGGCTGCGTCGTGCCAAACCGGGTGCGCAGCTGATCCTCGATATAGCCCAGTCGCAACCCGCGATCGAGCGCGCGGCGCGCGGCGAAGGCGACCATCATCCCTTCCGCGCGCGTGGCATAGCCCGAGGCGGCCTGAGCATCGCCGCTCACCCGCGCGGTGCGCTGTTCGAGATCGGCGAGCCGGCCGGCGAGTTCGCCCTCGCGCTTCGACAATTCGTTCAGGTCGATCACCGGCGCGGCTGCCGCGGGCGCTCCGGCGGCGGGCACCACGACCACCGGCAACTGCCCTTTGACGGTGGCCACCGGCGCGGCGGTCTCGGTCGGGAACCAGACGCTCCAATAATGCATCGCCACCGCCATCGCGGCGAGCCCGAGGAAGAACGCCGAGGCGGCGACGATCGCCGGCCAGCGCACGCGGGGCTTGGCCGGGGCCACCAATGGGGTCGGCGTGAAATCACTCATGACGGCCTTATCCCTGCGTCTGCCGGGCCGGTCAATCGGCGAGCGCGGCGGCGGCGGCGATCAGGGCGTCGTCGGTCGGCACCGCGGCACTGACGGCGCGGTCCCATCCCCCTTCTGCGGCGGCGAGGATCGCCGGGCTGAGCGCGGCGATGCGATGGGCGGCGCGGTCCCCGACCAGCCCGGCAAAGGCGCGCGCGGCGCGGACCGAATGGAGCAGCGCCACCTGATGTCGCAGACGGACGATCCGCTCGGGCCGGATCGGCAGAGCGAGGCTGGCATAGACCGCGATCGCCGCCGTCACGATGCCACCGGTCGCCACCATCCGATCGCGTCCGCCGAGATAAAGTGCGCGCGAAACGCCGTGCGTTTCGGCCTGGGCGAGAAGGGTCGCGGCGTCCGCCGCGCCGATGGCGACGACGCGAAAGCCCGCTTTTCTCGCCGCCGCGGCCGTGACGGCGCCGACGGCGAAGACCGGCAACGCGCGCAAGGCGGCCAGCCCGACCCCGCCATGCCGCAACGCATTCGCGCTGGTCAGGATCAGCGCGTCGTGCGCTTGCGCGTCGGGCGGCGTCCAGGCCAGCGGCGCGACCTCGAACAGCGGCAGAGACATCGCGCGCATCTCGAGCGCTTCGATCCGCGCGACGGTGGCGGCGTTGCCCGGCTCCGGCCGCAGCACCGCCAGCGCCCGGTTCATCTCACCGGCCTCATGCCGCGAACGCTCATGCCGCGAACAATGCCCGGACCGCCGGCGGCGCACGGTCGAGCAGATCGCGCGCGACTTGCTCGGCCAATCCGTCCGCCTCGATCGGCCCGTGCGCCTCGCCCGCCACGAACAGGCCGCCATCCTCGGCCAGCAGTTCCGCGCGCAACGTCAGCACATCCCCCGCGATCGTCGCGAGCGCGGCGACCGGCGAATGGCAATCCGCCTGCAACGCCGCCAGCAAGGCGCGCTCGACGAGCACGCAGGTGCGCGTCGGCGGATTGTCGATCGCCCCGATCACGTCGCGCGCCCGCGCATCGTCGGCGCGAGTCTCGATCCCCACCGCGCCCTGCGCCGGGGCCGGCAGCATCGTAGCGATCGGGATCGCCACGCCGATATCGTGCCGCCCGAGCCGGTCCAGCCCGGCAGCGGCAAGTAATGTCGCATCCACCTCGCCCGCCGCCAGCTTGGTCAGCCGCGTGTCGACATTGCCGCGAAACAGCACGATCTCCAGATCGGGCCGGGCGCGCAGCAATTGCGCGCTGCGCCGGGGCGAACTGGTGCCGACCACGCCGTTCGGGCGGATCGCGGCGAGGCTCTGCGCGCCGATCAGCCGATCGCGCACGTCGGCCCGCGGCAGCATCGCCCGGATCGCGATGGCCGAAGGGCGCAGCGTCTCGACATCCTTCATCGAATGCACCGCGCAATCGATCTCGCCGTCCAAAAGTGCGCGATCGAGTTCCTTGGTCCACAGCGCCTTGCCGCCGATCTCGGCCAGCGCGCGATCCTGCACCCGGTCCCCGGTGGTGCGGATCGGCACGATCTCGACCGCGCCGTCGCTCCAATTGTGCGCGGCGTAGAGCGCATCACGCACCATGCCCGCCTGGGTGAGCGCGAGCGGCGATCCGCGGGTGCCGAGACGAAAGGGCTGGGTCATCGCAAACCGGCTAGAAGAAGCACGGCCCTTCGACAAGCTCGGGGCGAGCGGTTAAGGACGGGACATGCTGATCCTCGGCCTGGAATCTTCCTGCGATGAAACCGCCGCCGCGCTCGTCACCGGCGACCGGCGCATCCTCGCGCACCGCCTCGCCGGGCAGGAGGCGGAGCATCGCCCGTTCGGCGGGGTCGTGCCGGAAATCGCCGCGCGCGCACATGTCGAGGCGCTGATGCCGCTGATCGAGGGCGCGCTGTCCGATGCCGGGGTGACGTTGCGGGAGGTCGATGCGATCGCCGCGACAGCCGGGCCGGGGCTGATCGGCGGCGTGATGGTCGGTCTCGTCACCGGCAAGGCGCTGGCGCATGCGGCCGGCAAACCGCTGATCGCGGTCAACCATCTGGAAGGCCATGCGCTGTCGCCGCGCCTGACCGATCCCGATCTGGACTTCCCCTATCTGCTGCTGCTCGTGTCGGGCGGGCATTGCCAGTTGCTGCTGGTCGAAGGGGTGGCGCGCTATCGCCGCCTCGCCACGACGATCGACGATGCGGCGGGCGAGGCGTTCGACAAGACCGCCAAGCTGCTCGGCCTCGGCTTTCCCGGCGGCCCGGCGGTGGAGCGCGCGGCGGCGGTGGGCGATGCTCATGCCGTGCCGTTGCCACGACCGCTCAAGGGGTCGGCCGAGCCGCATTTCTCCTTCGCGGGGTTGAAAAGCGCCGTGTCGCGCGCGGCCGATTCGAAGCAATACAGCGCGGAGGACATCGCGGCCTCGTTCCAGCAGGCGGTGGTCGACTGCCTGATCGACCGCACCCGGCGCGGCCTCGATCGCGCGGACGGCGCGACGGCTTTGGTCGTGGCCGGCGGAGTCGCGGCCAATCAGGCGGTGCGCGGCGCTTTGCAGCGGCTGGCGACGGAGAACGGCCTGCGCTTCGTCGCGCCGCCTTTGTGGCTGTGTACCGACAATGCCGCGATGATCGCCTGGGCCGGGGCGGAACGCTTCGCCGCCGGCCTCACCGATCCGCTCGACGTGGCCGCCCGCCCGCGCTGGCCGCTCGATCCGGCAGCGGAAGCGGTGCGCGGCGCGGGAGTGAAAGCGTGATCGGCGATATAACTGGCGTGGTTGGCGGAGGCGCTTGGGGCACCGCGCTCGCTCAGGTGATAGCCTCGGGCGGTCAGGAGGTGCGGCTATGGGCGCGGGAGCCGGAAGTCGTCGATGCCATCAACGCCACTCGGAAGAACACCATCTTTCTTCCTGGCATCACGCTTTCGCCACTGATCCATGCAACGTCCGATATAACCTGGGTCGGCGAGGCTCATACCGTGCTGGTGGTCACGCCGGCACAACACACCCGAAGCGTGCTCGCCGATTTGCCGAACCACGGTCAACCGCTCGTGCTTTGCTCCAAGGGTATCGAAAGCGGCAGTTTGAAATTTCTGCATGAAGTTGCAGCGGAGGCCAACGCCGGATCGCCGATTGCAGTACTTTCGGGCCCCACTTTTGCGCATGAGGTAGCGAAGGGGTTGCCGACAGCGGTAACTCTCGCCGCAGAAGATATGGAGCTAGCGCATCGATTGGCGAAGCTGTTCGCGCGACCGGCCTTCCGCACCTATGCCTCCGCCGATGTCGTCGGTGCGGAGATTGGCGGGGCGGTGAAGAACGTGCTGGCGATCGCCTGCGGCGTGGTCGAGGGCGCGGGGCTGGGGCAGAACGCGCGCGCCGCGCTGATCGCGCGCGGTTTCGCCGAGATGACTCGCTTCGGCCTCGCGCGCGGGGCGCGGGCGGAGACCTTGGCCGGCCTGTCGGGCCTCGGCGATCTGGTGCTCACCTGTTCCTCGACCAGCTCGCGCAACTTCTCGCTCGGCGTCTGGCTCGGCCAAGGCCGGGCGGCGGCCGAACTGATGGCCGATCGCCGCACCGTCGCCGAGGGTGCCTTCACCGCACCGGTCCTGCGCGAGGCGGCGCGCGAGGCCGGCGTCGACATGCCGGTCAGCGAGGCGGTCTGCGCCCTGCTCGAGGGGGCGAACGTGCGCGACGTGGTCGGCGCGCTGCTCGCCCGCCCGCTGACGCGCGAGGCGGAGTGAAACGCTGGGCGGCGTTGTTGCGCGGGGTCAATCTCGGCGGGCGCAAGCTGTTGATGGCCGATCTGAAGCGCATTGCCGAGGGGCTGGGCTTCATCCGAGTCGAAACCTTGCTCGCCTCCGGCAACGTCGTGTTCGACGCCACGCAGGCCGGGCCGGAAATCGAAGCGATGCTGGAGGCTGCGCTCGCGACGCACGGCCTGAAGACCGATGTCGTCGTGCGCGATCTCGCCGATCTGCGTGCGGTGATCGCCGCCAACCCGCACGTCGCGGCGGTGCTCGATCACCCCAGCCATGTGCTGGTCACGTTTCACCGCGAACCGTTTCCGACCGATCGCCTTTCCCGCTTGGCCGAAGTGTATGACGGGGCCGAACGCCTCCACGCGTTCGGCCGCGAACTCTATACCGACTATCTCGGCCAGCAGCAGATGCGCGAAACGAGGCTGTTGCAGGGCATGAACAAGGCGAAATTCCCCAAGGTCGCCACCGCGCGCAACTGGAACACCGTGATCAAGCTGGCGGACATGCTCGGCTAATTGCCCAGCGCCCGCGCCGACAGCGCCGCGCAGTTCGCATCCCCGGCGATCGGCCCCTGCCTGCCGGTAATCGCGCGGCCGATTGCCTTCAGGATGTTGCCGGCGGATTTGGTCTCCTGCGGAATGACGATCGAAGGCGCGCGGATCGTGCCGCCCAAGGTCACCGATCCGGGCAGGCGCAGCACGCTGTCCTTCTTGGGCGCACCGGTCAGGCGGATCGCCAGCGCCTCGGACGGGAAGGATACGGTGCCGGCCCCGTGCGAACCGCTGGCGCTGGTGTCGATCACCAGCGGATCGACCCGCCCGACGCCGCCGCGCAGATCGAGCCGGAGCGCCGCGCAGCGCAGGGTGGCGCGGCTTCCCTTGCCGGCGGTCAGCGCGCGCCCGGCGTCGAAGCCGATCAGGGCGGCGATCTTCTCGGGCAGCGATCCGTCATGCGCGATCAGCCCGATCCGGCCGTTCGACCGCCCCACCACCTCGCGGATCGTGCTGCCCGTGCCGGTGAGGCGGGCGCGCCCCTCGACCCGCCCGTCGATCGCGTCAGCCCCACCGGCGAGCGCGGCGACCGTGCCGTTCCTCAGCGCCAGATCGATCGTGACCAAAGGCTCGGGCGTGCCGCCATGCTGATCGACCCGCACCGATCCCGAGATGGTACCGGTCTTCAGCCCGACCTGGAGCGGAGCGAGGATCAGCACCTGGTGGTCGAGCGCTATCCGGCCCTTGAGCCAGGTCAGCGACGACGGTTTCGCGTCGTCGACGATGCGCCGGGCGGTCACGCTCAGCACCCCGTCGGTGCGGGTGATCTTGCCGAGGTTGATCCGCGTCGTCGGCACCAGCTTCGGGCCGATCCGTCGTTCCAGCGCGCGGCCCCTGGCCAGCCCCTCGTCCGAGGAGAGATCGTCGAAATCCAGCGTGCCGAACACGACATCGCCGTCCAGCTTGGTCCGCCCGTCGCGCTTCCGGACGGTCAGTCGTCCGGACAGGTCGGATCGCCCGATCGTGCCCTTCAGCGTGTCGATCGTCCAATCGGGCGCGTCGCGGCGGACATGCGCGGTCAGCCGCACCGGCTGCGTGCCGAACAGTCCCGCCTCGACGATCGCGTCGATCATCCTGAGGTCGTCGGCGCGGGCGGCGATGTCGATCGTCATCCGGTGCGTGTCGAGCGGCGCCGCCATCGTGCCGCGCACCTGCATGCCGAGCGCCGGCCCGTCGAGGATCGCGCGGAATGGCCATCGCTTGCCGCCCGCCCCCTCGATCGCCGCGCCGCTCAGTGCGATCCGCACCGGGCTGCCGCGCACCTTGCCGCTGCCCGACACGCGCAGACCGTATACCGAATCGGCGGTGAGCGCGGCGGTGAAGCTGCGGTCGGCCTTGGCGTCGGCATAGCTGATCATGCTGTCGGCGATGGTCAGGCCGGTAAGGTCCGGCCCCGATCCGCCGCCCGGCCCCTCGCTGTCCGAGCGCCAATTCTCGCGCTTGTCGGCGGTGCGCACCAGGGCGAGGCGCATGCCGCTGACCCCGATCGTCTCCGGGCTGAAGCGACCGAGCAGCAGCGGCAAGGCCCGGAACCGCATGTCGACCCGCGCGATCCGCGCGAGATCGCCGCTGCCCGCCCAGCCCGGCTGCGGCACGCGGACATCGCGGATCGCGATCGTCGGGGTGAAGGACAGGCGGTCCAGCCGGTCGATCGATCCGATCGTCACGGTCCGGCCGAACCGTTCGCTCAACCGCGCCTCGATCGTGGATTTCAGCAGTCCCCAGGGAAAGGCGGCGAGCAGGATCAGCAGCAGGCCAGCCAGCACGGCGATGCCACCGGCGGCCCGATGGAGCCGTCGGTCGGCGAGGAACGTGCGGATGGTCACGCACCGCTTGACGCGCACGGCAAGCGAACGGTTCCGCACCGATCGTCAGAAATCGACCGCGATGCCCTTCAATTCCCAATCGCCATACCGGGTCGGATCGCGGCCCAGCGGGTCTTCGGGCGCGGGTTGCGGCTCCGCGTCGGGCGCGGGCACGGGCGGGCTCTTCGACAGATAGGCCGGCGGTTTCACATGCGGTGGGCGCTCGGCCATGCTCTCATCCTTGCGGTTCGAGGACCCAACATCGGCGCTGAACGGGGCGGCCGCAAGGCGTCGCGCGGCTTTACATGCGGGCGAAGCTGTCCAATGGCTATGCGATGCCTGCAAATTCCTATTCTCCCGATCCGCCGGGCGTGCCCGCGCGCCGCGCGGCGCTCCGCCTGCTCGATGCGGTGCTGCGCCAGGGCCTGCCGCTCGAATCCGCGCTCGATCGCGCCACGGCGGGGATCGACCGCGCCGACGATCGCGCGCTCGCCCGCGCCATCGCGGCCGAAACCTTGCGCCGCCTGCCCGATCTCGACGCGCTGATCGATTCGGCCACCGCCCGCCCGCTGCCGGAAGATGCCAAGGCACGCTTCGCGCTGCGCATCGCGCTGGTCCAGACGCTGGCGCTCGGCACGCCATCGCATGCCGCGATCGCCACCGTGCTGCCGCTGGTCGAGGGCGGTCCGCGCAAGCTGGTCCACGGCGTGTTCGGCACCCTGTCGCGGCGGGGCGACGCGCTGCCGGAAATCCCGACCCTGCCCGATGCGACCGCGATCCGCTGGCACGCCGCCTGGGGCGACGACGGCATCGAGGGCGCGGAACACGCCATCGCCGTACCGCCGCCGCTCGATCTCACGCTGGCCGATCCCGAGCGCACCGGGGAATGGGCCGAAGCGCTCGGCGGCGAATCGCTGATGCCCGGCCATGTCCGGCTGCCCGGTGGGCACGTGCCGGAAATGCCGGGGTTCGACGACGGCGCGTGGTGGGTACAGGATCTCGCCGCGTCGCTGCCCGCGCGGCTCATCGGAACCGGAACCGGCACGGCACTCGACATCTGCGCCGCGCCGGGCGGCAAGACGATGCAGCTCGCCGCCGCCGGCTGGGCCGTCACCGCGCTCGACAATTCGCCGACCCGGCTCGAACGTCTCGCCGACAATCTCGCGCGGACGAAGCTGACCGCCGAGATCGTCACCGCCGACGCTTTATTGTGGAAGCCCGCCGAGCCCGCCGACGCGGTGCTGCTTGACGCGCCGTGCAGCGCGACCGGCATCTTCCGCCGCCACCCGGACGTGCTGTACCGCGTGCGCCCGTCGATCATCTCGGAGATGGCGGCGCTGCAGGAACGGCTCTTCGCCCGCGCCGCCGATTGGGTGAAGCCGGGCGGGACGCTCGTCTACGCCACCTGCTCGCTCGAACCGGCCGAGGGCGAGGACCAGTTGCGCCGTTTCCTGTCGGTCCGGTCCGACTACCGCATCGATCCGGTGCGGCAGGACGAACTTCCCGCGGGACTTGCCCCGCATGCCGACGGTTACTTGCGTACCTTGCCGGGAATGCTTGCGGAGGTGGGCGGATTGGACGGGTTCTTCATGGTGCGTTTGATCCGCGCCGCCTGAACATTTCGATCCCCGTCTTGCGGCCCGAGTCAGCCATGCTAGAGACTTCGCCATGTCCCCTGTTCCGAGCCAGCGCCCCGTCCGTATCGCCCCCTCGATCCTGTCCGCCGATTTCGCGCGTCTGGGCGAGGAGATCCGCGCGATAGACGCCGCCGGCGCGGACTGGATCCATGTCGACGTGATGGACGGGCATTTCGTGCCCAACATCACGATCGGGCCGATGGTGGTGAAGGCGATCCGCCCCTACACCGCCAAGCCGATCGACGTGCATCTGATGATCGCGCCGGTCGATGCCTTTCTGGAGGATTTCGCGACCGCCGGGGCGGACACGATCAGCGTCCATCTCGAGGCCGGGCCGCATACGCATCGCAGCCTCCAGCACATCCGGTCGATGGGCAAGCGCGCCGGCGTGGTGCTGACGCCGCAGACCCCGGCCAAGGCGCTCGACTACCTGCTCGACTCGGTCGATCTGGTGCTGGTGATGAGCGTCAATCCCGGCTTCGGCGGGCAGAGCTTCATCGAGAGCCAGCTGAAGAAGATCGCCGCGATCCGCAAGATGATCGATGCCGGCGGGTTCGATGTCGATCTGGAGGTCGATGGCGGGATCGACCATAACACCGCGCCGCGGGCGATCGCCGCCGGGGCCGATGTGCTGGTCGCCGGCACCGCGACGTTCCGGGGCGGGCCGGATGCGTATGCCGCGAACATCGCCGGCCTGCGCGGCGGCCCAGACGCGGGAATGCCAGCCGGGTGAGCGACGCGGGCGACGGCATCGACGAAGGCAAGCGGCTGATGCGGATCGGCGGCGATACCGGCCTGTCGCTCGCCGAACGCCTGACCGAACGATTCCATCGTCTTACGTGGCGCACCCCGATCCACGGCGTGAAGCTGAAGGGGCGCCATCCGCTGAAGCTGATCGCCGTGCCCGACGATCCCTTTATCGGCGACGTGCGGCGCGGCCATGCCTTGCTCGCCGGACAGATGCTGTTTCGCGGCGACAGCCATGCGCTGGAGACCCTGTTCGATCGCAAGACGACGCAGACGCGCGCCTTCGCCGAATATCTCCAGAGCTTCGCCTGGCTGCGCGACCTGTCGACCGTGGCGACGCGCGCGCAGGGCGCGCCGATCGCCGAACAGGTGATGCGCGGCTGGCTCGCCCTGCATGCCGACAAGGTGACCGAACCGGCGTGGCGCGCCGATCTGTGGGGCCGGCGCATCCTGTTCTGGACCGCGCATGCGCCGTTGATCCTGTCCTCGGCCGACCTGGTCTATCGCAGCAGCGTGCTCAACACGCTGGCGCGCGGCGCGCGGCATATCGATCGCGGCGCGGAGAAGATGGCGCCGGGCGCACCGCGCATCGCCGCGATGTGCGGCGTGTGCGCGGCCGGGTTGCTGATCGCCGGCGGCGATGCGCGGCGCGGCGGGATGGAGGCGGCGCTGAACCGCGCCATTGCCGGGTCGGTGTTCGAGGATGGCGGCAGCGTGGCGCGCTCGCCTGCCGCGCAACTCGACATCATCATGCTGCTGACGATGCTGCGCGAGACGTACGAATCGCGCCGGCTGGGCGCGCCCGCCGCCTTGTACGACGCGCTCGCGCGGATGGTGCCGGCGCTGCTCGGCGTGTGCCTCGGCGATCGCGGCCTGTCGAGCTGGCAGGGCGGCGGCCCGGTGCTGGCCGAGATCCTGGCGCAGATCGTCGATGCCACCGGCATCCGCGCGCGCCCGCTGCGGCAGGCGCGCGAATGGGGCTATCAGCGCCTGTCGGCCGGGTCGGCGATCGTCATCATCGATGCCGCGCCGCCGCCGGTCGCTCGGCTGGTCGAGGGCGGTTGCGCCTCGACTTTGGCGTTCGAGATGTCGGATGGGCCGCACCGGCTGGTGGTCAATTGCGGCGGCGCGCGCGCGGCGGTGGCGCAATTGCTGCCCAGCCTCGCGGAGGGGTTGCGCACCACCGCGGCGCATTCGACGCTGATCGTCGGCGACAGCAATTCCACCGCGATCCATGCCGACGGCACGCTCGGTCGCGGCGTGGCCGAGGTCGAGCTGACGCGCCAGGAATCGGAGAATTCCAGCCGGATCGAGGCGAGCCATGACGGTTATGCCCGGCGCTTCGGCTTCGTGCATCGCCGGCAATTGGTATTGGGCAGCGACGGCCGCGAGCTGCGCGGCGAAGATATGCTGCTGCCCGCCGGCAAGCGTCGCAAGAGCGCCGCCGCGACGCCGTTCGCGCTGCGTTTCCATCTCGGCAAAGGCGTTCAGGTCTCGCCCACCGCCGACGGCATGGCCGCGTTGCTGCGCATGCCCGGCGGCGCATTGTGGCAATATCGCTGCCGCGGCGGCACGCTGGGGGTCGAGGACAGTTTGTGGATCGATCCCGACGGCCGCCCGGTCTCGACCCAGCAGCTCGTCGTGACCGGCGAATCGCCCGCCGGCGGCGCCAGCATCAGCTGGGCCTTGAAGCGCGCCAACTGAACAGGCAAAGCGCAGCGCGCCTGCCTCACATCGTTGGAATTGTCCCGCCATGACGACCATCCCCATCCGCCGCGCCCTCCTGTCGGTGTCCGACAAGACCGGCATCGTCGATCTCGGTCGAGCGCTCGCGGGGAAGGGCGTGGAGCTCGTCTCCACCGGCGGCACCGCCCGGGCGTTGCGCGATGCCGGCCTCGACGTGCGCGACATCAGCGACCTGACCGGCTTTCCCGAGATGATGGACGGGCGCGTCAAGACGTTGCACCCGATCGTCCATGGCGGCCTGCTCGCGGTGCGCGACGATGCCGAGCATGTCGCGGCGATGGAACAGCACGGGATCGGCGCGATCGATCTCGTCGTCGTCAACCTCTATCCCTTCGCCGCGACCGTCGCCAAGGGCGCGGACCGGCCGGAGATCATCGAGAATATCGATATCGGCGGCCCGTCGATGATCCGCTCGGCGGCGAAGAACCACGCCTTCGTCGCGATTGTCACCGATCCGACGGATTATGCGCTGCTCACCGAGGGCACCACCACGCTGGAGCAACGCCGCAAGCTCGCCGCCAAGGCCTATGCCGCGACCGCTGCTTATGACGGCATGATCGCGCAATGGTTCGCCTTCGCCGATCAGGGCGAGGCGTTTCCGGACATCCTGCCGCTGACCCTGAAGCACGGCCAGTCGCTGCGCTATGGCGAGAATCCGCACCAGTCCGCCGCTTTCTACACCGCCACCGGCCCCGCCGCGCGCGGCATCGGCCAGGCGCGTCAGGTGCAGGGCAAGGAACTGAGCTACAACAATTTCAACGATGCCGATGCCGCGCTGGATCTGGTCAGCGAATTCGCGTCGGCCGACCCCAGCGTCGTGATCGTCAAGCACGCCAACCCCTGCGGCGTCGCCACCGCCGCGACGCTGGCGGAAGCCTACGAAGCCGCGTTCGCCTGCGACACGGTGTCGGCGTTCGGCGGGATCATCGCGCTCAACCGCGCGCTCGATGCGGCGACGGCGCGCGCGATCACCGGCATCTTCACCGAAGTCGTCATCGCGCCCGATGCCGATGAGGACGCGCTGGCGATCTTCGCGGCGAAGAAGAACCTGCGGCTGCTGCTCACCGGCGACCTGCCGGACGCGGCGCGGTCCGGGCTGCTCGCCAAGTCGATCACCGGCGGCTGGCTGCTCCAGACGCGCGACAACGGCACGCCGGGCGAATTGCGGGTGGTGACGAAGCGCGCGCCCACCGAGCAGGAACTGGCCGATTGCCGCTTCGCCTGGACCGTGGCCAAGCACGTCAAGTCGAACGCGATCGTCTATGCAAAGGGCGGCAGCACCGCCGGGATCGGCGCGGGCCAGATGAACCGCCTCGAATCCGCGCGCATCGCCGCCTGGAAGGCGAAGGACGCCGCCGACAAGGCCGGCTGGGGGCAGGCCCGCACGGTCGGCTCGGCGGTCGCCTCGGATGCGTTCTTCCCGTTCGCCGACGGCCTGCTCGCGGCGGTCGAGGCGGGCGCGACGGCGGTGATCCAGCCGGGCGGCTCGATCCGCGACGAAGACGTGATCGCCGCGGCGGACGCGGCCGGTCTGGCGATGGTGTTCACGGGCATGCGCCACTTCCGCCACTGATCGGCGGCGCAGCCTTTCGGATTTCACACAAAGCCACGAAGCCACAAAGAAGAAGAGAAAGTTGATCCTCTTTTTCTTTGTGGCTTCGTGGCTTCGTGTGAAAAATCGACCTGTGCCCGAAAGCACCGCCGAATGATTTTGCGCTAAGACGCTAAGACGCCAGGGGTAAGGTCAGAAAATACTTTCCGCTTCGCGTCTTCGCGTCTTCGCGTCTTAGCGCGACACAATCTTAAGCCGTTCAGGCCGGAACCGCAGCGCCCTCCTTGGGCATCGACTTGAACAACGCCCGGTCGGCCGGGGTCAGCGCCCAGCGGAACAGCACGAACAGATAGGTGCCGGCGATCGCCGGGATGCCGATCACCACCTCCGCCCATTCGAAGCGCTTGGGCAGCATCGTGAATGCGCCGCCGACCAGGATCGCCGCTAGCGCGCCCCACAGCATCGGCCAGCGCCACCCCGCGACGCGCGCCTTCAGCAGGTGCGACAGGAAGCTCGATTTGATGATCGACGTCAGCCCCACGGACGTGAACAGCGCGATCGCCGGCCCCGCCGCCTGATAATTGACCGGCCAGCCGATCCCGCGCATCGCGAAGATCAGGGCGAAGCTCAAGCCGATCTGGAAGCACAGCATGCCGGCCGAAATCAGCAGGTTCCGGAACCGCGCGATATAGACGAGCGCACTTTCGGAGACCGCTCCGGTCGATGCCGCGGCCTCCGCCGACAGCAGGAAGCCCAGCGCCGCCGTGCCCGCGACGAATTGCGGGCCGACGATGCCCATCACCGCTTCGCCCGGGATCGATCCCATCAGCGCGAGGCCGACCTGCGCCGCCATGATCCAGAAGCCGACCTGACGCACCTGCGCCGCCACCGCCTCCTTGTCGTCGCGCGCCAGCGCGGTGGTGACGACGGGGCCGAGGATCGGATCGAAGCTGGTCTTCAATTTGCCCGGGATCGAGGCGACCTGCTGCGCCATGTAATAGATGCCGACGATCTTGGGTTCGAACATCACGCCCAGGATGAAGCGATCGACGTTGCGCGTGCCCCATTCGATCGCGTCCGCCCCGGCCAGCGGCACGTTGCGCCGGGCCAGACCGATCAGGATGCTGGGGCGCGGTCGCCAGCCGTAAGGCAGGCCGTAGCTGCGCACGAACGGGATCAGCGACGCGATCAAAGCGGCGACCATCGATGCGATGTACGAGAGGACGAGCCCGTCGCGCAGCGAGTAGAAGGAAAAGGCCCAGGCGGCGATGCTGATCGTCCACGGCTCGATCACCGCGCGCGCGGTGACGGTCGCCTTCACGTTGCGGCGATAGGCGAGCGCCGCCAAGCTGATGTCCGACCAGGCGGTGGCGAACACGATCAGCGCCAGCCAGCGGTCCATGCCGCGGATCTCGCTGTTGGGGTACATCACCTCCGGCACCATCACGAGCACCGCGCTGGCGATCAGCGACGCGATCAGCGCCACCGCCATCGCATCCCACACCACGCACACCGCCGGCCGATCGCCCTCCGACAGTGCCTGGGCCAGCCCGCGCTTCAGCCCCAGCGTGGCGATCAGGGCGGCCAGCTCGACCACCACCACGGCAAGCGCGAACCGCCCGACCTGATCCGGGCCATAGATGCGCCCGGCGATGAACAGGAACGGCAGGCGCGCGACGAGGCGCATCAGAAAGCCGATGATGTTCGTCCGCCCGCCCTTGGCGAGCGCGTTCAGTTCATCGGTGCCGGAAGCGATGGCGGGATCAGGCAAGATGGGTTTGCCTGTCTATCGCCCCACAACCCCAAACACCCGTCCGTCCCGAGCCTGTCGAAGCACTGTCTTTTTTCGCGACAGTCGAAAAGAAAGGCAGTGCTTCGACAGGCTCAGCACGGACGGGAAATGAGAGACGGGGGTAGATCAATGCGCCGCGCCCCAGCTGAGCCCGGTGCCGATCTCGATCCCGAGCGGCACATCCAGCGTCACCAGAGGCTCGGCCGCCGTCGCCATCACGCGCTCGATCACCGGCCGGGCCGCGTCCACATCGCCCTCAGGCAGTTCGAACACCAGTTCGTCGTGCACCTGGAGCAGCATGCGCACGTCGGGTAAGCCCGCTTCGAGCAAGGCCGGCCCCATCCGCACCATCGCGCGCTTGATGATGTCGGCGCTGGTGCCCTGGATCGGCGCGTTGATCGCCGCGCGCTCGGCGCCCTGGCGTTCGTGCTGGATCTTGGAGGCGATGCGCGGGAAATGCGTCTTCCGCCCGAACAAGGTGACGGTGTAGCCCTTGTCGCGCACGAATTCGGTCGTCGCGGCGATATAGTTGCGGATGCCGGGAAAGCGTTCGAAATAGCGATCGATCATCGCCTGCGCCTCGTCCGCCGTCACGTCGAGCCGCCCCGCCAAGCCCCAGCGGCTGATGCCGTAGAGGATCGCGAAGTTGATCGTCTTGGCCCGCCCGCGCGTGTCGCGGTTGACCTCGCCGAACAATTCTTGCGCGGTGAGGCTGTGGATGTCGTCGCCATTGGCGAACGCGGCCTTCAGCGCGGGCACGTCGGCCATGTGCGCGGCGAGGCGAAGTTCGATCTGCGAATAATCGGCGGCGAGCAGGACGTTGCCCGGCTCGGCCACGAACGCGTCGCGAATCTGACGGCCGATCTCGGTGCGGATCGGGATGTTCTGCAGGTTCGGATCGGTCGAGGACAATCGCCCGGTCTGCGCACCGGTCAGCGAATAGGACGTATGCACGCGCCCCGTCGCCGGATTGATCTGCGCCTGCAACGCATCGGTATAGGTGGATTTCAGCTTCGACAGCTGCCGCCACTCGAGCACTTTCCGCGCGATATCCTTGCCGGGGGAATCCTTATCGGCGGCGATCCGCTCCAGTTCGTTGACGTCGGTCGAATAGACGCCCGACTTGCCCTTGCGCCCGCCCTTGATGCCCATCCGCTCGAACAGGACGTCGCCGAGCTGCTTGGGGCTGCCGATGGTGAACGCGCCACCGGCCAGCGCGTGGATCTCGACCTCCAGCGCGCCCATCTGTTGCGCGAACTCGGTCGACAGCGCGGACAGCTTGGCGGCATCCACCTTGATCCCGTGCCGTTCCATCTGCGCGATCACCGGGATCAGCGGGCGATCGACCATCTCGTAGACCCGCGTCGCGGCTTCGGCCGGCAGGCGCGGCTTGAAGCGTCGCCACAATCGCAGCGTCACGTCGGCATCCTCGGCGGCGTAGCGGGTCGCCGCCTTCAGGTCGATCTCGGCGAAGCTGCGCTGCGTCTTGCCCACCCCGACCACGTCCTTGAACGCGATGCAGCTGTGCGACAGATGGGTCGCGGCCAGTTCGTCCATGCCGTGGCCATGCAGCCCGGCGTCGAGATCGAAGCTCATCACGATCGTGTCGTCGTGCGGGAACACGTCCAGCCCGCACCGGCCCAGCACGATCATGTCGTATTTCAGATTGTGGCCGATCTTCAGGACGGACGGATCCTCGAACAGGGTCTTCAACTTCGCCAGCGCCACCGCCCGGTCGAGCTGTACCGGCACCTCGGCGAACATGTCGGTGCCGCCATGCGCGAGAGGTACGTAGCAGGCGAGGTTGGGATGCAGCGCCATGCTCACCCCGACCAGTTCGGCGCGCGTGGCATCCACCCCGGTCGTCTCGGTATCGATCGCGATCCAGCCCTGGTGCCGCGCGACCGCGATCCAGCGATCCAGCGCGGCCTCGTCCACCACCGTCTCGTACCCGTCGTGATCGCAGGGTGGATCCTCCTCCGCCGGCACCGTGATCAGGCCGGGGTCGGAATGCGGCGCGGCGACCGGCGCATCCGCCACCGCCGACAATTTGGCGAGCAACGACTTGAAGCCGTGATGTTCGAGAAAGGCGCGCAACGGCGCATCGGGAATCCCCTGCAACACCAGATCGTCGAGCGGCTCGGGCAGCGCCACATCGCACCGCAATTCGACCAGTTCGCGGCTGAGGCGCGCCATATCGGCGTGCGCGATCAGATTGTCGCGCAGCTTGCCCGCCTTCATCGTCTCCGCCGCCGCCAGCACGGCGGTCAGGTCGCCATGTTCGAGGATCAGCTTCGCCGCGGTCTTCGGGCCGACGCCCGGCACGCCGGGGACGTTGTCCACGCTGTCGCCCATCAGGGCGAGCACGTCGCCGAGCTGCGTGGGCGCGATGCCGAAGAACTTCTCCGCGACATGCTCGGCGCCCAGCCGGCGGTTGTTCATCGTGTCGTACAGGTCGAGGCCCGGCTCGATCAGCTGCATCAGGTCCTTGTCGCTCGACACGATCGTCACCGACCAGCCCTGCGCCAGCGCCGCCTTGGCGTAGCAGGCGATGATGTCGTCCGCCTCCAGCCCCTCGGTCTCGATGCACGGCAGGCTGAACGCGCGCGTCGCATCGCGGATCATCGGGAATTGCGGGACGAGATCCTCGGGCGGCGGCGGACGGTGCGCCTTGTACTGGTCGTACAGATCGTTGCGGAACGTCTTGCTCGATTTGTCGAGGATCACCGCCATGTGCGTCGGGCCGTCCGCCGCGTGCAGCTCGTCGACCAGCTTCCACAACATGGTCGTATAGCCATAGACGGCCCCCACCGGCTCGCCATGCTTGTTGGTCAGCGGCGGCAGGCGGTGATAGGCGCGGAAGATATAGCCCGAACCGTCGACAAGATAGAGATGCGGCATGGGCGGGGGATAGCAGCGACTTGGCCCGGCCCCAAGCCCGTTACTGACGCTATTCTCTTTCATTCCCGCATGACCGCGGGAATCGTCAACCGTGGTTCATCACCACCGCGGCGACCACCGCCTGCATCAACGCCTGGCGCTCGGGGATCGGGCGGGGCGTGTCGCCGATCATCACCGCCAGCGAATAGCTGCGCCCGTCCGGCGCCATCAGCACGCCGACATCGTTGTATCCCGCCGTGCGCCCGGCAAGGTCCTGGCCCGTTCCGGTCTTGTGCCCGAAGCTCCAGCCCGGCGGCACCGCGCCGTGCATTCGCTGCTTGCCGGTCCGCGACGATTCCATCGTGCCGATCAGATAGTCGGTCGAACTCGCCGACAGCAATTTGCCCTGTTTTAGCTTGGCCAGTGCGCCGGCGATCGCCAGCGGCGCGGCGCCGTCGGGCGGATTGGCGACATAGCGATCGAACGCCGCGATCCGGTCCGATTTCGGCAGCCGGTCGCGCGCGCGGTTGAAGGCGTTGCCGAACGCATATTCGGGTTTCCACTCGAGCCCGGCGGTGGCGCTCTGCAACAGCCGCTCGCCGGGTCCGAAGCGGATATCGCCCAGATTCTTGCGCGCGATGAACGCCCGCACCGCAGCGGGGCCGCCGACATATTGCAGCAGCCGGTCGTTGCAGGTGTTGTCGCTCATCGTCAGCGCGCGCTGCAGCAATTCGCCGACCGTCGTCTGATACCCGTCGCCCTTGACGAGCGCCGCGACCGGCTGATGGAACAGGGTGAGATCCTCACGCCGGATCGTCACCGGATCGTCGAGTTTCAGCCGCCCGGCGTCGCGGAAATCGAGCACGGTCATCGCGACCCACAATTTGCTCACGCTCTGCTGCGGCATGCGGGTCTCGCCGTTGCTCTGCACCGTCCAGCCCTGGTCGATGCTGTGCACCGCGATGCCGACCTTGCCCTGGAAATTCGTGCCCAGCGTCGTGACGTTGGCGACCAGTGCCTGCGGCGCGGCGACGAATTTGGGCGCGCGTGGCGGCACCGGCAGGATCAGTTGATAGGCGGGGGCGGACATCGCGTCGGCAAGCTGCTTGTCGTTGCCGTAGGCGCAGGATCCGAGCATCGCGACGAGCACCAGCACGGCCACCGAGCGGCGCGTAAAACTGTTGCTGGCCGTGAAGATGTTCAAATTCATGCCCCGTATCCCCGCGAGGATCAGCCTAAACGAGGAAAGTTTCCGACAAACAGCTTTATGAAAGGTCTGCGATGAACCGCGCCTGACCTGCGGTGGGACGAGTCGGGGTCAACTGCCTGATGCGGTTCGGGGATTCCGAGGTCGCACGGTCTGCGCGAGTTCCTCAAAATTCCTTTGTCACCCCGGACTTGTTCCGGGGTCCACCAAGCGGCTTTCGATATAGTTAGAAACTGATCGCCGGATGCGCGGCACTGTGGACCCCGGAACAAGTCCGGGGTGACGGCGAAGAGAAAAATCTATCGCGAAGATCCTCAAGGCACCAGAACCGTATCCACCGCCTCGGCCAGCGTCTCGGGATAATCCAGCGTGTAATGCAGCCCGCGGCTCTCGTGCCGGTGCAGCGCGCTGCGCACGATCAGTTCGGCGGTCTGCAGCAGGTTGCGCAGTTCGATCAGGTCGGGCGTGACGCGGAAATGGCCGTAATAATCGTTCACCTCCTCGGTCAGCAGGCGGATGCGGTGCTGCGCGCGTTCCAGTCGCTTGGTGGTGCGGACGATGCCGACATAATTCCACATGAAGCGGCGGATCTCGGTCCAGTTCTGCTTGATCACCACCTCCTCGTCCGAATCCTCGACCCGGCTTTCGTCCCAGGCGCGGATCGCCGGCGGCTCGGGCAGGTGGTCCCAGCAGGAGATGATGTGCTTGGCGGCACTTTCGCCGAACACGAAGCATTCGAGCAGCGAATTGGAGGCCAGGCGGTTGGCCCCGTGCAGCCCGCTCTCGCTGCATTCGCCGGCGGCATACAAACCGGGCAGGTCGGTCCGGCCGTCCAGGTCGATCACGATCCCGCCACAGGTGTAATGCTGCGCCGGCACCACCGGGATCGGCTCTTTGGTCATGTCGATGCCGAGCCCGAGCAGCTTTTCGTAGATCGTCGGAAAATGGTGGGTGATGAAGTCCGCGCCCATATGGCTGATGTCGAGATGCACGTAATCGAGGCCGAGCCGCTTGATCTCGTGGTCGATCGCGCGCGCCACCACGTCGCGCGGCGCGAGTTCGGCGCGGTCGTCGAAATCGGGCATGAAGCGATACCCGGTTTCGGGGATCAGCAAGCGCCCGCCCTCGCCGCGCACGGCCTCGGTGATCAGGAAGTTCTTGACCTCCAGATTGTACAGGCAGGTCGGGTGGAACTGCATCATCTCCATGTTCGACACGCGGCAGCCCGCGCGCCACGCCATGGCGATCCCGTCGCCGGTGGCACCGCGCGGGGCGGTCGAAAACAGGTAGGTCCGCCCCGCCCCGCCGGTCGCCAGGATCGTCGCCCGCGCCGTGTACAGCTCGACGCGGCCGCTCGCGCGGTTGACGGCATAGACGCCCCAGACGTTGCCGGCACCGGAATAGCGTTCCTCGTGCCGGCTGGTCGCCAGGTCGATCGCCACCCGGTCCGGCACCAGGGTGATGTTGGGATGCGCCGTCGCGGCGTTCTGCAACGCCTCCTGCACCGCCCAGCCGGTCGCGTCGTCGACATGCACGATGCGGCGGTGCGAATGCCCGCCCTCGCGCGTCAGGTGGCGCGTGTCGCCTTCCATGTTGAACGGCACGCCGAGCTGCGCCAGCCGCTCGATCGCCGCCGGCGCGCTCTCGACGACGAATTCCACCGTCGCGCGATCGTTCAGCCCCGCGCCGGCGATCATCGTATCCTCGATATGGCTTTCGAACGTGTCGCCCGGCTCCAGCACCGCGGCGATCCCGCCCTGCGCCCAGGCGGTCGAGCCCTCGTTCAACTGCCCCTTGGCCAGCACCGTCACCTTGAAGCGATCGGCCAGGTTCAGCGCGGCGGTCAGGCCGGCGGCGCCGGAACCGATGATCAGCACGTCGCTCTGATGCCCGTTGGTCGCCAAGTGCCGTCTCCCGAATTCGGCCGGTGTTAAAGGCGTTTGCGCTGGCCATGACAAGCACGCAGGCACGTTTCCGGCACGGCAAACCTATCTTACAATCGGATGCGACGAACCGAGGAACGTCGCGCGCCCCTGCGGCATTTGCCAATCGTGACCAAGAATTCGAAAACGGCCCGCGCCCGGGAACGGGCCGCGCGCCTCCACCAGGAAGCGCTGAATTGCCTGACCATCGCCGTGAAGGAAGACGAGACCCGTCATAGCGCCGATCTGATCGACGAAGCGCTGAAACTGGCGAAACGCGCCCGCGAACTGAACGCGGTGGAATAACCTCCGCCTGATCGTGTGCGCTCACCCGACCCCGTTCGTGCCGAGCCTGTCGAAGCACATGCCCCGAACACGCCACTCGAGACTCGTAGTCGGTGGGGAAAAGCCTGCCCTCAGGCGGCGTTGGCCGCCCGTGTCAGATTGAGGAACACGTCCTCCAGATCGGCCTCGCGCGTCGAGACGTCGACGATGCCATACCCCTCCGCCTGCACCGCGCCCAGCACCTCGCCGGCATTCACCCTGTCCTTGGCATAGGTGATCGCCAGCGTGCGATTGCCCTTCAGCTCGATCTTCTGGAAGAATGCGTTGTGCGGAGCGACCGCGACGTCGCGGTCCACCGTCACCTCGACCAGCTTTTCCATCGCCATCCCGACCAGTTCGCGCGTCGGCTTGTTGGCGATCAGCTTGCCCTGGTTGATGATCGCGATCCGGTCGCAGAGTTCCTCCGCTTCCTCCAGATAATGCGTGGTCAGCACGACGGTGACGCCCTGCTCGTTCAATTGCCGGACATAGGCCCAGAGCTGCTGGCGCAATTCGATGTCGACGCCAGCGGTCGGCTCGTCCAGCACCAGCACGGGCGGCGAATGCACCATCGCCTTGGCCACCATCAGCCGGCGCTTCATGCCGCCGGAAAGCGTGCGGGCATAGGCGTTGGCCTTGTCCTCCAGATGCACCGCGCGCAGCAATTCCATCGAGCGGCGCTGCTTCTTCGGCACGCCGTACAGCCCGGCCTGGATCTCCAGCACTTCGAACGGCGAGAAGAACGGGTCGAACACGATCTCCTGGTTGACGATGCCGATCGACGCCTTGGCGTTGCGCGGATGCGCGTCGATGTCGAAACCCCAGATCGATGCCGTGCCGCTGGTCTTGTTGACGAGCCCGGCCAGCGTGTTGATCAAAGTCGATTTGCCCGCGCCGTTCGGCCCGAGCAGCCCGAAGATCTGCCCGCGCGGCACCTCGAACGACACGTCGTCCAGCGCGCGCTTGCCGCCCGCATAGGTCTTGCAGAGATTGGCGATCGATATGGCGGCTTCGGTCATGGCGGGGTCTTTGCCACCCTACACCCGTTCGTGTCGAGCGAAGTCGAGACACCGATCGAGCGCAGCGAGATCGCCCGGGCTGGAGGAAGGGGCCTCGGCTGCGCTTGGCACAAGTTCTCGACTTCGCTCGAACCGAACGGCGGTTGGTGATTGTGGGAGCATCGTCGGCTTGCTATCCCGCCCGCATGATCGCCCCAGAAACCCTCCGCGTCTCCCACAAGCGCAACGCCTGCGATGGCGCGACCGACATTCCCGGCGGCGCGGCGCTCGGCCATCCGCGCGTGTTCCTCGAGATCGACGAGACCGGCTATGTCGATTGCGGCTATTGCGACCGGCGCTTCATCCTGATCGGCGGGCCGGCAGACGGCGCGGATCAGTCCACGCTCCCCGATCATGGGGATGGCGCGGGCCGATAAGCCCCTTATATTGCCGGGCATGACCAGCCCGACAGACCCCCGCGCGTTCCTCTACCACGATGGCCAGCTCGATCCCGGCGAGGCGCAGGCGCTCACCGCGCAGGTGCTGGGCAAGGCCGATGACGGCGAACTCTATCTGCAATATCGCAAGTCCGAGGCGTTCGGCTTCGATGACGGACGGCTGAAGACGGCGAGCTACGATACGCAGTCGGGCTTCGGCCTGCGCGCGGTATCGGGCGAGACGACCGCCTTCGCGCATGCCAACGAACTCTCCTCCGCCGCGATCCTGCGCGCCGGCGAGACGATGGCGCTGATCGACCCGTCAAAGGGTGCCAAGGCCGGGCCGCCGCAGGGCACCAACCGCCACCTCTACACCGATGCCGATCCGCTCGATCTCGTGCCCTTCGCCGACAAGGTGAACCTGTGCCAGACGATCGACGCCGCGGCCCGCGCGCGCGATCCGCGCGTCGCGCAGGTGTCGGTCTCGCTGTTGGGCTCGTGGAGCGTGGTCGAGATCGTCCGGCCCGACGGCTTCGTCGCCACCGACATCCGCCCGCTCGTGCGGCTCAACGTCTCGATCGTGGTCGAACAGAATGGCCGGCGCGAAACGGGCAATTTCGGTATCGGCGGCCGCTATCTCTATCACGATCTGATGCAGCCCGAGACGTGGAACCGCGCGATCGACGAAGCGCTGGCCCAGGCGGTCGTCAATCTCGATTCGGTCGCCGCGCCGGCCGGCGAGATGACCGTGCTGCTCGGGCCGGGCTGGCCCGGCATCCTGCTGCACGAGGCGATCGGCCACGGGCTGGAGGGCGATTTCAACCGCAAGGGCACGTCGGCATTCTCGGGCCGCATCGGCGAGCGCGTGGCGGCACCCGGCGTGACGGTGATCGACGACGGATCGATCGCCGACCGTCGCGGCTCGCTCAGCATCGATGACGAGGGCACGCCGACGCAGGAGAATATCCTGATCGAGGACGGTATCCTGAAGGGCTATATCCACGATCGCCTCAACGCCCGCCTGATGGGCGTCGCGCCGACCGGCAACGGCCGCCGCGAATCGTTCCAGCACGCGCCGATGCCGCGCATGACCAATACCTTCATGCGCGGCGGCAGGGACGATCCGGCCGAACTGCTCGCGCGGATGAAGACCGGCATCTTCGCCAAGAGCTTCGGCGGCGGTCAGGTCGATATCGTCTCGGGCAAGTTCGTGTTCAGCTGCACCGAGGCGTACAAGGTCGAGAACGGCAAGTTGGGCGCGCCGATCAAGGGCGCGACGCTGATCGGCGACGGCCCCAGCGCGCTGACCAAGGTGATCGGCATCGGTAACGATTTCGCGCTCGATGAAGGCGTCGGCATGTGCGGCAAGGGCGGCCAGAGCGTGCCCGCCGGCGTCGGCCAGCCGACGATCCTGATGAGCGGCCTGACGGTGGGCGGGACGGCGGTCTGAGTCGCCATGCCGAGGTCCCGGCGACCTCGGCTTCATGACGCTTTCTTCATTTGCCGGAACTTGGCGGGCGTGGAATATCGGCTGGCCTTGAGGGAGGCCGGTATGTTGCGGTGGTTCTGCGCGGTTGCTTCGCTGGCCGGCCCAATGCTTGCGCCGGTCCCCGCATCGGCCAAGTGCGAAATCGCCAAATATGTCGATATCCCGGTGACGATGACGGGCCGCAGCCCGATCGTCACCGCGCAGATCAACGGCCGCGACGCGCGCTTCATCCTCGATAGCGGCGCGTTCTTCAGCACGATCGCCAAGGCCAACGCGCTGGAATACGGACTGTCTGTACGCGACCTCGGCGGCGCGCGGCTGAAGGGGATCGGCGGCGATACCTCGCTCGGCGTCGCCACGGCGAAGACGCTCGGCCTCGGCGGCCAATCGATCCCGCATGTCGATTTCGCCGTCGGCGGCAGCGACACCGGCCATGCCGGGCTGCTCGGTCAGAACATCCTCGGGCTGGCCGATGTCGAATACGATCTGCCGCACGGGATCGTCCGGCTGATGAAGGGCAAGGACTGCAAGGGGGCCGACATGGCCTATTGGGCCGGCACCAAGCCGGTCTCGATCGTCCCGATCCTGGCCATGGACGCCGGCCAGCGCCACACGATCGGCACGGTCAGGATCAACGGCGTGGCGATCAAGGCGGTGTTCGATACCGGCGCGCAGATGCCGCTGCTCACGCTGTCGGCGGCGAGGCGGATCGGCGTGACGCCGGACAGCCCCGGCGTCACCGCCAGCGGGTTCGCCTATGGCCTGGGCACCAGCCGCTCGCGCTCCTGGCGCGCGCGCTTCGATGCGATCGAGATCGGCGGCGAGCGCATCCCCAAGCCGTGGATCCAGATCGCCGATCAGTCCTTCAGCGATGCCGACATGCTGATCGGGATCGATTTCTTCCTCACCCACCACATCTATGTCGACAACCAGAACCATCGCATGTTCGTCACCTATGAAGGCGGCGCGCTGTTCGGGCTGGCCCCGAAAAGCGCGGTCGACAGCAATGGCACGGCGATCGACCTGACCGATCAGGCGGCCGAGCCGACCGATGCCGCCGGGTACAGCCGGCGCGGCGCGATCCTGGCGTCGAAACGCAAGTTCGATGCCGCGATCGCCGATTTCGACAAGGCGATCGGCTTGGCACCGGCCGAATCGCATTACCTCTTCCAGCGCGCCACGGCGCGGCTCGCCAACGGCCAGCCTCTGCTCGGCGCGAAGGATCTCGATGCGGCGATCGCGCTCGCCCCCAACGACGCCGATGCACGGCTGGCACGTGCGCAGCTTCGGCTTGCCGCCCGCGATCCGGCCGGCGCGCTGGTCGATCTCGCTGCCGCGGATCAGGCGCTCGCCCCGTCCTCGGATGCGCGGATGCGGTTGGCCGGGCTGTACGATTCGGCCGGCAGCTACGAACCCGCCCTCGCCAGTTACGATCGCTGGCTGAAGAGTCATCCGGAAGATAGCGGTCGCGCGGTGGCATTCAACGGCCGCTGCTGGGCCAGGGCGCTGCTGAATCGCGATCTCGACAAAGCGCTGGAGGATTGCAACGCGGCGCTCCGGCTGCGCCCGGGCGAGGCCGCCTATCTCGACAGCCGCGCGCTGGTGCGGTTGCGGCGCGGCGAGATCGACAAGGCGCTGGCCGATTACGACGCGGCGGTGGCGCGGCAGCCGCGCAACGCCTGGTCGCTTTATGCGCGCGGGATCGCGGCACGGCGCGCGGGGCGGACGGTGCAGGCCGATGCGGATCAGGCGACCGCGCTGGCGATCGATGCGCAGGTTCAGGCCCGCGCCAAACGCTACGGGCTGGAATGACCGGTCAGGCGGTGACCGAGTAGGTCGTCGCCTTGTCCGCCGGTGTAATCAGGATGGCATTGGGGGCGTAGGACAGGATCCGTTCGGCCTGATCCGATCGAGCGTCGTCCGGTTGGCGCTGTGCCTGGGCGGCGGTTCCCGCCTTCGCATCGGTAGCCGCATCGCGGCCGCCCGGGCCATATTCGGGTCGCGCGGGATCGATATCCCGGTTCGCCAGTTCGACTTCGGCCTGGGTCAGGCACGCATAGCCGTTGACGATCGTCGGAAGGGGATAACTGATGCGATCTATGGACATGCGGCCTCCGAGCAGAGGGAAGGGCTTCGATCCTGCCATGATCGCACGATGCCCTTGCGCAAGCGTCACCATAATACCTTTCCGCCGTCGTAACGACTTTCGGGGCATGACCATGCAGCAGCGACCTTCCACCGACCCGAAGGGTGCGCGCGCATGAGCCTCGTCGAACTCGGCCGCTTCGCGCGCAACGAGGCGCATATCCTGATCGGGCGGCTCGAATCCGAGGGCATTCCCGCCATCGCCTTCGACGGTGAAACCAGTATCGGCGACGGGAGTTACCTGTTCATCCCCGTGCGCGTGATGGTCGACGACAGCGACCTCGCCACGGCACGGGCGATCGTCTCCGCGTCTGCCTGATTCTCGGGCAGCTGTTCGCATCTGCACAAATTTTTACCTGCGATTAAGCTTTGGCGATGGGTTTGCGCGCGTCTTCCCCGCCTTCGCGCGTCGTTTCGGTTCTGGCACGACGATTGCTGTGTGATCCCCGGGACAACCAGAAGGGGGCGCGCATGAAGCTCGTCATTGCCATCATCAAGCCGTTCAAGCTGGACGAGGTGCGCGAAGCGCTCACCGAGATCGGCGTGGCGGGCATGACCGTCACGGAAGTGAAGGGCTTCGGTCGCCAGAAGGGCCAGACCGAAATCTATCGCGGCGCGGAATACAGCACCAACATGGTGCCGAAGATCAAGATCGAGGTGGTCTGCGCGAGCGATCTCGCCGCCCGCGTGGTCGAGACGATCCAGGCATCGGCCAATACGGGTGCGATCGGCGACGGCAAGATCTTCGTCCTCGATGTCGGGCAGGCGGTGCGCATCCGCACCGGCGAAACCGACAACACCGCCCTGTGATTGTTGAACCCATGAAGGGGGTAATGATGAATCTGAAATCCAAGATCGCGACCGCCTCCGGGCTCGGACTGGCGCTGTTCGCCGCCTTGCCCGCCTGGGCGCAGGATGCCGCCTTGCAGGCACCGCCCGCTGCGGCGACCGCGGCCACCGTCAACAAGGGCGATACCGCCTGGATGATGACCTCCACGATCCTCGTGCTGATGATGATCGTGCCCGGCCTGGCGCTATTCTATGGCGGCCTCGTCCGCACCAAGAACATGCTGTCGGTGATGACGCAGATCGGCGCGGTCGCCGCCCTCGCGATGCTCGTCTGGGTGATGTGGGGCTATTCGATGGCGTTCGGCCCGGATTACACCACCGGCCTCAGCAACTTCGTCTCGACCTTCGACAAGGCGTTCCTGAAGGGCGTGACGCCGGCATCGCAGGCGGCGACCTTCACCAAGGGCGTCGAGATCCCAGAATATGTCTTCGTCTGCTTCCAGATGACCTTCGCGGCGATCACCGTCGCGCTGGTCCTGGGCTCGGTGGTCGAGCGGATCAAATTCTCCGCCGTGATGGTCTTCGCGCTCGTCTGGCTGACGATCGTCTATTTCCCGATCACGCATATGGTGTGGGCATCGAGCGGCTATTTCTTCAAGCTCGGCGCGCTCGATTTCGCCGGCGGCACCGTCGTGCACATCAATGCCGGCGTCTCGGCGCTGGTGCTGGCATTGCTCGTCGGCAAGCGCGTCGGCTTCCCGACCGAACGCATGGCGCCGCATTCGCTGACGATGACCGGGATCGGCACCGGCCTGCTATGGGTCGGCTGGTTCGGCTTCAACGCCGGCTCCGCGCTGGAGGCCAACGGTTCGGCCGGCCTGGCGATGATCAACACCTTCGTCGCCACCGCATCGGCCGGCCTGTTCTGGATGCTCGCGGAGCGCGTCGCCGGGCATAAGGGGTCGGCTTTGGGCTTCTGCTCGGGCATCATCGCCGGCTTGGTCGCGGTGACCCCGGCGGCGGGCAATGCCGGTCCGTTCGGCGCGATCGTCCTCGGCGCGGTCGCCTCGATCGTCTGCTTCCTCGCGGTGACGATCGTCAAGCCGAAGCTCGGCTACGACGATTCGCTCGACGCCTTCGGCGTGCACGGCATCGGCGGCATGATCGGCGCGCTCGGTACCGGTATCGTCTACCAACCCGTGTTCGGCGGCCCGGGCAGCGGCGCGGTCGCGATGGGCGCACAGCTGGTCATCCAGCTCCAGGCGGTCGTCACCACGATCGTCTGGGCCTCGATCGGCACGACCATCGCCTATTTCATCGCCAAGGCGGTGACGGGTGGCCGGGTGACCAAGGATGTCGAGCTCGAAGGGCTCGACCTCGGCGAACATGGCGAGCGCGCCTACAATTATTGACCAGATCGGGGCACCGGCCGGCAGAGCCGGTGCCCCCACGATGTTCCTCCTGCGGACGACCTCAGGCCGGTGCGGCGACGCACCGGCCCTTTTTTCGGGGGGTGGGCCTGCCGGCGCGGTGCGGGATGCAGATTCCCGTCCGAACGAGAGCGAGCCAATTCTGCGTCGGCGAAACCGGGCGTATCTCACCCCGTTCGTGCTGAGCCTGTCGAAGCACGTGCCCGAACATGCGTACCGCTCCGGACACGCCCTTCGGCAAACTCAGGACGAACCGAGGAAAAGCTGCCTCGTCGAAGTAAAACGTCAGACGGAGTCTTCGTCGTCCTCGTCTTCCGCCTCACCGGCCTCGGCTGCGGCCTTCTCCGCGCTCCGCTTCCGCCAATAGCGCGCCGCCAGCGTAGCGCCCAGGACGAACCCGCCCGGCGCGAGCAGGATCACCGCCGCGAGCCCGGCTTTCTTCAATGCGTCGTTCGTTTCCACGCCCCCGCCTTACACGGCCGAGCCTGAACGGAAAGCGATCAGCCGAGATCGGCGGCGACGAAATCGGCGCAACGCTCGCCGATCATGATCGACGGCGCGTTGGTGTTGCCCGACACCAGCTTCGGCATGATCGCCGCATCGGCGACGTACAGCCCCGCCACCCCGCGCACGCGCAGGCGCGGATCGCAGACCGCCACGTCGTCCGATCCCATCCGCGCCGTGCCGACCGGATGATAGATCGTGTCCGCCCGCGCCCGGATCAGCCGTTCCAGCGCGGCATCGTCGTCCAGATCGACCGGATAGCGATCGCGCGGCGCGTGCCCGCTCAGCGGCGGCGTCGCGACGATGCGGTACATCGCGCGGACGCCCTGCTTCATCAGGTCCATGTCGCGCGCATCGGTCAGGAAGGCGGGGTCGATCAGCGGCGCGGTGCGTGCGTCCGTCGATGCCAGCCGCACCGTCCCGTGGCTTTCCGGGCGCAGCACGCAGACATGCACGCTGAAGCCATGCGCCTTCACCTTGGTGCGGCCATGATCCTCCAGCACGATCGGCACGAAATGCAGCTGCACGTCGGGCGCCGGCGCATCCGGTGCGATCGTCAGGAACGCGCCCGATTCGGCGAACACCGACGTCATCGTGCCCGTGCGCCGCCGGAACCATTCGACGATCGCGCCGATCATGTGCAATCGCCCCTTCAGCGATTGGCCAAGGAAGAAATGTCCGCCGGTTTCGAACGCCCCGACATAATCGACATGATCCTGCAGATTGGCGCCGACCGCCGGCCGGTCGATCCGCACGTCCAGCCCGTGGTCGCGCAGGTGCGCGCCCGGCCCGATGCCCGACAGCATCAGCAATTGCGGCGTGCCGAACACGCCGCCGGCCAACACCACCGCGCGCTTCGCCTTCACGACGTGGGTCTCGCCGCCCTGACGATACGCCACCCCGCACGCGCGACCATCCTCGAACAGAACGCGTTCGGCGATCACGTCCATGCGGATGTCGAGGTTCGCGCGCGCCTGGCCGAGATAGGCCCGGCCCGCGCTCCAGCGCTCGCCGTTATGCTGCGTGACCTGGAAGACGCCCGCCCCGTCCTGCCGTGCGCCGTTGAAATCCTCGTTGACCGGGATCTGCAGATGGCGCGCGGATTCGACGAATTCGATCGATCCGGCATGCGGCGAGGTCTGGTGGCTGACGTGCAGCGGCCCGGACCGGCCGTGAAAGGCATCCGCGCCATGGTTGTTGCGTTCGGCGTGCTTGAACCAGGGCAGCACCTCGTCATACGACCAGCCGGGGCAACCCATCGCGGCCCAATTGTCGTAATCCCATCGGTTGCCGCGCAGATAGAGCATCGCGTTGATCGCGCTCGATCCGCCGAGGCCACGCCCGCGCGGCTGGTATCCGCGCCGGCCGTTCAGCCCGGCCTGCGGCACCGTCTCAAATTGCCAGTTGGTCTTCGGCGTCTGCATCGCGATGAACCCGGGGATGCGGGTGCGGTACCCCGTATTGGCCCCGCCCGCCTCGAGCAGGACGACCGAATGGCGCCCGTTCTCGCTCAGCCGCCCGGCGGCGGCGCTCCCGCCCGAGCCGCCACCGACGACGACGATATCGGCTTCTTCCAAGGTCCGTCTCCTGTGCGGAGCCGCTGTCTCGCGGCCCATCTCTCTTTGAGGATTTCCGACGTGTCGCGGCTGCCGTCATGGCTCCACCCCGGCGGTTTGATCATGTAGTTCAGTCTGGCACGCCAGTCGGGCGCCGCCCAGACGTCTTTCGCGATCCCGATCCATTCGTGGAACGCGGCCCAGAGCAGGTTGAAGCTGCCCAGATTGTGCACGATCCCGTAGCGCGGCGGATCGTCCGCACGTTCGGGCGTGAACGTGCCGAACATCCTGTCCCACACGATGAACACGCCGGCATAATTGGTGTCGAGATAGCGCGCGTTGGTCGCGTGATGCACGCGGTGGTGCGACGGCGTGTTCATCACCGCCTCGAACCAGCGCGGGCACTTGCCGATCGTCTCGGTATGGATCCAGAATTGGTAGACCAGATTGATGCCGGCCACGAACACCAGCATCGGCGGCGGAAAGCCGATCAGCGCCAGCGGCAGGCGGAACAGGAATCCCAGCGAGATGAACCCGGTCCAGGTCTGCCTGAGCGCGGTCGACAGGTTATAATGCTGGCTCGAATGGTGGATGACATGGCTCGCCCAGAACCACCGCACCCGGTGCGCCATGCGGTGGAACACGTAATAGGCCAGATCGTCGATCACGAACGCCAGGACGAACCAGTACCAGGCATAGCCGATCTCGAAGATCCGGAACTGCCACACCCACATCGCCATCGCGAACGCGACCCCGGCGGTCAGCGCCCCCGCCACCGTGCTGCCGAGGCCGAGGCCGAGCGAGGTCAGCGTGTCCTTCGGTTCGTACCGCGTCCGGTCGCGCACCCGCGCCACGATCATCTCGACCAGCACCAGCAGGACGAAGCCGGGAACGGCATAGGTGACGATATCGGGCAGGTGCATGACGCACCTTGCTTACACCCTTGTCAGCTGCGCTTCCAGTGCCCGCACGTCGCTTTCGACCACGCCGAACAGCAGCACGCGCCCGAACAGCCGCTCACCCGTGGCAACTTCGACACCTTCCACCGCGGTGAACAGCTGCAGCGGCGGTAGCAATCGCCGCGCCGCCACCTTCGCGCCGTGCCGCTTCAGCACCGCGATCGTCCCGTTGCCCAGCACCAACGCCGCTTTGCCATCTGTACCGACGATCGCGCCATAGGCATCGAACCCGGCCAGCATCTCCTCGGCCATCTCGCGCGCCTTGGCGGCATCGCCGATCCGGCTTTCGCCCAGCCGCAGCATCCGCGCGACCCCGGCCAGCGCGAAGATGGCGGCGAGCGATCCGCCGAACTGCAGCCAGTTCATCTGCCGGAGGCGCCAGTACCCCCGCCGGAGGCAAGCGCGTCGAGCAGCGGGCGGATGCCGGTCAGATCGTATCCGGTCGCCGCCGCCTTCGCCATCAGCGTATCGGGATGGTCGCCCATCTTCGCCCGCGCCAGCGCCCACAGGTTGCAGCTGCGCGTACCCGATCGGCAGAACGCCAGCACCGGCCCGTCCGCCGCCTCCAGCACCGCGATCATCGCATCGATCTGCGGGTGCGAGAAGCCGGCATGCGTCACGGGAATAGCGGCATAGCTCAGCCCGGCCTGCTCCGCCGCCGCGCGCACCTCGGCCCCCTCGGGCTGTCCGGCATCCTCGTCGTCTGGGCGGTTGTTGACGATCGCCGCGAACCCGGCGGCCGCGATGTCGGCGAGGTCGGAGGGCGCGATCTGCGGCGCGACCGAGATGGAATCGTCGATGTGGAGGATGTTGGCCATGGCGGACGTCTTAGCCCCACCCTCGGCCGCGCGAAAGCGAAGAAGATCTGCTCGCGACGGCGCGACGGGAAGTCCTGTCCCTCCGTTCGCCCTGAGCCTGTCGAAGGGCCTGTTCCAAACGCAGGTGCGCATTTGGGCCACGTGCTTCGACAGGCTCAGCACGAACGGAGGGGGGCAGAGGCGCAGACCTGTCGGAGAGCGGGCTCACCCCTCGCGTATCACCGCCAGGAACGCCTCGCCATACGCCTCCAGCTTGCGCTGCCCGATCCCGCTGATCTCGCCCAGCGCGCGCAACGTGCCCGGCCGCATCGAGGCCATGTCGCGCAGCACCGAATCGTGGAAGATCACATAAGGCGGCACGCTCGCCTCCGCCGCCAGCGTCCGGCGTTTCGCGCGCAGCGCCTCGAACAGCGGATCGCCAGTCGGGTTCGCCACCGTCCCTGCCGAACTGCCGCGTCGCCCCCCGCTCTGACGCCGCTCGCGTTTCGGCGGCACGATCAGCGAGACCGTCTCGCCCTCCTTCAGGATCCCGCGCGCGCCGGGTCCGAATTCCAGCCCGCCGAAATCGTTCGCGCGCAAGGCATCGCGCAGCAGCAGCGCGCGCGCCACCGGCTTGATCAGCGCCTGCTCCTCGCCCGACGACGCGATCCCGAACACGCCCAGCGCCTCGTGCCCGTTCATCAAACTGCGCTCGCTCGAAACCCCGGTCAGCACCTGCTCGATATAGCCGACGCCAAAGCTCTGCCCCGTGCGAAAGACCGCGGAGAGGAATTTCCTCGCCACCTCCGTCGCGTCGATCGCCGCGGGCGGGTTCAGGCAATTGTCGCAATTGCCGCAATTCTCCGGCGCATCGTCACCGAAATGCTTGAGCAGGATCCGCCGCCGGCACCCCGGCGTCTCGACCAAGGCCCCCAAGGCGGCCAGCCGCGTGCGCTCGCCCGCCTGGCGCGCCGGCTCCACCTCGCCGATGCGTTGCCGTGCTCGCACGAAATCCTCCGCGCCCCAGAACAGGTGCGCCACCGCCGGATCGCCGTCGCGCCCCGCGCGGCCGGTTTCCTGATAATAAGCCTCGATCGATTTCGGCAGCCCGGCATGCGCGACGAAGCGCACGTCCGGCTTGTCGATCCCCATGCCGAACGCGACCGTGGCGCAGATCACCATATCCTCGGAGGCGACGAAATCGGCCTGATTGCGCGCCCGCACCTGCGGGTCGAGCCCGGCATGATAGGCCCGCGTCGGCCGGCCGGACTTGGCCAGCGCCTCGGCCATCTTCTCGGTCCCGGCGCGGCTCTGGACATAGACGATCCCCGCCCCCGACGTCTCCGCGATCAGGTCGGCGATCTGCCGCGTCGTATTGTCCTTGGGGCTGATGCGATACTGGATGTTGGGCCGGTCGAACCCGGCGACGATCATCCCCGCGCGCGGTATGCCGAGCTGATCGAGGATGTCGGCACGAGTATGTTCGTCCGCCGTGGCGGTCAGCGCGAGCCGCGGCACGTTCGGGAAATGATCGAGCAGCGGGCGCAGCAGCCGGTAATCGGGCCGGAAATCATGCCCCCATTCCGAAACGCAATGCGCCTCGTCGATCGCGAACAGCGCCAGCTTGGCCTGGCTCAGCAGATCGCGGAACGCCCCGCCCGACGCCCGCTCCGGCGCGACGTACAGCAGGTCCAGCTCGCCGCGTCGAAAGCGCGCCATCGTCTCCATCTGGTCGGTATCGACCGAGGTGAGCGTCGCGGCCCTGATCCCGATCGCGGTCGCGGCGCGCAACTGATCTTGCATCAAAGCGATCAGCGGCGAGACGACCACGCACGTCCCCTCCAGCGTGACCGACGGCAATTGATAGCAGAGCGACTTGCCCGCCCCGGTCGGCATCACCGCCAGCGTATTCTCCCCCGCCAGCACACGGGTGACGACCTCCGCCTGCACCCCGCGAAAACCGGAAAAGCCGAAGGTGGATTGCAGGACGGGCAGCGGATCGAGGGGCATCGCCATGCACCTAGTCATTTCACGCCCCGCGTCCAACCTGCTAAGCACGGGACATGACCGAACCGCACGACAACCCGGCGCAGAGCCGCTTCGAACTCGAACAGGACGGCGACACCGCCTTTGCCGCCTATCGCCTGACCGGCGACACGATCACCTTCACGCACACGATCGTGCCCAAGCCGCTCGAGGGGCAGGGCATCGCCAGCCGCCTGATCGCCTTCGCGCTGGCCGAGGCGCGCGCGAAGGGCTTAAAGGTCGTGCCCGAATGCAGCTTCGTCGCCGCCTATATCGAGCGGCATCCGGACACGCAGGACCTGCTCGCTTAGGCTATTTCGCCGCCGGCACCGCGTTCAGCCCAAGATAGTCGAGCATCGGCCCGACATCCGGATCCTTGCCGTAGAACGCCTTGAACATCGGGCCGTAGTCCAGCGTATGGCCGCGCGACAGGATCAGGTCGCGGAAGCGCTGGCCGTTGGCGCGGGTCAGGCCGCCATGCGCGACGAACCACGCATAGGCGTCGTGGTCGAGCATCTGCGTCCAGGCGTAGGCGTAATAGCCCGCCGCATAGCCGCCGCCCCAGATGTGCGAGAAATAGCTCGTGCGGTAGCGCGGCGGAACATATGCGGTCTCCAGCCCCATGCTCGCCAGCGTCTTCGCCTCGAACGCATCGACGTCCTGCTTGGGGGCGTCGGCCGGCAGCGCATGCCACGCCATGTCGAGCTGCGCCGCCTCCTGCGCCTCGCCGGTGGCATAGCCCTGGTTGAAGGTGCGCGTGGATTTGATCTTGTCGACCAACGCCTGCGGCATCGGCGCGCCTGTCTTGTAGTTCACCGCGTAATGCGCGAGCACCTTTGGGTCGAGCGCCCAATTCTCGTTGAACTGCGACGGGAATTCCACGAAATCGCGCGCCGTGTTGGTGCCCGACAAGGTCGGATACACCTGATCCGCGAACAGGCCGTGCAATGCATGGCCGAATTCGTGGAACATCGTCGTCACGTCGTCGAAGCTGATCAGTGCCGGGCTGCCTGCCGCCGGCTTGGTGAAGTTGGCGACGTTGTAGATGACGGGCTTGGTGCCGAGCAGCTTGGACTGGCCGACGAAGTTCGACATCCACGCGCCGCCGGACTTGTTGTCGCGCTTCCAGTAATCGAAATACATCAGCCCGATCGTCGTGCCGTTCGACTCCGACACTTCGAACACGCGCATGTCGGGATCGTAGACCGGCAGGTCCTTCCGCTCCTTGAAGGTGATGCCGTACAACTGGTTCGCGGCATAGAAGACGCCGTCCGTCAGCACTTTGTTGATCTCGAAATAGGGCTTCAGCGCATCGCCATCCAGCGCGTATTTCGCCTTGCGCACCTGCTCCGAATAGAAGTTCCAGTCCCACGGCTTCAGGTCGAAATTACCGCCAGTCGCCTTGATCTGGGCCTGCAGTTCCGCCGCCTCGGCGCGCTGCTTGGCGGCCAGCGCCGGGCCGAACTGCTTGAGGAACCCGAGCGCCGCCGTCGGCGTCTTGGCCATCTGATCCTGCAGCGAATAATCGGCATAGGTCGGGAAGCCGAGCAGCTTCGCCTTCTGCGCGCGCAAGCGCGCCAGCTCGGCGATCGTCGCGCGCGTATCGTTGGCGTCGCCCTGTTCGGTGCGCGTCCAGCTCTTGTTGAACAACGCCTCGCGCGTCGCCCGGTCGGTCAGCGAGGCGAGCGCCGGCTGCTGCGTGGTGTTCTGCAGCGGCAGCACCCACTTGCCCTTCAGGCCGCGATCCTCCGCCGCCTTGGCCGCGGCGGCGATGCCGTCCGCGCCCAATCCGTCGAGCTTCCGCACGTCGTCCACCACCAGCCCGCCGGCCTTGGTGCCGGCGAGCAGCTTTTGCTGGAATGCGGTCTGCAGCGTCGAGATCTGCGTGTTGAGCGCGCGCAATCTGGTCTGGTCGGCGGCGTTCAGCTGCGCGCCGGCGCGGATGAAGCCCTGATACGTCACGGTCAGCAACTGCGCCTGTTCCGGCGTCAGCTTCAGCGTGGCGCGCTTGTCCTGCAACGCCTTCACGCGCGCGAACAGCTTCGCGTTGAGCGAGATCGCATCGAAATGCTCGCTCAGCTTGGGCGTGACCTTCGTTTCGACATCCTGCAGCGCATCGTTGGTGTTGGCCTGGCTGATCGCGAAGAACACCTGGCTGACCCGGTCGAGCATCCGCCCGGATTTCTCCATCGCCACGATCGTGTTGTCGAACGTCGGCGCGGCGGGATTGGCGGCGATCGCGTCGATCTCGGCCAAGTGATCCTTCATCCCCTGCTCGAACGCCGGCATGTAATCCGCATCCTTGATGATGCGGAAATCGGGCGCCTGATAGGGCAGGGTGCTGGGCTTGGCGAACGGGTTGGCGGTGGTCTGGGCGGTTGCAGGCATGGCAAGTACCAGGGCTGAAGTGGCGAGCAGGCGAGCGATCATCGTGGTTCCTCGGAACGGGTGGATGGCGCGGTTTGTCGATCCTATGTCGCGGAACGGCAAGTGAATTCGCGCGGTCCTTCTCCCATCCGTCATCCTGAACTCGTTTCAGGATCCAGGCGCGGTCGGTGGCCAAGGAGACAGGGTCGGTGCGGCGGATGACCGCGCATGGATGCTGAAACGAGTTCAGCATGACGGTGGGGAATCGACGGCAGCTCGCCGGCGAAAATTACTCCGCCGCCAGCACGCCCTCTTCGTCCGCGCGTTCCTGCGCCTGGCGGTTCCACATCTCGGCATACAGGCCGTTCCGTCGCAGCAATTGCGCATGGCTTCCGCGCTCCACCACCGCGCCCGCCTCCAGCACGACGATCTCGTCGGCATGCACCACGGTCGACAGGCGGTGCGCGATGACGATCGTCGTGCGCCCGCGCTCGATATCCTCCAGCGTCGCCTGGATCTCGCCCTCGGTGCGGCTGTCGAGCGCGCTGGTCGCCTCGTCCAGGATCAGGATCGGCGGGTTCTTCAGCAGCGTCCGCGCGATCGCCACGCGCTGCTTCTCGCCGCCCGACAGTTTCAGCCCGCGCTCCCCGACGCGCGTGTCGTATCCGTCGCTCTGCCCCTCGATGAAGGTCGAAATCGCCGCACCGCGCGCCGCGCCCTCGATCTCGGTCCGGCTCGCGCCCTCGCGCCCGTAGGCGATATTGTAGCCGATCGTGTCGTTGAACAGCACGGTATCCTGCGGCACGATTCCGATCGCGGCGCGCAGCGACGCCTGGCTGACCTGGCTGATATCCTGTCCGTCGATCGTGATCCGACCACCGGTCAGGTCGTAGAAGCGGTACATCAGCCGCGCGAGCGTGCTCTTGCCCGCGCCCGACGGCCCGACCACCGCCAGCGTGTGGCCGGCCGGAATGTCGAGATCGATGCCCTTCAGGATCGTGCGATCATCGTCGTACCCGAACCGCACGTCCTCGAACCGCACATGCCCCCTGCCGACCACCAGCGCCGGCGCATCCGCCACGTCGGTCACCTCGCTCGGCGTATCGATCAGGTCGAACATGCTGCCCATGTCGATCACGCCCTGGCGGATCGTGCGATAGACCATGCCGAGCAGATCGAGCGGGCGGAACAACTGCGCCAGCAGCGTCGATACCAGCACCACGTTGCCGGCGGTGAATTCGCCCCGGTTCCAGCCGAACACGATCAGCCCCATGCCGAACGCCATCATCGCATTGGTGATCAGCGACTGGCCGATGTTGAGCCAGGCGAGCGAATTCTCGCTCTTCACCGCCGCCCCGGCATAGGCCGCCATCGCCGCATCGTAGCGCTTCGCCTCGCGCTCCTCGGCACCGAAATATTTCACCGTCTCGAAATTGAGCAGCGAATCCACCGCATGCGCGACCGCACCGGTATCGAGATCGTTCATCCGCGTGCGCAAAGCGGCGCGCCAGTCCGTCACCCAGCGCGTGAAGGCGATATAGGTGACGACCATCGCCAGCGTCGCGGTCACCAGCCACCCGCCGAACTTCGTGCCGAAGATGCCGACGACCAGCGCCAGTTCCAGGATCGTCGGCGCGATGTTGAACAGCAGGAAATACAGCATCGTGTCGATGCTCTTGGTGCCGCGCTCGACCACCTTGGTGACGGCACCCGTGCGCCGCTCGAGATGGAAGCGCAGCGAAAGCTGGTGCAGGTGCCGGAACACGTTCGCCGCCAGCCGCCGCGTCGCATCCTGCCCGACGCGCTCGAACACCGCATTGCGCAGATTGTCGAACAGCACCGAGGCGAAGCGCGCCGCGGCATATCCGATCACCAACGCGAGGATCAGGGTCGTCGCGCTGCGATCGCCCTTGGCCATCCCATCCACCGCGCCCTGCAACGCGAACGGCGCGCCATACACCTGGACCAGCTTGGACAGCACGACGAGCGTCATCGCGCCGACGATGCGCAGCCGCAGCGCGGGCGCATCGGCAGGCCAGAGATAGGGCAGGAAGCGCCTGAGCGTCGGCAGCAACGGGCGCTCGGCGCTGGTGGGTTGGGTCATCGGTGGCACGGGGCTTCATGTAGGGCGGGTCAAGCCCCCATGAAAGCGCCCCACGGAACAAGTAGCGCGGTTCGTCGATTTTACCGTTCGAACGGGAGACGAAACATGGAACCCTTGTTCTTCGTCATGGCGATCATGGGATGTTCGGACGGTAGTGCGAATTGCGCCGAGGCTCGGGTCGAACGCGCGCATTATGCGACGATGCAGCAATGCCAGGCGGCGATGCCCGCCGCGCTGATGCGCAACACGGATGTCGATTATCCGGTCGTGTCCGCGACCTGCCGGATGAACGGCCAGCAGATGGTTCAGGCTCGCGGTGGGGCAAAAAGCACCGGCTGATCCGGGCAGGTGCCTCAAGCCTCCTAAGTTGTTTCCCGCGCGCCCACCCCGTTCGCCCTGAGCCGGTCGACGGGCGTGCCTCGAATGCGGGTCCAAGTTCATGGCGCGTGCTTCGACAAGCCCATCACGAATGGGAAACTTATGAGCATACCGGCGATTGCACCAACCGTGCTTTCCCATCAGAAGCCTGTCACAGTTGTGGCAGGACCATTGATGCGCAAGACGAACCACATGCACAAAGCGCGTTGGATGCGCCGCATCCTCGGGATCGTGCTCGGTGCCATCGCGGCGACCGTGCTGATCGCGGGGATGGAGGCGCTCGCCACGCTACTTTATCCTTTTCCGCAGGAAATCGAGACGCTGGACCCCGTGGCGCTCGCGGCGACAATGTCCGCGATGCCTCTGCCGGCCAAGCTGATGATCGCGCTCGGCTGGACGATCGGTGCGTTCGGCGGTGCGTGGCTGGCGTTGCGCGTGTGCGACTGGCGCTGGGCGGGGTGGATCGTCGCCCTGCTCGTGGCGGCGGGTGGGATCGCCAACATCCTCGCGCTGCCGCATCCGGTGTGGATGCAGGTCGCCGCGATCCTCGCGCCGTTGCTCGGCGGTTGGCTTGCCCAGCGCATCCATCATAAACCTTATCGCGGCGAACCGTTACTCGGCTGAGGGATCGCCGTCGCGCTGCATCGGCAGCGACCAAAGGATCTGTTCGCGCAACAGCGCTTCCAGCTCCTCCGCCCCGACATTATGCGCCGCCGCGCGCTTGCGCAGCAGCGTCGCGAGCAGGCTTGCCCGGCTGTGCGGTTCGTGTTGCACGGCGCGCCCCTGCGACAGGGCCCGCGACAGGCGCAGGGAAAGCATCGTCATGACGGGAGGCTAAGCCCCGGCTGATGAGCGCCGCGCTACGGAATTCGGTTAGCGGCGGGTTATCTACGTCCTTGTCGCTTTCCCTTCTCGCGTCGGTCGTCACCCGGACGTGTTCCGGGGTCCACCGGGCCGCTATCTCGGCAATCACACCATTATTCGCATCGAAAGCCGCTTGGTGGACCCCGGAACCAGTCCGGGGTGACGGAGTGTTTGGGCTGAAATTTTCAACGCAAATGAATGTCGATCGGCTCTTGGTTCCTCCCAATCTCGTTCGCGCCGAGCCTGTCGCAGCACCTCCCCCAATCGTGCCACGCGCCTCACCGCCCCGGACGCACCCATTCGATCTCCCGCGGCGTCGGCGGATACAGCGCTTGCCGCCGCCCCGCCGCCACGAAGGCGCGCGCGATGAAGCGTATCTTGTCCAGCTTGGACGTGGTCACGCGGTGGTCCCAGGCATGTTCGCCCCGCTCCGCCACCGCGCGCCCGATCGCGCCATAGATGTCGGCCGCCGCCAGCACCGCCCAGGCCGACCGGAACGGCAGCTTCGGCGTGCCCACGCGCGCGCTCGCCTCGAATTCGGCCGATCGCTCCGCCAGCCGCCGCGCCAGCACCGCCAGCCGCGCGCGGAACGGCGGCTTCATGTGCTGGCCGGGCGGGATGTCCATCTCGACGAACCACTCCTCGGGCACGTAGGCGCGCCCGACCCGGTCGTCCTCCTCGATATCGCGCGCGATGTTCGACAGCTGGAACGCCATACCCAGGTCGCACGCCCGGTCCAGCGTCTCGGCATCGTCCGGCGACACCCCCATCGCCACCGCCATCATGCAGCCGACGACGCCCGCGACGTGATAGCAATATTTGTACAGGTCGGCCTCGCTGCGCGGCCGCCAGTCGCCCGCATCCAGCGCGAAGCCGGCGATCAGATCGCGCGCGAAGGCATGCGGCATCCCGGTCTCGGCGGCGACGATGCGCAGCGCGTCGAACGCCGGATCGCCGATCAGCGCTCCGGTCAGCGCCGCCTCGGTCATCGCCGTCATCCGCGCCAGCCGCTCCGGCGCATCGTCGACCACGCTCATCGTATGGCCATGGTCCTGCCCGTCGGCGATGTCGTCGCACGCCCGGCACCACGCATAGAGCAGCCACGCCCGCTCCCGCGTCCGGCGATCGAACAGCTTGCTCGCGGCGGCGAAACTCTTGGAGCCACGCGCGATCGATTCCTGCGCCGTCGCGACGATCGCATCGCGGGAGGGGAAGGCGGGGGCTTCGCTCATTCCTCGCCCTTCAACCCGTTCGTTTCGAGCGTAGTCGGGAAACGGGCCAGGGAAGTCGTCCAGGGTTCCTCGACTACGCTCGAAACGAACGGAGATCGTGGCATCAAAGGTCGCTGGCCTTCATCCTGGTGATCGTCTCGATCGGCACGTGCGCGGACATCTGCGCCAGCAGCCCGTCCAGCGCATCGTCGATCAGCAGGATGCCCTGATGCTGCGGCCGCAGGAAGCCGACCTCGCCCATCTTCGCGTAGAAGGCGATCAGATGGTCGTAATAGCCCGCGACGTTCAGCAGCCCGACCGGCTTGGCATGATAGCCGATCTGCGCCCAGCTCAGCGCCTCCCACAATTCGTCCATCGTGCCGGTGCCGCCGGGCAGGTTGATGAACCCGTCGCTCAAGTCGGTGAACGCCTGCTTGCGCTGGTGCATCGTGCCGACGACGTGCAGCTCGGTGCAACCGCGGTGCGCCACCTCGGCATCGACCAGGGCCTGCGGGATGATCCCGATCACCTCGCCGCCGGCCGCGAGTGCGCTGTCCGCCACCGCGCCCATCAATCCGAGCCGTCCGCCGCCATAGACGACGCCGATCCCCCGCTCGGCCAGCGTCCGCCCGACCTGGCGTGCGCTCTCGACGTAAACCGGATCGGCGGGCGTCGCCGACCCGCAATAGATCGCGAGACGTTTCACTTTGCGCCTTCCAGCATCAGCGCCGCCGTCGCCTTCGCGCTGCCCACCACGCCCGGAATCCCCGCGCCCGGATGCGTGCCGGCGCCGACGAAATACAGGTTCGGGATATGGTCGTCGCGATTGTGCACGCGGAACCACGCGCTCTGCGTCAGGATCGGCTCCAGCGAGAAGGCGCTGCCGAGATGCGCGTTCAGGTCGCGTGCGAAATCCTTCGGCGTGTACGAGAATTTGGTCACGATCCGCTCATGGATGTCGGGGATCAGCCGCCGTCCGATCTCGTCCAGGATGCGCTTTTCCAAGACCGGCGCAAGCTCGTCCCAATCGACCGGGAACTTGCCCATGTGCGGCACCGGGGCCAGCGCGTAGAAGGCCGAATGCCCCTCGGGCGCCAGGCTCGGATCGGTCACCGTCGGGTGGTGGAGATAGAGCGAGAAATCCTCCGGCAGCACGCCGGTGTCGTACAGATCGGCGAGCAAGCCCTTGTAGCGTGGGCCGAACAGGATCGAATGGTGCGGAATCCCCGGCCATGTGCCCTTGATCCCGAAATGCACCACGAACAGCGACGGCGAATAGCGTTTGCGTTCCAGCTTCGCCTTGGTCCGCTGGCCCGATCGGCTGGTCTTCAGCAGATCCTTGTAGACGTGCACGACATCGCCGTTGCACGCCACCATGTCGGCGCTGCCGCTCCAGCCGCTCGCCGTCGTCACGCCGGTCGCCGTGTCGCCCAAGGTCTCGATGCTGACGACCGGATCGGCCAGCCTCAGCACGCCGCCCAGCCGCTCGAAATGCGTCACCATGCCGGCGATCAGCCGGTTGGTCCCGCCCATCGCGAACCACACGCCGCCATCGCGCTCCAGCTTGTGGATCAGTGCATAGATTGCGCTGGTCGTCATCGGATTGCCGCCGACCAGCAACGTGTGGAAGCTCAGCGCCTGGCGCAGATGCTCGTCCTTCACGTACGACGACACGATCGAATAGACCGACCGCCACGCTTGGTATTTGGCCAGTGCGGGCGCCGCCTTGATCATCGACGCGAAGTCGAGGAACGCGACATGGCCGAGCTTTTCATAGCCTTCGCGGAACACCCCGGCCGAATAGTCGAGGAACTTGGCATAGCCCGCGACATCGTCGGGATTGAGCTGTGCGATCTGCGCGTTCAGCAGCGCATCGTCGTTGGTGTAATCGAACGTCGTGCCGTCCGGCCAGCTCAGCCGGTAGAAGGGCTGGACCGGGGCCAGCGTCACGTCCTCGCTCATCTCGCGCCCGGTCAGCGCCCACAGTTCCTGCAGGCAGGCCGGATCGGTGATCACGGTCGGCCCGGCATCGAAGGTGAAGCCGTCCTGCTCCCACACGTACGCCCGCCCGCCGGGCTTGTCGCGCGCCTCGACGATCGTCGTCTCGACGCCGGCCGATTGCAGCCGGATCGCCAGCGCCAGCCCGCCGAACCCCGCGCCGATCACGATCGCGGTGCGGCCCGCCACCCGTGGTGGAGCACTGCTCATGAAGCGGTCCCGTGCATGCCGCCGGTGATCGCGTGCAGCGCCCGGCCGATCGGCACCGGCGGCTTGCCGGAAAGAATGCGAGCCATGTCGGTCATCGAGGAGCGTCCTGCATAAAAGCGCCCGATAAGCTGGGGCGACAGCCGATAGAAGCGTTCGAGGATACGATAGCGTTCCGCCGGCTCCGCCGCCTTGAACAACATCTTGTCCAGCATGCGATAGAATCCGCGCCGGCGCCATGTCGAACGTGCGAAACCGTGCGTCAGATCGTGCAGCGCGGTGCCGCCCAGATCGGTCGCGCTCGCGATCAGGGCCGCGGTGCGGATCGCGTCGGGCAGCGAATAGCCGGTGGTCGGGTGGAACAGCCCGGCACGCATCCCGGCCTTGGCGGTGCTCTTGCCGCCGCTCAGCCAGTATCGCTCGAAATCGCCGCCCATCGCCACCGGCAGCACGCCCGCTTCCTCGCGCACCGTCCGCTCGGTCTGCCAGCCGCGCCGCTGGACATAGGCATCGATCCGGCCCCCCAGCAGCCTGGCATCCAGGTCCGGCGTGTCGCTGTAATAGGTGTCCTCGACGAACATCCGCGTCGCCGCGAACGGCAGGGCATAGACGAAGCGATAGCCGTCGATCTGCTCGACGGTCGCATCCATCACCGCCGGCCGCGCCAGATCGTGCGGCTCGGCCAGGCTGAATTCGCGTCCGAGGAATTTCTGCCAACCCAGGTCGAGCAGCCCCAGATCGCCCGTGCCGCGGCAATCGATCACGCCGCGCGCCTGCACCCGGTCGCCGTCGGCCAGCACCACCGCGGTCGGGCTCGCGCCCAGCACCTTGCGGCCCAGCAGCAGCGCGTCGTCGGGCAGATGCGCGCGCACCACCATGTCGAGCCGGTCGGACTCGATCGAATAATAGGCCGATTCGAGCGTCCGGGCATGGCCGGGGAAAGCGACGTCGTAACTCTTCCAGCCATAGGAGATCAGCGGCGCGACGATCCAGCGATGCCCCTCCGCCACGTCGCTGGCGAAGAACGACCACAGGTGATTGCCGCCGATCCGATCGCTCGCGTCGATCAGCCGGATATCGAGTTCGGGGTGCTTCCGCTTGAGCGCCAGCGCGATCATCCCGCCGGCGAGACCCGCGCCGACGATCGCCACATCGCATGGGATAATCGTCGCCATGGCGGAGCGGTTAGCCGATCTTGGCGCGCGCGCAAGCGCTTATGGCCGACATATGGCCTGATGTGCATGGACCGCGACGTTCTGCTCTCCTCCCTCGTGAAGGGAGGGGAGCAGGTGCGCGGCTACGGCCCACGCTGCCGTCATCCTGACGAGTGTCCGGATCCATCTCGCCCCCTTGAGATCGCCTGTGCGGCACGATGGCTGCCGAAACGAGTTCGGCATGACGGCGGGCAGGATGTCCGCTATAGCCGCGATCGATGACCGCAGCCCTTGCCATCCTGCTCTCCGCGCTCGCGATGAGCGCCATCGTCGGCGTGCGCTACCTGATCGTAAGCGGCGCGTTCGCCGCGCTCACCTCCGCGCGGCAGCCCGGCCTGTACAAGGGCCTCGACAAGCAGATGCGGCGCGAGATCGGCTGGAGCCTCGCCTCCGCCGCGATCTATGGTGTGCCGGCCGGAATCGTCGCCTGGGGCTGGCAGAATCACGGCTGGACGCGCGTCTATGCCGACGTGCACGCTTACCCCTTATGGTATCTGCCGCTCTCGATCCTGCTCTATCTGTTCGCGCACGATACCTGGTTCTACTGGACGCATCGCTGGATGCACCGGCCCGGCCCGTTCAGGCTCGCGCATGCCGTGCACCATGCCAGCCGCCCGCCGACCGCCTGGGCGGCGATGGCCTTCCATCCGATCGAGGCGCTGACCGGGGCTGTGATAATTCCGCTACTGGTCTTCGCAATTCCGATCCATCCTGCCGCACTCGGGGTGGTACTCACGGTGATGACGGTTATGGGTGTCACCAACCATATGGGCTGGGAGATGTTTCCGGCGTCGATGTGGAGAGGACGCCTGGGCGGCTGGTTGATCACCGCGAGCCATCATCAGCGGCATCACGAACGATACGGGTGCAATTATGGTCTCTATTTCCGCTTCTGGGATCGGCTCTGCGGCACCGACGCGGGGATCGGCACGTTCCGGCGCGCATCCGGCGCGCGTGGCCAGCGCGTCGCTGGCGCTGCTGTGCCTGTTGCCGGGGGCGACGCCGGTCACTGATCTGCACGTCGATGTCGCGAAATTGCGCAACGCCAAGGGCATGCTGCGCCTCTGCTTGACCGCCGACCCGAAGAACTTCCCCGCCTGTGTCGACGATGCCCGCGCCGTCACCCGGTCGGTGCCGGCCAGCCAGCCAGACATGGTGTTTGCCGGGCTCCCGGCGGGCGATTACGCGCTCGCCGTGATCCATGACGAAAACGGCAACAACAAGCTCGATACGATGCTCGGCATCCCGCGCGAAGGCTTCGGCTTCTCGCGCAATCCCACGATCACCTTCGGGCCGCCGCGTTTCACCGCCGCCCGCTTCACGCTTACCGGTGATGCCAATCGGCAACAGGTCCGCATGAAGTATATGTTCTGAGGGGCGAAGCCGGAGCCAAAGTGTTTCGCGCGCGTTGCTGCGAAAACGTTTCTCCGGGAGTATCACCTTTGAACATGCCGATCCGTACCGTGGCCCCCTTGATCGGTGTGGCACTGGCGCTGTGCGCCGCCCCCGCCTTTGCGCAGAATGCCGACACGTCCGGGCAGCCGCCGCTGCCCCAGCCCGAAGTCGTCACCGGCGGCGACAGCGTGTCGATCGCGGTCGGCGTCGCCACGATTCCCGGTTATGAAGGGTCGGACAAGAACCGCGTCCTCCCCGGCGCGCTGATCCGCGGCACCGTTTCCGGGATCAGCTTCATCACGCGCGGCGCGCAGCTGTTCGTGGATGTCGTGCCGAACAAGCCCGGCCCGACCTGGGATTTCCAGCTGGGTCCGGTCGCCGGCCTCAATTTCGATCGCACCAGCCTGAAGAATATCAACGATACCCGCGTCGAGGCGCTCGGCAAGCGCAAGACCGCGATCGAGGTCGGCGGCTATACCGGCATCGGCAAGACCGGCGTGATCACCAGCGATTACGACAAGCTGAGCGTCAGCGTGTCCTACGTTCAGGACATCAACAAGGCGCACAAGAGCTACATCATCACGCCGGAGATCGATTACGGCACGCCGCTCAGCCGCAAGGCCTATGTCGGCCTGTCCGCCAGCGCCAGCTATGTCGGCGGCGAATATGCCGATACCTATTTCAGCGTCGATCGCGCCGGGTCGCTGGCCAGCACGCTGCCGGTCTACAATGCCGGCAAGGGCTGGAAGAATTACCAGGCCTCCGCCTTCGCGACCTATTCGCTGACCGGCGATCTGTTGCACGGTTTGTCGCTGGTCGGCGGCGTGTCCTATTCGCGCCTGCTCGGCGATTTCGCGCGCAGCCCGGTGGTCAGCATCGCCGGCGATCGGAACCAGTGGCTCGGCGCGGTCGGGCTGGCCTACACGTTCTGATCCCGAAGCATCTCCGCTTCCCCGACGAAGGCCGGGGAAGAAACGCGATGCAGTTTGGCACTGGTTAAAATATTTCGTTGTTTTCCTCGGACTTGCTGCGTCCGGCCGATACATACGAACGTATAGGGTTGAAAAGCCGTGCGGATGTCCTCCATCGGGCATTCCAGACGGCGGTGATTTCCGGTCGATGGCCCTGAAACGGCGGATCAGGGCGATCGCGTTCGCGTATTCCGCCGCAGTGATCCAAGGGAGACGACCGGCATGACCGACACACACCAGCAGTTGATGGAGACGTTCGACAATCGCGTCGAACGGCGCAACGAGCGCCGGGAATTCTTCAAGGCGGCGATCGGCGCGGCGGCGGTCGCCGGGGCCGGTGCTGCGGCGGTCACGCTGGGCGGCGTCGCCACCGCGCAGACCTTCAGCGATGCCGACGTCCTGAACTTCGCGCTCAACCTCGAATATCTCGAGGCGCAATTCTATCTCTACGCGCTGAACGGCACCGGCCTCGCCGCCGCTGATACCGATGGCTATCTCGTCGCGGGCACGCTCGTCGCCGGTGGCACGACGGTCGCCGGGCAGAAGGTCGATTTCAGCGGCGATCCGGCCGTCGGCGCCTATGCCAAGGAAATCGCCGCCGACGAGCTCGCGCACGTCCGCTTCCTGCGCACCGCGCTCGGCACCTCGCGCGTGCCGATGCCGAACATCGACGTCAGCCCCACGGCGTTCAACGTCGCGGCGATGGCCGCCGGCGTCTCCACCGCCGCCGCGCCGTTCAATCCCTATGCGTCGCCGGAGAACTTCCTGCTCGGCGCGTTCATCTTCGAGGATGTCGGCGTCACCGCCTATAAGGGCGCGGCACCGCTCCTGACCAGCAAGACCTATCTCGAGGCCGCCGCCGGCATCCTCGCGGTCGAGGCGTATCACGCCGCGATCGTGCGCACGTCGCTATATGCCAAGGGCATCGCCACCCCGTCCAAGATGCTGCTCGAGACGACCGAGAAGATCTCCAACCTGCGCGATACGCTGGATGGCTCGCCGGCGGAGAATTCGACGATCGGCGTCGGCGCGGACGACGATCAGGGCATCACCGGTTCGAACACCTCGACCGGCTTCGCCTCGAACATCGTGCCGCTCAACGCCAACGGCCTGGCCTATAGCCGCTCGACCGGACAGGTGCTCAACATCGTCTATGGCAACACGACGACGCCCAGCGGCCTGTTCTTCCCCAATGGCGTGAATGGAACATTCAAGGCGAACGCATGAGGCGCACCTGCGCCCGGCCTAATCCTTTTGTTTCAGCATCATATTCCAGGGAATCTTCGACATGATCGATCACAACAACGCTCTTGAAGTCCTCACCGCCATCGACAAGCGGCGCGACGAACGCCGGCGCTTCATGAAGGTCGCCGGCACCGGCACCGCCGTCCTCGGCGGTGCGGCCCTGCTGTCCGCCTGCGGTGGCAACGGCACCTCCGCCACGCCGACGCCTACCCCGACGCCGACGCCAACCCCGACGGCGACCACCGCGACGCTGGATCTCGACATCCTCAATTTCGCGCTGAATCTCGAATATCTCGAGGCGCAATATTATCTCTACGCCGTCACCGGTTCGGGCCTGACCGCCAGCCAGACGGCCAGCGGCACCGGCACGGCCGGCGGCACCGTCACCGGTGGCGCTCGGGTCGATTTCTCGGGCGATGCGCTGGTCGGCGCCTATGCCCGGGAAATCGCGGCGGACGAGGCGGCGCACGTCGTCTTCCTGCGCTCGGTACTCGGCTCGGCGGCGGTCGCCATGCCGAACATCAACATCAGCCCGGCGATCTTCAGCGCGCTCGCCACGGCGGCGGGGATCGACCAGACCGCGGGCAACTTCAATCCCTACGCCTCGCCCGAGGCGTTCCTGCTCGGCGCGTTCATTTTCGAGGATGTCGGCGTCACGGCATACAAGGGTGCGGCCCCGCTGATCACCAACAAGACCTATCTGGAGGCAGCGGCGGGCATCCTCGCGGCCGAGGCCTATCATGCCGGGCTCGTCCGCACCGTGCTCTACAACAAGGGCATCGCCACGCCGTCGAACAACTTGATCACCAACGCCAACAAGATCTCCGACGCGCGCGACAGCGTGGACGGCACGGTGGTCAGCACCAGCGTCTCGGCGGCGGACGACGATCAGGGCATCACCAACGGCACCGACGCCAATCTCGTCCCGACCGACGGCAACGGCATCGCCTATAGCCGCAGCGTCTCGCAGGTGCTGAACATCGTCTATCTCAACACCGCGGCGAAGACGGCCGGCGCGTCGTCGGGGGCATTCTTCCCCAATGGCCTGAACGCCAACCTCGCGGCGTTCAAGACGAGTTCCGCCAACCCCTGATCGCCCCGGCGACTCACCGGCTTCGGATCGGCCGCGCGGAAATCCCGCGCGGCCTTTCCTTTGTCCGCCGAAGCGCTTAGGCTGAGTCCATCCCCGGGGGGCTGCGCCTGAGCAGCTGAGAGGTGACTGACGTCACGACCCGCCGAACCTGATCCCGTTAGCGCGGGCGGAGGGAGGGAATGGTGTCCGCGCCCGGAAACCATCCTCGCTCCGATCATTGGAGCTTGAGACATGGCCGACATCCCCGCCCGCACCGAAATTGGCGTTACCACCGGCCCGATCCGCGGCAGTCGCAAGATCCACGTCCCCTCGCCGACCAACCCGAACGTCAAGGTCGCGATGCGCGAGATCATGCTCGATCCCACGTGCAGCGAACCGCCCTTGCGCGTCTACGACACGTCCGGCCCGTACAGCGATCCCAGGGCGCGGATCGACATCAATGCCGGCCTGCCCGAACTGCGCCGCGACTGGATCATGGCCCGCGGCGACGTCGAGGCGTACGACGCGCGCGAACTGAAGCCGGAGGATAACGGCCAGGTCGGCCCCGATCGCTCCGGCGGCGTCCCGCAATATCCGAATGTCATCCGCCGCCCGTTGCGCGCCAAGGCCGGCCAGAACGTCAGCCAGATGCATTACGCCCGGCGTGGCATCATCACGCCCGAGATGGAATATGTCGCGATCCGCGAGAATCTCGGCCGTGCCGAGCTACGCGAAAAGGCGGTGCGCGACGGCGAGAGCTTCGGCGCGGCGATTCCCGATTACGTCACGCCCGAGTTTGTTCGCGATGAAGTCGCGAGGGGCCGTGCGATCATCCCCAACAACGTCAACCACCCCGAATCCGAACCGATGGCGATCGGCCGCAATTTCCTGGTCAAGATCAACGCCAATATCGGCAACAGCGCGGTCGCCAGCAACGTCGCGGCCGAGGTCGACAAGATGGTCTGGTCGATCCGCTGGGGCGCGGACACGGTGATGGACCTCTCCACCGGGCGCAACATCCACGACACGCGCGAATGGATCCTCCGCAACTCGCCCGTCCCGATCGGCACCGTGCCGATCTATCAGGCGCTCGAAAAGGTCGGCGGCGTCGCCGAGGACCTGACGTGGGAGATCTTCCGCGATACGCTGATCGAACAGGCCGAACAGGGCGTCGATTACTTCACGATCCACGCCGGCGTCCGCCTGGCGTACATCCCGATGACCGCGAAGCGCGTCACCGGCATCGTCTCGCGCGGCGGCAGCATCATGGCGAAATGGTGCCTCAGCCACCACAAGGAGAGCTTCCTCTACGAACGCTTCGACGAGATCACCGAGATCATGAAGGCGTACGACATCGCCTACAGCCTGGGCGACGGCCTGCGCCCCGGCTCGATCGCCGACGCCAACGACGAAGCGCAGTTCAGTGAACTCTACACGCTCGGCGAACTCACCCACCGCGCGTGGAAGAGCGACGTCCAGGTCATGATCGAAGGCCCCGGCCATGTGCCGATGCACAAGATCAAGGAGAACATGGACAAGCAGCTGCAGGTATGCGGCGAGGCGCCCTTCTACACATTGGGGCCACTCACCACCGACATCGCGCCCGGCTATGATCACATCACCAGCGGCATCGGCGCCGCGATGATCGGTTGGTACGGCACCGCGATGCTCTGCTACGTCACGCCCAAGGAGCATCTCGGCCTGCCCGATCGCGACGACGTGAAGGTCGGCGTGGTGACCTACAAGCTCGCCGCCCACGCCGCCGATCTGGCGAAAGGCCACCCGGCGGCAAAGATGCGCGACGACGCGCTGAGCCGCGCCCGCTTCGAATTCCGCTGGCGCGACCAGTTCAACCTGTCGCTCGATCCCGACACGGCCGAACAATATCACGACCAGACCCTCCCGGCGGAAGGCGCCAAGACCGCCCACTTCTGCTCGATGTGCGGGCCTAAGTTCTGCTCGATGAAGATCACCCAGGAAGTGCGCGACTTCGCCGGCAAGCAGAATCAAGGCGTCGAAGGCTTCATCGCCGCCGGCCCGACCGGCGCGGAGACGGCGGCCGCCAGCAAGGCGGCGGCGATCAAGGGGATGGAAGAGATGAGCCGGCTATATAACGAGACCGGCCGAGAGTTATATATCGGCGCAGGCGGTCGGGAGCACGATTGACTGTCTGTATCGGCATGATAGCTTTCCGCGATGCCGTGCAACGCGGGTGGCGGGAGGAGCTATGGCCTGCGAATGCGCAATCTGTTCGCTGAAACTAAATTTTGAACTCGACTTACACCTGCTAGATGAGATTGAGGCTGGGCGATGTGTCGTTTTCGCTGGTGCCGGGATAAGTACAGAAACTCGTGGCGCTCATGATTATTTCTTTTATGAGCAAATTGCTCAACTAGCCGATGTTAAAGGTGATGAAACTTTTCCAGAGCTTATCGATCTATTTGAAACTCGACCTAATGGGCGTCAGAAGCTTATAGAGCAAATAAAATCACGCTTTGATTATATTGATGGCTTTAGTGATTTAAAACAAAATGCGACACGGTTTCACCGCCAGCTATCAGTTGCTCCATATTTAAGAACAATTATTACAACGAACTGGGACAGATATTTCGAAGATATTCTTCGTGCAACGCCATTTGTCTATGATGCGAATTTAGCTTTATGGGAAGGGGCGAAGAGGCCGCTTATAAAAATTCACGGATCTATTGATAATCTGTCCACTATCGTGGCGTCGACTGTAGATTATCGAGAGTGCGAAACCAGACTAAAGACCGGAAGACTTGGCGATATACTGCGACATATTTTTGCAACGAAAACCGTGATATTTTTCGGTTATTCAGCGACCGACAGTGATTTTCTGAGCGTCTACGGCCTAGTGCACGCTAGCATGGGAAGATTTGCTAGAACCCATTACCTCGTATCGCCGTTCGTTACAAATTCCGAGGCCGTCAAGCTAGGTGATTTGGGTATAAAGCCTGTTGTGACCGACGGTTCCTATTTCATCGAAACGGTGGCCGAACACATGCGGTCCAAGTTTTGCTATGCTTACGATGATTCTTACAAAATTATATTTTCTAGTCTTGTGGAACTGATCAAAATCCATGAGGACTTTGTCTCAAGTTATGAAGTAGAGGATGAGCCGCATCTGATTTTCGCTACGGCCTATCAGGATGGATTAATTCATTGTTTACAAAGAATAATTGATAGAAGATATGCTGGCGATTTTGCAGAACTTCATTATGTTCGCGGTCAAATCTCGCTTTATCAGGACCGAATAGATAAATATCGGAAGCAAAGAAATTATTGGGATTCATCGTATTTCGTCGGTTATCAGACCGGTCTAATGTTTTTCGATTTTATAAATGCTAATTTCGATCCTGACCAAGAGGTCACCCCTGAGCTTCTGGAGCTCCCATTTTTCTACCATCCGAAGATCGACCGAATGGACAAAGAGACTTATGAGGCGGAGGTGCGTGCCCACCCTGAAATTCATAAGGCGTCTCTGAAGCAAGCTGCACGTTTCGCTAAGAAGTTTGCGAACTCAACAGGCATTCGTGCTCAGCACCCTCCGTTTGGCTGACGTTGCCCCACCTAGCCCATATCGCCCTCGTCGTCCGCGATTATGATGAGGCGCTCGCTTTTTATGTCGGCAAGCTCGGCTTCACGCTGGTCGAGGACACGTACCAGCTCGAACAGGACAAGCGCTGGGTCACGATTCGCCCGCCCGGCGCGCCCGAACACGGGACCACCATCCTGCTCGCCCGCGCCTCGACCGCCACTCAAGAGAATTATATCGGCGATCAAGCCGGCGGCCGCGTGTTCCTGTTCCTCGCCACCGACGATTTCGCGCGCGATCACGCAGCCTTCACCGCCGCCGGGGTCGAATGGGTTCGCCCGCCCGCCGATTACGACTACGGCCGCGTCGCGGTGTTCAAGGATCTCTACGGCAATCTATGGGATCTGGTGCAGTTCACCGAACCGGGAACCGTTACTTCCGCATCCATTTAGAAGTCGGCTCCGCCACCCGCTGCTTGCCGTCCTTGATGCCGTCCCGGTCTGCACTGCCGAAAGCGTAGCGGTTGGATGGTACGGAATCGCCGTCCGTCGTCTGGCCGAGTGTCTGATGCGCGGCCCGCCTCACGCGCCGGGCATGTTGTTGCTTCCACGGCTTGTCGCTGGGCGCGGTCGTGTGGCCCACAAACGGCGACGTTTTGCGGCTCCTGCTCACACCGCGTCCGCCGGTCGGGCGCGACGGCCATCCCGCTTCCGGCGATCGGCAATGATATCTTCGATCGTCCGCTCGCTCACGCCAGACGCCAGCCCCTCGTCGATCGCCGCCACCAGCGCGCGGTGCTTCTCGGCATGTTCCTGATCGCGTCGCACCAGATCGCGCACATAATCGCTGGTGCTGCTGTACCGCCCCTCGGCCACGCGCGCTTCCGCCCAGCTTTTAAGCTGGTCGGGGATCGAGATATTCATCTGTGCCATGCGCCGAATATACGATTCTGCGCTAATTCTGACAAGGCGCGCTGATGGATGCCCGCGCGCAACACCCGGCGCGAATACCATCCAACATCGCTGTCATAGTTGGAAGTCGTCTGGTTTATTCTGGCGGATGGCAAGCAACCCCACCCGCAACCGCGCCTCCGCTGCTGGCCGAGGCGTCCCCGAAACCCCTGCGGCGGCATCCACGTCGCCGGTGGCCGATCCGGTGCGCGATGCGCTGATCCCGCCGATCCGCGCGGCGTCGCCCTCGGCTTCGCTGCCCGCCACGGCTCCGCCCGAGGCGCCGCCCGAAGCCAGATCCGATCCCAAACCCGATCCCCGGCCAGCGCCCACGCCCGCGCTGGACGCGCACGGCTTCGATCCGGATCACTATGATTGGGTGCCCGTGCCGCGCGCGCGGCGGGTCGATGGCTGGAGCCCGGAACGGCAGCGCAGCTTTATCGGCTATCTCGCCGATACCGGCAGCGTGCGCACCGCCGCCGATATGTCCGGCATGTCGCCCTCCAGCGCCTATCGCCTGCGCCGCGCGCCGGAGGGCAAGGCGTTCGCCGCCGCCTGGGATGCGGCGATCCAGCAGGCGGCGTTCGGCCTGGTCGATGCCGCGTTCGAACGCGCCGTGCATGGATCGGAGGAGCCGGTGTACGATCGCGACGGTCGTGTCATCGGCCGCCGCCTCCGTCAGAGCGATGCGATGATGATGTTCCTGCTGCGCAAGCATTTCCCCGATCGCTACGGCGATCTCCACCGCGATCGCGCCGCGCCCTCCGTCTCCGCCACCGCGCCGTATCCGCCCCCCGTCGACGACGCGCTGGCGCGGCTCGGCCCCGTGCCGCCCGCCGATCCGGGCGCGACGCTCGATCCCCATTTGCGCGATTTTCGCCTGCGCCACGCCGATGCCGGCTATCTCCCGCCCGATCTCCGGCACCCGGAGGAGGACGCCCAGCTGGGCCACAGCCCGGAAATCGAGGCGATGCTGGATCGGGCCCGGCGCGGTCTTTACCCCGGGGACAAGGATCCGGAGGACCACGGCTCCTACTATGACGAGGAGGACGACAGCTGGGACGAGTCGGACGATTGGGACTATGACGACGAGGAGGAAGAAGAGGACGAAATCGAAGGCGAAGACCCCGATACCGCGTGACCTTGTGTGAACTTCGGGTGCGCCGGGCGGGTGCCGGAACCCGCCCGAGGCCCGATAGCGTGTGACTTTGCGTGAACTTCGGTGCCGAGTGGCGCGGCGTGGACCTCGCCGCCGCCCCTTCGATCAGGCCGGCGCGTCGGCCTTCAACACGATCTCGCCTTCGTCCTCGCCGTCCCAATAATGCGCGCGGACGCCGTGGACCTTGATCAGCACGAGGCCGGGCGTGTCGACGCCCTGCTGGAACCAGCGGTCGAGCCCGCTCGTCCAATGTTCCTCGAACAGCGCCTTGTCGCGGATCAGCACCGCGCGGCCCTCGATCGCGATGAACAGCGGGCGCAGGCCGAGCAATCCGGCCTTGCCCTGATAGGCCAGCGACACGTTCGGATCGGCGGCGATATCGTCCACCATCCGCGTATCGTCGGTGGTGAAATACCAGCTGTCGCCGTCATAATCGACCTGGCGGTTGTTGCTCATCGGCCGCGCGCCGATCATCCCGTCCTCGGTGCGGGTGGAGAGCATCGCGAAGTCGATCTGCTTCATCGCCTCGGCGATGTCGGCCAGCGTCTTGGGTTCGGTCTTGGACATGATGTTCCTCCTGTACGGAGACCAACGTGCGCCCGCGCACTTCGCTCCGCTAACGCCCGATCAGCCGCAACGTGGCCGCATCGCGGGCGCCGTCGAACAGGGCGTCGAGGCAGGCGGCGAACACCGGTCCCCCGCCCGCCGCCCCGACCCCTGCGGCCTCGAACAGCGTACAGCTCGATCGCAATTTCATCGCATCGATCCCGCCGAGCATCGCCTCGGCCGATCGCCGCCCCGCCCAGCCGGTCACCGCCTGCACGCTGCGCTCCAGCCGCGCGGCAAGCAACGGATGAGCCAGATAGTCGCGCGCCTCGTCCAGGTCGCGGATCGCGAAGTGCCGCGCGGTCGGCGACTGGCCGAGGCCAGCGATCTGCGGAAACACGAACCACATCCAGTGGCTCGTCTTGTGCCCGGCGCGCAATTCGGCCAGCGCCTGGTCGTAGACGCCACGCTGCGCCTCGACGAAGCGATCGAGCCCGCTCATCGCGTCGCCGGCGGCAGGGCCCAGTCGATCGCCCCGCGGCCATGCGCCTCGAGAAAGGCATTGGCTTGGGAGAAAGGCCGGCTGCCGAAGAACCCGTTATGCGCCGACAGTGGCGAGGGGTGCGCCGCCTTCAGCACCAGATGCCGTCCGCCGCTTGCCACGTCGTCGATCAGCGCCGCCTTCTTCTGGGCGTGCGCGCCCCACAGCATGAACACCACCGCCTCGGCCTTGGCGTTGACCGCCGCGATCACCTTGTCGGTGAAGCGCTCCCACCCCCTGTCGCGGTGCGACGCGGCCAGCCCCATCTCGACCGTCAGCACGGTGTTGAGCAGCAGCACGCCCTGCTCGGCCCAGTGTTCGAGAACGCCGTGAGCGGCGCGCGGCACGCCCAGATCGGCCTCGATCTCCTTGTAGATGTTGACGAGGCTCGGCGGCGTCCGCACCTCCGGCCGCACCGAGAAGCACAGGCCATGCGCCTGCCCCTCGCCATGATAGGGATCCTGCCCGAGGATCACGACGCGCACCTGGTCGAGCGGCGTCAGGTCGAGCGCCCGGAACCAGTCGGCCGGCGGCGGAAAGATGCGCTTGCCGGCCGCACGCTCGGCGGCGAGGAAGTTCTTCAGCGCGGCCATGTACGGCTGGTCGAATTCGCCCCGCAGCGGCGCGAGCCAGCTTTCGGGCAACCGGATCTCGACCGATCCCGTCACCACTCAGCGTTTCTTGACGAATTCGGCGCGCAGCACGAGGCCCTTGATGCCCTCGTACCGGCAATCGATTTCCTGCGCGTCGCCGGTAAGCCGGATCGACTTGATCAGCGTGCCGCGCTTCAGCGTCTGCCCCGCTCCCTTGACGGTCAGGTCCTTGATCAACGTCACCTGGTCGCCATCGGCCAGCACGTTGCCGACCGCATCGCGGACGATCACGCCGTCGTCCGTGGGGATGCCGGCATCGGCGGCGCTGATCCACTCGCCGCTCGCCTCGTCATAGACGAAGCTGTCGTCGTCGCTCACTGGTCAGCTCTTTATGGTGACCATGTCGACGGCCTTGTTCTTGGTGGAGCTGTTGGCGGCGATCGCCTTGACCTTTTCGGCCTTGGGCTTGCGCACTTCCTTGTTCGATTTCTTCTGGCTCTTGGCCATGTCATCGTCCTCGCCGGGCGTCATGCCCGGGGCCGATATAGACCGATCCGGCACGAGAAGCGCGCGGATTCGGACAAAGGGGGCCGGCGGCCCCTTCCGATCATGCGATCGGAAGGACGGGAACGGCGGCGCTGATCATCACGGCGGCGACGAATACGGCGGCGACGAGCGAAACGGCGACGCGCTGGGCGGCTTCGAAATGGAACGACATGGTGGTTACTCCCTAGCTTGGCGGCGGTCCGGACCATCCGTCCGCCGATGCCAGAAACTTTGCAGGGAGCGTGCCAATTCGATAAGTATTTGTAATCGCTACATTCCGAAAGTTCGACGCGCCGCGCATGTGAAACCGCACCAAATCAGGCGGGATTTTCCACCAGATGTTGGCGTGAAGCCATCAGCCGATCTGAAGCTGGTTCCGCCCGGCGTGCTTGGCCGCATAGAGCAGCTTGTCCGCCCGCCCGAACACGGTGCCCAGCGACTCGCCTTCCGCCCCCTGGGTCAGCCCGGCGGAGAAGGTCACCGCACCCAGCGGCTCGTCCGATTCGCGCAGGCGATAGCGTTTCGCCGCCACCGTGATGCGCGCGCCCTCCAGCGTGGCGAGCGCGGTAGCGCGGTCGGTGCCGGTGAACAGGATGGCGAATTCCTCGCCGCCATAACGTGCGACCATATGGCCGGAACAGGCGGTCGACAGCGCCTCGGCGATCGCCTTCAGCACGCGGTCGCCCACCGCATGACCGAAGCGGTCGTTCACCGACTTGAAGTGGTCGACGTCGCACACCGCGACGCACAAGGCCGCGCCGTTCGCGCTCTGCGTCTTGAACGCTTCCTCGAACGCGCGGCGGTTGGGCAGGTCGGTCAGCGGATCGCGCCGGGCATTGTCGCGCGCCTCTTCCAGCTTGGCGCGAAGCTCGCTCGCCTCGTGCGTCGCCGCCTCCAGCCGGCTTTCCGCGCTGCGCACGCGGTCGAGCATCGCGCCGGTCAGCCGCACGACCTCGTCGGTGCCGAGGCCGGTATCCCTCATCGCATCCGCGCTGGCGGCGAGATCGCGGCCGAAATCCTCGGTTTCGATCCGCATCGCCTGCACCATGTCGGTGAAGCCCTCGACCTGCATCTGGGTCTGCGCGACCAGCCCGTCGCTCTTGGCCCGCGCCGCCTGCTGGCTCGCCGCGTCCATCGCGACGGCGCCGCCCAGTTTCTCGATATCCGCCCGCGACAGCCGCACGCCGCCATCGGTCAGTTTCGCCACGGTCTGCCCGAACGGGCCCTGCGCCTCGGTCATCACCCGGTAGGCGAAGGCGTAATGTTGCGGGTCTGGGCTCAGGCGCTGCTCCCACAGGAACTCGCCGATGCGCGCGAACAGGTCGTCCTTCGCCTTGCCCGTCTCGGCCTTGTAGAGTGCGTTCCCCGTCTTCATCACGCCCCCCAGCGATCGATCGGATCGCTACGCCCGTTGTGGATGTAGCGCAACCTGCTGCCCTTTCTTGCCCTCATTATAGAACCGAACCGCTAATAACCGGTGTGCGACGCCACCGGATCGGTTCGTTTCCCCGGTCCGTCCATGTTCGCGATCGCCGCGACGACGGGGCTGGCGACGCGGCGGCGGCCCGGCTAGGCAAAGCGGATGCGCAGTTCCAGCCCCGAAATCGCCTTTGCCGGCCAGCTCGCCGATGCCGCCGGCGTCGCGATCCGCCCCTATTTCCGCAGCGCTCATGGCCTGGAGGCGAAGGAAGACGCTTCGCCCGTCACGCTCGCCGACCGCGCGGCGGAGGCGGCGATGCGCGCGCTGATCGAGAAGGCGTACCCGCACGATGCGATCATCGGCGAGGAATATGGCGTGAAGGAGGGGACGTCCGGCCGTGCCTGGGTGCTCGATCCGATCGACGGCACGCGCGCCTTCATCTCCGGCCGCCCGATCTTCGGCACGCTGATCGCCTTGATGGTCGAGGGCTGGTCGATGCTCGGCGTGATCGATCAGCCGATCTTGGGCGAGCGCTGGGTCGGCGTCGTCGGCCAGCCGACCCTGTTCAACGGCAAGCCCGCCGCCACGCGGCGCTGCCCCGATCTCGCCAAGGCCCTGCTCGGCACCACCTCGCCCGCCGCGTTCGACGACAGCCAGTTGCACGCGTTCGAACATCTCGACAGCGCGGTGATGAGCACGGTGCTCGGCGGCGACTGCTACAATTACGGCTGCGTCGCCAGCGGCTGGCTCGATATCGTGGTCGAGGCGAATTTGAAGATCCACGATTTCGCGGCACTCGCCCCGGTGATCGAGGGCGCGGGCGGCCGCGTCTGCGACTGGGCCGGCGATCCGCTCACCGCCGACAGCGTGGGCGAGGTCATCGCCTCGGGCGATCCGGCGCGCGTCGAGGAGATCATCGAGGCACTCGCCTGTCGCGGCCATTGATCGGCGGATGAACAGTCGGCGTCTGGTCTACGGTTGCGCGACGCTCGCCCTGTTCGCGATCGAGGTGCTGATCGCACGCTACGTTCATGATGGGCTGATCCGCCCCTATGCCGGGGACAGCATCGTCGTCGTCCTGCTCTACGCCGCGCTCCGCACCATGACGCCACTCGATGTCCGCGCCGCGATCGGCGTCGCCTTCGCCGTCGCCTGCGCGGTGGAGGTCGGCCAATATGTCCATCTCGTCGACCGTCTCGGCCTTGGCCATAGCGCGCTCGCCCGCACGGTGCTCGGCACGAGCTTCGAGGTGAGGGACTTCATCGCTTACGCGATCGGCGCGCTGATCGTGCTGGCGGCGGAACGATTGTGGCGTGTCCATACAACAACCCCCCGTTCGCCCTGAGCCGGTCGAACGGCATGTCCCAAGTGCGAGTTACGTTCATGGCACGGGCTTCGACAAGCTCAGCACGAACGGAGAGTGGTTAAAGGTCGTGCGGGGAGCCCGAAGCCGTGCCCTCAAAAAATTCCCAGGATCTTCTTCCGCTCGCCTTTGTCTTCCACCTTGGCCGTACCGGTCCCCACATCGTCGCGCGGCTTGCCCTTCACGGTGCGCTGCTGCGCCGCCGTCGCGCCGGCCAGCACCGGGCCGCACGCCGCCGCCTTCGCGTCCCCCACATCGACGAACGCCAGCACCGCGCCGATCGGCGTCGCCACCAGCCCGAGGCCGAGGCCGACCCCCGCACGGGTCAGCAGTTGCGGGCTGATCGGGTTGATCGCCGGCGCCGCGAAATAGCCGCCCAGCCCGACCGGCGACTGGCCGGAGAACAGGCTGAACTTCTTGCCGTCGGCGCGGAACGCGAGGTCCAGCGCCTCGGTGCGGAAGCTGAACCCGCCGCGCCCGGCGATCACGTTCTTCTCGGTATCAATCAGGATCGGGTCCGCCGCCGCGATGCCGTTGCGCACCGTAAACGCGATCGCACCGCAATTGATCGTCACCGGCTTCTTCAGTTTGTCCTGGATCAGCTTCTGCACGAACGTGCCGATGTCCAGTTCGGCCAGCTGCACGTTGCGCGTCCAGAACGTCCCCTGCGGCATCGTGAACGCGATCCGCCCGTTCGCGGAGCTGAGCGAATCGTGCACCGTGTCGCCGTCGCCGGCCAGCTGGACGCGACCCTTGATCGTCCCCGTCGTGCCGGCCTCCGCCACGCCGAACCCGGCGAGCAACCGGCCCATCGGCGTCGAGGCGAGGCGGATGTCGTAGGTCGTGTGCGCCGGGCGGCGGCGCGTATCGATCGTCACGTCGGCGGCGACGTCGCCACGCGACATCGTCATCGTCAGCGGCGACAGGGTCAGCACCTGATCCTTCAGCTTCAGTGTCAGCGCGATGTTCGAGATCGGCACGTTCTTCGACCGTACGATCCCGACGCGCCAGTTCAGGTCGGCGTCGAACGCCTTCATCGCCTCGATGTTCAGCGGCGCGTCGGGCATCACCCGCGCCGGCGCCGCGCCGGTCGCGGCGGCGGCGGCGACCGCGCCCTTGGTCGCGACGATATCGGGATTGTAGCCGATGAACGGCGCGACATCGATGATATCCAGCCGCCGCGTGGTCAGCGCCGCGTCGATATGCACCTTGGGCTCGGTCTGGCTGACCGTGAAGCGCCCGGCGATGTCGCTGTCGCCGAACCGCCCGGTCAGCCCGGTAAAGGTGTAGTCGATCCCGCTTTTCACCAGTTGCGCGTTCAGCCGGTAGGCGCGGGTCGCGGGGGTCACGACGCCGATGATGCCGAGCAGTTCGGCGACATTGCGTCCCCGTGCCTCGACCTTCAACGGCACGTCCTCGATCTCGGCGATGCTGGGCAGCGTGCCGGTCACGTCGATCCGGTTGTGCGCGGCGAAGGCGCGCAGCAGCAACTGGTTCTTGCCCCGCGCCACGGTCGCGTCCGGCGACATCAACGCGCCGGAAAGCCGGAACGGTGTCGCCCGGACCGTGCCCGTGCCGGTGAAGTGCACCGCATCGCCGATTCGTGCGTCGCGCGACGTGATCGTCTCGAACTTCAGGTCGGTTTCCAGCCGCAACCGCGAATCGAGATAACGCAGCGTCGTGCCCGCCACGGTCGCCCGGCCGATGATCGGAAACTCCAGCCGCTTGCCGCCCTTTTTCTCGCCGAACGTCCAGGTGTTGCGGTCGTGCGCGGCATTCCATTCCAGGTCGATCGCGGCATCGCTCAGGTCCAGCCAGCGCATCCGTCGCTTGCCGAAGATCAGCGACAGCGGTGCGATCCGAGTATCGATCCGCTTGGCGTCGAACAGGTTCGGCCGCGTCGCCCAGGCGGGGTTGGAGATCGTGATTCCCTCGGCCAGGAACTTGATGTCGAGCGGCGCGAAATACAGCTGGAAATCACCACGCACGGTAACGGTGCGATCGGTCAGCCTGCCCACCACGCGTTCGAAGGTCGATTTCAGGAACCGTCCCTTGGTGACGAACAGGATCACCCACACCGCCGCGATCAGCGCGAGCAGGCCCAGCAGGATACGTCGCAGCCAGCCGAGCGGAGTCGCGCCGCGATAGCGCCGCCTGTACCAGCGCGGCGCGGGCGGCGCGGGGGCGGCTGGCGGGGTCGTTGCGATCTCGGGTTCATCGGCCATCCGCGTGCAAGCGCGCCGCGACGGCGAATCGTTCCGCCGGGTTGCATTTGCCCGACCCTGCGGCTATGCGCCCCGACTTCTCCGCGAGTAAGAGGAATGGTCCGGCCGGTATGGGCTGCCGTGGCTATTCATAAGCGCCCGCGATTTTGAAAGGACGAAAATGCCCAAACTGAAGACGAAGAGCGGCGTCAAGAAACGCTTCAAGCTCACCGCCAGCGGCCTGCTGAAGCACGGCGTCGCCGGCAAGCGCCACCGCCTGATCAGCCACAACAGCAAGTATATCCGCCAGAACCGCGGCACCAAGGTGCTGTCGAAGGCCGATACGGCCACCGTAAAGGCGTGGGCGCCTTACGGGCTCAAGTAAGGGGATATAGGACATGGCACGCGTAAAACGGGGTGTAACCACCCACGCAAAGCACAAGCGGATCCTCGGCCAGGCCAAGGGCTATTATGGCCGCCGCAAGAACACCATCCGCATCGCGCGGCAGGCGGTCGAAAAGGCCGGCCAGTACGCGTATCGCGATCGCAAGGTTAAGAAGCGCTCGTTCCGCGCGCTCTGGATCCAGCGCATCAACGCCGCCGTCCGCATGGAAGGCCTGACCTACGGCACGTTCATGCACGGCCTGAAGCTCGCGAACATCGATCTCGACCGCAAGGTCCTGGCCGACATCGCGATGCACGAAGGTGCCGCATTTAGCGCCATCATCGCGCAGGCGAAGGCGGCTCTGCCCCAGGCCGCCTGAGGCGACCTGCCGCGAGCAGCGAGATTTGGGGCGTCGGTGGTTTCCCACCGGCGCCCTTTTCTTTATCGCTTTCCTCGTCATTCCCGCGAAGGCGGGAATCCATGTCGGAGGAGCGAGACAAGCAGGATGACGTGGTTTTGACTTGCATCCCTTTTGCCGTTCGTTTCGAGCGAAGTCGAGAAACCCTAGCCTTGCACGCGCGGCTTGTTTCTCGACTTCGCTCGAAACGAACGGGACGACGTAAATTCATCGGGTTCCGATGAGGCGCCAACCGCGCGGCTGTATGCGCGCCAGCGGCAAGCACACATTATGGATCCCCGCCTGCGCGGGGATGACGGAGTAGCCAGTGATCCCAGATCCATCGACCGATATCGACCAGCTCAAGACGGACCTCATCGCGGGCATCACCGCCGCCGGCGGCCTCGACGCACTGGAGGCGTGCCGCGTCCACGCGCTGGGCAAGGCCGGCGTCGTCACCGCTTTGCTCAAGACGTTGGGCGGCATGTCGCCCGACGAACGCCTGACGCAGGGTCCGCGCATCCAGGGTCTGCGCGAAGCCGTCACCACCGCCATCGCCGAGCGCAAAGCCACGTTGGAGCGCGCCGATCTCGATGCGCGCCTGGCCCGCGAGACGCTCGACATGACGCTGCCCGCGGACGCCGTGCCCGCCGGTACGATCCACCCGGTCAGCCAGGTGATGGACGAACTGGCCGAGATCTTCGCCGATCTCGGCTTCGCGGTCGCCACCGGCCCGGAGATCGAGGACGACTGGCACAATTTCAGCGCGCTCAACATTCCCGAGACGCATCCTGCACGCGCGATGCAGGACACTTTCTATCTCGCCGGCGATCACGAACCGCCGATGGTGCTGCGCACCCACACCTCGCCGGTGCAGATCCGCACGATGGTCGATGTCGCACGCCGCACGCAAAAGGCCGGCGAGCCGATCCGCATCATCGCGCCCGGCCGCGTCTATCGCTCCGATTGGGACGCCACGCACACCCCGATGTTCCACCAGATCGAGGGCCTGGTGATCGACAAGGGCATCACGCTCGGCCATCTGAAATGGACGCTGGAAACCTTCCTGCGCGCCTTTTTCGAGCGCGACGACGTCGTCCTGCGCCTGCGCCCGAGCTATTTCCCGTTCACCGAACCCAGCGCCGAGGTCGATGTCGGCTTCAGCCTCGCAAAGGGCAAGCGCGTCATCGGCGGCAGCGACGGCTGGATGGAAGTGCTGGGCAGCGGCATGGTCCACCGCAAGGTGATCGAGGCATGCGATCTCGATCCGAACGAATGGCAGGGCTTCGCCTTCGGCTGCGGCATCGATCGCCTCGCCATGCTGAAATACGGCATCGACGATCTGCGCCCCGTGTTCGAAAGCGATATCCGCTGGCTGAAGCATTACGGGTTCTCCGCGCTCGACGTACCCACGCTCAGCGGTGGGGTGGGCGCGTGACCACGGCTCGTCACCCCGGCGCAGGCCGGGGTCTCCCCGTTGGCGCACGCAACGCCCGCCTCACAAAGACCCCAGCCTGCGCTGGGGTGACGATCATTTTGCATGTGACGGATATTCGGTCATGAAGTTCACCCTCGACTGGCTCCGCCAGCATCTCGACACCAATGCCTCGCTCGACGCGATCGTCGAAACGCTGACCCGCATCGGCCTCGAAGTCGAAGGCGTCGAGAATCCGGGCGAGAAGCTGGCCGCGTTCAAGGTGGCGAAGATCCTCACCGCCGAACGCCATCCCCAGGCCGACAAACTGCAAGTCCTGTCGGTCGATGCCGGGGACGGCCCGATGCAGGTCGTCTGCGGCGCGCCAAACGCCCGCGCCGGGCTCGTCGGCGTGTTCGGCGCGCCGGGGGCCTATGTCCCGGGCAGCGACATCACGCTGAAGGTCGCCGAGATCCGCGGCGTCGTGTCGAACGGCATGATGTGCTCCACGCGCGAACTCGAACTCGGCGAGGATCACGACGGCATCATCGAACTCCCCGCCGACGCCCCCGTCGGCACGGCCTATCCCGACTATGCCGGCCTGAACGATCCGGTGATCGACGTCAGCATCACGCCCAACAAGCAGGATTGCATGGGCGTGCGCGGCATCGCGCGCGATCTGGCGGCCACCGGCATCGGCACGCTGAAGCCGCTGGCCGAGGCCTATCGCGTCGACGCGATCCAGCCGGTCGCCGGCGAGGGCCCCGGCCCGGACGTGCGCACCGACGATCCCGAAGGCTGCCCGGCCTTCTACGCGCAATCCGTCAGCGGCGTCGTCAACGGTGCCGCGCCGGCCTGGATGGCGCGCTATCTCACCGCGATCGGGCAGAAGCCGATCTCGGTGCTGGTCGACATCACCAATTTCGTCTCGGTCGATCTCGGTCGCCCGCTGCACGTCTATGATCGCGCCAAGCTCAGCGGTGGCCTCGTCGCGCGCAAGGCGGTCGCCGGCGAACAGGTGCTGGCGCTCAACGGCAAGACCTACACGCTCGATCCGACGATGACCGTCATCGCCGACGACGCCCATGTGCACGATATCGGCGGGATCATGGGCGGCGAGGAATCCGGCGTATCGGATGCGACCACCGACGTGCTGATCGAATGCGCCTTCTTCGATCCCGACGCGATCGCCCGTACCGGCCAGAAACTCGCGCTCACCAGCGATGCGCGGCAGCGCTTCGAACGCGGCGTCGATCCCGCCTTCCTCAAGGACGGTCTGGCCATCGCCACGCGCCTCGTACTCGATCATTGCGGCGGCACCGCGAGCGGAGTCACGCGCGCCGGCACGCCGCCGACGGACCAGCGCACCGTCTCCTATGATCCGTCGCTGGCCGAAACCCTGGGTGGCCTCGCCATCGCGTCCGATCGGCAGCAGGCGATCCTCGAAAGCCTCGGCTTCACCGTCGATGGCAACTGGCAGGTCACCGTCCCGACCTGGCGTCGCGACGTCGACGGCCCGGCCGATCTGGTCGAGGAAGTGATCCGTATCGAAGGCATCGACAAGGTGCCGTCGATCCCGCTTGCCCGCCTGCCCGGCGTCGCCAAGCCTACCGCCACGCCCGAACAGAAGCTCGAACGCCGCGCCCGCCGCGCCGCCGCCGCGCGCGGTCTCGATGAAGCCGTGACGTGGAGCTTTCTGTCCGACACGCAGGCCGCTCCGTTCGGTGGCGGGGCCTGGACGCTCGCCAATCCGATCAGCGAGGAATTGAAGGTCATGCGCCCGTCGCTGCTGCCGGGTCTGCTCGCGGCGGCGGAACGCAATCTCAAGCGCGGCGCGACCAGCGTCCGCCTGTTCGAGATCGGCCGCCGCTATCTCGCCGACAAGGAGCGCGCGACGTTGGGCGTCGTCCTCGCCGGATCGTCCCGCCCGCGCGGCTGGCGCGGCGGCAAGGCGGCGGCATTCGACGCGTTCGACGCCAAGGGCGAGGCGCTGGCCCTGCTCGCCGCCGCCGGAGCACCGGTGGAGAACCTGCAGGTGATGGGCGAAGCTGGCGACGCCTGGCACCCCGGCCAGTCCGGCACGCTCCGCCTCGGCCCGAAGACGGTGCTGGCCGCCTTCGGCATGGTCCACCCCAGCGTGCTGAAGGCGTTCGACCTCGACGGCCCGGTCGCCGCGGTCGAACTCTATCTCGATGCGCTTCCTGCGAAACGCGCGCCATTGAAGGAAGGGGGGGGCTTCATGCGCCCGGCCTACACGCCGCCCGCGCTGCAATCGGTGACGCGCGACTTCGCCTTCGTCGTCCCCGCCGATCTCGCCGCCGATGCTCTCGTCCGCGCGATCAAGGGGGCCGACAAGACGAATATCGTCGCGGCCCGCCTGTTCGACGTCTTCACCGGTGCCGGCATGGAGGGCAAGAAGAGCCTCGCCGTCGAGATCACGCTCCAGCCGACCGCGAAGAGCTTCACCGACGAGGAGTTGAAGGCGGTCTCCGATAAGGTCGTCGCCGCGGCGGTCAAGCTGGGGGCGACGTTGCGGGGCTGATTCCAACTCTCCGAGGCTGCTTCCCGGCGAAGGCCGGGGCCCGGTCGGAAAGGTGGATATGATCGGGCGCAGCAGCCGTTTCCTTCTGCATCGCGACTGGACCCCGGCCTTCGCCGGGGAAGCACATTTTAGGCCATGCCCATGACTGAACCCAACCTCATCACGATCAAATCCCCCAAGCTCACCGCCGGGATCAACTATCATGGCGCCGAACTCACCTCGCTCACCGACAGGTCCGGCAAGCAGTTGATGACGGACGCCGATCCGGCTTTCTGGACCGGCCACGCCCCCATCCTGTTCCCGATCGTCGGTGCGCTCAGCGGCAACACGCTGCGGGTCGACGGCAAGAGCTACAGGATGGACAAGCACGGCTTCGCCCGCCGCAGCGATTTCGAGGTGATCGAGCATCAGGCGCATCACGTCGTCCTGCGCCTCACCGACAGCGACGCGACCCGCAAGAGCTACCCCTTCGCCTTCGCGCTCGACCTGAAATACGCGCTGGAAGGCGCGACGCTGACGATCACCGCGACGATCGCCAATCGCGGCGACGTGCCGCTGCCCGCCAGTTTCGGCTTCCACCCGGCCTTCGCCTGGCCGCTGCCGTACGGCGAGCAGCGCGACAAGCATCGCATCCTGTTCGGCCGGCAGGAGCCGGGAGCGCTCGAGACGATCGCCGCCGACGGCACGATCGCGCCCGACACCCGCGAGAGCCCGCTCGACGGCCGCACGCTGCGCCTGCGCGACGATCTGTTCGTCGACGATGCGCTGATCTGGGATCCGGTCGCTTCGCAGGCCGTCACCTATGGCGCGTTCGGCGCCCCCACGCTCGACATCGCCTTCCCCGATACGCCCAGACTCGGCATCTGGACCAAGCCCGGCGCCGCGTTCGTCTGCGTCGAACCCTGGCACGGCATCGCCGACCCGCAAGGCTATGCCGGCGAATTCCGCGACAAGCCCGGCGTGTTCGAGGTGCCGGTCGGCGGCGAGAAGATTATCACGATGAGCGTGACGCTCACCGTCTGACGGTGACCGTTGCCCTCAATAACCGCAATCGTCACCCCGGCGCAGGCCGGGGTCTTTGTGGGGATGGCACCCGCCCGCCAACCGGCAGGCCCCAGCCTGCGCTGGGGTGACGGATGTGCGGGGGTGTGAAGGATGCGCGCCGGGGTGACGAACGCGGCCAGGATCGATAGGGGAGCGCAATGTCCCAGATATCCGACCGCCGCACCTTCGCGATCATCTCCCATCCCGATGCCGGCAAGACCACGCTGACCGAGAAACTGCTCTATTTCGGCGGCGCGATCCATCTCGCCGGCGAGGTCAAGGCGCGCGGGGCGAACCGCCGCGCCCGTTCCGACTGGATGAAGATCGAACAGCAGCGCGGCATCTCGGTCACCTCCTCGGTGATGACGTTCGAAAAGGACGGCCTCACCTTCAACCTGCTCGACACGCCGGGCCACGAGGATTTCAGCGAGGACACCTATCGTACGCTGACCGCCGTCGATTCCGCGGTGATGGTGATCGACGCGGCGCGCGGCATCGAGGCGCAGACGCGCAAATTGTTCGAGGTCTGCCGCCTGCGTTCGGTGCCGATCATCACCTTCGTCAACAAGGTCGATCGCGAGGGCCGGCCCCCGTTCGAGCTGCTCGACGAGATCGCCGACATGCTGCAGCTCGACGTGTGCCCGATGAGCTGGCCGGTCGGCATGGGCAGCGATTTCGAGGGCGTCTACGATCTCCACGCCAATGCGCTCAGCCAGCCCGAGGGGCCGAGCCGCGAATTCATGGGCAAGGCGATCCAGTTCACCGGCATGGACGACCCGAGGCTCGCCGCGACGATCTCCGCCCCCGGCCTCGCCACGCTCAAGGACGAATCCGAACTGGCGATGGGCGGCTATGCCGCGTTCGATGTCGAGGCGTACCGTGCGGGCGATCTGACCCCGGTCTATTTCGGTTCCGCGCTCAAGGATTTCGGCGTGGCGGAACTGATCGCCGCGCTCGGCCGGCACGCGCCGGGGCCGCGCCCGCAGCCCGCCGAACCGGCCCCCGTCACGCCCGACCGGCCCGACGTCACCGGCTTCATCTTCAAGGTCCAGGCGAACATGGACCCCAACCACCGCGATCGCATCGCCTTCATGCGGCTGTGTTCCGGCACGTTCAAGCGCGGCATGAAGCTGACGCCGACCGGTCACGGCAAGCCGATCGCGATCCACTCGCCGATCCTGTTCTTCGCGCAGAACCGCGAACTCGCCGACGAGGCGTTTCCCGGCGACATCATCGGCATCCCCAATCACGGCACGCTGCGCGTCGGCGATACGATGAGCGAGCGTGCCGACGTGCGCTTCACCGGCCTGCCCAATTTCGCCCCCGAAATCCTGCGCCGCGTGGCGCTGAAGGATCCGACCAAGACCAAGCAGTTGCGCAAGGCGCTCGACGACATGGCCGAGGAAGGCGTGACCCAGGTCTTCTATCCGGAGATCGGATCGAACCTGATCATCGGCGTCGTCGGCCAGCTGCAGCTGGAGGTTCTGCTGTCGCGTCTCGATGCCGAGTACAAGGTCGACGCCGGGCTGGAAATGGCCCCGTACGACACCGCGCGTTGGGTGACGGCGGAAGACCCCGCCGACCTGAAGGCGTTCACCGATCTCAACCGCTCGTCGCTGGCCAAGGATCGCGACGGCAACCCGGTCTACATGGCCAAGACCGCGTGGGACGTCGGCTATGTCGCGGATCGCTATCCGAAGGTGAAGTTCGCCGCGACGCGCGAGCGCTAGAGGCGAACGACTTCACCTTTCCCCTTCGTTTCGAACCCCGCCCGTTTCAGGCCCCGTTCGTTTCGAGCGCAGTCGAGAAACCGCGACCGGGCGTGGCGAGGCTGTTTCTCGACTACGCTCGAAACGAACGGAGAAAGTGCGATTCACTCAACAGATTCCTGCGCCATGCTCGCTTTCGATCAATGTCACCCCCGTTCGCGCCGAGCCGTCGAAGCGCATTCCCCGAACACGCCCGTACACCGCAATCGCTCGCTTGCAATGTTGGGTTTTGTCTGAAAACCTCGCCGACGATCTTTCTCATTGCGATCGATGCTCGCTACGTTCGGATCGGGCGCGCAGACACATATCGCGTGAACTTGTGTGAACTTCGGGCCGGCGGCGGCCGGTATCAGGCGGCCGGTTCGTCCACCCAATCCTTGCGCAACGGCTTCACCGCGACGAATGCTAGGATCGTCGCCAGCACGTAGAAGCACGCCACCACGACGGCGGAATAGCGCAGCGCCTCGGTCCCGAACCGCGCCGTCAGCCCGTCCGACAGCGCGCCGATCGCGAACGATCCCACGCCCAGCCCGATCAGGTTGTTGATCAGCAGGAAGCTGGCCGAGGCGGTGGCGCGCATGTGCGGCGGCACCAGATGCTGCACGGCGGTGGTCAGCGGCCCGAGCCACAGGATGTTGAGCGCGTTGGGGATCACGAACAGGAACCAGGCCAGCACCGGGGATGGCGACAGGAAGCCGGCGACGAACAGCGGCGCGGTGATCATCCACGCGAAGGCCGGGATCTTGGCATAGGTGCCGCGATCGGCCTTGCCCATCCGGTCGGCCAGCACGCCGCCCAGGAACACGCCGCTCGCACCACCCACCAGCAACAGCGATGCGAAATACAAGGCGGTGGTCTGCAGGTCGAAGCCGTAGGACCGGATCATCAGCGACGGCACCCAGAAGGCGAGGCCATAGCCCGCCAGGCTGCTCATCGACGCGGCGAACGCCATCAGCCAGAAGCTCGGCTTCTTCGCCAGGATCGCGAACACCGCGCTCACCGGCGCCCGGCCGACCGGGGCCGCGACCCGAACCGGATCGCGCACCAGCCAGCGGAAGATCGGCGCGATGATCAGGCCCGCCACGCCGACCGCGACGAACGCCGCGCGCCAGTCGATATAGGTCGCGATGAACGCGCCGAGCAACGTGCCCATCGCCAGCCCGATCGGGATGCCCATCGAATAGATGCCGAGCGCCCGGGCGCGGCGTTCCGGCGGGAAGTAATCCGCGATCAGCGCGTAGGACGGCGCGACGCCGCCCGCTTCGCCCACACCCACGCCGAGCCGGAACAGGAACAATTGCCAGAAGCCCGTGGCCGCGCCGCACAAGGCGGTGAACAGGCTCCACACGCTGAGGCTGACGGTGATCACCCAGCTCCGGCTGGTCCGGTCGGCGATCAGCGCCAGCGGAATGGCGAGCGTCGAATAGAGGATGGCGAACGCCGTGCCGCCGAGCAGCCCCATCTGCGTATCGCTCAGATGCAGGTCGGCCTTGATCGGCTGCACCAGGATGCCGAGGATCTGCCGGTCGAGGAAATTGAAGGTGTAGACGAGCAGCAGCATCGCCAGCACCAATGCGGGGGAGCGCGACCGTCCGGTCGCTGCACGCGTCGCCATCATCTCTCTCCCACAACACTTGACCGGACGCTCGTACCGCGTCGAGCGTCCGGTTCCATCCCCTAAACGACGTTCCGGTCGTCAGAACTTCGCGGTGAAGGTCGCGAACACCTGGCGCGGATTGCCGTAGAAGGCGGTGGCGATGCCCTCCTTGCCCAGGGTCGGCGTGTAACCGCCGGTGCCGGTCAGGATCGGCGTGCCCGCCACGTTGACGTTGATGTACTGATAGCCGCCGGTCTTGTAGCGCTTGTCGGTCAGATTCTTGCCGTGCACGCCGATCGAATAGCGGCCTTCGCTGCCGATCGCATAGGTCAGGTGCGCGTCGAACAAGGTGTAGCCGGGCTGGTCGAGGAACGGGCTGGCCAATTCGAACTGATGCGTCAGGCTGCGGTAGGAGGCGACGCCCGATGCGGTCAGCAGGCCGCCCGCCACCGGCGCGGCGGCGCTCAGCGTGCCCGAGACGGTCCATTTCGGCGTGTTCTGAAACACGCGGAACTGCGCGATGTTGCTCGGTGCGGCACCCGCCGTCACGCTGCCCAGAAACGTCTTGTACTTGGCATCGAGATAGCCGAGCGTGCCGTTGAACGTGACGTGCGATCCGGTGCCGGCGAAATCGCGGGCCAGTACGGCGGTGGTTTCCGCCTCCACGCCCTTGATCGTCGCCTTCGCGGCGTTGGTGGTGATGCCGCAGAAGCTGGCCACGCCGCCCACGGTGCACCCCGACGAGCCGGGTACCTGAACGTCGTCATAGTTCGAATAGAAGCCGTCGAGTGCCAGCGTCAGGCGGCGGTCGAGCAGCGACCCCTTATAGCCGATCTCGTAGCTCTTCACCGTCTCCGGATCGAACGACAGATAATCGTAGACCGACTGGTACGATGCGCTGTTGGGGGCCTGCGTCGCCGAACCGCGCGGATCGAACCCGCCGCCCTTGAAGCCCTCCGAATAGGACGCGTACAGCATGTGGTCGGGGGTCGGCTTGAAGCTCAGCGAGGCGCGCGGCGTGAAGCGCTTGAAATTGGCCTCGCCGCGGAAGTTGGTCGCCGGCGCGCCGAACGGGATCGGGTTGCCGCCGAATTCCGCGCTCGCCCCGTTCAGCGGTCCGCCGAGATAGTTCTGCTTGAACACGAACGACTTGCGCTGGTCCCAGGTGTAGCGGCCGCCGAGCGACAGGCTGATCTGCCGGGTGAAGTCGTAGGAGAAATCGCCGTAGATCGAGCTCGTCTCGGTCTTCACGTCGCCGGCGGTGTTGCCGTTCAGATTGGCGAGCGTGGTGTTCAGCAACACGTCGAACCGGGTCGATGCCTCGGCCCCCAGGTAATAATAGCCGATCAGTCCGTTCAGCTTGTCGCTGTTGTACAGCAGCTGGAATTCCTGGCTGGTCTGATTGTTGCGATACACCGCCGGCACGTCGACATCGACCAAAGGCGTCGAATCGAAATCGATCGGCGTGAACGAGCGGTCGGCACGATACGCGCTGATGCTGCGGAACGTGACGTGATCGGTCAGTTGCGCCGTTACCGACATGGATCCGCCACCGGCCTTGATGTCCTGCTTGGGGAAGTTCAGCCCGGCATTCGTATCGAACACGTTGTTCAGCACCGGCGTGCCGCTCACCAGCCCGGGGATCAGCCGATGGCCGTTGCGCGGGTTCGACGTGTCGTGCGTGTAATCGCCGGTCAGGCGCACGAACAGGCGGGTGTCGGGCGAGGTGAATTCGATCGTGCCGCGTGCCGCCCAGATGCTCTTGTTGTAATTGTCGATGCCGAGGTTGAGGTTGCGTCCGAACCCGTCGCGCGTCAGCCGAGCGCCCGAGACGCCGATGCGGAGCATGTCGCCGATTGGGGTGGAGGCGCTGATCACGCCGTCGGCCTGGTTGTACGATCCGTACGAGCCCTTCAGGTTCGCCTCGAAATGGTCGGGCAGCTTGCGCGTCACGTATTTCACCGCGCCGCCGATCGTGTTGCGGCCGTACAGGGTGCCCTGCGGCCCGCGCAGGATCTCGATCCGCTCGACATCGTAGATATCGAGCACCGCGGCCTGCGGGCGGTTGAGATAGACGTCGTCGAGATAGATGCCGATGCCAGATTCGAACCCGGGCACCGGATCCTGCTGGCCGACGCCGCGAATGAACGCGGCCAGCGTGGAATTGGTGCCGCGTGCGCTCTTCAGCGTGGTGTTGGGGGTGATGTTCTGCAGGTCGGTCAGATCGACCGCGCCGGCCGCCTCCAGCTTCGCCGCGCTGAACGCGGTGACCGCGATCGGCACGGTGAGCAAGGTCTCCTGCCGACGGCGCGCGGTGACGACGATATCGGCGCTGTCGTCCTGCACCGTCTCGTCCGCCGCTTGCGCGGTCGCGGCCGGCGTCGCGTCCTGCGCAAAAGCGGGCGTGGCGATGACGGCGGCGAACGCGACACTGGCGTTCAGGAACGTGCGCGTGGATACCGTGCGTGACATGGTGATGATCCCCTCCTTGGCGCCTGCATCATGCCCCCGGTCGAAGCCGGGTTGTGCGCCGTGTGGAGCCGCTATAATGAAACATGAACCAGGTTTCAACTTGGGCGATGCGGGGAGGTGAAATAATGACGCAGCAGCGTGTCCAATCGGCAACGCCGCCCGCTGGAGCAGCGTCGGAGGGGTCCCCGCGCGAACATGCCGATGCCGCCAGCGCCGGCAAGACGCCGCGCACCGAACGCGGGCGCAAGACGATGCGCGCGATTCTGGATGCCGCCGCGCTGGAATTCGGCGAACGCGGTTTTCACGAGGCGTCGATCAGCGGCATAACCCGCCGCGCCGGCGTCGCCCTGGGCAGTTTCTATACCTATTTCGATTCGAAGGACGCGGTGTTCCGCGCGCTGGTACGCGACATGTCGGATCAGGTGCGCGATCACGTCGCGCCGGGTATTCGCGCCGCGCCCAACCAACTGGCGGCCGAACATGCCGGCCTGCGCGATTTCATCGCTTTCGTCCGCGGCCACAAGGAATTGTACCGCATCATCGACGAGGCGGAATTCGTCGATCCCGACAGCTTCCGCCTGCATTACGCCACCACCGCGGATCGCATTGCCGCCCGGTTGAAAGCAGCGGCGGCGCGCGGCGAGGTGCGTGCCGACGTGTCGGAAGTACATGCCTGGGCACTGATGGGGATCAACGTCTTTCTCGGCCTGCGCTACGGCGTGTGGGAGCAGGATCGGTCACCGGCGGAGGTGGCGGACGTAATCGCGGATCTCCTGGCGACCGGCATCGCCCCGCGCTGACTCACTTCTTCTCCAGCAGTCCCTTCAGTCCGGCGAGCGCGCCCAGCGGTTTCACCTCGTCCTCGGCCACCACCCCCGCCGCCTTCAATGCCGCCTCGGCATTCGGCCCGCGCGGGAAGGGATCGAGCGCCAGCGCGACCGTCTCCGCCGCCGCCTCGCCCAGATCGACCGCCGATCCGGTATAGAACATCGTATCGAGCGCATCCTCGGACAGTTCGATCTCCTCGTCGTCCACCGCATCCTCCTCGATGAAACGCAGCGCGACGTCTTCGCTGATCTCGACCGGGATCGGGTCGTCCGTCACCGAACAGGCCTGCACCACCGACGCCGATACGGTGCCGCGCGCGACGATCCCGGCGGCCTCGGCCCGCACCCTGAAGCTGGCCGTCAGAAGGTCGAGCGACAGCAAGCCGAACCGCGTCGCCAGCGCTGCGCGTTCGGTCGCATCGGCAGTGATCTCCACCACGCGCTCGCCCGCGCCGAACGTGTCGATCCGCTCGGGGCGGGAAAATTCCGGGGCGATCATGGCAGGCGCCCTTCGGCCAGGTCGGCGATCGGCGTCGCGTCGAGCTTCGCCCGGAACGCCAGCAGCCCGTCACGCACATGCGCCAGTGCGGCGGGGGCCGGCGCCGCGCCGCGATACAGGTTGCGCACCAGCGCCGCGTCGATCCCGTCCCCGGCCAGACCCGCGCGATACGCGCCCAGCCGCCCGCCGAGCATCCCCATCATCTTGCCGATATGCTTGCCGACCACGACGTCCCCGATGCCGATCTCGCGCAACTGCCCGTCCATGTCGTCCACGAACCGCTCGGTCAGCACGGCGGAGGTCGCCGCGCCCTCCGGCTCCTGTTCCAGCCGCAGCACCACGAAGCCCAGGATCGCGGCGATCATGTCGAATCGCCCGTCCACGCTGTCCGGCACCTGCCCGTCCAGATACCAATGCGGGGCGCGCGCACGCGCCACCACCGCGGTGTAGAGCGGCAGCGCCTCCTCGCTTTTGCGCCCCAGAATCTTCGCCAACCAGCCCATGTATGCTCCGTGCCCCGCGCTTGCCCTTGTTTGGCCGCGATCCCCGGCATATTGAGGCGATCGCCTGCCGGTGCAATGTGTAGTGTCGCGACGGGCCTTGGAGATTGTTCGATGAGCGTCACGAAAATCCGGCTGATGACGATCGCCGCCCTCGGGCTTGCGGCCATCGCCGCCGGGGGCTGCACGCCGCTCAAGTCGCATCAGGGCTATATCATCGACGTCGATCTGGTGAATTCGGTGCAGATTGGGGTCGATAACCGTGCCTCGGTGCTGCAGACGCTGGGCAAGCCGACCTTCACCAGCCAGTTCAACCAGGGCGACTGGTATTATATCTCGCGCGATTCGCGGAATTTCGCCTACAACAATCCCAAGGCGAAGACGCAGGTGACGTTGCGCATCTCGTTCAGCCCGTCGGGCACGGTCACGTCGATCTCCAAGGGCGGCGTCGAGCAGGTCGCCTCGATCAACCCCTGGGGCAAGACCACCCCCACCCTCGGGCGCCATCGCGGATTCTTCGACGAATTGTTCGGCAATATCGGCACGGTCGGCGCGATCGGCGGCGGGCAGGGCGGCGGCGATCGCGACACGCCGTGAAGTCGGGCGCAACCCTTACAATTTGCTGACCAACGCGTTCGCATACCGTTCAGTGCTGCGACTCCATAGATCCGGATATCGGCGGTTCCCCCCGATCTGCCGCCGGACAAGAAATGGAGTTCATCATGCGTAAACTGATCATCACCGCATTGATCGCCGCCACGGCATTCCCCGCCGTAGCCGGCGCGCAATCCAACGGCGAAATCCGCCGCGACCGGCGCGACGTGCGCCAGGAGCAGCGCGAGTTGAACGATGCGTATCGCCGTGGCGACCGCCACGACATTCGCGAACAGCGCCGCGACGTGCGCGAGGCGCGGCAGGAATTGCGCGAAGACGTGCGCGACCGTCGTGACGACCGCCGCAACTGGGGCCGCAACGATTGGCGCGGTTACCGCGACAGCAATCGGGGCCTCTACGCCCGCGGTAACTGGAACGCGCCGTTCCGCTATACCGCGTTTCGCAGCGGGATCCGCATCGCACCGAACTATTACGGCTCGCGTTACTACATCGCCGATCCGTGGCGCTATCGTCTGCCCAATCCGGGCTGGAACCAGCGCTGGATCCGCCATTACAACGACGTGCTGCTGGTCGATACGCGGCGCGGCATCGTGATCGACGTGATCCGCAACTTCTATTGGTAATTGCTCGGTAGAAAACTGGCCCGGGCGGAGCGATCCGTCCGGGCTTTTTTGCGCGATCAGCGCACGGTGAACATCACCTGATCCACCACGCGCCCGGCGACATCGATCAGCCGCAACAGATGCCGGCCCGGCCCGGCCAGGATCAGCGGCTTGCCGTCCGCCGCGCCGAGATCGCGCCGGTCGAGCATCAGCCGATGCGCCGTCACCTCGCCCGACACGCCGATCGCCAGCCGCTGCCGCGCGATCGGGATATCGGGGTCGAGCGCGTAGACGCTGCCCGACACCGGATTGACGATGCGCGGGCGGCGCGATTCGGGCGGCGCGGCGGCGATCTGGGCCTGCCCGGTGCCGGCGAGGAAATATTCGCGACGTGGCCGTTCGAGCGCCGAACCGAACGATATCGCCCGCTGCTCGATCCCGTCCGGCCGCTTCGGTGCCTGCCCGGCGCGGCCTGCGTGCAGCGCGAGCATCAGGTCGCGCCACACCGGTGCCGCGCCGCTCGTGCCGGAGACGGCACGCATCGGATCGCCCTCGAGATTTCCGACCCATACCGCGACGGTGTAGCGATCCGAGAAACCGATGCACCAATTGTCGCGCATCGCCTTGGACGTGCCGGTCTTCACCGCCGCCCAGAACGGCAGGCGCAATGCGCTGTCCGGCCCGAAGGTCTGCGCCCGCGCATCGGGATCGGCGATCATGTCCGCCACCAGCCACGCCGCCTGGGGGCTGGTGATGCGGCGCGGCAGCGGGCGGGGATCGTCGCGCGTCAGCCGGAGCGGAGTCCATCCGCCGCCATTGGCGAGGGCGCGGTACGCATCGGCCTGTTCCAGCAGCGTCACTTCGGCCGAGCCGAGCGCGAGCGAGAAGCCGTAATATTGCCCGTCCTCGACCAGGCCACGATAGCCCGAATCCCACAGGCGGTCGCGAAACGGCTCGACGCCGACCAGCAGCAGCGTGCGCACGGCCGGCACGTTGAGCGATCCGGCCAGCGCGCTTCGAGCGGACACCGGCCCCTTGAAGGCGTGGTCGTAATTCTGCGGCACGTACAAGCCGGAGGCGGTGTCGAGCTGCACCGGCGAGTCTTCGAGGATCGAGGCTGGGGTGAGATAGCCCTTCTCGATCGCCTGCGCGTAGAGGAACGGCTTCAGCGTCGATCCGGCCTGGCGATAGCTGTTCGCACCGTCCACTGCGGCGGCGGTCGATGCGCCACCGATCCCGCCGACATAGGCGAGCACGTCGCCGCTGGCATTGTCGACGACGACCACCGCCCCGTCGCGCGCGCGGGCACCGCCCAGCCCCTGCAACTGGCGGCGCAGCGCGATGATCGCCGCGCGCTGGATGGTCGCGTCCAGCGTGGTCGTCACCTTCAATCCTGCCTTGGTCAGCAGGCGCTGGCTGAGATGCGGGGCCAGCCCCGGATCGAGCGCGAGGCTGCGCGCCGGGCCGAGCATCGATGCCGCCTCGCCGGCGAAGCGCGAGCAATCCGCCTCGTGCGATGCCTTGCGTGATAGGGCGCAGGCCCGCCGAGCGACGGCGGCGGATGCGGCCTGCGGCTCCGGCAGCAACGCCGCCAGCAGCACCGCATCGTCGCGCGACAAGGCATCCGGCGTCTTGCCGAACAGGCCGAGCGCCGCCGCGCCGATCCCCTGCGCCTCCCCGCGAAACCCGGCGAGGTTGAGATAGGCTTCGAGAATCTGGTCCTTGCTCCACTGGTTCTCGAGCCCCCAGCCGGCGCGCAACTGGCGCACCTTGTCCCAGATCCCGCGCGCGCCCGGCGCGGCGAGTTCGGGCGCGAGAAAGCCGGCGACCTGCATCGACAGCGTGCTCGCGCCGCGATGCTGCCGCCCCCGGACGCGATCGCGCAGCGCCCCGAGCAAGGCCAGGCTATCGACGCCAGAATGGCTGTAGAAGCGCCGGTCCTCGGCCGCGACGATCGTCTCGCGCGTGACAGAGGAGACGGCGTCGAGCGGCGTCCAGGCCAGTCGACGCGCGGCGAAATCGACCCGCGCCGAATCGATCAACTGGCCGTGGCGATCGTAGAGCCACGCTTCGGAGGGATGCCAGGCGGCGCGCGTCCGGGCGTAATCGGGGAGGGGCGGCGGCAGGGTGGCATAATCGACGCCGGCGAAAGTGAGGATGATCAGGGTCAGTCCGAGAAGCGTGACTCCTTGTCGGGTAAACATCCTCTCCCAAACCCGTTCGTGCTGAGCCTGTCGAAGCACGTGCCGCAAGCGCAGCGCTTGGGACACGCCCTTCGACAGGCTCAGGGCGAACGGGTGTTTTGGGATTAGCTTGACCACCTCACCGCTGCGCCAACCCCCACCGTCACCCCAGCGAAGGCTGGGGTCTCGTGCGGCTTCTGTCCCGCCTTCACCGCCTGAGATCCCAGCCTTCGCTGGGATGACGGGGATTGGTGCGGCCTCCGCATCTTCGGGAGGGCCTGCTTGCTCAGCCACGCATCACCGCTGCGCCACGCTCACCGGCGCATTCGGCACCGCCGCGCGGATCGCGGGTGAATACATCGCCTCGACCCGGCTCGGCGGCAGCGAGAACCGGCCCGCCCCGTTCAGCCGCATGACGTAGACGATCGTGAAGCGCCCGCGCGGCACCCAACTGAAATAGCCGCGCCACGCATCGTTGCGGCGTTCGATATAGGCGGGCTGCACGCCGACCTGCACGTCCCAAGCCTTGCCGTCGCCGTCGACCGCCGCGAATTCGGTGCCGTCGCCGGCTTTGGCATCGGCATTCAGCAGTTTCGATTGGCCGCCAAGATCGCCGACGATCGTTGCCCCGGCGGGTATCGGATCGTTGACCACCACCCAGTTGCGCTCGGCCGAGGCTTCGACCGTGATCGTCACCTTCACCACGTCGCCGCGCGTCAATATGCCCTTGGTGCGCGCCTGCATCACCTCGGTCTTCTTCGCCATGCGGTATCCGGCAAACAATGGCTGGGTCAGCGGCACGGCGGCGGAGACCGACACGTTCGCCCACGGCCCCGCGCCGCTCGCCTGCGCCAGGCGCAGCGGCGTCTGCACCGCCGGCAGCGGAAAGCCGATCTGCCGCAGGTTCACCGCCAGCGGCCATGCGCGGCTGACCGTCGCACTGCCCAGCGACATCGTCGTCGCGCCGGTGATCGCGCTCGCCGGATAGATCGACGCGAATTTCTTCGCCGCGATCGTGCCCCACGCATTGGCGGTGGTCGTATCCCAATGCCCGCGCGACTGGCGCAGGCTCACGCCGACCATCATCTTCGGCGCATCGTCTTGCCAGCCGGGCCGGCCGAGCGTGGCGATCACCGCCTTGATCGCGCCTTCGTCGCCCGACGACATCAGCCACCACGGCGCGGTGTTCTGGTCCGACAGGTCGAGCCGCGTGCCTTCGTACACCAGCCGCGTCCGGAGCACGCTCTCCGCACTCGTCTTCAACGCCTGCGCATTGGCGAGGCCGGCCACGCGGTCCAGCGCGACGAGATAGTCGGACAGGGTCGAGGTCGGCATGTCGGCCGGCGTCATGCCGATCTGCCCGAGCATCGCCGGCGTCGCCGCCCCCTGTCGCGCCAGCGCGGCGAACGCTGCGACGCGCTGCAGGCGGACATCGCCATAATCCTCGTGCCGCAGGCGCCCGTCGAGCACCGCCTTCATCGCCTCGATCATCCGCGTGCGCGGCCCCTCGGGGATGGCGAGGCCGGCATCGGCCGTCAGCGACAGGACATAGGCGGTCAGCGATTCCGATCCGGTCAGGCTCTGCGACGGCCAGTACCGCAACAGCCCGTCCGGAGCCTGATAGGTCGGGATCTCGCCCGCCAGCCGGTTCCACGCCCCCGCGTCACCGAGCGCGACCGAGGTCGACAGTCGTTGTTCGAAACAAGTGTAGGGATAGGCCGCCATGAACAGCCGCACGCCGGCCAGCGGCGGCGCGAGCGTATCGCTGAGACGGATATCCACCGTGCCGCGCCCCGGCAACGCCCCTGCCGGCGGCGCGATAGGAATCGTCGTACTGGCTCCGATTTGCGCCAGCGTGCCGGCCCATACCTCGACCGGGATCGCCGGGATCACCTCCTGCGAGACGGTGATCTGGTCGCTGGCCTTCCCACCCTCGGCCACCGCCTTGACCTGCCAGCGCAGGCCCGCGACATGCTCTGGTGCGGTCAGGTTCCATGCCACCGGCGCGGCCCCGCCCGCCGGGATCGTCACGGTCAGCGGCTTGCCCTGCGCCACGCGCGGGAACACATCGACGGTCGCAGTTACCTTCATCGGCTTGGTCGATCCGTTGCGAAGCGTGAAGCCCGCGGCGTAGAAATCGCCCGATCGCACCAGTTGCGGCATGCCGGCGAAGATCGACAGATCCTGCGCGGTGCGCACATCGGCCATGCCGGTGCCGAACAATTGCGCGCCGTCCGTCGCGATCGCGACCAGCTTGAACGAGGACAAGGCATCCGACAGCGGCACCGCGATCCGCGCATGGCCCTGTGCGTCGAGCGCGACCCGCCCCTTCCACAGCAGCACCGGCTGGAAATTCTCGCGGTTCAGCCCCGACGAGTCGCCGCCGCCACCACCGCCGGCCTCCACCGCCTTGCGCCCGATGCGCCGTTTGCCGACGACCTGGCTCTGCGCGGTCGAGGTGAGCACGGAGAGCGATCGTTCGCCCATCATCGCGGTCAGCACGTCCCACGATTCGTTCGGGGCGAGTTGCAGCAAGGCCTCGTCCACCGCCGCGAAAGCGACATCCGCGCTGGCGGCGGGCTTGCCGTCCGGCGTCTTCACTTGAACGTCGACCTGGGCGGTATCGCGCGCGGCATAGCGTTCGCGATCGGCCTTCACCGCAACCTGAAGCTTGTGCGCTTCCCAGCCGACCTTCACCTTGGCGATGCCGAGGCGATAGGCCGGCTTGCCGAGGTCGACCAAAGCGGTCGGCTCGCTCGCCTGGGGCGGTCCATCGACCAGCCCCAATTTCTGCCCGATCCCGCTCAGCCAGCTCCAGAAGCCGCCCTGCACGCGCCCGCGCACTGCCATGACGGACACGAATACGTCGGGCGCGTAACTGCCCGGCATCTTCACCTCGACCACCGGATCCTTGCCCGACAGATCGGTGACGAAACTCGAGAGCACGCCCTCGCGCTCGACGGTGACGAGGACGGTCGCCTCGCGGAACGGCATGCGCACCTGGAAGCGCGCCGTCTCGCCCGCGGCATAGGTGGTTTTCTCGGGCACGATGTCCATGCGGTCGCCATTGTCGCCGCCGAACCACCAATCGTCGTCGCCCGCCAGCCACACCGATTTGGTCGCGCGTGCGATGTTGCCGTTCGCGTCGGTCGTCGTGGCGACGGCATAGACCTCGCCCGACACGCCCGGGTCGACCGCGCATTGCGCAAGGCCCTGCGCGTCGGTGGTGGTCGAACAGCTGCCCGCCAGCTTGGTCGTGCGCATCTGGTTGTCATAGGCGTAGAAGCCGCCGATCAGCCGCCGTCGCGCGGTCAGTACCTGCCGGCTGTAGAGCGCGACGTCGATCTTCTGGTTCGCGCGCGGTTTGCCTTCGGTGTCCAGCGCGACGAAGCGCAGGCGCAGATCGTCCTGCTTCATCAACCAGCCGTCCGTCTTGACGCCCAATTGCACCGCCGACGTGAAGATCGGCACGCGCCGGGACGCGGTCAGCACTTCGCCATTGGCATCCTGATAATCCATCTCCACCAGCATGTCGGTGGTGTTGGCCAGCGTCTGCGGCACGTCGATCGTGGTGCGCGCGGTGCCGTCGCCGCCGAGCGTCGAGGGCAGGGTCTGGGTCGGGGGCAGCGGCGTCCTGTCCTCCTCGCCGTCGCCGTTCAGCGGCTTCACGCCCTCGGCGATCTCGATCCCGCCGAAACTGTACGCCTCGTAATCGGCCGGCGCGCTGTCGTGCGGGCTGTATCCGACGCGCAGGTCGACCGGCATGTTCGACGCGCCACCGCCCGAGAGGTACCCGACGAACAGATCGAGCGGCAGCACCTTCGGCCGCACCGCCGCGTCCTTCGGGCCGGCCACGCTCGCGCGCATCGTCGGCAATTTGTATTCGTCCACCTTGAACGACTGGCTCGTGTAGATCGTGCGCTCGCCGATAATGACGCGCAGGTCGTAATCGCCCATCGGCGCGCCCGGCGGCGCGGTCCAGGTCGATTCCCCGATGCCGTTCGCATCCACGCTCAGCGGCAGATCGAACTGCGTGTCCGACCCGCGATGCGACAGCCTGAGGGTGCCCGTGAATGCCGGGGTCAGCGCGAAGCCAGCACCGAGCGGCTTGCGCACGATATGCTTCATATGGATCGTCTCGCCCTGCCGCACGAGCGCCCGATCGAACACCGTGTGCAGGATCTCCTCGCGCGCATCGTAACCGTAGGGCAGATCGAAATCGTACGGGCGGATGCCCTCGCTCCAACTCGTCAGCGTGAAGCTGAAATCGTCGCCGGCGCGCGCGGAGATCATCAGCGGCGGGGTCGAGCCGTTCTCGCATTCGCCATAGGTTTCGACCTGCGGCAGGCCCGGCTGCACGTACAGCCCGCCGGCCTTGTCGGTGATGCCGCGCGCGAGCAATCTGCCGGTGCAACTGTCGGTCACGCGCACCTCGGCATTGACGACCGGCTTGCCGCTGTCGAGCGCCGTCACCCAGGCGAGGCTGCGTTCGCGGCCCCATTTGAAATGCACCGCCATGTTCGTGACGAGCGCCGCGCTCGCCACGTAGCGCGGTGCCTTCCGCCCGAGCAGCGCCTGGCCGAGCACCGGACTGGCCAGTTCGACGACATAGAATCCGGGCTTGGCCAGCGGTACGCCGACCACTTCGAAATCCTTGCCCTTGCCCGGCAGGCCCAGCTTGAACGCGCTGCCCGCCATGGCGCCGGTCAGGATCGGCTTGGACCCGGTGTCATTGATCCGCACCGTCTCGCCGCCGCGCTTGATCTCGTGGCTGGCATAGCGGTCGGCGGCAGCGACGGTGCGCAGCCATTCCGCAACCTTGCCGTCCGATCCATCGACGCGCAGCGATTGCCCGGCGATGCCGAGGTTGCGGCCCTGCAGCGCCGGTTCGATGTTGCGCACCGTGACGGGCAGGACGCCGCCTTCCTTGGCCTCGAGAATGCCGAAACTGGCGGCGAATTTCACCAGCGGCGGCGCTTCGTCGAAGCGCACGTCGAGCGGGAAGCGTTCGGCATTGGCCAGCGCGCGGCCGCTTTCGTCCTTGATCCCGGCGGGAAGGCTCAGCTTGGCGGTCGTCGCGCTGGGCAGCGGCGCGGCGAAGCTGATGTCGCTTATCGTCGCCTTCTTCTTGTCGTCGTCGCTGAACACAGGTGCGATCGTCTTGCCGTCCGGCGTGGCGATACCGATCTTTTGCGCGTCGCTCATCGCGATCGGCGCGGTGAAGCGGACATACGCCTTTTCCACCGGCGAGCAGCCCGCCTGCGCATTGACGCGCGAACATTCGAAGCGCGCGGTGAACGGCTTACGCATGGTGTAGTCGAAACGCTGGTCGGCCCCGGCCAGCTTGCCGCCGGCCCCGGCGATCTTCGCGCCCCAGACGAGCGCCATCTCGCGCCCGGCGGGCAGCGGACGGCGGCACTTCAGCGCGGTTACGCCGGCCAGTGCCTTCTGCCGATCGGCCGCGCTGGCGGGGATCGCGGCGGGCAGGCCAGCGCTTTCCAGAAAGTTGCGCACCGTCCAGCCGGTCGTGCCCATCTCGCCGAGCAACTTGCCCGGCAGATCGGCCGGCAACACGTCGACGGCGATCTTCTCGCCGATGCCGTCGACCGAGCAATAGGCATTGGCGGCGACCGAGGCGGGCGTCGCGGGCAGGTTGGCAGCGACCAGAAACACCTGGTCCTCCTCGATCTCGCCACCATAACGCGCCGGCAGCACCGCGCGCGCCACGGGTCCGCCGGCATCGACCTTGAAATCTTGCTGGCCGGTGACGGCATAGCCACCGACGCTCTTCAGGCCCGCCTTGATCTTGAATTCGCACATCGTGCCGCCGGGCAAGGACGATTTGAATTCGTGGACGAAGGTTTGCGGGTCGACCCAGCGGCCCTCGCCTTCGACCGGGCAGGTAACGTCGAACGGCCCCGCCGTGCGCGGATCGCCCAGTGGCACCATCGGCTGGCTGAAGCGTACCGTGAAGCGCTCGATGCCTCCGCCCGAACCGGCATCCCCGATGCCCGGCGTCGCCATGATGACCTGCGGGCTATTGTCTCCGAAAGCCGCCACGGGAGCGATTGCAAGGCCGAGCAACGCGAGGCGCCATGCGAGCTTCATTGCAGTCCCTCTCCTGATTGTGGCCGAGGCTAATGCTTTTGTCGGTCCCGATCCAGCGACCTTTTACCATGGCTGAGGCGCACTCTTATCCTATATGGAAACGCGATTTTTGATGGGCGAATCGCGCGCGAGTGCCACGTGGAGGCAGGCGATTGGGGCACGTGTCGGGGGATTGGGCGAACATCCTCGCCGTGGTGGATGTCGTCGCACGCGAAACGATGCTGTTCGCGGCGATTGGGCTCCTGATCGGCGGGATCGACGATCTTGCGATCGACCTCGTCTATGCGCGTCATCGCCTGCGTCGCGGATCACCGCCGAGCCTCGATGATTTTCCGGTCTGCGCGGATGGCGGCCGTATCGCGATATTCGTTGCCGCCTGGGAAGAGGCCGAGGTGATCGGGCCGATGCTGCGCACTGCGCTGGCGCGGATCGATCATCCGGATTACCGGATCTATGTCGGCACATATCCCAATGATCGCGCCACGACCCTCGCCGTTTCAAAGGTGGCCGAATGCGATGCGCGGGTCCGCCCGATCATCGGCGACAAGGCCGGTCCGACGACCAAGGCCGATTGTCTCAACACGATCTGGCGTGCCCTGCTCCGCGACGAGGCGGCGGAGGGCTGGACGGCGAAAGCCGTGGTGCTGCACGATGCCGAGGATGTTGTGCATCCCGCCGAACTGCGGATTTTCGACGCGCTGATCGGGCGGCATCTGGCGGTCCAATTGCCGGTCCACCCGTTGATCGATCGGCGCTCGCGCTTCGTGTCGGGTCATTATGCCGACGAATTCGCCGAAGCGCATGGCAAGACGCTTGTCGCGCGCCAGGCCCTGGGTGCGGGATTGCCGCTTGCCGGGGTGGGTTGCGCGATCGAGCGCACCTGCCTCGGGCGGCTCGCCGATCTGCGCCGGAACGCGCCGTTCGATGCCGACAGCCTGACCGAGGATTACGAACTCGGCCTGCACATCGCCGCGTTGGGCGGCAGCGGCGTGTTCGCGCGCGTCGCGGAATGGCCTGGCGGGCCGCCGGTGTCCGTTCGCGCCTACTTCCCCACCCGCCTGGAGGCGGCGGTGCGGCAGAAGACACGCTGGATGATCGGCATCGCGCTCGCCGGATGGGATCGGGTCGGCTGGAGCCGCGCGCGCGACTGGCGCGACCATTGGATGCGCATGCGCGATCGCCGCGCGCCGATCGCGGTCCTCGTGCTGGTCGCTGCCTATCTCGCGCTATTGGTCTGGGCAGCCTCGGCGATCCTGCACTGGACGATCGGCATCGCGCCACACGCTTTGTCGCCGGCAATGGGGACGCTGCTGACGATCAATTCGGCGCTGCTGGTCTGGCGCCTCGCGGTGCGTGCCGCGTTCACCTGGCGTGCCTATGGCTGGCGCCAGGCCTGCTTGTCCCTGCCGCGGGCGGTGGTGGGAAATTTCATCGCGCTCGTGGCGGCGCAACGCGCATTGTTCCGCTACACCGCCATGCTGCGCGGCGCGACACCGACCTGGGACAAGACCGCGCATATCTTTCCCGACGACATCGAACGACCGTGATCGTCGGGCGGCCGCTGCGCTTCCTCGGCGTGATCGTCGGCGGCTGGATCGCGATGCGCGTGACGATCCTGTGGTGGCCGGATTCGTTAACGGTGGAGGTGGCCGAGGTCGCCCCGATCGGACCTCGCATCCCCGTCCCGCCTGCACCGGCGATCGAGCGATCGAACAGGGTCTTGTCGGTCGCGCGTCTCGAACCCTCGGCGCGATCCGCATCTGCGAACTTTGTCGCGCCGACAAATGTCCTTCTCCCTCGATCAGAAGCCCGCCCGACTGCCGCCGTCATCGCGCACACCGCGATCATCCCCGGATTGCCTGCGCCACTCGCATCCCCACCGGAACGCCGGACGCGATCGCGCTTCGCCGGCAGCGTCTGGCTCGTCGCACGCGATGGCGCCGGGTTGGACGGAATATTCGGTGCACAACTCGGCGGATCGCAGGCGGGCGCTCGCCTCACCTACGCGCTAACCGAAAGCCGGCGTCTCGCGCTTGCCGCACGGGTCAGCACGCCGCTCGGGCCGGGCGCGCAGGAATTGGCGTTGGGGTTCGAATGGCAACCGACCCGACTGCCCGTGCGGGTCGTCGCAGAGCAGCGCATTGCCCTGAACGGCGGGGGTGGCGGGCCGACCATCGGAGTGGTCGGCGGTTTCGGCCCGAGGATCATCGCCGCAGGCCTCGCGCTCGAAGGCTATGCGCAATCCGGCGTGATCGGGCGCGGCGAAGGCGAGGGTTTCGCCGACGGAGCGGTGCGATTGGCCCGTCCGCTCGCCAAGCTGGGCGATGTCCGCTTCGACCTCGGCGCGGGAGTCTGGGGCGCTGCGCAAAGGGGGGCGTCGCGCGTCGATCTCGGCCCATCGCTCGTCGCGCACGTTCCGCTCGTTCGGCAGCCGGTTCGCCTCTCGCTCGACTGGCGGCAGCGCATCGCCGGCAATGCCACGCCGGGTTCCGGGTTGGTGCTGAGCGTCGGGGCGGATTTCTGATCCCGTACCGCAACCGCTTCCGCCGCACGTCACTTCGGGCTAACCCAGCCGCGTGGATCTCTACCTTCCCATCGCCAATCTCTCGGTCAATGCGCTCGTCATCGTGCTGCTCGGCGGCGGGGTGGGCATGTTGTCGGGAATGTTCGGGGTCGGCGGCGGGTTTCTCACGACGCCGTTGCTGATCGTCTACGGCATCCCGCCGACCGTCGCGGCGGCCTCCTCGGCCAGCCAGGTGACCGGCGCGAGCATCTCCGGTGTGTTCGCCCACGTCCGGCGTGGCGGGGTGGATTTCAAGATGGGCGGCGTGCTGGTCGCCGGCGGCATTTTGGGGGCGCTGGCCGGTGCGTGGATTTTCCGCCTGCTTCAGGCGAGCGGGCAGATCGATGTCGTCATCGCCATCGTCTATGTCCTGATGCTGGGTTCGATCGGCGGATTGATGGCGAGCGAATCCTGGGGCGCGATCGCTGCGACACGGGCCGGCCGCCCGCCGCGAGCCAAGAAACGACGGCATCATCCGCTGGTCGCCGCGCTCCCGTTGCGGACGCGGTTCTACGCCTCCGGCCTGTACATCTCGCCCTTGGCGCCGTTGCTGCTCGGCTTCTTCACCGGCATTCTCACGATCCTTCTCGGCGTCGGCGGCGGGTTCGTGATGGTGCCGGCGATGCTCTATCTGCTCGGCATGGGCACGCAGGTGGTGGTCGGCACGTCGCTGTTCCAGACGTTGTTCGTGACGGCGGCGGCGACGATGGTCCACGCGACCACCACAAAGGCGGTCGATATCGTTCTCGCCGCGCTTCTGCTGCTCGGATCGGTGATCGGCGCGCAGGCCGGCGCACGTTTCGCCGGCAAGGTGCGTCCCGAATATCTCCGTCTCGCGCTTGCGGTGATCGTGTTGCTGGTGGCGGTCCGCATCGCCCTCGGCCTCGGATGGCGGCCCGACGAGATATTTTCGGTCGAACTTTCGTGAGATGGTTTCTGCTGCTGCTTGCGCCGCTGCTGATGGCGCAGGCCAAGCCGGTGCTGGTGCCGGACGTCAGTCAGCGCAATATCGAGATCGCCTATTCCTTCACCGGCGCGGAACTGCTGCTGTTCGGCGCGATCCTCTATCCCGGCGGGCGCCTGCCCGATGACGAGAAACCGACCGACGTGGTCATCGTCGTCAAGGGGCCGGTCCAGTCGATCCTGGTGCGCGAGAAGGAGAAGGTGGCCGGCATCTGGGTCAATTCCGCCCGACTGCGTTACAAATCCGCGCCGAGTTTCTACGCCATCGCCTCGTCCAAGCCGATCCAGCGCCTCGTCGACGATCGCACCCAGGCGATCTACGAGCTCGGCCTCGATTCGCTGCAACTCTCGCCGGCGAGCAACGCGCCCCCGGCCGAACAGGATCGCTTCGCGCGCGGGCTGGTCGATCTCAAGCGCCGCGCCGGCCTGTATTACGAGGCCCCCCGCGCGGTCGAGATCACCGATGGCGTGCTCTACCGCGCGCGCGTGACGATCCCGGCGCGCGTGCCCGTCGGACGCTTCACGGCGGAGACGTTCCTGATCCGCGACGGCCGCGTACTGGCGGCGGCAACGCGCGACATCGATATCCGCAAATCCGGATTCGAGCGCTTCGTCGCGCGTTCGGCGGACAATCACGCGATCCTCTACGGCCTGGTCGCGGTGGCGCTGTCGGTGTTGTTCGGCTGGGCCGCGGGCTGGGTCGCCCGGCGCATCTAGCCACTAAGTCACGAGCGGAACTCAATCTTTACCTCTCTCGGGCAGGGTCGGCCGATACTCCCTGAGGAAGATGCCTGATGACCGAGATGCTGGGCAGCGACGCATTCGTACGAGCCGCACCGACCACGCTGATCGGCGCGCCGATCGGCATCGTGCTGGAAATCGCCGGATCGAGCAGCCAGGTGGTGCTCGATGCTCGCGCGCTGGAACTCACCGCCGCCAACCCCGATTCCGTGGTCGCCAGCGCCGGATCGGTCGGCAGCCAGATCAAGATGCGCGTCGGTGCCACCTGGCTGATCGCCAACATCCGCTCGCTCCGGCTGATCGACGGAACGGACGACAGGATCGTCGCGCAGGTCGATTTCCTCGGCGAGGGCGACGAGGAGCGGTTGACCGGCAAGCTCTACAAATTTCGTCGCGGCGTGACGCGCTATCCCAATCCGGGCTGCCAGGTCTTCCCGGTCACCACCGCCGACCTCAAGCAGGTCTACGCCGCCGACGATCGCGCCACGATCGAGATCGGGACGGTCTATCCGACCCGCGACATCCGCGCCTCGCTGTACGTCGATGCCATGCTCGGCAAGCATTTCGCGTTGCTCGGCTCGACCGGCACCGGCAAGTCGACCAGCGCTGCCTTGATCCTGCACCGCATCTGCGAGCTCAGCCCGCAGGGCCATGTCGTGATGATCGATCCGCACGGCGAATATGCCGCAGCGTTCAGAACCAACGGTGCGATCTACGATGTCGGCAATCTCCAGATGCCGTACTGGCTGATGAACTTCGAGGAACATTGCGAGGTGTTCGTCACCAGCGACGGATCGGAAAATCAGGTCGATGCCGACATCCTCGCCAAATGCCTGTTGCTCGCGCGCGCCAAGGGGCGGCTCGGACAGGAGATCGGCAAGCTGACGGTCGATGCGCCAATTCCGTATCTGCTCAGCGACCTGACCAACATCATCAGCCTCGAAATGGGCAAGATGGACCGTGCAGGCGACACCGCGCCGTACCTGCGCCTGAAGACCAAGATCGACGAGATCAAGGCCGACCCGCGCTATGGCTTCATGTTTTCGGGCATGCTGGTCGCCGATACGATGGCCGATTTCCTCGCGCGCATCTTCCGCCTGCCGGGCGACGGCAAGCCGATTTCGATCATCGACGTGTCCGGCGTGCCAAGCGAGATAACGTCCGTCGTGGTTGCGATGCTCAGCCGGATGGTGTTCGATTTCGCGATCTGGTCGCGCGGCGAGCCGCAGCGCCCGATCCTGCTCGTCTGCGAGGAAGCGCATCGCTATATCCCGAACGAGCGCAACGCGGATTCCTCGTCGGTCGGCCGCATCCTCGGCCGTATCGCCAAGGAAGGGCGCAAATACGGCGTGTCGCTCGGGCTGATCACGCAACGCCCGTCCGATCTAGCCGAGGGCGTGCTGTCGCAATGCGGCACGATCATCGCCATGCGCCTGAACAACGATCGCGATCAGGCCTTCGTCCGCGCCGCGATGCCGGAAGGCGCGCGCGGCTTCCTCGATTCGATTCCCGCCCTGCGCAACCGCGAGTGCATCATCTGCGGCGAAGGCGTCGCGATCCCGATCCGCGTGTCGTTCGACGGGCTGGAAGACAATAAGCGGCCGGCATCGGACGATCCGATGTTTTCCGATCTGTGGCGCCAGGCGGGCGGCGAAGATCAGATCATCGCACGCACGATCAAGCGCTGGCGCTCGCAGGGGCGGTAAAGCGCCTTTCCCCGTCATCCCGGACTCGATCCGGGGTCCAACGTGTCGCACGGATCACGCTTAATCAGTATCGTGTGAACCAAGCCACCTGTTGGATCCCCGCCTGCGCGGGGATGACGGCAGAATTGGAATGGCTCAGCGCTGGCCCGGTTTGACCGACAGCAACGCCGCAACCCGCGCCTTGAACGCGCGCAGTTTCTCGCCCGACAGGGTGGCGACGCTCGAGAAGGAGAAGCCGCGCGGATTGACCGAGACGCCGTTGCGCCACACTTCCCAATGCAGATGCGGGCCGGTCGACATGCCGGTCGATCCGACCGCGCCGATCTGCTGCCCGCGCGCGACATGCTGGCCGGGGCGGACGAGGATCCGGCTCATATGGCCGTAGCCGCTGACGATCCCGCCGGAATGCGACAGCTTGACGAAATTGCCATAGCCCGCGCTGCGCCCGGCGAACTGTACCACGCCGTCGATCGCGGCGTAGATCGGCGATCCCCAGGCGGCACCGATATCGATGCCCTTGTGCATGCGCATGAAGCCGAGCAGCGGGTGCATCCGCATGCCGAAATTGGACGTGATCCGCCCGCTGACCGGCATGCCCATGAAGCCCTGGCGCTGGCTCTGGCCGTTCGCCTCATACCATTGCCCGTCGTCCCATTTGACGAGCTGGGTCTTCTTGGCATGCTGGTCGAGCCCGGCGAACATCAGGTCGCCCAATTGCACTTCGCCGGTCGCCGCGCGCGCCTGGCGCAGCACGAAATCGAACGTGTCGGACGGCGACACCGCGCCGATCGACACGCGGGATGCAATCGCCTTGATATAGGCTTCGACCGCCTTGGCCGGCGCGCCGGCGGCGCGTGCGGAGCGGTACAGGCTGGAGCCGGCCAGCCCCTGGATCCGCAGCGGCGTATTGTCGATCGCGATGCGTTGCTGCGTCATCGCCAGCGTGTCGCCGGCGCGCGCCAGCGACAGGTTGAGATCGAAGCGCGCGCGGAAGGCAAGATGATCGAGCGGACGTGCGACGTTGCGATTGGGGCGGCGGCCGAGCGTGAGATCGATCCGCGTGCCCGGCTTGATCCCGTCCAGCGGCACCGCGCCTTCGACAAGGTCGGCGGCGCGCGCGGCGTCGCTGGCGGACACGCCGGCGCGTTGCAGAAGGCGCGAGAAACTGTCGCCGCTGCCGAACGTCGCGGTCATCTCCAGCGTCGGGCGTTCGGGCGTCTCGGCGAGCGGCGCGACGAGATCGTTCGCCGCCATCCGCCGTCCGGTCGATCCGCCCCAGGCGAGCGGCGCGATCGATTGCGTGCGGGCCTCGTCCCATTCGCTGCCCGTCAGGGCCGGCGCGACGTTGCCCGGGATCGTGCGGTTCAGGCCCGGCGACAGCGCGCAGGTCGCGGTGATCAGCGCGGTGCAGGTCGCGGCACCCCGCCACCATTCGCGTGAGCCGATGCGCGAACCGAGATCGGGTGCCCAATCGGTGCTGGCGACTCCTTCGCGGATCTGGGCACGGATCCGGTCGAGCGGGGAGAGCTGTACGGGGACGAAGGGCGCGCGGCCGAAAGACAGCGTGGCGGTGCCACCGGCCTGATCGTGTCCATGATCGCTGCGCAAGAACAAAGCGGAGGTGCCCCCAAAGGTCACGTTCGCCGATCCCCCCGGCGTGGGTCGAATCACTGTGGGGGGCAAATGCTAAAGTCAAATTAACCGCGTGGCCGACGCGACTCGCATCGGGCGAAGCGTTCACGCGCTGCGGCGAAGCGAGGGGGATCGTGGAACTGCCAACCAATTGAGCGGGTTGCGCCACGTTGTCCGAATTCGGCGGTTGCGCATGGGCGTGTCCGCGCCGATGTTGCTTTTCGACATGCACGCTCGCGAAGAACGCCCGGTCACTGCGGTGCTGGGCCCGACCAATACCGGCAAGACGCATCTCGCGGTCGAGCGGATGTGCGGCCATTCGAGCGGCATGATCGGCTTTCCGCTGCGCCTGCTCGCGCGCGAGGTCTATGACCGGGTGGTGAAGATCAAGGGCGCCAATCAGGTCGCCTTGATCACCGGCGAGGAGAAGATCGTGCCAAAGGATGCACGCTGGTTCCTGTGCACCGCCGAGAGCATGCCGCTGGACAAGGATCTGGCGTTCGTCGGCGTGGACGAGGCGCAACTGGGCGCGGACCGCGAGCGCGGCCATGTCTTCACCGATCGCATCCTGCGCGCGCGGGGGCGGGAGGAGACAATGATTCTGGGGTCCGAGGCGTTGCGACCGATGCTCAAGACGTTGGTGCCAGGCATCGACATCCTCAACCGTCCGCGCTTTTCGACGCTCTCCTACGCGGGCGCCAAGAAGATCAGCCGCCTGCCTAAGCGCTCCGCGATCGTGGCGTTCAGCGCGGAGGAAGTGTATGCCGTCGCCGAGATGCTGCGCCGGTTGCGCGGCGGCGCGGCCGTGGTGATGGGCGCGCTTTCGCCGCGCACGCGCAACGCGCAGGTTGCGATGTTCCAGGCCGGCGAGGTCGATTATCTCGTCGCTACCGACGCGATCGGCATGGGGCTGAACATGGACGTCGCGCACGTCGCCTTCGCCAGCCTCGACAAGTTCGACGGCCAGCGCCAGCGCCGCCTGACCGTCGCGGAGATGGCGCAGATCGCCGGGCGCGCCGGGCGGCACCAGCGCGACGGCACGTTCGGCGCGCTGGTCGAGGACGGGCCGGGTGCGTTCACGCCGGAGGAGGTGCTGGCGATCGAGGAGCATCGCTTCCCGCGCCTCGATCACCTGTTCTGGCGCGAGGGGCAGCCCGATTTCTCCAGCGTGGACGATCTGATCCACAGCCTCGAGGCGCGGCCGGAGATGCGCGAACTGCGCGCCGCCCCGAAGGCGCTCGACCTGCTCGTGCTGAAGCGCCTCGCCGAGGAGGATTGGGTGCGGGATCGGGCGCGCGGGCCGGCGATGGTCAAGCGCTTCTGGGCGGCGTGCGGCGTGCCCGATTTCCGCAAGGTCGGGCTGGATCCGCATGCGCGTTTCTGCGCCAAGCTGTTCGGGTATCTGAGCGAGGGGCAGGGGCATGTTCCGCACACCTGGTTCGCCGAGGAGATCGCGCGGCTGGATAATGTCGCCGGCGATGTCGAGGTGCTGGCCGGGCGGATCGCGGCGGCGCGCAGCTGGGCCTATATCGCCAACCGCGCCGACTGGCTGGCCGATCCGGCGTATTGGGCCGGCCGCGCCGCGCAGGTCGAGGAACGCCTGTCCGACGCGCTGCACCTCAGCCTCACGCAACGCTTCGTCGACAAGCGAACGACGATGCTGCTGCGCCAGATCGGCGCCTCCCCGCGCGATCTGCCGGTTACGATTGGGGCGCAGGGGGAGGTCATGGTCGAGGACCATATGATCGGACATCTGCACGGCTTCGGCTTCACCGTGGCGCCGGATGCGCGGGCCGGCGACAAGCGCCTGCTGCTCGCCGCCGCCGAACGCCGGTTGGGGGACGAGCGCGCGCGGCGTGGCACCGCGCTCGTCGAGGCGCCGGATGTGGCGTTCGTCCTGTCGGCCGAGGCGGGCGAGCCTCCCGCGATCGCGTGGGACGGGTTGAAGGTGGCGACCTTGACCCAGGGGCCATCGCTCGTCCGTCCGGCGATCGCGCTCGATCGCACCCTGGAGTGCCTCGACGCCGGGTTGCGCGGGCGGATCAAGACGCGGCTGGCGGCGTGGGTCGGCGATCGGATGGCGCAGCACGTCCCCGCCTTGGTCGCGCTGGAGGCGGTGACGCGCGATGCCGGGGCCGGGCCGGCGCTGCGCGCGGTGGCGGCGGCATTGATCGATCAGGGCGGGCTTTTGCCGCGCATCGACCACCGCGTCGCGATCGACGGCCTCGATCCCGCCGCGCGCAAGCGGCTGCGCAGGATCGGGATCGCGATCGGCGCGCTCGACCTGTTCGATCCGCGCCTGCTGAAGCCCGTCGCCGCGCGCTGGCGCCGCGCGTTGCTCGCCGCGCGCCATGCCCGGCCGGTTGCCGCGGCCCCGGCCGAGGGGGCGACGGTGCTGCCGCGCACCGCGCCGGGCGCGCATCTGTCGCAGGGCTATCGCGCGATCGCGTTGCAGGCGGTGCGCGTCGATCTGGTCGAGCGGATCGCCAAGGCGGCGTTCGAGGCGCGCTCCGGGCGCAAGCCGTTCGCGCCCGATCCCGCGCTGGCCATCTCGATCGGCGTGCAGCCCGCGACGCTCGAACGGCTGATGGCCGGGCTCGGCTTCAAGATCATCCGGGTGGAGGACAGGGTCGCGCACTGGGTATGGCGTGGCCGTGCGCCTGCGCCCGTCGCCCCGCCGCCCCGTGACAATGCTTTCTCCGCGCTGGCGGACCTGAATATCCGCCATGGCTGAACGCGGGGACCCAGGCTCGATGCGGCTCGATCGGTTCCTGTGGTTCGTGCGCCTGGCCAAGACGAGAAGCGCCGCTCAGACCATCGCCGCGCATAGCCGCCTGCGCATCGACGGGCGAGCGATCGACCGCGCGCATGCCCAGGTCCGCATCGGCAACATACTGACATTTCTGTACAACGACCGCGTCCGCGTGATCCGCGTCGCGGCCCTGCCCACCCGGCGCGGCCCCGCCCCCGAAGCGCAGCGATGCTATGAAGAGCTGGGTGAGAATGCCTCGCATCAAGCCGCATCCGATTGACGGCGCGGAACGGCGGGCATAGCAGAACAGCGTTCGTCTAACGGGAAGACCAAGTATGACCTATGTCGTCACCGACGCCTGCATCAAGTGCAAGTATATGGATTGCGTCGAGGTATGCCCGGTCGATTGCTTCTACGAGGGCGAGAACATGCTGGTGATCAACCCCAGCGAGTGCATCGACTGCGGCGTGTGCGAACCGGAATGCCCGGCCGAGGCGATCCTGCCCGATACCGAATCCGGCCTCGAACAGTGGATGGAGCTCAACAACACCTTCTCCGCGCAATGGCCCAACGTCACGCGCAACGCCGGGCAGACGCCCGCCGACGCCGACGAGCACAAGGGCGAGGAGGGCAAGTACGACAAGTATTTCTCGCCCGAGGCCGGTGCCGGAGACTGATCCGGACGATGCGAGCGTAAGCGTGCGGCGCCGGCATGGTCGGCGGCGCGTTTTCAAAAGCCGAGCAGCGCCAAAATCGCCTCCGATGGTCCCAATTTCGGCCCGGGACGGATACTTAACGGCACGTCAGGCTGGTAATTTTGTTACGACTCTGCTAAACAGGCGGGGACGGAAGGCGTGTTCGCGCGTTATTCCGGTCTGGAGACACACCTAAACCCAAATCCCCTCCTCGCGCGTCCATCGGCCTAAAGTGCCTGGACGCTTCCACCCGGGGACCAGTTCACGGAAAGGCTCAACGGAATGGCTGCAAAAGCCCTATCCTTCGACGTCGGCGATTATGTCGTTTACCCCAAGCACGGTGTCGGCCGTGTGATCGAACTGCAAAAGTCGGAAATCGCCGGCATGCAGCTCGAACTTTATGTGCTGCGGTTCGAGAAAGAGCGCATGACGCTCCGCGTGCCGACCAACAAGGCGGAAAGCGTCGGCATGCGCAAGCTGTCGAGCGACAAGACATTGCGCGAGGCGCTCGATACGCTGACCGGCAAGCCGCGGGTCAAGCGCACCATGTGGTCGCGTCGTGCGCAGGAATATGAAGCGAAGATCAATTCGGGCGACCTGGTGTCGATCGCCGAAGTGGTGCGCGATCTGTTCCGGGCCGAAGACCAGCCCGAGCAGAGCTATTCGGAGCGCCAGATCTTCGAAGCGGCGACCAGCCGCCTCGCACGCGAACTCGCCGCGATGGAGCAGGTCGACGAGCCGACCGCGCAGGAAAAGATCCTCGACATCCTGCGCAAAGCCGCCGCGATCCACAACAAGGACAAGGCGCCGGCCTGACCGCCCGAGGTTGCGATCCGATCGACAAAGGGGCGGTCAGCGATGGCCGCCCTTTTTCGTCGTGGAACCGCGCGCGCCATGGCTTGCAGCGGCGGCGCGTCTTCAATAGCGCGGATCCGACGCCACCCGGCATCAGGCCGGGAGCGAAGGAGAGCGGGCATGTTGAATCATGTGATGGTCGGCACGGACGATATCGAACGGTCGAAGACGTTCTACGATGCGGTACTCGGCGTACTCGGTGCGGGCGAGCCGTTCCGGCACGTCGGCGATGCGGGCCAGACCCGCTTGTTTTACATGCATGGCGGCAACACCTTCGCCGTCAGCGAGCCGATCAACGGCGAGGCGGCGACAAGCGCCAATGGCGGCACGATCGGCTTCAAATGCGATTCGCCCGAACAGGTGAAGCAATTCCACGACGTCGCGGTCGCGCATGGCGGCACCTCGATCGAGGACGCGCCGGGCCTGCGCGAAAGCAACATGGGCGCGATGCACCTGTCCTATGTTCGCGATCCGGACGGCAACAAATTGTGCGGTATCCACCGGGTGAAATGAGCCTGGGCAGCATCAGCTAAACTTCCCCGGCGAAAGCCGGGGCCCAGTCGGGGCGCAGAAGCAATCGTGCGCCGCGCATTGCAACTTCGACCTGCGCGACTGGGCCCCGGCCTCCGCCGGGGAAGCGCAATGTCGGGCACCTGCCAAACGCTAGCGCGTCACGCCTTCTCCAGCGTGCATTGCAGCGGATGCTGGTTCTGCCGCGCGAACTCGGTCACCTGCGCGACCTTCGTCTCGGCGACCTCGTAGCTGAACGTGCCGCACACGCCGACGCCCTTCTGGTGGACGTGCAGCATCACCCGCGTCGCCGCCTCCATGTCCATGCGGAAGAAGCGCTGCAGGACGAGCACGACGAATTCCATCGGCGTGTAATCGTCGTTGAGCAGCAGGACGCGATACGGCGTCGGCTGCTTGGTCTTGGCGCGCGTGCGGGTCGCGATGCCGAGGCCGGTGCCTTCTTCGTCCCCATCGCCGTCGCGGCGTTCGGCCATGGCCGTGATGTCGTGCTTTTGGATCATGTGTCCGCAAAATATGGCATGCCGGGGCCCGAGGGCAAGGGGGCGCGCGCTTCTGACGACGGATAAGCCCCACTTCCAGCGCGGCGCATCGCTTCGGCCTGTCATCGCGTGCGGTCTCGGCCCGGTATCGAAGCGTCTCGTCGGCGCAAACGAAAAGGGCGGCCCCTCGCGGAGCCGCCCTGTCCCGACGATCGCTTGCGTAGAGGTTACGCGGCGATCTTCACCTTCTCGACCGCGATCGCGACGCGGTTCGAGATCGGCTGGGCGACTTCGCCGGCCAGCTTCATCATCGCTTCCGTGTTCTTCGAGGTCTGGGCGACCAGCGAATCGAACGCGCTACGGGCGTAATCGCTCTGCAGCTTGAAGAAATCGGTCGGCGACTTGACGGTCGACAGGCTCTTCAGCGCGGCGGTCGCGCCTTCGAACTGCTTGCGGCTGTATTCGGCGGCGTCCTGGCCCAGTGCTTCGATGCCCTTGGCGGCGATCTTGCTGCTCTCGACGATCGCTTCGATGTTGCCCTTCGAGAATTCGTTGATCTCGGCAAAGGCCTGGGTGCTCTTCGAATTGGCGTCGGTGAACAGGGTCTTGGCCTTCTCGGCGGCGTTCTTGATCGTGGCTTCCATGATATTCACTTCCTTGGTTGCGACGGCCTTCGCTTTCGCGACGACCGGCTTGACGGTTTGGATGGCTTTGACGGCGACGGTCTTGGGGGCGGCCTTCACGACCGCCTTCTTCTTGGCCACGGCCTTGACGACCGGGGCGGTGATGGCTTTGGCGATCGGCTTGGCGACCTTCGGCGCGGGCTTCGCCGCAACCTTGGCCACCGGCTTCGGCGCGACCTTGACGACGGGCGCCTCGACCTTCGCGGGCACCGGATCGGCCTTGGGCGCAGGCGCGCTATCGGATTCGGGGGCCGGCTTCGCGGACGACGCGGTCACGGGGGCGGCAACCGGAGCGGCGGGAGCATCCACCTTGGCGGCAGGCTCGGTGACGGGCGTCGTGCTGGCCAAGGGGGCCTCCTGATGGTTCGTTGTTGCACTGCAATATAATCGGTGCGGCCACGCCATGCAAGAGCTTTTTGTTGCACTGCAACATAACCGTCACGCAGGAGAAACGATCCCGCAACGCCGGCCGTTCAGCGCGTTTTCACATAGCTCCCCGGGGCATCCTCGATCGCCTTCAGGCTCCCCTCGCCGGGATGCCGCGCGCCCGTGGCCGGCACGGTCTCGTCGTCGCGCTCGCGCAGCCAGCCGATCCAGTCCGGCCACCAGCTGCCCTTGGTCTCGGTCGCCCCGGCGACAAACTCCGCGAGGCTCTCGACCGGGTTCGAATTGCGCCAATATTGATATTTGCCCTGCGCCGGCGGGTTGACCACCCCGGCGATATGGCCCGAGCCGGCGAGCACGAAGGTCATCGGCCCGCTGAACTGCCGCATGATCTCCCACACGCTCTCGACCGGCGCGATATGATCCTCGCGCCCGGCCTGGATGTAGGACGGCGTCTTCACCCTGGTCAGGTCGATCGGTGTGCCCCCGGCGGACAATGCGCCGGGTTTCACCAGCAGATTGTCGCGGTACAGATCGGTCAGATACGCCAGATGCCATTTCGCCGGCAGGTTGGTCGTGTCGCCGTTCCAGTGCAGCAGGTCGAACGGAGCGTAATCCTGCCCGAGCAGATAATTGTTGGTGACGTAGTTCCAGATCAGGTCGCGCCCGCGCAGCAGGTTGAAGGTCAGCGCCATATAGCGTCCGTCGAGGAACCCGTCGGGCGACAATTTCGCGATCGTCTCCAATTGCTCGTCGTCGATGAAGTTGAGCAGCTCGCCCGCCTGCCGGAAATCGACCTGCGCGGTGAAGAAGGTCGCGCTCTTCACCTTGTCGGCCTGATCGCGCGCCGCCAGCACGGCGAGCGTCGCCGCCAGCGTGGTGCCCGCGACGCAATAGCCGATCGTATGGACCGCCTCGACCTGCAGCGCGTCGCGCACCGTGTCGATCGCCTCGATCTGCGCGGCGATGTAATCGTCCCACACCACGTGCTTAAGTCCGGCATCGGCGGATTTCCACGATACCATGAAGACGGTGATGCCCTGGTCCACCGCCCAGCGGATGAAGCTCTTCTCCGGCGTCAGGTCGAGAATGTAGAACCGGTTGATCCAGGGCGGGAAGATCACCAGCGGCACCGCCAGCACATTTTCCGTCGTCGGCGAATATTGGATCAGCTCGTACAGATCGGTGCGGTGCAGCACCTTGCCCGGCGTCATCGCCAGATTGCGGCCGAGCTCGAACGCATTCGGGTCGGTATGCGTCAACTGGCCCTTGGCGATGTCGGCGAGCATGTTCTGCAGGCCCTTGAGCAGATTCTCGCCGCCGGTCTCGATCGTCCTTTCCAGCACCACCGGGTTGGTCGCGGGGAAGTTCGACGGGCTCATCGCCTCCAGGAATCCGCGCGCGGCGAAACGCATCTGCTCCTTCTGGCGCTCGTCCACGCCGTCCAGCGCGTCGATGCCCTGCATCATGTGGTCGGAGATCAGGAAATAGCTCTGGCGGATCCAGTCGAACAAAGGGTTCTCGCGCCACGCCGCATCCTTGAAGCGCTTGTCGCGGGCATGTTCGGGCGATTCGACATGGTCCGAGGCCTTGGCCGGATCGAGGAAGCGCTGCCACAGGTCGAGGCTGTCGGACCAGAAACTCTCCGCGCGCTTGAGCGTCGCCGGATCGGTGAGGCCAGGGATCACCGGCAGCGCGGCGGGCGCGCTCGGCACATTGCTTTCCAGCAGCATCTGCTGCGCCCGGCCCATCACCCAGGTCCAGTGCTGCATGTCTTCCAGTGTCGGCGGCTTCGGTGCGTCGGCCATATGTCTCTCCTGCCGGCACCCTAACCCAATCGGTCATCCTCGCGAAAGCGCGGATGACGAGAGGGGGCGGAATGCCGTAAGAGCGGCACTCCTCTAGTCGGGAAAGACGATGTCCGAAGAATTCTACCGCATGAAGCGCCTGCCGCCCTACGTGATCGCCGAAGTAAACGCGATGCGAGCGCAGGCGCGGGCGGCAGGCGAGGACATCATCGATCTCGGCATGGGCAATCCCGATCTGCCGCCGCCCGATCACGTGATCGAGAAGCTGGTCGAGGTCGCGCGCAAGCCCAACGCGCACGGCTATTCGCAGTCGAAGGGCATTCCCGGCCTGCGCCGCGCCCAGGCGAACTATTACGGCCGCCGCTTCGGCGTCGAGGTCGATCCCGAGAGCGAGGTCGTCGTGACGATGGGGTCGAAGGAGGGGCTGGCCAGCCTCGCCACCGCGATCACCGCACCGGGCGACGTCGTGCTCGCGCCGAACCCGTCCTACCCGATCCACACGTTCGGCTTCATCATCGCCGGCGCCACGATCCGCGCCGTGCCGACCACGCCGGATGAAGCGTATTTCGAAAGCCTGGAGCGCGCGATGGCCTTCACCGTGCCGCGCCCGTCGATCCTGGTCGTCAACTATCCGTCCAACCCCACGGCGGAGGCGGTCGATCTCGCCTTCTACGAACGCTTGGTGGCGTGGGCGAAGGAGAACCGGGTCTGGATCATCTCCGATCTCGCCTATTCGGAACTGTATTACGACGGCAATCCGACGCCCTCGATCCTGCAGGTGCCGGGCGCCAAGGACATCGCGATCGAATTCACCTCGCTCAGCAAGACCTATTCGATGGCCGGGTGGCGGATCGGCTTCGCGGTCGGCAACAAGACGCTGATCGCAGCGATGAGCCGGGTGAAATCGTATCTCGATTACGGGGCCTTCACCCCGATCCAGGCGGCGGCGTGCGCCGCGCTCAACGGCCCGCAGGATATCGTCGAGAAGAACCGGATGCTGTATCACAAGCGCCGCGACGTGCTGGTCGAAAGCTTCGGCCGCGCCGGCTGGGACATCCCGTCCCCGCGCGCGTCGATGTTCGCCTGGGCGCCACTCCCCCCTGCGCTGGCGCATCTCGGCAGCCTCGAGTTCAGCAAGCAGATGCTGACGCATGCCAAGGTCGCGGTCGCCCCGGGCGTGGGCTACGGCGAAAACGGCGAGGGCTTCGTGCGCATCGCGATGGTCGAGAACGAACAGAGGCTGCGTCAGGCGGCGCGCAACGTGCGCAAATATCTCCAGTCGATGGGCGTCAACACGCCCCCTTCGACGGCAGCGTCGAAGGCCGGCTGATGTTCCTGCTGCGGGGTCTCGAATCGCATCCACGCTCGTTCGTGAAGGCGGTGTCGTGGCGCACGGTGGGCAGCATCGACACGTTCGTGCTCGGCATGGTCTTTACCGGCGGCAATGCGAAGGTCGCCGGGTCGATCGCGGGCACGGAGGTGATCACCAAGATCCTGTTGTTCTACTTCCACGAACGCGCCTGGTCGCTGGTGAAATGGGGCCACCGACCGTACCCTCGCACGCCGGATCAATCGGGCGAGGGCCCCGCGCCGGTTTAGGTTTGGCCTAATCCATCAAACCCGTCCGTGCTGAGCCTGTCGAAGCACTGCCTTTTTTTCTCCACCGCCGAGAGGAAGGGCAGCCCTTCGACAAGCTCAGGGCAGACGGGGTTCCAGGCATCGGAAAGCATTGACGCGGCACCGCCGCCACGGCATCCCGCGCGGATGACCGATCGTATCGCCACCAAGCTCGCCGAACTCGGCCTCGACCTGCCGGTCGCGGCCGCCCCCGTCGCCAGCTACGTCCCCGCCGTCCAGGCGGGCGGGTTGCTGCACATCTCCGGCCAACTGCCGTTCAAGGACGGCGCGCTGATGACCGGGCGGCTCGGCGAAGACAAGGACCTCGCTTACGGGCAGGAGGCGGCACAGCGGTGCGCGCTGATGCTCGTCGCGCAGATGAAGGCGGCGCTCGGCGAATTGTACCGCGTGAAGCGCATCGTGAAGCTCGGCGTGTTCGTCAATTCCGCCGGCGATTTCACCGATCAGCCGAAGGTTGCCAACGGCGCGTCGGATCTGATGGTCGCCCTGTTCGGCGATGCCGGCAAGCATGCCCGCAGCGCGGTCGGCGTGCCCGTCCTGCCGCTCGGCGCGGCGGTGGAGATCGACGCGATCGTCGAGGTCGGCGAGTAACGCGCTTCCGGACCTGAGCGCCTAAAGCCGCTCGCGACCGAAATTGAGCCGCTTGGTCACGTTATAATCCAGCACCGTGATCACGAAATAGGCGGCTGCCTGCTTCACGCGCCGCCACGGCGTCGTGCGCGCCTTGTACAGCGCCTTGGTGATCAGTTCCGACTGAGCGATCTCCCCCTCGACATAGGCGCGAGCGTGGTCGGCGAACGCCGTGTCCTCGATCCGCAGCATGATTTCCAGATTGAGGAACATCGAGCGGATGTCGAAATTCGCCGACCCCACATACGCCACCGAATCGATCACGAAGAGCTTGGTGTGCAGCTTGGTCGGCAGATATTCGTAGATCCGCACCTTCTTGCGCAGCAGCCCGGCATAGGTGAAGCGCGCGGCCCAGATCGCCGCCGGATGATCGTTCGTCGAAGGCAGCACGATCCGCACCCGTCCGCGCTTGCCGATCCGGTCGAGCCGCCGCAGCATGGCCGGGTTCGGCGCGAAATAGCCAGCGATCAGATCGAAGCGATGCGCCTTGCGCAGATCGTTCTTCACCGCGCGTGCCCAGGGGCTCAGGTGCCGGGTCGGCCCGCCGAGCAGCCAGCGCGTCTGCCCCTCGTTTTGGCTCCACTGCGCGAGCAACCGGCGCAGCGCGCGGATCGGCGCCTTGGGGGTGCGGATCCACTTGGCCAGCGTATCGAAATAGCCGCCGAGCGCCGCCGCCGACGGCCCCTCGATCGACAGGCCCAGATCGCGCCAGGCCTGCTCGGCCGGCGTGCCGAAATACGAGTCCTGGATGTTGAACCCGCCGATGATCGCGCGGGCATCGGCGGTCTCGCCATCGGCCAGCGCCAGCTTCTGGTGGTTGCGCAGCAGGTACCGCCGTCCGAGCCTGGGCTCGAACCGGCACACCGACGCGCCCGCCGCGACGAGGGGGGCGAAGAAATCCTGCGCCGCGGCCGGCGCGCTGCCCATTCCGTCGACGATCACCGCCACGGTCACGCCGCGCAGCGCCGCATCGATCATCGCCTGGCGCACCTTCACGCCGGATTCGTCGTCGACATAGATGTAATAGAGGATGCGCAGCGAGCATTTCGCGCCGTCGATCAGCGCGATCAGCGCGGCCAACCGGCGCGGCCCGGTATCGATCATGGTCAGCCGATCGCCATCGACCAGGAAGCTCGGCTGCGGGGGCGGTTCGGCCATCGCCCGGCTGTGGCGGCGCGGGCGCGGCCGCGCAAGCCGGATTTCTTGACTCCGGCGGCCTCGCGGCCTAGATCGCGGCGCTTCACCTATTGTCCGTTCACGAAGGAAGCCATTCATGGCGCGCGTCACCGTCGAAGATTGCGTCGACAAGATCCCCAACCGCTTCGATCTGGTCCTGCTGGCCGCCCAGCGCGCCCGCCAGATTTCCGGCGGCGCCGACCTGACGATCGATCGCGATCGCGACAAGAACCCGGTCGTCGCGCTGCGCGAGATCGCCGAACAGACGGTCAAGCCGCCGCATCTCGAGGAGGCGGTGATTTCCGGCCTGCAGCGCGTGCAGATCGACGACGAGGACGAGGCCGATGCCGTCGGCAGCCTGGCCGCCTCGGCCGAGGCGCTGCGCCTGACCGCCGCCGCGCCGCCGCGGAACCAGAATTTGGGTGCTGATTACGAGGGCTGAGCATGAGGCCCGAGACTAACGCATCGCGTTAAACGAGGATCAGCCGAATGCCGGCCGGCGGGCATAGCCCGACCGACGACGTGGCTTCGGCGCGGCGCCGCCCAAAACGAAAAAGCCCGCGAGGTGATCCTCGCGGGCTTTTTCGTGCGTGGGGCAGTTGGGCAATGTCTTTTGAGGGTGGAGATCCGACAGGCGGCTTCCGCGCGCTGCCCGCTAAGCTACCGTTTTCTCAGGTCGATCTAAGTGCCGTCAGGACCGTAACGCCGGGCTATGCGCTCGGGACGCTGGGGAATGGCCGTAAGTGGATCGAGTTGGACGATCTTTGCGCCAGAGCGCTGCATCACTGCCGCCACTTCTGGCCAGTTCTGGTCGGACACCGCGATGAAAGCCGTCACTTTCGAAAGGGACCGACCCGGCAGCTTCGAAATCACCTTTTTCAGCACAGCTACGAGGTTGGGTTCCGAAAGTGATGCCAGCGCAACTTTATCCGCATAGCTTTCGGTCAGCGCGTCGTGGACCCATGTCTCCGACACGGCATAATCATCGGCTCCAGGCAGACGGAGGACGGTGGTGGAGGGCGTTTCATCGTCACCAATCAGCCGACCGACGGCTTCGCGCAGATAGCCGTGCCACTCACGTTCGGCATTCGCTTTCGGGCCTAATAGCGGAGCAAGAAACGCAGCCTTTGCGGATGCCTCGTAAGCGACCTGTGCAGCGAGAACCTTGCGGGCCGTTGCCTGCGCAGCATCCCAAGCGCCCGGATTGACTGGCGATACCCTTCCGTCAACGAGATCGACCGCAAGATCGATCGTGGCAGTATTCGAAACAAAGTTCTTGCCCGGGATCACGACGGGAACGATGACCTTCTGACCGTCAGATGAGAAGCGCGGAACGCTACGCCAGTGGATAGAACTAACGGAATGGGGCAATGCCTTGATATAGTCGGATGGCACGACATCGGATAGGGCGAGTGCACGAACCAACTTGCCCCCGGCACCGTAGATTACGGCAGCGTTAGGCCCGTAGCCGGTGCCATGCCAGTCATCGAATGTGACGGCATATTCGCCATCGTCTCGAACGAGCGCCAACACTGGAGCCACGTCGTTCGCGATTGGATGTTCCCAGGCTACTTGCCAGCGCCTGCCCACCAATCGTTCTAGTCGCGCGCGCGAGACCGGCGATCCGCCTTTCTTCTGTCCAGCGGGGGCAACATTTTTCACCTTGTCGTCGAGATAACCAAGCTGGCTCTGAAGATCGCGCGGGCGAACCGTGATGCGGGCATGGCCGCCACAAGAGGTGTAAGTCGTGGTCGTCGGCAACATCCAGCTATCGGCACAGGAAGGCGACGGTGCGACGGAGGTCAAAATTGCAGCCAACGCCAGCAGCCCAAACGCTCGAAATATCCTCATTGGCTGCACCTCTTAGGATACAATGTATCTTAATGCTGAGGTGTTTTGCAATCCCGTTCGAGCCGAACGGCGTTAGCGATCATTCGCGGTCTGATCGTCTCTACATTTAATCACATCGGCATCGGCATCACGAAAAACCGACAGGTCGCCGTCTATGAGACCTGTTTTGGCCATCACTCAAAACCGCCAAAGCAAGAATGCAAACCAGCCCACAGCGAACATGAGAGAGGGCACCAGCCACCACCTTCCGATGATCGGGGTCGCGAACATCGGCAACGTGCCGATCCCGTAGACCAGTTTTCCCGATGAGTAGCCAGCCTGCATCTCATCGGTCCAAAGGCGGAAGCTCCGATACAGACTCACCAGGCACCTCCAAATCCTACAGTAGCAGACCACTTGATGTCCGCTACGGGTAGGAACTACTAAAATTTCCGAGTGCGCCTTACCGTTCACGGCGCGGGGAAAGTCGCATGAGCCCCGTCGCGGCAAAGCCGCGCCGTCGGTCGGGTGCTGCGCCCCGCCGGCCGAGGCTCGGCGCTCGCTGGCGCGAGACGCCGATTAGCTTCGCTAATCGGCTCGCCGGCCCTTGAACCCCTGCGCCACCACGAACCACTCCACCGACCCCTTCCGGCTCGCCGGCGGCTTCGCATGCTTCACCGTCGCGAAGTTGCGCTTCATCTCCGCCACCAGTTCCGAATCCGCGCCGCCCGCGAACACCTTGGCGACGAACGCGCCGCCCGGTTCCAGCACCTCCACCGCGAACGCCAGTGCCGCCTCGACCAGCCCCAGCGTGCGCAGCGCGTCGGTCTGCGGATGGCCGACGGTGTTCGCCGCCATGTCCGACAGGACGAGATCGGGCGCGCCGCCCAGTTCGGCGATCAGCGTATCGGGCGCGGCGTCATTCATGAAATCCATCAGCAGGATCGTCACGCCGTCGATCGGATCGACCGGTAGCAGATCGATCCCGACCACCGCCGCCTTCGCCGCCTGCCGCCGCACGACCTGGCTCCACCCGCCGGGCGCGAGGCCGAGATCGATCACGCGCTTCTTGCCCTTCAGGAAGCCGAAGCGCTCGTCGAGTTCGATCAGCTTGTACGCTGCGCGGCTGCGATATCCGTCGGCCTTGGCGCGGCGGACATACGGGTCGTTCAACTGCCGCTCCAGCCAGCGCGTCGATTGCGCCGTCCGCTTGCGCGCCGTCTTCACCCGGACCCGGAGACCGCCCCCGTCCTTGCTCATGCGCCTCTACTCACAATCTTTCCCTGTTCATCAGACGCCGCAGGATTCCCTCCCGAATGCCGCGATCCGCCACGCCCAGCCGCTCGGCCGGCCACAGATCCATGATCGTCTCCAGAATCGCGCAGCCCGCCACGACCAGATCGGCGCGCTCGGTGCCGATGCACGGCAAAGTCGCGCGCTCGGCCAGATCCATGCCGGACAGATCGCGGCTGATCCGCCGCATCGACGCCGCCGGTACGATCAGCCCGTCGACCTGGCTGCGATCGTAATGCGACAATTCCAGATGCACGCTGGCGAGCGTGGTGACGGTGCCGCTCGTTCCCAGCAGGCGTGGCCGGGCGATCCCGCGCGGCAGGCGGGCGGCGAACCCGGCGAAGCTGTCGGCGACGATGGCGCGCATCCGCGCATAGGCATCGAGCCGCCCGGCACGATCCTGCGCATAGCCGATATGCTCGGTCAGCGAGACGACGCCCCAGGGCGCGCTGTGCCAGTCGAGCACCCGCGGCACCGGCGTGCTGGTGTCGACCAGCACCAATTCGGTCGATCCGCCGCCGATGTCGAAGATCAGGGCGGGGTCCTCGCCCGGCTCGATCAGCGCATGGCAGCCGAGCACGGCGAGGCGCGCTTCCTCCTCGGCGGAAATGATGTCGAGATGAATGCCGGTCTCGGCGAGCGCGCGGGCGATGAAGTCCGCCCCGTTGCTTGCGCGGCGGCACGCCTCGGTCGCCACCGATCGCGACAAGGTGACGTTGCGGCGCTTCAGCTTCTCGGCGCAGATCTTGAGCGCGGCCAGCGTGCGTTCGATCGCCGCGTCGCTCAGCCGTCCGGTCGCGGCCAGCCCCTCGCCCAATCGCACGATGCGCGAAAAGGCATCGACCACCGCGAACCCGTCGGCCTGCGGACGGGCGATCAGCAGGCGGCAATTGTTGGTGCCGAGATCGAGCGCGGCATAATGCGGTGCCGACGGCCAGCGCCCGCGTGGGCGGTCGCCCTCCTTGCCGAACGCAGGGGCCTTGCCGGAAACCGGCGCCGGACGGGCAGGGGGGCCATGGGGCGATCCCTGCCGGTACGGCATTCTGGGCGACTGATCCCCCATGCCGTGTGTACTCGCAATTCTGTTCTGCCGTCGCGGGGCCGCAAGGTGCGTCCCGTCCGGTGCTTGAATCCATAAGTAGCGTAACCGCAGGCCAGCGGCAAGCATGCCGCCTATGCGGCCGCTTCACGTGCGCTTCTCACGCGTGTTGACACCTTCAGGCGCGCCGCCTATCTCGCACCCCCGCTGATGCCCCGTCGTCTAATGGTAAGACTGCGGTTTCTGATACCGCCTATTGAGGTTCGAATCCTCACGGGGCATCCAGCGAATGGGGTCATTGTGCCCTCTTTTCAGTATGTTGCGCAGATGCGCTGGCTAACCTCAGGGATCGGTTAGCCATTACTTTGCCCATGGCGGCGTCTGCGACTTCCGGCCGCGCGTTCGATCCGGCGTAATAAAGATACTCTTTTTCGCTCTTGTGCCCGGTGATCGTCATTCCTTCCTCGTTGGTGCAACCCGCCTCTTTGCACCGCCTCGCAGCCGCCTTGCGCAGGCCGTGCGGGGAGCAATGGGGAATGCCGGCCTTGACGCAGGCTTTTTTCATCATCCCGTAGAAGCCCTTCTCGGTGAATGGCTCGCCATCTTTCGTCTCGATCAGCGTGAATTGGCCAACCGGGCCTTTGTCTAATGATGCCTGAAGCGGTGCGACGATCGGTATATCGACCGAGTTAGTGGTCTTGTTCTGCTCAAGCCTAATCCGTCCGCCAGCGATCATCGCCGGCGTCATGAGCCGAACGTCACCACTTCGCTGCGCGCCGTAGAGAAGGAGATCGAAGGCCAAGCGAGGCTTGGTGCCAACGGCAAAGTGGTTCTCGAAAGCTGTCAGCTCATCTTCGGTCCAGCTGTGATATCCGCCGCTCTCGGCCTTTGGTGCCTTGGTATCCTTGATCGGATCGAAGCCAACCGGGACCAGCTTCGCCCGGCGCGCGATCCGTAGCAGCTGCGCAAGCAATTTCCGAAGCCGGGCAGCTGCATGCGGTTTATGCCGCATGGCGGTCATCAGACGGGCGATGCGCTCGGCGTCGAACACCTTGATCGAGTCGTCGCCGAAAGCGTCCCGAAAGCGCTCTAAAACCCCTCGGTACACGCCTTGCGTAGAAGGGCGCAGATCGAGAAACGAATTGTCGCTGTAATAGCGGGCGATAACGTCATTGATGCTACCCGGAATAGACGCCCGCAACATGACGGGGGCTTGCTCGGCGTTCAGGCAGGCCGCGTATTCGCGCTCGAATTCCTTCGTCCCGTGAGGCGACTTGAATGAGTAGGGCGGATAGCCTTTGCGACGGAAACGCCATCTGCGCTTGCCGTGCCGATCGGTGAAGCCAGTCACATAGAGGAGGCGCTTTTTCGTCATTAGCGCGCAAACGCCGCTAGTTTGGCGTCGATCTCGTCATCGAGTATCGCAGGTTCGACCATCCCCTTCGGAACGATCACTATGCTTCCGTCCCGAAGGACGCTGACTTGGCCGATCTGCACACCACCCTCGATCGCGCCGCTCACTGCGCGGGCGACATCGGCTTTGCTGGGGGACATCGTTCTCTTTGTCATTTCGGCACCATCACTCAGGAGCGATAAGTTCGGCTGCGACCGCTTCCCAATCCGGTTCGGGCGGTGCGCCTTCCCCCAATACGGCCTCCTGGCAGACTTGCCGAACACGACGATCGACCATGTTCAGCAACACGATCTTCGCGCTCGATCGACCCCGGAAAAAGAGCGCGTTGAAAAACGCGGAGTGGGCAGCAGGGTCGTGAGGATTGATCCCCTCAATCCGGCATGGCCTTGAAGCCTCGACCGCTGTGTCCACTCCAACGACAAGATAGGTCATGAATGGATCTGCAAAGAGACCGCCGGCGTCACGACGCGCTGCCGCACCAACCTGTCCATCGACCGTTCCGTTGCCCATCCAATGCTCCGCACATTTGAACGCTTCGGCTGGCAGGCTTCCCAGCCGGACCAGCTCGCTCGTAACGGCGAGCATCAGGACGCTCCGCAACGTGAACTTGTTCGGCAGCCCGTTGATGTGTGCCTTGCTGTCACCATCCTTGAGTCGAACATGCTTTCGCTGAAACCAAGCGCGGATGGTCGGCGGCGCTACGTCAGCGGCGCGAGAGACGGTCGCCATCGTAAAAAGCGGGACATCTTCAGGTATCTGCCACATGAGTCTATGGTCCTTATGCGCAAGCGTCATGACCTAATGCGCCCGTTTTATCGTGGGGTCAATGAGCGATTGGAGAAGTCGTAAATTTATCCGGCGAAGCGCTGTATTGCCTCAGGGACTCACATTCGATTGCCCTGCGATAGCGGCGACGTCAGCCAACAATGCGGCCCGATGATCGCTACGAATATCCTCGTCGGTCATGCCGCCTTCCAGCGCGATCCCTACTTTGACGGCCAGCGCCGAGGCATGGGGCGCGGAGAAAGACATGAGCGCCTCTTCTGCTCGATCAACGGCCTCCCAAAGGAAGTGCATGCGATCGGAAATAGCTCTGTGTGCCGGCCGAGCTTCAGCGGCGGTTCGCGAGGCGATCCATCGATCAAAGGTATCGCAAACCGGTGCGGCTTCTCGGCCCCACACGAAACTCTCGCGCCACTCGTCGAAGTCCGCGTGCTTCATCCTGATTGTCACTGTATGCCCGTTCCGCGCGGTCGATGAGAACGAAGTGCCCGGACAGGGGCCACATTGCTCTTCGATCCTGTCCCAGGAGGGCTGGTAAGCGCCCGCCCGATATTCTTCCGCTTCCCGTACTGCCTCTTGCCAGCGGCTCAGTAGATCGTCCCAGCGGGAAGATGGCACCCCCGAGGTTTCGGCAGCAACCGGAAGCCCGCTCACAATCGCTGCGCTGGCGACGGCACCGATCATCATTCGCCTCGTCGGCATCATCACGCTCATGCCCGCGCTCCGATCTGGCCGAAAGCGCTCACGGGGCGATGCGCGGCCATCCAGCGCCGAAGCAGGTTTCTGTTGCCACCCCAATCGAGTTCGCCGCGCAACTTTGTACTGGCATCCTCGTCGCCCAACATATTCATGCAGAGCATCGGTTGCCCGCTCACGTCCCAAGCGACGGCGTTGCCGAGACGGTGCCAACGGAGGAGCCATGTTTCCGGATCGAAATGATCATGCCACGACGTGCGGCGCAGGACGATCGCGGCGGACGCCAAGGCACCCCCGGCTATCAAGCCGCGTCGTGTCGGCAACAGGGCGGAATTATTCGGGATTTTTCCCGGTGACGTACAGGACGCGGGAGCGCTATGAGCGCAGGTAGCTTGTGGCATCGGGTTACCTCCGTGCGATGAGTTAGGACCGAAGCGAGGTTGCCTCCTTGCTTCGGTTCGCCTTTTGCAATATCGTTTATTCGTGAACAGCGCAATAGATGATATTGGAAAATCCAAGCGAGGGCGTCCGCGTACCGATGCTCTCCCTGTCATGGTGCGGCTACAACCGGCTCAACTAGCGGCGCTCGATGCCTGGATAGCTACTCAAAATCCTACGCCCTCGCGACCTGAAGCCATCCGCGCAATTCTCAGCGAGCGTTTCGCCGATAACGTCAGAGGCTTGTAACAAGCCTCGCCGTAGACGACTCGTCAGCAGCGTGAACGGCTCGTCGTGTGTGACACCGCCACTTACCGGGGATGAAGCATGGAGAAGCCTCACGAATTTATACGCGATACCTTTTGGGCTTTCGGAATTGCAGCTGTGATTTTCGCCTCAATGGGACAGTGGGAGGCGCGCTTTGCAGATCCAACGGAGCTATCCGGGGCTGGCATTTTTTTTGGGTTAGCGATCGTTGCTGTTAATGGAGCGATGGCACCAAATCGACGCTGGCTCGTAAACCTTATTCTGGGAAGCTCTTTAATATTTCTGACTATAGCCGCCGTGAAACTTAGCTGGCAGGTTTCCAAAGCCGATCATGCAAGCTGGGCGAACGATAGACGATGCTTGGCGATTCAGAGGGACATGCTGTCTGCACGTCCTCACCGAAACGACGGCCCGGATTTGTTTCAAGCGCTTGGATGCCGTCCCCAAGGTGAAGGCAGCGTTCACGCCGCGCCAGCGAGGCCGTAAGTCATGTCGGACACTGTCCCCGAGGATCTTACCGCAGCCACGATGCGCGCGCTCGCACAGATGACGCGCGATGCGTTGATGGAAACCCAGAAGGCGCTCCTAGAAGAGCATTCGGCCATCGGGCGATGGCTTTCGGCGTCGCTGCTCGCTGTAAATGGCGCCGGAGCGCTTGCGATATTCAACGCTATCGACCGTCTCGAATATCCCAAGACGGCGGGACTGTTTTTTGTAGCCGGCGCGTTCTGCGCGCTTCTGGTCGGAGTGTTCAATCAAAGGGCTAATCGGCTCGGCGGAGTCTTCATAGGCGAGGCTCTGGCGCGATCGACAGTCGTGTCGGTGACAGGCGACTATAACGAAGAGCACGCCGAATTCGCCGACACGATGCCGGACAAAGTCGCCGCTCTGGGGCGAGCGGGACCGCTAGCGGGATGGGCTTCGGCTATCCTGTTTGGTCTTGGCGCGCTGGCTGTCGGGGTCGGTTTTCCTCAACCCGATCTTGCCCAGATCGCGCGATGCGCAGCGATACAGCGCGATATGCTGTCAGCGACCCCGTTGCGCCGCGACGGCAAGGAACTGTTTTCTACATTGGGCTGCAAACCGCACGGTGAGGGTAGCGTGCATGTGCGTATTGCTTCTGTCCGCAAGCCCACCGCCTGATGGCTTGGCCGGAGCATCAATCGTCGGCGCTGCCACCGCGCTTACCATCAATGTACGCTTGAGCGGCCGCGATGGCTTCGGCCTCTTTCAAGTCCAGCGCCGGCCGCAAGAACGGGTGAGGGCGCGCGCCCGGATGGTGCACCGTGTCGCCGACGAACTTGCCGCCAATCACCAGGCCGCCCGTCTTATTGATCCCCTTAACACTTCGACCGGCGCGCTGGCTTTCATCGACCATGATAAAATGCGGTGAGGTGCCGTATTCCAGCCAGAGCGCGAGCGAATTCGCCCAACGGCCTTCGATGGTCACTTTAGCGGTAGCCGTGATGCCGTCCGATCGAGGAACCTTGATAGTGATCGCTTCATCGACAACGTGCGATATCGAGCGCTGTTTCGCCTCTTCGGCGATTACTGTTGCACCCGCTTTCGCCGCGCCGCGCATTAGCGTCTTCAACCGCTTCGGCGTCTGCTCAAGCAAATAGCGGCGGACGGCATCGCGGCCCTTGATCGTCGTCATGCCGCGAGCGTCGTCGAGATGGCCGTGCCGCCGCTCTCCATCGTTACATCGTCGAGCTTCCGCGCAATTTTCCCGGTGTTGCCGACGATCGCGCTCTGGGTCGCCATGTTCTCCGATCGCAGCTGCTTCACTTCATCCGTCAGCCGTTCGACCGCCGCCTCAAGGCTGGCCGTCCGATCAGCGGTGCCTGTCGTCGCGCCACCGGCCGCTGCCGCCGCATCCGCCGTCGTCGTGGCCGTCGCTGACGTGCTAGCCATGGTGAGCGCACTCACGACACCGTATGTGGCCTCCAAGCTGGCGGCCGTCTGCGCTTGGACGCGAGCAAGTTCCTGTCGGCTCGTGGCCGCCGCTTGCGCCGCCGTCAGCAACGATTGCGACAAGCCGGGAAGCAGCTTGGCCGCATCCTGATCGCCGCCGCGCGCTGCTGTGGTGGCCGCGTTGAACTGACCCTGAAGCTGCGCGAACCCGCCGCCCTGCGCGGTGCCGGTGATCCCTCGGATACGGTTCACCTCGGCCATGATCGTATCTCCGACCGTCTGCCACGCCTTCCGCAGATCGTCCGCCGCCTTCGCGGCGTCCTGCGCATCCTTTATGGCGTTGATCTGCTCTTGCAGCGCGCGATTGCTTGGATCGAGCTTCGCCAGTTCCAGCGCTCGCAGTTCGGCCGTGTTGCCCTGCAATTCGAGCAACTGGCGTTGCAGGTCCGTTCGCTCGCTGGCGATGTCGGCCGCGCTCTTCGCGCCTTCAAGTGAAGATTGCAGGTCGGCGAAGGCCGGGGCGAGTTGTAGGAGGGTGGCATAGGTGGCCTGTCCCGCCGCCGTAGCGAGGTTCTGCGCCTCCACCAGCGCCCGGAAGCCGGCGAGGGTCGTGGGCATCGCCAGGCCGAGGCTATCGAACACCTTACCGAATTGGGCGGTCTTTGCCGCCGCCTGCTCGGCCTGCGTGTAATACCCCTCGAAATAGGCACCGACGGCGCTGGTGAAATCCGAGATGGATTCGAATTGGTCCGCCAGCCCGACCTTGGCCGCGATACTCAATTGCGGCCCGGCGCTGGCGAGCTGATCCAACGCGGAAGTCACGGCTTCAACCGTAGACGACACGCGGACCAGTGTTTCGAACGCGCCCTCGCCCACTTTCTGGAATTGCTGCATGCCGGGGAAGGCGGTGTTCGCCATCTGGTCGGCCGCCGCGCTGAACACCGCCGTAAGCTTGCTCTGGATCTCCGCGCCGGTGAGGCCCTGCAAATCGACCTTGCCGATGTTCACGACGAAGCCGTTGAGCTTGGCTTGGATCGCCGCCGTCGATTCCCCGAGCGGACCCGCCGCCGCCTTGATGGCGTCATTGAACGATCGAAGGATGAGCGTGAACTGTTCGCCAACAGCCGGGTCGGCCGCGCCGAACGTCGTGGAGGTTTTCTTGCTCGTGACGATGCCGAGGAACTTCGACACCTTCGTGATGTCGGAATAGGCCTGCGTGTTGAGGCCGCCGCTCAGCACCTGTTCCAGCGATTGCGCGGCAGCGTAAAGGCCGCTGGCGTTTACGTCGATGCGAGAGCCGAACAGGCTTCCGAGGATGCCGCTCGGCTTCGATGCCTGCACCGTTCCCGCGCCCACATCGCCCGATCGCACCAGCACCGCCGCCACGCCGCCGATCTGGCTGTCGATCGACTTCAGATATGCGGCCATTTGGCGCGAGGAACTGAGCATCAGCGTATCCACCTTACCCAGCGCATCGATCGCGTTCTTGATCGATTCCGACTGTGCGGAGCCGTCCCCCAGGACGGTGCCCGTTCCCTTGTTAGAGACTGGTGCCGACGCAGCGCCGCCGCCGCTGCCGCCGAACACCGAGATGCCCGCAGCGACCAGCGCCGCGCCGGTCGCGGCCATGGCGACGAGATTGTATGGGAAGGTCAACTTCGATTGATTGGCGATGCCCTCCGTCCCGGCCGCGACCTGCTTCGCCGTCGAATTGGCCACGAAACCCAGCGTTTCGGCGACGTTTTGCGCCATCGCCTGCACCGACATGGCGAATTGGGCGACCCTATAGACTTGTTCGGCCGCCGCCATCGCCTTGTAGGCGGTGCTGTGTTCCTTGAAGAGGTTCTTCGTCTGACCGATCAGATCCCCGGTCGCTTCGATCTGGAGCTTTGTCATCGCAACGCGTTTCTGCTCGGCGGAAAGTTTCGTATCGGCCCCGATCGCCTTTTGCGCCTTCGAATACTCGGCCAGCACGCCCAGCGCGCCGCCGATCGCACCGCCAACCCGCCCGAAGGCGTTCGCCAGCGCGTCCCCGGCCCGGTGCGCCGCATCGACCAGCTTATCCATCTCGTCGCGCATCTGCGCGATCTGCGAAGCCTCGGCCGCCGCCGCCGCGTCCTTCCCGATCAGGTTCGCCTTCGCCGCGTGATACTCACGCCACGCGTCGGCACCGTTCTTGGTGATGAACGTCTCCTTTTCCAGTTCCAGCGCGGCGGCGGCGCGGGCCGGGCCGACAAGGCCGTACAGCGCCAATTCGTCCTGTAGAGGCTTCATGACGTTGGCTTGGAAATCCGTCGCAGCCTTGGCGCTGTACGCGGCCTCGCGTGCCGCTGCCGCGTCCCGGATGGCCTGTTTCAGGGCATCGGTCGGAGCCTTGGCGATCGCGGCCGCGTCGGCATAGGCGCGCAACTGTTCCGCCGACAGGCCGAGCGTGTCCGCCGTCTTCCTCTGTGCATCGGCAAATTCCGTCGCGGTCTTTACCGAGGCGTCGTACACCCCCTGAGCTTTCTTCGCCTCGCTCGCGGCCTCCCGCTGCGCGTCCGTCAGGCCGTGGTGTGCGCCGGCAGCGGAGCGCTGCGCCTTCTCCGACTCCTTCAGCGCGTCACGCTCGCCGGCATACGTCTTTTCGAGCTTGAGCCGTGCCGCTGCATAAGCATCGACGTCGCCGGTTCGGCGAAACTCGACGTTCAGCCCGGAAAGCTGTTTCTGATATTCGCGGGTGAGGCCGGTTTCCTTGTCGAGCCGGCCGGCGATGTTCGCGCCGATGTAAACGGCTTGAGCTTCGCGGAATGAAACCGTCGTGCGCTCTAACTGCTTCTGCTGCACCGCGAGAGACGCATCGAGCGTCTTGATCTGGTTCTGGATCTGCCCCGCCTGCACCAGGTCGAAGTCGATCCCGCCATCCTGCCCACGCGACGGGTCCGGCTTCGCGCTCGCAGCCAGCGCGGCAGCCAGATCGGCGCGGGCAAGGCCGATCTTCTCGACAGTCAACGCGCGAGCATCGAGCGCCTGTTGCCGATATGCTGCGGCCGAGGCGAGCGTGGCGCGCTGCGATTCCCATTCCGTCGTAGTCGCAGCAGCGGTGCTGGACGCCAGCTTATCAACCGCGTCGGCCAAGTCTTTCGCCGCCTTCTCCTTGGTTTTCGCCGCGTCCGCGCCGTCGAACATGCCTTTGGTGAGCGCAGCCGCGACGAGTGTCGCGCCGGTGAGCGCGATCCCCCACGGCCCCATCATGAACCGGCCAAACGAACCTGCGGCCCCTTCAAGGTAGACCATCTGGCCCGCTGCCTGCCCGCCTTGGATCGCCAGCACGGATAGGACGTTCGTGCCCATCGAAACCTGCGTGAACGCGTCCTGCGCCTGAGGCGCGAGCGCGGCCATCGCGCCGCCTGTCTTGCGAACGCTGCCCTCTGCACGGCCGCCACCGGCTTCCAGGCGGTTCAGTTCTCCGTTGAGCTTTCGGATGTCGGCCGCAAGTACGGTGAGGCCGGACGAGTCCGCCGCCGTGGCTTTCAATTCGGCGTTCATGTTGCGGATCTCGCTCGACGTTTTGCCGAAGGTGTCGATCTGACGCTGCAACTGCCGGACCATGCCGTCACCGGCCCTTTCCGCTGCCGCTTGGGCTTTGGCGGTATCGAGCGCGGCGCGCGTTGAGGCGTTGCCATAGGCGGTCATTTCAGCCATCGAGCTGGCGAGTTTCAGGCCGCCGCCCATGACGGCCTGTACGCGCTGCCATTCGCGAACGGCGTTCGCCGCAGCCGTGCCGATCACGTCGTCGAGCGTTTGTATTTGCCCAAACGCGCCGTCGGCGTCGATCGTGAAACCTACCGAAAGTTCTGCGCCGCCTTCACCGTCCTGCACTGTCTTTTACTCCTGAAGATGCATGGATCTCGGCACGGCCGAGGTTACGCGCGCTCCGCCAGCGTCACGAAATAGGACTTCACGCTGCCGCCATTCGCAGGCGTGACGGGCTTCGACAGGATCGGCTGGCCGCCGACCCGAAATACCCAGCGGAAGGCCCGAATGTTGTAGTCGAAATACAGGTGGATCGAGTCCGCGAAGCTGACGCCATTCAGCTTGCGAAACGCCTCATAGCCCTTCGGATTTACGAACTGGATATCGCCGTACTGCCCCACCGATCGCGAATGCTCGGTGGTGAAAACCGGCCGGCCAAGCAGCGTTCCGGCCGGGCCTTCCTGATAATTGCCCTGCCACACTGGCAAGCCAGCACTGTTCTTCATGTCCATCAATGCCGGCAGGGCGTCGCTGTTTATAAGCCAGCTTGCATTCGTCGGATTGATCATTCGCGCCCACATCTGGGATACGTTGGTCGCCGTGATCGTCGCCGCGATCTGGTTCGCATCTTTCGAGATCATGACCGTAGCGGGCGAGTTCATCCACCCAAGCGGCTTTTCGATGCCGTCGCCGTACATAAAGGCGTCGGCTGCTTTCCAGCGGATGGCGGCAGCGGCATGCGTCGTCAGCAAGTTGGCGATGCGCGGCGCATCTTCCAGCAATTCTTCCGTCACCAGCACCAAGGCATAAAGCTCGCCGAGCTTCACTTCTCGCGGCGTCAGTGCCATGCGGCTTGGCAGCATCTGCTCGCCCTCCGAGCGCCATTGCGCCCGGACGCCGCTGTTGCCCCAAGGGGTCGTTTCGTCGCCGAGGCCGACGACGCGGTTGGACGCCGTAACCTCGGGCACGATCATATCCATCACCGGATCGGAGCCGTCCGAAAACACCAGGTTGACGATCTGTTGGCGGAACTCGGCCGGGACGAGGAAGCTGCCGGCGGCGTCGCCCGTTTCCATGTGGACATTGGCCGGCACCGCAAGGCGAGTGTCAAAGCGGAAGCGATCTCCGGCTGACGGATTGGCAAAACGAACGGCCTGCGCAAACTCGCCAAGGCTCGCGAAACCGTCGTTGTCGAGCGGGGCATAGTTCGTAGCGAATGTCGCCGCCTGAGACCGTGTTGCTCGCCGGGCGGCAGTCATCGTATTGGCCTTACGCATCGTTTTCTCCATCTTCGAAGATGGATGTGGCCGGTTCGACTGGCAGCGAAAAGTAACGTTCCGTTGCCAGCGGCCCCGTCAGATCGAGGCGGCCATTTCCGCGATAGCGGCCTGCCTCCGCATAAGTCCGAGCCGACCTTGCGGCGACACGTGGTGCCCGATCACGTCGCGCAGCGTGGCGATGCCGTCGATCGCGCCCCGACTTAGCGCACGTCGCGCGGAGAAAGTTCTGCCAGTGCCATGCACCATGGCGACGTCGCCAAGCTTCATCCCCCGGCCGCGCGCAATCGCGCGCATGAAGCTGCGATTAGATTCATCGACACCGAACTGGATCTCGCTGCGATCCTCGTCCGACAACGGCGCATGGGGATGCGCCGCGATCTTGTCCGGATGGGAGCCGATCAGCGTTGTTGTCATTCCCAACAGGCGCTCGAAACCGGACATATCCGTGTGGCCCGATCGAACACCAACCGATCCAACCTCTCCCGATTTGGTTACGTAGAATTTCGATGCCTGAGTTGAGAGCCAGTATGCCGCCGAAAAGCTAAAGGGGCTGGCGACCGCGATTACCGGCTTGATCGCTCGCGCGGCAAATATGGCGTCGGCCGCCTCGGCACAGCCCCATACTGTGCCTCCGGGGCTGCGCACATGAAGTATGATCGTGCCGATCCGGCTATCGGCAGCCGCCTCGCGCACGCCGTTCGCGATCGTCTCATAGGACGTGCCGCCGGCATACATCCCTTGCGGTGCAAGCACTCCGACCACCGGGAGGACGAACAATGCGCCGTCCCGTACCGGCTGAGCTGGCTTCGCCGCATCCTTCCCTCCCGAAAAGCCGGCCGCGAGCCGCATCAACGTCTCGGGCAAGAGCGTCTCAATCGCCGCGCGCTTCAGCATCGCGTCGAGGAACATAGGGTGCATGGCCCATTGGGTCTGCGCGGTGAAATCCGCGATCACGCCGCCAACCCGACACGGCCGCCCAGCCAATGGGGCAACACCGCCGCCGCGTGCGCCGGCAACCCGTGCGGCACGTTGGCTGCGTGCCAGCACGCGGTGCCAGGACATGCTCCGCGCGGACAGATGCTGATCTCGCTCAGCGCTGCCCTCGAAATACTATCGAAAACTACCCCGCCTTGGCTCACGACCGTATTCGCCTCGATCGCGAACCCAGCGGAGCATTGTGCGTACCGTCCGTCCGCGACTCCACACACGAGACTGTGAGCGCTGGCGGGCGGCCTGAAGGCGAACGCAAGCCCGTAAGCATCAGGCCAGATGCGCAGATCGAGAGACTCACCGGCTCCGTACGACTGTGCCCTGCGATGCATAAACCAGATTTCGATGCTGGCGGCGTCGTAGGTGAAACAGTTTCGCTCGAAGCGTGCAGGCCGCGAAAGATGCGGCGCATTCGGCCGGCCGATCGGTCCAGTGACGACACCCCAGCGGGCCACGTAGCCATGGATGCCGGCCCGCCAGCTCACCGGGTATACTCGCGGGCGCGGCGTTCAATTTCATCGAGCTGGCCACCCTGCCGCATGGCCGTGCCGGGGGAAAAACTCGGGAGGCGGGCATCGTACCCAGCTTTTGTCACCAGCGTTCGCGCTGCCTCTTCTCGGTCGAAAGCCTCCCGCAGTTGCGCGACAGCGACAGCGATATCGGCCACGGCCGCTTGGTGCGCAGGGCGCATAGCATCGGCCGCGTCTATCGAGCGCTCCGATCTGATCTCGGCAACGACTCCCTCCTGTGTTCGCAGTGCGACGCCATAGACCTTCAACTGTTGTGATAGGCGCGCCTGCTGACTCTTCAGCTCTTCGAATCCTTCGAATGCCTCATTGGCGCGCCCGTCTAAAATGGCCTGCGCCTGTTTAGCCGTCTGATCTTCCTGTCGCGCCGCGATACCGCGCGCAATTTCGGTAACGGCTTTTCTGAGTTCGGTCTCACTCACGCTCCGCGCACGAGCAATGTCGGCACGCTTTTCCGCCGCTGCGGCATAATCCGCGAAACTTGCGAGCGGCGTGACGTTAGGTAAGCGGTACTTTGACCAACGTAGCAAAGTTTCGCGCTCACCCCGTTTCAGGGCGCGGAGGGTCCACGGTTCGTCAGCATCCTCCCAATCGTCGGCGCGGACGGTGTTTTCGGCTTGCGATGCTTTGGAGAGCGTCATGGTTTCCTCTTTCGGTGCGTTGCGGCGCATTCAGTGGCCGTGGTTTCGGGGATCATGGTGGCAGCGAAAAGCGTCCTTCCGCTGCCAGCGGATTTCCGTTTCATGATGCCAACACTAGGCGGATGGTCCGCTCGCTGGGGATGGTCGTCGGCAGGCGGGCGATATGAAACAGGAACTCGCGCGGCATCCCGACATAGCTGCTTGGCATTTCCTCAAGCGTCGCGTCTGCTCGCGCGGCGCGCCGCCAGTATGTATTGGCAACAGCGGCGATCTCACGCGCTTGAGCGCTGGGGCACATCTCGGCGAAGTGGCGGCGCGCCATGCTGCGCAAGAGCTGATTACGGCTGGCGATCCGATCCACAGTCAAAGCCGATCGCTGTCCGGCCGTGGCTTTCAGCCCCAGAGCGGTAACAGGGTCCAGCCCGTTGAGGATCGCGCCGATCGCCTCGGCCACAGTCGCGACAGACGCCTCGCCGGCAGACGCAAGCACGTCGCGAGCGCGGCGTAGATCGCCGACCGTTGGGCGCACGCCAGGCACGTCGAGGCGGCCGGCATCCATCACGTTGCGGGCACGTCCGAAAGATCGAACAGACCCGGCAAAACATGTTGCTTCGACGGTATAACAGCCGCTTGCTTTTCCGCGAGGCGGCGCAGCCGGCGTTCGTTCCGGCCGTCGCGCCAATGTTCTCGAATGAATGCGGCAGCGGCATCGAGATCGAGAATGTACGGCTTGCCGTACTGCCCGCGCTGGATCACGGGAAAGTCCTTCCGCGCCGCGATCAGCCGGCGGATCGATGGAACGCTCGGCATGTCGCCGATCCGGCCCAGGTCATCGAGCGTCCCGAGGTTCATCGGCGCACCGAAGCGGTCAGAGAATTTATTCGCTTCAATTGAGGCCGCGAGCCGCCAAAGGTCGGCCGCATCTCACCTAGCCGGTTGGCAGCCCCACGATGCCCGGTGATGCGCGGGATGGCCGTCAGACCTTCCGAAGCAATCTCACGTCCAGAGAGGCATTCTGAGGCCGCTACGGCAGCCGATTTGGCCGAGGCGACCCCCGAAAATCCGCGTACCGAGAAAAAAGTCCCTGCGTGCGGGTACAGGTGGTCTAGGTCTGGACCCTCGTCCCAGATTTGACCCCCCCCGGGGGGCTGGCGGTCGCGCCCGCCGACGCACGCGCTGGCGACCGCGCCAGCATCTGCGTTCCGGCTCGACGGTGCGGGTTGAAGTCGAGACCGAGCCACCGGTAACGATCCTCCCGCAACCTTCCCACCAAAAGCCTCGATCCTCCCGACCCGGTTTTTAGGCATATCCTTAGTTCCTAATAACTTAGTTTCTTTCCATGGGAGGTTTGGGAGGGTTGGAAGGGTTATTGAATATGTTGTCCTGTGCATGCGCCTGCCTGCATGCGCATGATGTACGGAACATCGCCAAAACCGTTCCAACCCTCCCAAACCCGCAGAAAACTCCCGTTTCTGCTTCCCAAAACCTTCCCACTTCCTTCCCAGCACGGGAGGATTAGAGCGGACCATCATCATCCCAATCCGGCGGGGGTCTGGGGGACGGAGCCGGCGCGGCGGTGGGCAGGGCCTCTCCGAGGACGCGCACGCGCCCCTCATCATCCACGAAGTCGGAAGCGGCACGGACCAGCCGAAGGTCCAGCCAGTGCATCCCGTTCGACTTGTGCTTTCGGTATCCCTTGTCTGTCATCGCACCGGAGAAGCCCTTGTTGGACCACTCACGCTCGCCTGCCGCCTTGGCCCATGCGACGAAGACGCCATGAAGGATCGAGGACTGGACGCTGCTCTGGTCGTCGGGAACCACGCACTCACGCAGGAAACGGGCGAGCGGGTCGCTGGCGTCGCGGTACGCCTGAGTGTCCGCTGTCACCGTTGCCGGCTCGATCAACCCATGCTTGAGATAGTCGAGGAGGCCATCAACCAAGCGCATGAAGACGCCTGAGGCTTCGCGGCTCTTGATCTTGTCGAGGAGCTGCGGATCCTTTTTGGGCGTGCCATCATCGTGGAATTCGAGGTCGATGTTCTTCAGCCATGAGATGAGCTTCATCCGGCTCCAGATACCGTCATCGGTATCCGGGATGCCCGGTTTGCTGTTGCCGCTCATGATCAGCTTGAAGCGCGGTAATAGTTCGAAGAAACCGCGATGTAGGGCGCGCGTCGGGATCGGCTCGCCGCCGGTGACGAACTTGATGAGGGCTGCGTTGAGCTTGGCATCCCGATCTGGTTCGGACGCGCGCAGCATGCGCACACCGCCAAGCCGGGCGAGATCCGGTGACGCTTGATCGCCACGCTTCTTGATGCCCTGGTCGAGGAACGTCTCGATCAGCGTTGTAGCCGCATAGTCGCCCAGCGCGTGACACCACGCATCAATCGTGGTTGATTTACCGTTTCGGCCGCGCCCGTAATTGTACCAGAGCTTGTGTTCGCCGGTTAGGCCCGTCGCACCATAGCCGCCCACTTGGTGGAGGTATCTACGCATGACCGGGTCCGGCTGCGCCCATTCCAGCATCGAGTCGTACAGCGGGGCGGTGGCGGCCGGGTCGTAGACGATCGGCGCAAGCTTCGTATTGTAATCCTCGCGACGATGGTCCGAGAGTTCCACGCTAGCCCAACCGGTGCCGTCCGCGTGACGCCCATGATCGAACCGAAGTGTGCCGTTCAGGACGCCGATCGCCAGCGGATCGCGATCGAAATCCTCGATCGGCACCGTCAGCCAGCGGCGCGCCAGCTTCGCCACGCTCTCGGGTTTGCCCGTCGTTTCCGACCGCCGGCCGAAATTGCGCACTGTCTCAGAGAACAACTCAAACGATTTGCCCTTGTGGCTCCACCGGTCGAGCGCGTGCGCATCCTTCACATCGGGAGATATCACCTTGCGTTCGGTATCGAGATCGTGACGCACGCCCGTGCCGGCGATCGCCTTAGCCTCCGCCTGGATCATGCGAATGGTCTCGAAGACAGCTGCGATCACTTCAGCTGGCGGCGTTTTCTCCTCTTGATCGAGAACCTTCCATCGACGGCCGTCCCAGCCCAGCCAGCCCTTCGCAGTCGTGAAACGGTAATTGGCACCGAACCGTTCGCGGAACCGCTCTGCGATGCCGAAATCGGTAAGTGGGTATCTCGAACATGCCAGCGTCACGAGAATGGGTGTGATATCGAACCCGCGTTGCCCGCCGGCGGTAATGGAACGCTGAATTTCGTCGTCGGCGCCGGGAATATCTGTCGCCGCAGCCGCCAGCTTTCCAGATGCGGCCGAGAGATCCATCAGCCCTGCCGCGCTACGCCGGCCGATGGCAAAGGCAAGCGCCGTTGCGGCCTCGATCGTGCCGTCGAACCCGGCGAGCTGTCGCACGAACCACGATTCGGTGATGTTGATGACCCGCGTCCGATCCGCCACACTCAGCGCAGCAGCGTCGCTTACCTTCCCATCTCGGGAGGATTGATCATCGCCGCGTTTACGGTGGGAAACCGCGCGCCCCGCTTGCGCGGCCGGGTGGCTATCGTGGCTATCGATCGGCGCGAAGGGGCGATCCGCATCATGCGGGCGCGTGAGCTGGTGTGTCGATCGGCGCGCAGACGCGCCAATCAAGGATAGGTCGCGCGGCTTGGCTCGCCCGTTTTCGATGCCGTTATCGATCGCAGTGGCGTGGGACTGATAGGCAGATGGATCGAAACCCCTTACTACCTCCAGCAGCGACATCCGGACGATCGTTTCGGAGAGCGCGCCAGCGCCTACGAACTGCCCCAGATTGAACGCCGCATGGTAAGCCCCTTGGTTGCGGCCGTTATGTCGGCCGCCACCCTTAGGGGTTGCCGCCAGCTCTGATATCTCGCGATCGAGCGCGTTGAGCGCGTACCGGCGATGCGCTTCATCGACATCGACCGCGAACGATGTCGTGGTCATGCTAGCCTGCGAAGGATCGGCGCGAGTAGAGCCGGGCTTCGCGCGGAGCAATTCCACCACGGCCATCGGCAGTTCGGCGATTCGGGAGGCGTCGGCGTCCGATAGCCATCGATAATCACCCGGCGCGTTGTCAGCGTCGCCGTCGAAGTGGCTGGGGGAAACGATGACGTATCCGCCATCGCCGCGGACATCGATGTGTCTCGGTAGGCTGCCGGGGTTGCCGATCGGCGTGCCGGCCGGCATTTTGAACCAGTGATGTTCGCCACCCGAACGGGTGATGCCAATCAGCGTATCAGGCAGATCGCCGTCGGTGACTGCGGCTAGCGCTGCCTTCAAGCGATCGAGCGTCCAGACCTCCTGTCCAATGATTTCGCCGGTCGCGTCGTCAACAATATCATCGGTTCGTGGATCAAAGTCGATCACCAGCAAGCCAGCCGCGCCGACCGCTATACCGATCATTGCGCGCGGCCACTTCCGCCACCACTGCCGAATTTGCGCCTCGTCCGTTGAAGCCTTTTTGACGCCGCCGGAGTTTTTTATGGGCGTGCCATCCGCGTCCCTGTCGCGAGGCAATAGCGGCCGCTTTGTACGAGGATCACACGGAAAAACCGGCCACCCGCGTTCGGCGTAGCTCAGTGCGGCGGCAAGCAAATCGTCGCAAATGCTCACCGGCAACAATCCAGCCCGATCACATCGCCTGATCGAGCCAGGTCGATACCGCCACGGCGCGGGAGCGTGACGGGTTCACCTCCAACATCGGCAAGGCGATGAAGCGCCAAAAACTCTGCGCGCCTCCGGGAGGCGCACCCGATCGGCGGGAAGCGCAAGTCGATTCGACGGTTCGCGAAGAACGTCCAGATTACAAAGCGAGGGCCGCGCTCATGCTTCCCCCGTTCGATGAGCTGGACGGTGCGGCACGGTGAATACCAGCCGCGACCGCGCAATTTTTCGGGACCAACAGGCCAACTGGAGTTCTGCCGATTTAAATTGTCAGGACGGCCCGTTCTTGCCGTTACCGACTCGGTGGTGACCCCCCGATGTTTGGCCTTGGAAGCCTCAGAACGGTTAGCCACTTCATGATGCGGCCCCCTCGGTAACTGTTGCGCCGGTTCGGCCCGGTTTGACACGCTAACTTGTTGAATTTGCCTCTTAGAGCCAGCCCTCACGGGGCATCCAGCGATTTCCCCATGGAACGTGAATGTCGCGTCAGGTGCGACCGGCTGCCTGAAGCGCCGTCAGAACCGGGTGGATCGCGACGAGCAGTTCGGAACGCTCGCTCGGCGTACCGTCCGGCCACGTGGCTTCGTATTCCGCGATCTCCAACCCCACCGGCCGATGCAGTGCGAGCATTTCGAACGCTTCGCGCAGTTCGGCCCATCCGAGACCGCCGGCCATCTGATATTCGGTCGCCAGCAGACCTGCGTCGAGCACGTCGCAGTCGAGGTGGATGTACACGCGTCGCCCGCGCAGCGCCTGCTCCAGCCGCGCGGCCAACCCGTCGCCCACCGGCAGCGCAACGATCTGTCCCGAATCGATCCGTGCCTGTTCCGGCGGGTCCAGATCGCGGGCTCCGACGAGGATGACGTTGGCCAGGTTCAGACCCCGACCCAATCCGGTGTCCCACTCGCCGGCCGCGCCGGTCAGGACCATGCCGCCAAGATAATTGGCGGCGGCGGCGTCGCCCGTGGCCGGTACGTTGCAATCGCCGTGCGCGTCGAACCACACGATCGCCACGTCGGGGTGATGCCGCGCGATCGGCGGCAACGTGGCGATGCTGGCGGCACAGCGGCCCATGGTGAGGATCAGGCCGCCATCGTCGCGCTCGAGCCGTTCGGCGACCTGTTGCGACAATGATAGCAGGTTCGGCATCGCGGCGTGCAACTGTTCCGCCCATCCGCCGCGCACCGGCGGAACGGCTTCGCCGACGATCCGGGCGGGCACGCCGTATCGCTCGGCGATCGCCGTGCCGAGTGCGACGGAGCCGCGCATCCCGCGCTCGTTCCGGTCGCCCGCATTGCCGGCGTAGATGACGATCTCCATCATCGGATCACCAGTTCATTCCCTGGCCTTACGCCACTCGCGCCGCACCAGCCAGCCGATCAGCGGCGATCCGAACGTCAGCACGATCAGCGCCCCCAGCGGACGCACCATGCCGACGGCGAAGGCGAGCGACCCGATGATCAGCGGGATCCAGCTCGACCGGCGCATCATCCGCACGTCTTTTGGATCGGCGTCGTCGCGCAGCGCGTCGGCATCGCGCATCGCGGTGACGATCAGCCAGTGGTTCATGAGGCCGAGCACCATCAGCCACCCGGCATAGAGGCCGACGCCCACGCGCAGTTCGACATAATCGCTGAACACCGCGGTCGGGAACGGCATGAACGCCACCGCCATCAGGAACAGCAGGTTGATCCACACCAGCCGCTGGTCGAGCCCTTTCAACAGACCCATCGTCCGGTGATGCCCGACCCAGAAGCGCCCGACGACCATGAAGCTGACGACGAACCCGATATATTTCGGCAGTTGATCGAGCAGCGCCTGCGCCAATGCCAGGTCGGTGCGGACATGCACTTCCGGCACGCGCACCTCGATCACCAGCAAGGTCATGGCGATCGCGAACACCGCGTCGGAAAAGAACGTCATCCGTTCGAGTTGTTTGTGCCCGTGATCCACATTGCCCCCTGTTGCCCGGCCGTATCTATGCCGACCCTGTCCACCCGGCTATTGACGATGCCCGCGCCGGCTTGCCACCCTCGCGCGTACACGTAAGGACATTCGCACACCCCCATGCAGCTCGTCATCGTCGAATCGCCCGCCAAGGCGAAAACCATCGAAAAGTATCTGGGGAGCGACTACCGCGTTCTCGCCTCGTACGGCCATGTCCGCGATCTGCCGCCGAAGGACGGATCGGTGAACCCGGAAGAGGGGTTCGCGATGGAGTGGGAGAATTACGCCGACAAGTCGAAGCAGCTGAAGGCGATCACTGATCTCGCCAAGACCGCCGACCGCCTGATCCTGGCGACCGATCCGGATCGCGAGGGCGAGGCGATCTCGTGGCACGTGCGCGAGGTGCTGCGCGCGCGGAAGGCGCTGCCCAAGGAGGTCGAGCGGGTCACGTTCAACGCGATCACCAAGGCGACGGTGACGGAGGCGATGAAGCATCCGCGCGAACTGGACGACGATCTGATCGACGCCTACCGGGCGCGCCGCGCGCTGGATTATCTTGTCGGCTTCACGCTGTCGCCGGTATTGTGGCGCAAGCTGCCGGGCGCGAAATCGGCCGGGCGCGTGCAATCGGTCGCGCTGCGATTGATCGTGTCGCGGGAGCGCGAGATCGAGGCGTTCCGGGCGCAGGAATATTGGTCGGTCACGGCCGATCTGGAACAGGACGGCACGCCGTTCCTGGCGCGCCTGGTGACGTTCGAGGGCAAGAAGCTCGATCGCCTGTCGATCGGCGAGGAAGGCACCGCGCTCCGGGCCAAGGCGGCGGTCGAGGAGGGGCGCTTCTCGGTCCAGTCGGTCGAGACCAAGCCGGCGATGCGCAACCCGCCGCCGCCCTTCACGACGTCGACCCTGCAGCAGGAGGCGGCGCGCAAGCTGGGCTTCTCGGCCGATCATACGATGCGGATCGCGCAAGGGCTCTACGAGGACGGCTCGATCACCTATATGCGTACCGATGGCGTGCAGATGGATTCGAGCGCGATCTCGGCCGCGCGGCTCGCCGTCGCGAACCGCTATGACGCGAGCTATGTGCCCGACAAGCCACGGCAATATACGTCGAAGGCGAAGAACGCGCAGGAAGCGCACGAGGCGATCCGGCCGACCGATTTCGGCAAGGACAAGGTGGGGTCAGGCGATTTCGCGCGGCTCTACGATCTGATCTGGAAGCGCGCGCTGGCCAGCCAGATGGCGAGCGCGCGGATGGAGCGGACGACGGTCGAGCTGCTCGACGGTTCGGGCCGGACGGGGCTGCGTGCGACCGGGCAGGTGGTTCTGTTCCCCGGCTATCTCGCGCTCTACGAGGAAGGCAGCGACGACACGCAGGACGAGGACGCCAAGCGCCTGCCGCGCCTGCGCGAGGGCGACGCGCCGGCCAAGAAGGCGGTGCATGCCGAGCAGCATTTCACCCAGCCACCGCCGCGTTTCTCCGAAGCGAGCCTGGTCAAGCGGATGGAGGAGCTCGGCATCGGGCGGCCTTCGACCTATGCCTCGATCATCAAGACGCTGAAGGATCGCGCGTACGTCCGGGTCGAGAAAAATCGCTTCTTCGCCGAGGAAAGCGGACGCCTGGTGACGGCATTCCTCGAACGTTTCTTCGAGAAATATGTCGGCTATGATTTCACCGCCGGCCTCGAGGACGAACTCGACGAAGTGTCGGGCGGGCGCGCGGAATGGCAGGCGGTACTCGCGGCGTTCTGGCAGGATTTCAAGCCGCGCACGACCGAAGTGATGGAGCAGAAACCGTCCGAGGTGACGGCGGCGCTCGATCTGTTCCTGGAACCGTATCTGTTCCCGGCCCAGGCCGATGGCGGCGATGCGCGGCTGTGCCCGAATTGCGGTCAGGGGCGGCTCGCGCTGCGCGGCGGGAAGTTCGGTGCGTTCGTCGCGTGTTCGAACTATCCGGAATGCAAATATACAAGGCGCTTCGGGCAGGGCGGTGGCGAGGATGGCGGCGATGCCGGGCCGGAGACGCTGGGCAACGATCCCGAGACGGGCCTGCCGGTCGAGCGCAAGTCCGGGCGGTTCGGGCCGTATATCCAGCTGGGCGAAGGCAAGGAGGCGAAGCGAGCGTCGATCCCGAAGGACCTGCCCGGCGAACTCGATCTGGAATGGGCGCTGAAGCTGCTCGGCCTGCCGCGCACCGTCGGCACGCATCCCGAAAGCGGCGAGCCGATCACGGCGTCGATCGGGCGCTACGGGCCGTATCTGGCGCATGCGGGCAAATATGCCCGGCTGCAATCGACGATGGACGTGTTCGAGACCGGCATGAACGCGGCGGTGGTCAAGCTGGCCGAGGCCGCGGCGGGCGGCGGACGCCCGCAGCGCGGCGCGCAGGCACCGCTCAAGGTGCTCGGCCTGCATCCGCGCACGGAGGCGGAGATTAAGTTGATGGAGGGGCGCTACGGTGCCTACGTCACCGATGGCGAGACCAATGCGACCCTGCCGAAGAGCATCGAGAAGGATGCACTGACGCTGGAGGAGGCCGCGCAGTTGATCGACGCGCGCGCGGCGGCGGCACCCGTCAAGAAGGGCAAGAAGAAGGCCGCACCGAAAAAGGCGGCGGCGAAGAAGCCGGCTGGAGACAAGGCACCGGCCAAGAAGGCGGCGGTGAAGAAGGCTCCGGCGAAGAAGGCGGCCGTCAAAGCGGACGCATAATCCTCCCCGGAACGGGGAGGGGGACCGTTCGCGTTCTTCACGCGAAGGATGGAGGGTGTTGGCCGCAGCGTAGCGATCGCGGAGGCCTCCCTCCGTCATGCTGCGCATGCCACCCCCCCCGTGCCGGGGAGGATCGAGGCTTATGCCGCGCGGCGCTGCGTCATCTGCAGCCAGGCGCGGGCCGCGGTCTGCGCGGTGGCGATTTCGCGGGCCGACATGTCTTCGGCGATTTCGGCGCGGCAGGCTTTCGCCGCTTCGCTGCCGCCGACGGCGGCCAGGTTGAACCATTTGTGCGCTTCGATCAGGTCGATGTCCACGCCGCCGCTACCGCTCGAATATGCCATGCCGAGATCGTAATAGGCGTCAACATCGCCGCGTGCCGCGCCAGCCAACCGGCTGTCGATCAGGAACTGCGCACTCTTCAGGCTGCTGCCCATGGTCTTTAACCCCCGTTAACCAAAATCCATGCGACGACCATGCCGGGCCGGGGTCAAGAAATGGTTAACGACGATTGCGGAGGCGCGAAAAATGAAAAACCGTTTCGGGTCTATGGCGGCAAATCGCAAACAGTTGGTGAACGACCCGGCGAAAATCATACCTACGCGATCGGGGCCACCGCCAGATTGTCGATCAACCGCGTCGTGCCGATCCTGGCGGCGGCGAGCAGGCGACGTTCGCGCGTCGCATCGGGGGCGCCCAGCGTCTCGGCATCGACCAGTTCGACATAATCGATCGTGAACCCCGCCGCGATCAGCGCCTCGCGCGCCGCGTTCAGGGCGTCCTCGGTATCGTCGCCCTTGGCGATCGCCTTTGCCGCCACGCCGAGCGCCCGGGGCAGCGCGACCGCGCGGGCGCGCTCGCCTTCGTCGAGATAGATGTTGCGCGAGGACAAAGCGAGCCCGTCATCCTCGCGCTGGGTCGGCACGCCGACGATCTCGATCCCCATGTCGAGATCGGCGACCATGCGGCGGATGACGGCCAGTTGCTGAAAATCCTTTTCGCCGAAATAGGCGACGTCCGGGCGGACCTGGTTGAACAATTTGCTCACCACCGTCGCCACGCCGTCGAAATGCCCGGGCCGCGCCGCGCCGTCCAAGCCGTCGCTCACGCCCGAGACCGACACGTTGGTGGCGAAGCCGGCCGGATACATCAGATCCACCGGCGGCATCCATAGCAGGTCGCAGCCCGCCTCGGTCAGCATCCGCGTGTCGGCCTTTTCGCGCCGCGGATAGCGCGACAGATCCTCGTTCGCGCCGAACTGCTTGGGATTGACGAAGATCGACGCCACCACGCGCGTGCCGGGGCGCTTCGCCGCCTCGATCAAGGCGATATGCCCGGCGTGCAACGCGCCCATCGTCGGCACCAGCGCGATCCGGCCGCCACCCTCGCGCAGCGCGGCAATCCCGTCACGGAGCAGTTCGAGGGTACGGATGGTTTGCACGGGCGAGGGGCCTTCGATAAGGGTTCGGGGACAAGGGTGGCCGGGTCTTCTATGGGGGGCCTATCGACCTAGCAACCAAGCAGGCACCGGGGGCAAGTTTTCGAAGTGACGACGGTTGCGCAAAAGCCACACATCATCGTCTTCGCCAACGAAAAGGGCGGAACGGGCAAATCGACCACGGCGGTGCATGTCGCGATCGCGCTGCAGACGCGTGGCGCGCGCGTGGCCGCGTTCGATCTCGATCATCGCCAGCGCACCACGGGGCGTTATCTCGATCTGCGCGCCGAGACGCAGCGCCGATCGGGCAAGGATCTCGCGATCCCGCGCCACGCGACGCACGATGGCGAGAGCCTGGCGCGTTTCACCGAGACGTTCGATGCTCTGTCCGAGGGCAGCGATTTCCTGGTGATCGACACGCCGGGCCGCGACGATCGCTTCGCGCGGATGGCGGCGCAGCGCGCGGATACGCTGGTGACGCCGATGAACGACAGCTTCGTCGATTTCGATCTGATCGGTCAGGTCGATCCCGACACCTACAAGGTGACCCGGCCGAGCTTCTACGCCGAACTGATCTGGGATGCGCGCAAGGCCCGTGCGAAGGCGGATGGATCGACGATCGACTGGGTCGTGCTCCGGAACCGCGTCCAGCATATCGAGGCGCGCAACATGCGCCGCGTATCGGAGGCGCTCGACCAACTGGCCAAGCGCGTCGGCTTCCGGATCATTCCGGGGCTGGGCGAGCGCGTGATCTATCGCGAGCTGTTCCCGAAGGGGCTGACGATGCTCGACGCGCGCGACTTCGGCGAGATGGGGTTGAGCCACGTCGCCGCGCGGCAGGAATTGCGCGAGATGATGGCCGCGCTGGCCCTGCCCGAGATTGCGAGCTCCGCGAACCTTCCGCTCTTCGCCTGATGTCGAAGCTGCTTCTCGTCGGGCTGATCCTGTTCGCCGGCTGGCTGCTGCTGCGCAAGCCCGCGCGCCGGCCTGCGCCGAGGGTCGTCCGCCCGACCTATGCCGAGGCCGAGGCGCGCTCGCTGCTGGGCGTGGGCGAACAGGCCGATGCCGAGGCGATCCGCGCCGCGCATCGCCGTCTGATGAGTGCGGTCCATCCCGATCGCGGCGGATCGGCCGACCTCGCCAGCCGGCTCAACGCCGCGCGCGACCTGTTGTTGAAGCGTTAGAGTATCGCCGCATAAGAATTGAACATAATCCCGCCGCGCGCTTTTCAGCGTGTCGAGCCTGAATTTCAAGGAGCCCCGATGACGCACCGTTTCGATCCCACGTCCCTGCGCGAATACGATATCCGCGGCATCGTCGGCAAAACCCTGGGCACGGCCGATGCCAACGCGATCGGTCGCGGCTTCGCCACGCGCGTGCGGCGCGCAGGCGGTACGCGGGTTGCGGTCGGTTATGACGGGCGGACGTCGTCGCCGGAGCTGGAAGCGGCATTGGTTGCCGGCCTGACGGCGGGTGGCGTGGACGTGGTGCGCACCGGCATGGGGCCGACGCCGCAGCTATATTATGCCGAGGCGATCCTCGAGGTCGATGGCGGCATCCAGATAACCGGCAGCCACAATCCCGCCGAGTATAACGGCTTCAAGATGGTGCTGCAGCACAAGCCGTTCTTCGGCGCCGATATTCAGGATCTGGCCAAGCTGGCCGAGGCCGGGGACTGGGAAGAGGGCGAAGGCACGGTCTCGGACGTCGATATCGTCGACGATTATGTCGGGCGGCTGATGGCGGGCTATGCCGGCGGCGCGTACCGCATCGGCTGGGATGCCGGCAACGGCGCCAGCGGCCCCGTGATCGAGAAGCTCACCAAGCTGCTGCCGGGTGAGCATCACCTGCTGTTCACCGACGTGGACGGCAATTTTCCCAACCATCATCCCGATCCCACCGAGGAGAAGAATCTCGCCGATCTGAAGGCGCTCGTCGCGGAGAAGAAGCTCGATTTCGGACTGGCATTCGATGGCGACGGCGACCGGATCGGCGCGATCGACGGCGAGGGCCGCGTCATCTGGGGCGATCAGCTGCTGTCGATCCTGGCGGTGCCGGTGCTGAAGGAGATGCCCGGCGCGACGATCATCGCCGACGTGAAGGCGAGCCAGATGCTGTACGACCGGATCGCCGAACTGGGCGGCAAGCCGTTGATGTGGAAGACCGGCCACAGCCTCATCAAGACCAAGATGAAGGAGACCGATTCACCGCTGGCCGGCGAAATGAGCGGTCACATCTTCTTCGCGCACGAATATTACGGTTTCGACGATGCGCAATACGCCGCCGTCCGCCTGATCCGCGCGGTGCACATGATCGGCAAGTCGATGACCGAAATCCGCGGCGCGATGCCGGCGCTGGTCAACACGCCCGAAATGCGTTTCCAGGTCGACGAATCGCGCAAGTTCGCGGTGGTCGAGGAAGTGCTCGACCGGCTCGAGGCCGAGGGCGCCGATGTCGATCGCACCGACGGCGCGCGCGTGAACACTCCGGACGGCTGGTGGCTGCTGCGCGCCTCGAACACGCAGGACGTGCTCGTCGCGCGGGCCGAGGCGAAGGATCAGGCCGCGCTCGACCGGCTGCTGGCGATGATCGACGCGCAACTGGCGGCAAGCGGACTGGAACGCGGGCCGCAGGCGGCGCACTGAGTTCGCGACGTGCCGGCTGAGGGGGTCAGCCCCTCAGCCGGCGCTCTTCCTCGAACATATAGTCGCGCGTGATCGGCACGCCGAGCCGGCTGCGCGTCAGCTGCACCTGATAGTTGCACAGGCCGCCATAGCGGAACGCCTGGCTCGCGCCCGCCAGGTAGAAGGTCCACATGCGGTAGAATCGTTCGTCGTACAGAGCGACGATCTGATCCCTGGCCGCCACCGCACGATCGTACCAATCGTCGGTGGTGTAGGCGTAATGCAGCCGCAGCACCTCGATATCGGTCGGGAACATGCGCAACCCTTCATACCCGCGCACGATTTCCGACAAAGCGGGGCTGTAGCCGCCAGGGAAGATGTATTTCGCGGTGAAATCGTCGGTGACGCCGGGCTGGCCCATGCGCCCGATCGTGTGGAGCAGCATCACGCCGTCTTCGGTGAGCAGTTCGCGGCATTTGCGGAAAAAGGCGCGGTAATGCGCCGGGCCGACATGTTCGAACATGCCGACCGAGACGATCCGATCGAACCGTCCGGTAACGTGGCGATAATCGATCAGCTCGAACTTCACCTGGTCCGCGACGCCAGCGTCCCGGGCGCGGCGTTGCGCCACCTTCAGCTGCTCCTCGGACAGAGTGACGCCGAGCACCTCGGCACCGGTCTGGGCATGCAGGTACAGCGCCATGCCGCCCCAGCCGCAGCCGATGTCGAGCACCTTCATGCCCGGTTTCAACGCCAGCTTGGCGGCGATATGCGCCTTCTTGTCGGCCTGCGCCCGTTCGAGGCTGTTGGCGGGATCGGTGTAATAGGCGCAGCTATATTGCCGGTCGGCATCGAGGAAGAGATCGTAGAGCCGGTCGCTGAGATCGTAATGGTGCGCCACGTTGCGCTTCGATTTGCGCGCCATGTTGATGCGGTTGAGCCGGTGCGTGACGGCGGCGACCGCGCGACGCGCCGGGGACGGCTTCAGCCCGCGCCCGCCGGCTTCCCACGGGCCGTTGCCCGCCAGCAGGTTCACGAGATCGCGAATGTCGCCCTGCTCGATCAGCAGGCGTCCGTCCATGAACGCCTCCGCCGCGCCCAGCCCCGGATTGCGCACGATGAAGTTGGCCGCGCCCTTGTCGGCGAAGCGGATCGTCACGTCCCGAAAGGCGGGATCGGGCGTGCCGAAGTGGGAGGTGTTGCCGTCGGCGTGGTGGACGGTGAGTTGCCCGCGCTTGACGCGGCGAGCGAGAAACAGATCGATCAGAGCCATGACCCGGTTCCGTAACGATTCCGGCCGTCAAACGGAACGGTCAAATGCCCGCATACCAATCATAATCGATGCGATCTTCCCAATATCCGCCCTTGCCCTGGCCGATTCCGGCGAGCGACGCCACGGCGTCGACCGCCATGACGTACTTGGCATGCTTGTAACCGAGCTGGCGCTCGACGCGCAGGCGGATCGGCGCGCCGTGGCCGACGCTCAACACCGTGTCGTTCATCGACCAGGCGAGGATCGTCTGCGGATGGAAGGCATCGCCCAGATCGATCGATTCGTAATAGGGCGCGCCGCCATAGAGATCGGCGCAGGTGAACACGACGTAGCGCGCATTCGGCCGGATCCCGGCGGCCTGCAGCAGTGATTTCAGCGTCGGCCCGTGCCATTTGCCGATCGCGCTCCAACCCTCGACGCAATCGTGGCGCGTGATCTGGGTGCGCGACGGCATCGATCGCAGCTGCGCGAGCGAGAGCGAGAGCGGGCGCGCCACCAGCCCGCCGACTTTCAGGTGCCAATGCGCGAAATTCTCCGCCACCATCGCGGTGTAGGCGGGCGTGCCGGGATCGGCTGTGCCGTTGGTGCGGAAGCGCGGCGACATCTGGTCGGGACGGAATTCGGGGGCGAGCGCATCGCGATCGGTCAGCAGGCGCTGCAGATGCTGGTTGATCTTCTCGCCCGAGAACAGAATCTGCCGGAACTGCTCGTTCTGCGCGAACCGGTCGCATCCGCCGAGCAGCAGCCCGGCCGAGGCTGCCGCGCCGCCGATCAGCGTGCGTCTCGTCAGGACGGTCATGCCTCTTCCTCCGGCGGCACGGTCCAGCGCCCGGTGATCATCGATCGCACCTCGTTGATCGGCCCGGCGAGGATCACGAGTGTCAGATGCACGATGATGAACGCGACCAGCCCGGACGCGGCGATGAAATGGATCGAGCGCGCCGATTGCCGCCCGCCGAACACGTCCAGCAGCCACGGCCAAGCCGCGTTCATGCCCGGCGACATGGTCAGGCCGGTCAGGATCATCAGCGGGATCAGGATGAAGATCACCAGCACGTAGGACAGCTTCTGGAAGATGTTGTACGCGGACGGATGCTTCGGATCGTGGAAGCGGAAGGCGAGATGCTCTTTCAGATCGTGGAGCAGGGCGGCGGGGCGCAGCTCGGTGAGGCGGACGCGCAGGTCGCGCTGGAAATGCCGGTTGATCAGGCTCGACACCATCAGGAACACCAGGCCGAACGCGAAGACCAAAGCGAAGGTCAGGTGCCAGCGCCGCGCGATCGCGAGATTGTAGCCGGCAGGAATCGTCAGATAGCTCGGCCAATGCGGCGTGTGCAGCCAGGCGTGATCGAAATTCGCGCCATACGCGCCCCAATACAGATGCGGATGCGCGTTGAGGATGGTCAGCCCGCTGCCGATCATGATGAAGATCGTCACGACGTTCAGCCAATGCCAGATGCGCGTCGTCAGCCGGTGGCGGTAGATCGACCGAGCGGGAGCCTGCAGGGGATCGGGGGATGTCGAATTTTCCATCTCTGCCCTCATTCGTATCCGCCGTGCGTTCGGTTACATAGCGGGTAAGTCGATCCGTTGAACAGCGATACCGAAGGACCACGCCGCGCATGCCCGATCCCTATTTCTACCAGCCGGCCGATGGTCACGGTCTGGCGCATGATCCCCTCAACGCGATCGTCGCACCGCGCCCGATCGGCTGGATCAGCACGGTCAGCGCGGCGGGGGTGCGCAATCTGGCGCCCTATTCGTTCTTCAACCTGTTCAACTATGCGCCACCGCTGATCGGCTTTTCCTCAATGGGCTGGAAGGACAGCGTCGCCAACATCGCCGACACGAAGGAGTTCGTCTGGAATCTCGCCACCCGCCCGTTGGCCGAGGCGATGAACGCAAGCTCGACCGCGGCCAAGGAAGACGAATTCGTCCGCGCCGGTCTGGAGGCGGCGCCGTCCCGCCTCGTCGCCCCGCCGCGCGTCGCAGCCAGCCCGGTGGCGTTCGAATGCCGGCTGACGCAGTTGATCCGGCTGCAAACGAAGGAAGGCCGTGACCTCGATCAATGGCTGGTGCTGGGCGAGGCGATCGGCATCCATATCGACCCGGCATTGATCGAGGAGGGCGTGTACCGGACGGCGAAGGCGCAGCCGATCCTGCGCGGCGGCGGCTGGGGCGATTATTTCGAGATCGGCGAGGCGCAATTGTTTCGCATGCGCCGGCCGGAGTGATCGTCACGCATAGGCGCGCCAAAAGAACACCGCCGTCGTCACGCCCGTGACGAGCAAGGTCCAGATCCGCACGGCGGCCGGCGGCAGCCGGCGCCCGACCTTTGCGCCGAGCCAGCCGCCGACGATCGATCCGGCCAGCATCGGCAGGCACGCCGCCCAATAGACGAGACCGGCGGCGACGAACACGATCGCCGCCGCCGCATTGGCCACCGCGAGCATCAGCGTACGCGGCGCGAACAGGGCGCGCGGCGTGACGCCGGCGAGCAGGCCGTAGATCGCGGTGGTCATCAGCCCGACGCCGCCGCCGAAATAGCCGCCATAGATGCCGAGCAATGTCTGCGCCGCGACCAGGCTGCGCGGGCCGATCGTGACGCGCGCATGTAGCCAGTCGGCGGCGCTGCGCCCGAACGCCAATACGACGAAGGCGAACAGCAACAGCCAGGGGATGATCACGTCGAACGCATGGCTCGGTGTCACCACCAGCAGCAGGCTGCCGGCCAGCCCGCCGACGAAGGTGATCCCGGCGAGCATTTTGTAGTCGACCCCACCGACCGGCCCCAATTCGTCGCGAAACCCGAACGCGCTGGTCGCGGCACCGGGCAGCAGGGCGACGTTCGAGGTGGCGTTGGCGACGTTGGCGGGCAGGCCGATCGCGATCAGCGCCGGCAGGGTCGCGAAGGTGCCGCCGCCGGCCAGGGCATTCATCATGCCGCCGATCGTTCCGGCACCGAGCGTCAGCGCGATGGTGATGGGATCCAGAATGTCCGCGCTCCGCCAGTGTCGATCAGCGCCCTAGCCCGATACGCCGGGTCAAGGCTAGGCTGCGCGAGGCATATGCACCGCGCGACTACGTGTCGGGCGATCGCGGGGGCATCCCGAAACCCGCGGATCGGATATTGTGACGGGGATGCGGCGATCGGCCGGTCGCGCCCGTCGATCATCCGCGCGCGGTGCGATGCGGAGCGACGCCCGCGCCGGCATGCCGCCGGAGCAAGGCGGTCACCGCCTGCGATACCCGGCGGAGAAAGGCGATTTCGCCGCTGGTCAGCGCCTCTCGCGGTTTCGCATCGAATACCCAGAGCGTCCCCAACGGCAGATTGTCGTCATCGACCAGGGCGATGGCAGCGTAGAACAAAACGCCCTCGGCTTTTCCGACAAAGGGATTGCCGCAAAACCGTTCGTCGTTCCGCGTGTCCGAAATGATCAGCGGTTCGTCGGGGTTGAGGATGGCGTGCGCGCAAAAGGACGTCGCACGATCATAGACCCCGACAGGAAATCCCGCCGCCGCAACCAGGATGGCGGACTCCTGATAGACGATCGTAATACCGGATCCGGCCACGCCAAGTTCATCGCGAACGACGTTCAATACCGGGGTCAGCGCCTGTCTCTGCACAAGCGTTAAAACACCGGACCGGATCACGGCGCGCTCGCGATTTTCCTCGTCCGGATGTTTGCTGGGAATTCTGTAGGTAGAAATACTCATGGGCTTGAAATCAAAACGAAAGCTTATGCCACGTCAATTATTTTCAAACCCATTTTGATTCTTAAATATTTGCGGCCCCCCGGAACTTTTGCGCGGCGCAACGTAAGCCGCAAATCTTTTAGCCCTTGGGCGAAAATTCACAAACGCATGAACTTCTTTGACGTCGCCAAACTCGTGCCACGACGGCGACAATAGGCTGTTCTCCGCCGCTTTCCGACCAATCGTCAACCCAACGCGGCCAGCTTCTCTTCGGCTTGCCGGTCGAGATCGGCGCGGCTCTGTTTCTCGCTGGCGGTCTTCAGCTGGCCGCAGGCGGCATCGATATCGCGTCCGCGCGGGGTGCGGATCGGGGCAGAGATCCCGGCGTCGAAGATGATGTTCGAGAACGACTTGATCCGCTCCGGCGTCGAGCATTCGTACGGTGCCCCGGGCCAGGGGTTGAACGGGATCAGGTTCACCTTGGCCGGCAGGTCGTAATGCTTAAGCAGGCGGACCAGTTCGTGCGCCTCGGCATCGCTGTCGTTCTTGTCGCGCAGCATGACATATTCGAACGTGATCCGCCGGGCATTGTTGGCACCGGGATAGTCGGCGCATGCCTGCAGCAATTCCTCGATGCCATATTTCCTGTTGATCGGCACGATCTCGTCGCGCACCTCCTTCGTCACGGCGTGCAGCGACACGGCGAGGTTGACCGCGATCTCCTGGCCAGCGCGCGCCATCATCGGCACCACGCCCGAGGTGCTGAGCGTGATGCGACGGCGCGACAGGCCGATGCCGTCGCCGTCCATCACGATCTTCAGCGCATCGCGGACATTGTCGAAATTATACAGCGGCTCGCCCATGCCCATCATCACGATGTTGGTCAGCATGCGCCCCTCGGGCTGGCTCGGCCATTCGCCCAGCGCGTCGCGCGCCAGCATGACCTGGCCGACGATCTCGCCCGGCGTCAGGTTGCGCACCAGCCGCATCGTGCCGGTATGGCAGAAGCGGCAGTTGAGCGTGCAGCCGACCTGGCTCGACACGCACAGGGTGCCGCGATCCGCATCGGGGATGAACACCATCTCGTAATCCTGCGAATCGTCGCTGCGCAGGAGCCATTTGCGCGTGCCGTCGGTCGACACCTGCGCCTCCACCACCTGCGGGCGGCTGATCACGAACCTCTGTTCCAGCCATGGCTGCATCGTCTTGCTGATGTCGGTCATCAGCGAGAATTCGGTCACGCCGCGATTGTAGATCCAGTGCCAGATCTGCTTGGCGCGCAGTTTCGCCTGTTTCGGCTCGAGCTGGGACGTCTCCAGCGCCAGGCGCAGGTCCATCTTGGTCAGGCCGAGCAGGTCGATCCGGCCATCGGCACGCGGCTTGAAGTCGCGCGGCACGGGCACGGGGTCGATGTGCCCCGGAATGGGCATGAGAGTCGTCGCGGTATTGGGCATCGCCGCCACATAGGCGAAATTGCCGGGAATTTCCAGCTACCGCGCCGCACATCCCAGCGACGCGGCGTCGATCGCCGTCGCGGCCCCGCGCAGGGCATAGACGTCGGCAAAGGGCTGGCCGCTCCTGCTCAACGATTCCACGCTCATGCTGCGGCCGGATCGGATCGCGGCGACGATCGCGGCGTCGGTGCGCGGGTCGGGCGACCAGGCGTCGGCGGAGCCGACGATCAGCGCGAAGCGACGCTCGCCGACCGACAGGGTGACGCGCGCGCGGGCATCGCGTTCGCGGCTCAGGCGGATGTGCAGCTGGTTGCGCGCGCCGCGCGCCGGCCAGCTGGCGATGCTGGCGAACGGGCGCCAGCGCGAGGCGCCGCCGGCCTGCACGGGCTGGGCGATCGCGTAGCACCGTCGTGGCGCCGGGTCGGCGAACGCGCCCCAGCGATCGAACACCCCCAACGATATCTTGGGCGACACGTCGGGCGCTTCGGCCGAGAGGGCCGGCGCGGCGAGCAGTGCCAGCAGCAACGGTAGCGCCTTCACGCGCCCCCGCCGCCGGTGCCGAGATGGACGATCCGCTCCACGCCGCCGTGGATCTCCACCACCGATCCCTGCGGCAGCCCGCGCAGGGCGGGCGCGTCGAACCCGGGCACGTCGGGCGCGAAGGTCAGCACGCCGCGCAGCACGCGGCTGGAGATGCCGTGCATGATGACGAGCCGGTCGCCTGCGTCCCCCGCCGTGTCCCGCGCCCAGCCGCCGACGCGGGCGGCGATCGCGGGATAGCGCTCGCCATCGGGGGCGCTGAGCAACAGGCCGCTGGCGGGATCGAACACCGGCCCGGCCTCGGCGATGACGTCGGCATAATAGCGCCCGCCCCAGCCGCCCATGCCGATCTCCACCAGTCGCGAGTCGGTTTTCGTCTCGTGCCAGTCGAGTTCCAGGTGTTCGGCGATCACCGCCAGCGTCTGCAGCGCCCGGCCGGTGGGGGACGACCATAAGGTCAGCGCCGGTTTCGCGCCCAATTCTGCGCGCAACGCGCGTCCCATCTCGTCCGCCTGGGCAAATCCGGCACGGGTGAGCGGCGTATGTGCGGCCTCGCCCTGCAATCTTTTCGCCGCATTGAACACCGTTTCGCCGTGCCGCGCGATGAAGTCGCGGCCCTGCCTCGGGCGTTCGTGCGGCGGCATTGTGGCGTTGGGATCCATCGCCCGTCCTTCAACCCCGTGTGGCGCAAAAGCAACGGATTTCCGCGTTTATCTGAGGTTCATGCAACCTCGAACCGAGCCGTTTATTTAGCTCGTCCCAGCCGCGAAGACGGTGGGTCGCACAATTGGAGTTATGACAATGCGTAAGATCATCATCACCACCGCCGGCGCAGCCTTGGCCCTCGGAATCGCCGCCCCGGCCTTCGCGCAGGACGTGCCCGTCGAGCAGGCGCCGTTCACCGGCGCGCGCGCCGAAGCCATTCTCGGGTACGATCGGGTCGCCGACGGCAAGGACAATTCGAACGGCAAGGACGGCCTGCTGTACGGCGGCGCGATCGGCTACGATGCGCAGGTCGGTGGGGTCGTGCTCGGCGTCGAGGGTGAGATCACCGGCTCGACGATCAAGACCCGCAACAGCAACCTGCTGACCGCAGGCGACAATATCCGCGTCAAGGCCGGTCGCGATCTGTACGCCGGCGCACGGTTGGGCTTCGTCCTGTCGCCGGATACGCTGCTGTACGCCAAGGCCGGCTACACCAATGCCCGCTTCAACACCGATTACAGCATCGGCACCGCGCGGATCGAGCAGGGCGACAACCTCGGCGGCTTCCGGGTCGGCGCGGGGATCGAGCGCAAGTTGAGCGGCAACACCTATGTGAAGGGCGAATATCGTTACTCGCATTACGGCAAGCTCGACGGCTACGACATCGATCTGGATCGCCACCAGGTTCTGGCCGGCGTGGGCGTGCGCTTCTAAGCACGCCCGACACTCCGAATTTTCGGACAGCGGAAGAAGGGCTGGAGCGCTTGCTCCAGCCCTTTTTTTCGTTAAGGTTAGGAGACCGGCAATACCCCCGACTCCATACGCTCGGCGGGCACGAAATTTGGGCGGCGGCCCGGGGGAAATACGATGAAGGCGACGATCGAACGCGCAACCCTGCTGAAGGGGCTGAGCCACGTCCAGTCGGTGGTCGAACGCCGCAACACGATTCCGATCCTCAGCAACGTGTTGATCGAGGCGACCGCCGAGGGCGGGCTGAAGCTGATGGCGACCGACCTCGATCTGCAGATCAACGAGACGATCGCGGCCGCCGTGGACACGCAGGGCGCGACCACCGTTTCGGCGCACACCTTGTTCGATATCGCGCGCAAGCTGCCCGAGGGCAGTCAGGTGTCGCTCGCCGCGGCCGAGGGCAAGATGACGATCATGGCGGGCCGCGCCAAGTTCCAGCTCGGCACGCTGCCGCGCGACGATTTTCCGGTGATCGCGGAAGGGGAATTGCCGGTGTCGTTCGAACTGCCGGCGGAAACGCTCAAGCAGATTATCGACAAGACGCGCTTCGCCATCTCGACGGAGGAGACGCGCTACTACCTCAACGGCATCTTCTGGCACGTGTCGGACGATCCGCAGCCGGTGCTGAAGGCGGCGGCGACCGACGGCCATCGTCTGGCGCGCATCACGCTGCCGCGGCCCGATGGCGCGGAAGCGATGCCCGACGTGATCATTCCGCGCAAATGCATCGCCGAACTGCGCAAGCTGCTGGAAGAGATCGACGGGTCGGTCGGCGTGTCGCTGTCGCCGACCAAGATCCGCTTCGATCTCGGGCAGGCGCTGCTGACGTCGAAGCTGATCGACGGCACCTTCCCGGATTACAGCCGGGTCATCCCGACCGGCAACGACAAGATCCTGAAGATCGATCCGCGCAGCTTCGAGGAAGGCGTCGACCGCGTCTCCACGATCGCGACGGAAAAGACCCGCGCGGTGAAGATGGCGCTGGATCGCGACAAGATCACGTTGTCCGTCACCTCGCCCGAAAACGGCACGGCGGCGGAAGAGGTCCCGGGCGACTATACCGCTCTGGGGTTCGAGATCGGCTTCAACAGTCGCTATCTGCTCGACATCCTGGGCCAGCTGGACGGCGACACGATCGAAGTCCATCTTGCCGACGCCGCCGCCCCGACGCTGATCCGCGAGAACGACAAGAGCGCGGCGCTGTATGTCTTGATGCCGATGCGGGTTTGATGCAGGGGGCGTGCCCTTCGGTACGTCCTGTGGAACCCAGTCAATTTGATGGCTTTTGATGAACCCGCCGGCGGCGGGCCGGGACGGCGGGTCCGGCTGATCGATCGGCTTAGTGCCGACCCGACGTCGCGGGCCGTGGCGTTTCTCGCTTTCGCATTGCTGGTGCGGTGCATCCAGTTCGGCAATCCGGTGATCCAGCCGGACGACCAATTCTATCTGCTGACCGGCGATCGGCTGCTGCACGGCGATCTGCCCTATATCGACATCTGGGATCGCAAGCCCGTCGGGCTGTTCATCCTCTATGCCGGCATTCGGCTGCTCGGCGGCGTCGGCGTCATCCAGTACCAGATCGTCGCGACGATCTTCGCTGCGCTCACCGCCTGCGTGATCGCGCAGATCGCGCTGCGTTTCACCACGCGGCGGGGCGCTCTGCTCGGCGGATGCACCTATCTGCTGTATCTGTGCGTGTTCGGCGGCGAGGGCGGGCAATCGCCGGTCTTCTACAATCTGTTCACGGCGATGGCGGCGATGTGCATCGTCTGGATCCTGGATCGCGATCGCTTCGGCGCGCGCGAAATCGGGCTCGGGTCGGCGGCGATGGCGCTGATGGCGCTGGCGATGCAGATAAAATATCCGGCGCTGTTCGAGGGCGCGTTCTTCGGCCTCGCCTTGCTGTGGATCGCACATCTGCGCGGCGTGAAGATCATCGGCCTGTTGGCGCTGGCGATCGTCTGGATCGTCATCGCGCTGGCCCCAACCGCCGCCGCCTGGGGCTTCTACGCCGCGCGGGGCTATAACGACGCCTTCGTCTTCGCCAATTTCACCTCGATCTTCCAGCGCGGGCATCCGGCCTATGGCACCGTGTTCATGCGCTGGTTCGTGATGGTGGCGCAGATTTCGCCGCTGCTGCTGGTCGCGTACCTGTCATGCCGCCCGAAGGACGAAGCGGGTCGGATCGTACCGCTGACGCCGCACGCCACCCAGAAGTTCGTGCGCGACTGGGCGCTCGCGGCGGTCGGCGCGGTGATGGTGTTCGGCAGCTATTACGATCATTACGCGCTGCCGATGCTGCTGCCGCTCGCCATCGCAGGCGCGCCGCTGCTGGGCGATCTGGCGGCGGGCGTGGATTTCCATTCGCGCCATCGCCGCCTGCACGTGCCGGCGGTACTGTTCGTCGGGTTCATCGCCGCGGTGCTGGCGACGGTCGCGATCCTGACGCATCAGGAAGGGCGCGGGCGGGGCAAGGCGGTCTATGCGATAGCGGCCTATCTGAAGCCCCGACTGCACGACTGCCTGTACGTCTTCGCCGCCGAGCCGATCCTGTATCACCTGACCGGATCCTGCCTGCCGACCCGCTGGGCCTTTCCCGATCATCTCATCAATTCGGTGGAAGATGGCGCGATCGGCGTCGATCCGCTGGTCGAGGTGAAGCGGATCATGAGCCATCGGCCGGAATATGTCGTGGCGATGGAAAGCACGTTCAGCACGATCAATCTGCGCACCTGGAACTACATGCAGGCGGAACTGGCCCGTGATTACGCCCCGGTCTTCGTCGCACCGGTGGGGATGCATTCGCGGATCGTCTATCGCCGTCTGCCGGGGCATTGACGCAGCGCCCGAGGTCAACTACTTACAGCCTTGTCAGTAAGGAGCGACTCGGATGGCCAAGCTTCCCCCTTTCCCCGGCACGACCGGTCGGCGCGATTGGCGCACCGCGCTGGACGCGATCAAGAAGCTGATGGCGAACGGCGACGATACGACCCAGGTGTTCCGCATCATGCGCGCGCTGAACGTCGGCAATGCGCCGATGAACTATGCGCGCTTCATCGCCACCGAACAGGGCGGGCGGCTCGCCTATCAGCGCACCGAACTCGCTCAGGTCTTCGCGCAGCCGGGCTATGCCAAGCAATTCGCGCCCGGCACGGTCGGTGCGGCGTACAATCATTTTCTCGAAAGCACGGGCTATTCGGCCGATGGCCTCGCCGAAGTCAGCCGCATCAATGCCGAGGAGGATCTGCTTCACCCCTATGCGTGGTTCGGCCGCCGCGTGCGCGACACACACGACATCTGGCACGTGCTCACCGGCTACAAGGCCGACGAGAGCATGGGCGAGGCGGCGTTGGTCGCATTCTCCTACGCGCAGGTCGGCGGGCTCGGCTGGGCGCTGATCGGCACCGCCGCCGCGCTTAAGAGCATGCGCGTCACCGGCAACCGCCTGTTCGCCAAGGCGGTATGGGAAGGCTATCGGCACGGCCGCAAGGCGAAGTGGATTTCCGGCGAGGATTACGAGCAACTGCTGCACGAACCGCTCGACGCGGCGCGGGCGCGGCTCAACATCCTGACCCCGGTCGCCTATCGCAAGGCGCAGGTTGAACTGGGCGAAGAGATGGCCTCCTATCTCAGCACGCAGCGCGAGAAGGCCGCGCAAACCGCGGAGCGCCTCGCCGCGTAAAGCGCGCGACGGATCGCCATTCTGCGCTAAGAGGCGGGCCAATGCTCGCCCGCCTCGTCCTCACCGATTTCCGCAACCATCCCGATACCGTGATCGCGCCGGGGCCGGGCTTCGTCGTGCTGACCGGCGAGAACGGCGCGGGCAAGACCAACGTGCTGGAGGCGGTGTCGCTGCTCGCGCCGGGGCGCGGGCTGCGCCGCGCGGCGCTGGGCGAGATGGCGCGGCAGAGCGGGCCGGGTAGTTTCGGTGTCGCGGCGTCCTTGCAACCCCAGATGCAAGCGGACGGGGAGATCGACATCGCCACCGGCACGCAGGCGTCCGCCCCGGAACGCCGCATCGTGCGCATCCAGGGCGCGCCCGTCGCCGCGACCGCGCTGGCCGAATGGCTGACCGTATTGTGGCTCACCCCGGCGATGGACCGGCTGTTCACCGAACCGGCGGGCGAACGCCGCCGCTTCCTCGATCGCCTGACGCTCGCGCTCGCCCCGGGCCATGCGGTGCACAGCAATCGCTACGAAGCGGCGATGCGCGCGCGCAACCGGTTGCTCGGCGAGGACATGCCGCCCGATCCCGACTGGCTGTCCGCGCTTGAGGCGCAGATGGCCGAACATGGCGCGGCGATCGACGACGCGCGACGCGACACGATCGCCGCGCTGGCCGAGGCGCTCGCAACGCAACCCGAAGGGCCGTTCGCCCGTGCGAGCCTCGCGCTGGACGGATGGAGCGGCGGCGGATCGACGCTCGCCGCCGATCTGGCGCAGGTCCGCCGGCGCGATGCCGCGGCCGGGCGCACCCTGGTCGGCCCGCACCGCACCGATCTGTCGGTCACGCATCTCGGAAAAGGGCAGGCGGCGGCGCTCTGCTCGACCGGCGAACAGAAGGCGTTGCTGCTCGGCATCGTCCTCGCGCATGCCGATCTGGTCGCCGCACGCACCGGCCATCCACCGATCCTGCTGCTCGACGAGGTCGCCGCGCATCTCGATCCGGTGCGGCGCACGGCGCTGTTCGATCGGCTGTCGGGCCAGGGGCAGGTGTGGATGACCGGCACCGAGGATGCCCTGTTCGACGGCCTCGGCCGCGACGCCTTCCGCCTCACGCTCGGACCTCCGCCCCGCTGAACCTCACCTGTCGATCGAACTCATTCGCGGTTCAAGCGTCTCGTCCCATTGCCGCCGTTCGGCGGGGTTCGAGGAGAGATGAGATGACGAAGTTCACCAAACCAATGCTGGCCTTGCTGGCGATCGCCGGGGCCGCGACACCGGCACTCGCGCAGGATCGTTGGGATTATGGCGGCGGGCGCCCGGGCGACCGCGACTATCGCCTGGTCGGAGCGGGCGTGAGCCTGCTCTATCCCGAACTGCGCAGCACCAATCGCGGGCGCGCGTTCGTGATGCGCAATTTCGACGACAATCGCGACGGCCGCATCCAGCCGCGCGAGGCTCAGGCGGCCAACCGGGCGTTCGCCGCGATCGCCGGCCCACGCCGCGACCGTTTCGACTGGCGCACGCGCGACACGGTCGTCGTGGTCGAGGATCGTGGCCGTCCGGGCGGATGGGATCGTGGCGCGATGCGCGGCTACGGCTTCCGCCAGACCGCGCGCGGCGCGACGCTCAGGTTGCAGGAGGACGTGCTGTTCAAGACCGACAGCGCGGTGCTGCGCCCCGGTGCGATCGACAAGTTGCGCCCGCTCGCCGACTACCTGCGCGCCGAATCCGGCGTGCGCGTCGCAATCGACGGGTACACGGACTCGCGTGGCACCGACGCGCACAACCAGGATCTGTCGGAACGCCGCGCCGCGAGCGTGCGCAGCGCGTTCGACGATATGGGCGTCGTCCGCGCGCGCTTCTCGGTCGTCGGGCATGGCGAGGCCGATCCGGTCGCGACCAATGCGACGCCCGAAGGCATGCGGCAGAACCGGCGCGTCGAAGTGACGCTGCTCGGCCAGCGCGCCGACCGCTTCTGATCGTTTCACGGGGCGTCCGGCCTCGGCTGGTCGCCCCCGTAACGGAACTGTCGCCCGACGCCGGTCGTTAGGCGGCCGATATAAAAGACGAGAGGACTCATCATGACTAGCTACAAGACGATGCTCAATGCCGCCGTCGCATCCGCCCTGTTGTTCGGCGCCGCCGGGCCGGTGATGGCGCGCGGCAAGATGGATCGTGCCCGTGAAGCCGTCGCCGCCGCACGCGCCAAGGTCGAGGTCGCCGCGAAGCTCGGCGCGAGCGGCGAAGTGCCGCGCCTGCAGGCCGAAGCCGCCGCCGCGCTGCGCACCGCCGAGGAGGATGTCGCCAGCAGCCGCAAGGACGAGGCGATCGCCCAGGCCAACCGCGCCTCGCAACTCGCCGACACCGCGATCGGCATTTCGGAGCGCAACCGCAATGCCAGCGCCAACGTGAACGCCGCCGTCGCGGTTGATGCCGCGCAGCAGGCCGCCGCCGCCAATGCTCAGGCCCAGGCCGCGACGGCGCAGGCCGACGACGCCAACGCCCGCGCCGCCGCCGCCGAACGGGCGGCCCGCGCGGCCCAGGATGAGGCCGCCGCGGCCCGCGCCGCGCCGGCCCCTGCGCCGACCACCGTCATCACCACCGAGACGACCAAGACGGCCGCCGTGCCGGCGACCCGGACCGTGGTGAAGGCCAAGCCGCGCGTGGTGAAGAAGACGGTGCGCAGCACCACGCCGGTACGCGCCGCGACGACCGAGAAGACCACCACGACGGTGACGACCGCGCCGAACTGATCGCGCGTGCGAACGGGCCGTGCGTCCCATCGGCGCGCGGCCCATTTTGCTTCCGTTTTATGTCCCGCGACCCTATATGCTGGGCATGGCTGAAGACCCCAACACCAACGATTACGGCGCAGACTCGATCAAGGTCCTGAAGGGCCTGGATGCGGTGCGCAAACGCCCCGGCATGTATATCGGCGACACCGACGATGGCTCGGGCCTGCACCACATGGTGTTCGAAGTCTCGGACAATGCGATCGACGAGGCGTTGGCCGGGCATTGCGACCGGATCGACATCACGCTGAACGCCGACGGCTCGGTCTCCGTGACCGACAACGGACGTGGCATCCCAACCGGCATCCATACCGAGGAGGGCGTCTCCGCGGCCGAGGTCATCATGACCCAGCTGCACGCCGGCGGTAAATTCGAGAACACGTCCGACGACAATGCCTACAAGGTTTCCGGCGGGCTGCACGGCGTCGGCGTGTCGGTGGTCAACGCGCTGTCGGAATGGCTCGACCTGACGATCTGGCGCGATGGGCAGGAGCATTACATGCGCTTCGCCTTCGGCGATGCCGTCGCGCCGCTCAAGGTCATAAGCCCCGCCGCGCCCAATCAGAAGGGCACGCGCGTCACCTTCTTCCCGAGCCCCGCCACGTTCAAGATCACCGAGTTCGATTTCGACAAGCTCGAGCATCGCTACCGCGAACTGGCCTTTCTCAATTCGGGCGTCCGGCTGTTCCTCAACGATGCGCGGCACGAGGAGTTGAAGACGACCGAGCTCTATTACGAGGGCGGCATCGCTGCGTTCGTGAAATATCTCGACCGCAACAAGGTACCGCTGATGCCCGAGCCGGTGGCGATCAGCGGCACGCGCGACGACGTGACGATCGACGTCGCGTTGGAGTGGAACGATTCCTATTACGAGAACGTCCTCGCCTTCACCAACAACATCCCGCAGCGCGACGGCGGCACGCACATGGCCGCGTTCCGCGCGGCGATGACGCGCACGCTGAACAATTATGCCGAGAAGTCCGGTCTCCTGAAGAAGGAGAAGGTGACGCTGACCGGTGACGACATGCGCGAGGGGCTGACCGCGATCGTCTCGGTCAAGCTGCCCGATCCGAAATTCTCCTCGCAGACCAAGGACAAGCTGGTCTCGTCCGAAGTGCGCCAGCCGCTCGAAAGCCTGATGGCCGACAAGCTGGCCGAATGGCTCGAGGAAAACCCCGCGCACGGCAAGGCGATCGTCGCCAAGATCATCGACGCCGCCGCCGCGCGCGAGGCCGCGAAGAAGGCGCGCGAACTAACCCGCCGCAAGGGCGTGATGGATATCGCGTCGCTGCCCGGCAAGCTCGCCGATTGCCAGGAGCGCGATCCGGCCAAGTCCGAACTGTTCCTGGTCGAGGGAGATTCGGCCGGCGGGTCCGCCAAGCAGGGCCGCGACCGGCATTTCCAGGCGATCCTGCCGCTGCGCGGCAAGATCCTGAACGTCGAGCGCGCGCGCTTCGATCGCATGCTGTCGAGCCGCGAAATCGGCACGCTGATCCAGGCGATGGGCACCGGCATCGGGCGCGACGATTTCAAGATCGACAAGCTGCGCTACCACAAGATCGTCATCATGACCGACGCAGACGTCGACGGCGCGCACATCCGCACGTTGCTGCTGACCTTCTTCTATCGCCAGATGCCGGAGATCATCACCGGCGGCTATCTCTACATCGCGCAACCGCCGCTCTACAAAGCGACGCGCGGGCGCAGCGAAGTGTATCTGAAGGACGATAACGCGCTCGACGATTACCTGATCGAGAACGGCGTCGCGGCGACCGTGCTGGAAGGCGCGGGCGGGCCGCGCTCGGGTGCCGATCTGCGCAGTCTGGTCGATCATGCCCGGCGCATGCGCACGCTGATGCGCTACGTGCCGCGGCGCTACGATCCGACGATGGTCGAGGCGCTGGCAATGGGCGGTGCTCTCGATCCGAACGCCGAGCGCGCCGATCGGCTGGCGCATGTCACCGAAGTCACCCAGGGCCTGATGGCCGCCGATCCCGAAGCGCGCTGGACCGCCAGCCTGATCGAGGACGGCTCGATCCATTTCGAGCGCGCCTGGCGCGGCGTGACCGATCACCACATCATCGAGGCGGCGTTCCTGGTGTCGGCCGAGGCGCGCAAGCTGCATGCGCTGGCGATGGAACAGGCGGACAGCTTCGCGCAGACCGCCAAGCTCGTCTCGACCAAGGCCGCCGCTGCGCAGGCCGAAGCCGAAGATGCGGTGGCCGATGCCGATGACGATGCGCCACCCGCCCCGGTCGGCAAGGGCCAGACGATGGTCGCGCGGCCGAGCCAGCTGTTCGAGGCGATCCTGCTCGCCGGTCGCAAGGGGCTGGCCATCTCGCGCTACAAGGGGCTGGGTGAGATGAATGCGGAACAATTGTGGGAGACCACGCTCGATCCGCAGAACCGTTCGCTGCTGCGTGTCGAGATCGACCAGGCCGATGTGGCGGACGAGATCTTCACCCGGCTGATGGGCGACGTGGTCGAGCCGCGTCGCGAATTCATCCAGGAAAACGCATTGAGCGTCGCCAATCTGGACGTCTGATACGCAACGACCATAATCGAACAGGAGAGAGACGATGCAAGCTTGGGCCAAGGTAACGATCGTCTCTCTCGCCGCGGTCGCGGCGGTAGCGGGCGCGAAGACGCATTCGGCGAGCGAGAGCCAGCAGGCGATCGCCGCCGCGCTCGCCAATCCGGCGCGCGCCGATCAGGCCGCCGATGACGCGCGGCGCAAGGCGGCCGAGGTGCTGGCGTTCGCCGGCGTCGGGCCGGGCGACACGGTGGTCGATTTCTTCCCAGGTGCCGGATATTGGACGCGGATCTTCTCGGGCGTGGTCGGGCCGAAGGGACAGGTCATCTCGCTGTGGCCGTCGGGCACGAAGAAATATGCCGACAAGGCCGCCCCGGCGATGACGGCGCGCGGCCTCGCCAACGTCAAGGTCGATGTGCAGGAAGGGCCGCTGGCCGTGTCCACGCCGGTCGATCTGGTGTGGACCGTCCAGAACTATCACGACATCAACAATGTCGGCGGCGAAGCGGCGATCGCCTCGGTCGATGCCGGCATCTTCAAGATGCTCAAGCCCGGCGGCACGTACATCGTGATCGACCATGCCGACGCGCCCGGCTCGGGCCTCACCGGCACGTCGACCACGCACCGGATCGATCCGGCTGCGGTAAAGGCGCAGGTGATCAAGGCGGGCTTCAAGTTCGTCGGCGAGAGCGCGGCGCTGCGCAACCCGGCGGACGATCACAAACGCAACGTGTTCGATCCCGCGATCCGCGGCCATACCGACCAGTTCATCTACAAGTTCCGCAAGCCCGGTTGAACGAATCCGGGTGCCAAGGCGTTGGCGATCCTGATGAATTCGGGAGACGTGAATGCCTGACCTGCCGGTGTTGGTGCTGCTTGGGGCGGTGTGCGGACTGATCGCGTCGGCGGTCATGGAAGCGTATCAGACGATCGCCGCCAGGCCGTTCGGCCAGACCGGCGGCGGCGATTCCTCGACCGTGAAGTTCGCCGACATGATCAGCTCAGCGTTGACCGGCGAGCCGGTCACGCAGAAGCGCCGCGCCCTGGCCGGGCGGGTGGTGCATTACGTGACGGGATCGGTGTTGGGCGTGATCTACGTCGTGGTCGCGGCGATCGAGCCGGACGTCGCGATCCTGTTCGGCGTGGCCTATGGCGTGGTGGTGGCGATCGTGCTGGATTATGTCGTGGTGCCGACGCTCGGGCTCGGGCCGCCGGCGTGGAAGACGCCGTTCGCTACGCATCTGTATGGCCTGACCGCGCATATGGTGTTCGGCGCGAGCCTGGAGGCGGCGCGGCGGATCGGGTTCCTGCTGTTCTAGGCTAGATAGATTTTGGGGTATCCCACCCGTTCTGCCGAGCTTGTCGAAGCACATGCCCCGTAAAATGTTCTCCGACAGGTTCAGGGCGAACGGAGTAAGCCGGATCAGCCGGTCCTAAACCGCCGCGCGCAGCACCGCACGCACGCCGGCGCGGTCGGTGTCGTATTCCACGATCGACTGCAGGCTCATCGCCATCGCGCGGATCAATTTCGTGCCCAACCCGGTGCCGCGCGGCTTCGCGCCGACGTCCATGCCGATGCCGTCATCCTCCACCGCAAGCAGAAAGCGGCCCTCGCCCTCGCTGGTCAGCGCCACGCGGACCTCGCCGCCACGGGCAGGATAGGCATATTTGCACGCATTGCTGACCAGTTCGGTGACGATCACGCCCAGCGACACCGCGCGATCCGTCGTCAGGCGGATCGGTTCGGCCGCCAGCGACAGCGTGCGGGGCGCGTCCGGGGTCGACCACGTCTCGCTCAGTTCGCCGACCAGGGCGGCGAGATATTCCTGCATGTCGACGCTTTCGACATCGTTCGACGTATAGAGCCGGCGATGGACCTGCGCGATCGCGGCGATGCGGCGCTGCGTGTCGGCCAGCGCCTCGCGCGCCTCGCCGTCGCTGACCACACCGGCCTGCATGCCGACCATGGCGGAAACCATCTGCAGCGAATTCGCGACGCGGTGGTTGACCTCGCTCAGCAGCGCTTCGAGCCGCGCGTTGGTCGCGCGCAATTCGTCCTCCGCCGCGGCCTTGGCCTGTTCGAGCAGCGAGCGCGCCCGCACCTGCTGGAACGCGCTGGCCAGCAGGTCGAAGAAATCGTCGCCGACCGTCTTGATGACGTAATCCGACGCGCCGGCCTTCAGCGCGGCGACCGCGATGCTGCCCTCTTCCGATCCGGTGACGTAGACGACCGGCGGCGTGTGCGGCAGGTCGCGCAACCGGGTCAGCGTCTCCAGCCCGTTCATCTCGGGCATGTAATGGTCGACCGCGATCACGTCGAACGCGGTCGTGCCGGCGATCGCCACGCCCTCCGCGCCGCCGCCCGCCACCGTCACCTGATAGCCGCGCCGCGCGAGCGCCTTCGCCGCCAGCCGGCGCAGACCCTCGTCGTCGTCGATGTACAGGACGGCCGGAATGGTCACTGGCCCTCGAGATCCGGCACCTGGATCACCGACAGGAACAGGCCCAATTGGCGGATCGCCTGGGCGAAGCTTTCGTAATTCACCGGCTTGGTGATGTAGACGTTGCAGCCGAGATCGTAGCAGCGCTGGATCTCCACCTTGTCGTCGGTGGTGGTCAGCACGACGACGGGCGTACGCTTCAGCGCCGGCTCGCTCTTGATCTTGGCCAGGATATCCGTGCCGCTCATGTCGGGCAGGTTGAGATCCAGCAGCACCAAGGCCGGGCCGTTCAGGGCCGGGCCGTTCTTGTCGTTGAACAGATAATGCAGCGCCGTCGTGCCGTCGGTGAAATGCGTGATTTCGTTCATGATGCCGGCACGGCGGATGTTCTTCTCGATCAGGCGCGCATGCCCCTCATCGTCCTCGATCATCACGATGCTGACGGAGCGATGGTCGTTCATGTCATTTCCCCCGATCTTCTGAATTCGACCTCGGTCAAGGTCGCGGGCAGCGTTACCCGGAAAGTGGCACCCTTGCCCAGTTCCGAGCGTACGTCGATCACGCCGCCGAGGCGATAGACCAGCGCGCGGACATGCGCGAGGCCGATCCCTTCGCCGGGCTGGTCCTGATGGCCGGAGCGGCGGAACAGATCGAACACGCGCTGGTGATCGGTCTCGGCGATGCCGCGACCATTGTCCTCGATCTCATAGGCGATCCGCGATCCGTTTCTGGCGCCCCTGACCAGGATCCGCCCCGGCCGGCCGGGCTGCAGATATTTCACCGCATTCTCGATCAGGTTGGAGAAGATCTGCTCGATCGCCAACCGATCTGTGACGATGCCGGGCAATTCGCCGTCGATGCCGATCGTCGCGCCGCGATCCTCGGTCAGGTGCTTGAGCGAGGCATCGATCGTGCCGACCAGCCCGGCCATGTCGACCGGCTCGGGCGCGATCACGCGACGCCCCTCGCGCGACAGCTTCAGGATCGCGTTGATCAGCCGGTCCATCTTCTGGGTCGAGGTGCGGATGAAGCGGATCGCCTCGGGCAGGTCCTCGCGCGCGGCCAGTCGCGCGTCCTCGCTGACGATCTCCGGCGCCTGCGCCTCGGCGCGGTCGATCAGTTCGGTGATCGCGGCGGTCGCGGTATCGAGTTCGGCGGTGAAGCCCATCACGTTGACCAGCGGACTGCGCAGATCGTGGCTGACGATATAGGCGAAGCGCTGGATCTCCTCGTTCGCACGGCTGAGATCGGCGGTGCGTTCGGTCACCTGTTCCTCCAGCGAATCCGCGAAATCGCGCAACGTGTCGCGCGACGTGGCCAGTTCGCGGGTATAGCGCAGCACCGTCGCCAGCGAGGCGCAGGCGACGAACAGCAGCAACAGCCCGGCCACACCCAGGATGATGTAGAACACCCTCACGCTGGCCTGCAGCTCGCGGTCGCGGATCGTCAGCAGCCGGCGTTCCTCCGCGCCCATCGCGGCCAGCGTTTCGCGGATGCCCTTCATGCGCGCCGCGCTCGTCTCCGCGACGAACGACTCGATCGCGGCCGGTCGTCGTCCCGCCCGGACCAGCGCGATCGTCTCGTCGCGGTGCGCGACGATGGCCCGGACCATGTCGCGCAGCTGCGCGGAAAAGCGGCGCTGGCGGGGATTGTCGATCGTCAGCTTCTCGACGACGTCCAGCGCCGGATCGAGCTTCGCGGCGATCTCGCGGTAACTGTCGAGATACACCTGCTGGCCCGAAAGCAGATAGCCGCGCCGCACCGTCTCGGACTGTTCGATCACGTTGGCGACTCGCGTCACCGCCAGCTCGACCTCGTAGGTGTGCGCGACCCAGCGGCCATGATCGGTGGTTCGCGAGGTGGACCAGGCGGCGGCGGCGACCGCGACGATCAACGCGGCAAAGCCGATCGCCATGCAGGCGATCAGGAATCGCCGCGCCAGACCCTCCCGCACGCCTAGTCTCTGGAGGAAGGGTTGCGCCATCGCGTTTCCCTTACGCAGCCGTCACGAACAATGCCAGTACGGTGCGCTTGAGCGAAATCAATCGTCCCAGAGCAGCGACCCTTGCAGCGTCGGCCGCCCGACCAGCCCGCCGCCGCGCCGCCGGGCAAGCTCGGTCTCGGCCGTAAAGCGCACGTCGATGTCGCGATCGCCGAGGAACTTGGCGAGGCTGTCGTCGTCGATCTCCTGCCAGGTCTTGCCGCGATCCAGCCCGAAACGCACGCGCGGCAACAGGCCGGGCTGGTTCGACCAGGCGATCAGCTGCGCGACGCTCGCTTCGTTGAGCATGTCGCGCAGGTGGAAGGCGGTGACATAGGCGTCCGGGAAGGCGCGGTGCGCGGGCAACCCCCGCTCATGCTCGATCCCGTGCGGCTTGCGCCAGTATCGCAGCACCTGATTGGAGAAGCTGGGCGAATCCGGCCATAATCTCAGCGCGCATTTCCACGTGCAGATCCAGTCCGCGCCCCGCGTCAGCGCCGGCGTGCAATATTGCTCCTCGAACGAGGCGCGGTGCGCGGCGAGCGCGATGCGGCGCGGATAGGGATCGAGCACCGGCCGCGCGACGTCCTGCCAGAACGGCGCCCCCGCGACCTGTTCGTCCAGGATGTGGTGCACGGCCTGGGTGATCGGCGGGATCGGCCGGCCGGGATTGACGTAGCGCTGCCCGCCTTCGCCGTGGATCTCCCACCGCCCGTCGGCCCCGAGCGCGACATCCTGCCAGCCGATCTCGCACACGCCGTGCGCCGGCGGCGCCTGTCCGGTGGTTTCGAGGTCGATGACGCGGATGATCGAAGGCTGGGGGGGAGGCATTGGTCCTTAAGTGGCGGCTTGTGCGTGCGAATGCCAGCCTTTCCGGTGTTGCCTCAGCGTTTCGCCGGGGAAGCGTCACCTGAAAGCGGCTTGCGCTGCGTCCATCACTGTATATGGCGAGATATGGCGACTCGCGGTGAAGCGGGTGTCGATGAAATCAGGGAAATACAATGCGGTCGAAGGCGATTCTCCTCCTCTCGGTGGGGCTGTTCGGTGCGGTTCCGACGGTCTCGCAGGCAAAAACGGATGCGCCCGCGACGATCCAGCCCGACGATCTCGATGGCGACGTGATCGTCACCGCGCGCCGCCGCGACGAGAATGCGCAGAACGTGCCGGCCTCGCTCTCGGTGGTAGGCGGCGCGCTGCTCGACCGGTCCTATACCGTCAACACGCAGCAATTGTCGCAATTGGTGCCGGCGCTGAACTACAGTTCGGCCAATCCGCGCAACACCGCCTTCACCATTCGCGGTCTGGGCAGCAGCGTCGTCGCGGTCAGCCAGGCGAATGACGGGCTGGAGCCGGGCGTCGGCTTCTATATCGACCAGGTCTATCACGCCCGCCCGGCAACCGCCGCGTTCGACTTCACCGATATCGATCGGGTCGAGGTGCTGCGCGGGCCGCAGGGTACGTTGTTCGGCAAGAACAGCACCGCCGGCGCGATCAACATCTCCACGCGCGCGCCGACCTTCACGCCGGAAGCGACCGAGGAGATTTCGGTCGGCAGCTATAATTTCGTCCAGGCCAAGGCATCCGGCTCCGGCCCGATCACCGATACGCTCGCCTTCCGTATCTCCGGCGTGACGACGCGCCGTGACGGCGTGATCCGCAACGTCGTCACGGGTGCCAGGCAGAACAGCATCGGCAACCAGGCGGTGCGCGGGCAATTGCTGTTCCGCCCGTCGGAGGATTTCCAGTTCCGGCTGAGCGCGGACTTCACCAACTTCCAGAGCGAATGCTGCACCCAGGTCTATGTCCGCGCGGTCGAGCGGCCCGCCAGCCTGCGCACGCTCTCGCGCCAGTATCTCGCGCTCGCCGCGGGTGCGCCGGGCGGCCCGTACCGCCCGCCGAGCTTCGACCCGTATGACCGCGTGACCGATATCGACGCGAAACTGGGTGTCGACACCAACGAAGGCGGCGTCTCCGGCATCGCCGACTGGAAGCTGGGCGGCGCGACGCTGACATCGATCACGGCGTGGCGTTTCTGGAACTGGGATGCGGCCAACGACCGCGATTATACCGGCCTGCCGATCCAGCTCGAACAGCACATCCCCTCGCGCCAGGACCAGTACAGCCAGGAATTGCGCCTCGCCTCGAACACGGAGGGCGCGTTCGACTATGTCGGCGGACTGTATTTCTTCCGGCAGAGGATCATCGGCCGGCCGATCTCGATCTACGGGCCGGCCGCGACCTACTGGCTGCTCGGCGGGCCGTCCGCCGCTCTGCCCGCCAACCTGCTCGACGGCTATGGCACCGACGGACGCACCGATTTCCAGTCGAACAGCTATGCCGCGTTCGGCGAGGTCAATTGGCAACCGCTCGCCGGCCTGACGCTGACCGGCGGGCTGCGCTATACGCATGAGGACAAGAAGGGTGCCTACGACACCTTCACCTTCGGCGGCCCCGCCAGCGTCACCGCCGCGCAACGCACCAGCCAGCTGTCGATCCTGCGCGGGCAAAGCTATCGCGCCAGCGTCAAGGACGACGACGTCACCGGCCGCGCGAACATCTCGTACCGGTTCCTGCCCGACGTGCTCGGCTATGCCAGCTTCGCGCGCGGGGCCAAATCGGGCGGGATCAACATGTCCGGCCTGCCGCTCGATACCGCCAACCAGCCGGTGCTGAGCACCGCCGTGGTCCGCCCCGAACGCAACACCGCATACGAAATCGGCCTGAAGACCCAGGCGTTCGACCGGCGGCTGACCTTCAATATCGACGGCTTTTATACCCGGGTCACCGATTTCCAGGCGAACGTCACCGATACGGCGGCAACGGTCGCGTTGCGGACCTATCTCGCCAACATTCCCAAGGTGACGGTGAAGGGCTTCGAGGCGGATGCGACCGCCAACATCACCCGCGATGTCCAGCTGCGCGGATCGGTCGCCTATGCCGACGGCAAATATGTCAGCTATCCCCAGGGTCCGTGCCCGATCGAGCTGATCGGCAACACGACGACGGTGTGCAATCTGAGCGGCAAGGCGCTGCCGAGCCTGCCGAAATGGTCGCTCACGGTGGGCGGCGACTATGCGCATCCGATCACGGATGGCACGAGCCTGTTCCTGCATGCCGATGCCAACACGCGCACGAAGCAGTTCGGCGATCCGACCGGATCGGCCTTCACGGTGATCGGCGGCTATACGATCGTCAACGGCAGCGTCGGGGTCCGCTTCGGCAAGGGTCTCGAACTCGCGGTGTTCGCGCGCAACCTGTTCGACAGGGATTACCTGCAGAACGTGACGATCCAGGCGGGCAATTCCGGCCTGATCGTCGGCACCCCAAGCGACCCGCGCACGATCGGGGTGACGTTCCGCGCGCGGCAATAGGGGCGAGTTCTCTCCGAACTGCCCTTTCGTTCGTCACCCCGGACGTGTTCCCGGGTCCACCCAGCGGCTTGTGAACCGGCCGGAAAACTGATGCTGACTTAGCGTCAGGGTGGACCCCGGAACACGTCCGGGGTGACGAGGCGTTGGCGGATCGATCCTCCGCTGAAAGCGCGCAATGCTTGCCCTCCAACGACACGGCTGATACCCGCCCGCGACCCCAATGTCCGGAGTTCTCCCATGTCCGATCAGATCAATCGCGTCGTCCTCGCCTATTCGGGCGGCCTCGACACCAGCGTGATCCTGAAATGGCTGCAGCAGACCTACAGTTGCGAGGTCGTGACCTTCACCGCCGATCTCGGCCAGGGCGAGGAGCTCGAACCGGCGCGCAAGAAGGCGGAGATGGCCGGGGTGAAGCCCGAACACATCTTCATCGACGATCTGCGCGAGGAATTCGTGAAGGATTACGTCTTCCCGATGATGCGGTCGAACGCATTGTACGAGGGGCTGTATCTGCTCGGCACCTCGATCGCCCGGCCGCTGATCGCCAAGCGCCAGATCGAGATCGCCAAGATGCTGAACGCCGACGCGGTCAGCCACGGCGCGACCGGCAAGGGCAACGATCAGGTGCGCTTCGAACTCGGCTATTACGCGCTGGCGCCCGACATCAAGGTGATCGCGCCGTGGCGCGAATGGGATCTCACCAGCCGCACCAAGCTGATCGAATTCGCCGAACAGCATCAGATCCCGGTCAGCAAGGACAAGCGCGGCGAGGCTCCGTTCTCGACCGACGCGAACATGCTGCACACCTCGTCCGAGGGCAAGGTGCTGGAAGATCCGTGGGACGAGGTGCCGGATTACGTCTATTCGCGCACGGTGAACCCGGAAGACGCGCCGAACGCGCCGGAAGTCATCACGATCGATTTCGAACGCGGCGATGGCGTGGCCGTCAACGGCGTCGGCATGTCGCCCGCGACCTTGCTGGAAACGCTGAACGAGATGGGCCGCCGCCACGGCATCGGCCGGCTCGATCTGGTCGAGAACCGCTTCGTCGGCATGAAGTCGCGCGGCATGTACGAGACGCCGGGCGGCACGATCTATCACCTCGCGCATCGCGGGATCGAACAATTGACGCTGGATCGCGGCGCCGCGCACCTGAAGGACGAACTCGCCCCGCGTTACGCCGAGCTGATCTATAACGGCTTCTGGTTCTCGCCCGAGCGCGAGATGCTGCAGGCCGCGATCGACCACAGCCAGGAAAAGGTGACCGGCACGGTGCGGCTGAAGCTGTACAAGGGATCGGTGATCGTCACCGGGCGAAAATCGCCCTTCTCGCTCTATTCGGAAAAGGTCGTGACGTTCGAGGACGATCAGGGCGCCTACGACCAGCGCGACGCGGCGGGCTTCATCAAGCTGCAGGCGCTCCGACTGCGGCTGCTCGGACGGCGGGATCGGTAGGCGCGCTTCTTTCCAGACCAATACACCACCGTCACCCCGGACTTGATCCGGGGTCCAACACGCGGCTGTCGATGAGGTCGATGGGGAGGTCTTCGTCCGCGGCACTTTGGACCCCGGATCAAGTCCGGGGTGACGGGGAGTATATGACGCCGGTCTGTTGCAAATGGATCGCCGCGTAGGAACATGCGCGCCTCTCCAAGCGCCACGGCCGGATTTATTCCTTACAATTCCGGCACTCCACTTGCTCGAAGAACGGTGGATTAACCGTTCCGCGCTAAACTCGGCGCATGGCTTCGACGGCAGCAAGGCGCGATTGGCGGGGGGACGCATTGGCGGCGTTCGTGCTCGCGCTGGTGCTTGCGCTCGCATGGAGCTGGCGCGACTGGCACGATTTGTCCGCGCTGCGCCTGCCCGATACCGACGATGTGATGCGGCTGCAGCAGATCCGCGACTGGCTTGCCGGGCAGCGGTTCAGCGACCTGTCGCAGCACCGGCTGGGCGCCGATCCGGGCCTCGCGATGCACTGGTCGCGCCTGCCCGATCTGGTGCCGGGGGCGATCATCGCCGCGCTCGCGCCGATGATCGGGCGGCACGGCGCGGAAGTCGCCGCCGTCATCGCCTGGCCGGCGCTGCTGCTCGCCACCGCTCTGTTCCTGATCGCCCGGATAGCGCGTGCGCTCGGCGGGCCGGAGATCGCGCGCACCGCGCTGATCGTCGCCGCCATCGCCTATCCCTCCTCGACGATCTTCCTGCCCGGTCGGCTCGATCATCACGGCCTGCAAGTCGTCCTGCTCCTCGTGATCGTGCACGCGCTGATCGCACGGTCGGGCATGGCACGCGGGCTGATCGCCGGCTTCGCCGCCGCCGCCAGCATCGCGATCGGGCTCGAGACCCTGCCGCTGATCGCGGTCGCGGGTGCCGTAGTGGTCGTCGGGTGGATCGGGCGCGGATCGGACGATGCGCTGATGGGCTTCGGCATCGCGCTCGCCGCCGGGCTGCTCGCCGCCAACACCGCGCTTCGCACCGACCAGTTCCTCTATCCGGCCTGTGACGGCTTCACCGCGATCACCTGGCGGGTGGCGCAATTCGCCGCCTTCGCGCCGATCGTGCTGGCGATCGCCGGCTATGCCAGCAAACGCAGCGACGTGCGCAGCCTGCTGGCGGGCATGGCCGGCGCGGCGACCGCCTATTTCGTGTGGCACACCGCCCCGATCTGCCTGTCCCCTTACGGCCAGGTCGATCCGCTGCTGGCCCGCCTGTGGCTGGCGCATGTCGGGGAGGCGCAATCGCTGTTCGCGGCGCCGACGGTCACGGCGGTCGGATATGCCGGCCTGATGGTCGCCGGGATCGTCGCCAGCCTGTGGCGGCTATGGGTGACGCGTAACGGGCTGTGGTGGACGGTGCTCGCGTTCCAGATCGGCGCATTGGCGCTGACCTGCCTGCAATTGCGCGGTGCCTATGCCGGAGCCATCCTCGCCGCGCCGGCGCTGGCCGCGGTGATCGCGGTGGCGCGGCGACGGGGGACGCCGGCGCTGGCGGCGGCGTGGATCGGATCGGCGGGGATGCTCTATCCGATCGCCGCCAATGCCTTCGTCCCGGTGCCGCAGGGCGATGGCCGGCCCGGCACCGGCGGCGGATCGTGCACCTCACCCAAGGCCTTGGCGCGGCTCGCCCGCCTGCCGCGGGGTCGGCTGCTCGCCCCGCTCGATCTCGGGGCCTATGCGATCGGCGCGACCCGGCTGAGCGTCGTCGGCGCGCCCTATCACCGGGGCAATGCCGGCAACGGCGCGGTCTATCGCTTCTTCCTCGGCCCGCCGGCCGCCGCACGCGAGATCGCGAAAGGCTGGCATGTCCGCTATGTCGCTTTGTGTCCGGACAGCTTCGGCGAACTCGGCGCGGCCGATCCGCGCAGCCTGATGGCCCGGCTCCGCTCGGGCCACGCACCGGCCTGGATGCGACCAATCGAGGGGCCCGACGACGGTTTGACGCTGTTCGAGGTGCAACCGCGCTTGTTCGAGCGCCCCCCGACGCTGTAAGGCCGTTCGATGCAGGGCAAGTTCGAGCAGGGCGGGGAAGACAGGCTGCACTGGTGGCAGACGCGGTGGTTCGTGGCGCTGATGGTGTTCGTCGCCATCATTCCGTTGCTGAAGCCCGATATTCCGCCGCTGGTCGATCTGCCCGGCCATATGGGCCGCTACCGCGTTCAGCTCGACATGAACACGGTGCCGTGGCTGGCCGATTGGTACGATTTCCAATGGTCGATGATCGGCAATCTCGGCATCGATCTGCTGATCGTCCCGCTGGCGCCGGTGTTCGGGCTGGAACTGGCGGTCAAGCTGATCGTGATCTGCATCCCGGCGCTGACCGTGCTCGGGCTGCTGTGGATCGCGCGCGAGGTGCATGGGCGCATTCCGCCGACCGCTCTGTTCGCGCTGCCGCTGGCCTACAGCTTCCCGTTCCAGTTCGGCTTCGTCAATTTCGCGCTGGCGATGGGCATCGCGCTCAACGCCTTCGCCTTATGGCTCAGGATGGCGCGGCTCGGGCATCTGAAGTTGCGTGCCGCGATCTTCCTGCCGCTCTCGGTCGCCTTGTGGATCTGCCACACCTTCGGCTGGGGCGTGCTCGGCGTCCTCGCCTTCTCGGCCGAAATGGTGCGCCAGCACGATGCGATGACCGGGCGGCGTTTGCCCGGCACCCTGTGGCAGCGCGTGCGGCGCGGCCATTGGATCGAGGCATGGTTCAAGGCCGGGCTCAACTGCCTGCCGCTGGCCATTCCGATGGTGATGATGATCGTGTGGCGCTCGGGCGATCACGTGACCGGGCAGACCGGCGACTGGTTCAACTGGCAGGCCAAGATCAGCTGGCTCACCAAGGTGCTGGCCGATCGCTGGCAGGCGTTCGACATCGCCTCGACGGCCTGCCTCTATCTGATCCTGTTCAAGGGGTTCCGCGACCCGAACATCGAATATTCGCGCAACCTCGGCCTGTCGGCGCTGTTCCTGCTCGCGGTGTTCATCGTACTGCCGCGCATCGTGTTCGGCTCGGCCTATGCCGATATGCGCCTCGCTCCCTTCATGATCGCGATCGCGGTGATCGCGCTCCGGCCGCGCCCGGGCCTGTCGATGCGCGGCGCATCGACGCTGGCGATGCTGGGCTGCGCCTTCTTCCTGGTGCGGATGGGCGCGGCGACGGTCAGCTACTGGATGTTCGACCGCACCTATGATCGCGAATTGAAGGCGCTGGATCATGTGCCGGTCGGCGCGCGGCTGGTGACGTTCGTCGGGCAGGAATGCGGCAATCGCTGGTTCATGACCCGGCTGGAGCATTTCCCCGCGCTCGCGCTGGAGCGCAAGCTGGCCTATTCGAACGATCAATGGTCGATGGCCGGCGCGCAGCTCCTGACCACGAAATATACGCTGGCGGGCAAATTCTCGCACGATCCGTCGCAGATCGTCACCAGCATCCAGTGCCCGCGCGAATGGTGGCGTCCGATCAACCGCGCGCTCGCCCGCTTCCCGCGCCAGGCATACGACTATGTCTGGCTGATCGCGCCGCCGGCCTATGACGCGAAGTACAATCAGGGTCTGGTCGAGGTATGGCGCGACGGCACCAGCGTGCTGTTCAAGGTCGATCACTCGCGTCCCGGCGTGTTCGTCAGCGACGCCGAGATTCACCCCAAGATCATCTGGCGGGCGCCCTTCTGAACGGGGTGAGATCGCCGAGATAGTCCTGGTCCGCCGCGACCGACTCCCGTTCGCGCACCAGGAACTCGGCGATCGCGCGGCGGAAGTTCGGATCCGGGATGTAATGCGCTGACCACGTCGTGACCGGCGCATAACCCCGCGCCAGTTTGTGGTCGCCCTGCGCCCCGGCCTCGACCGTCGTCAGGCCGCGCGCGATCGCGGCGTCGATCGCCTGATAATAACAGAGTTCGAAATGCAGGAACGGCACGTCCTCGCGGCATCCCCAATAGCGGCCGTAGAGCGTGTCCGCGCCGATCAGGTTGAGCGCGCCGGCGATCGCCACGCCTTCCCGTTCGGCGAGGATCAGCAGCACCTTGTCGGCCATCTCCCGCCCGAGCAGCGAGAAGAATTCGCGCGTCAGATAGGGGCGGCCCCATTTGCGGCTGCCGGTGTCCTGATAGAAGATCCAGAAGGCGTCCCAGTCCGCCTCGGTGATCGCGTCGCCGGTCAGGTGGCGGATCGTCAGCCCTTCGACCGCTGCCGCGCGCTCCTTGCGGATCGCCTTGCGCTTGCGGCTGGCGAGCGCGTTCAGGAAATCGTCGAAGCCGGCATATCCCTCGTTGCGCCAATGGAATTGCGTGCCGGCGCGGATCAGCCACCCGGCCGCCTCGAACGTCGGCACCTGACCCGGCGCGATGAAGGTTGCGTGGGCGGAAGACAGACGATGCTGGTCGGTCACCGCCTCGATCGCGGCGATCAGCGGCGCGGCATAGGCTTCGTCTATCAGCAGCAGGCGCGGGCCGGGCACGGGAGTGAACGGCGTGGCGACTTGAAGCTTGGGGTAATAGCGCCCGCCGGCGCGTTCCCACGCATCGGCCCAGCCATGGTCGAAGACATATTCGCCCTGGCTGTGGCTCTTGGCATAGGCCGGGGCGATGGCGGCGGGGCGACCGTCGGCGCCGTCGATGAGGATCGGCACCGGCTGCCACCCGGTGCGCGCGGTGGCGCTGCCGGATCGCTCGAGGATCGAGAGGAAGGCATGGCTGAGAAACGGATTGTCCGAGCCCGCGCAGGCATCCCAGTCGGCGGCGGGGATCGCGGCGATGCCGTCGGCGATTCGGGCGGTGACGGCGGTATCTGGCATTGCGGTCTAGGTAGGACGTCGCAGGGTTCGCTCCAAGGCTTGCGCCTCACCCGACCGGGCGGATTATTCCTTCCAGCCCCAATAAAGCTGCGCCGGGGGCACGTTGAACCATTCCATCTCGTGATCGATGTTCGGCAGATAGGGTTCGATGAAGTCGCGGCATTTGGGCGAATATTGATAGACCAGGAATGCGCCGCCCGCGCGCAGCACGTCGCCCGTCGCCTGGCCGATCGCGTCGCCGACTCCGGCCGGCAGCGTCGAGAATGGCAGGCCGGACAGGACGTAATCGGCCTTTTCATGGCCATGATCCTGAACGATCCGGATCACGTCCGCCGCCGAGCCGAGCACGACCGAAAAGCGCGGATCGACGATCTCGTGGCGCAGATAGCGAACGAAATCCTCGTTCGTGTCGATCGCAATATAGGTCGCATCGGCGGGCAGATGTTCGAGGATCGTGTTGCAGAAGGTGCCGACGCCGGGGCCGTATTCCACGAACACCTTGGTGTTGGCCCAGTCGCAACGCTTGAGCATGCGGTTGACCAACGCCTGCGACGACGGGACCAGGGCACCGACCATCACCGGATGCTTGAAGAACCCCTTGAGGAACATGCTCCACGGCGAGGAAACGCCGGCTGCCTGCCGAAGCTGTCGGCGTTGGCGCCGTGCGGCAGCGGTAGAAACGGGCACAGGCAATCCTTGTTCTGGTAACGATTCCGGTGGTCTTGGCGACATGCTGCGGGCATCCGTCGCAAACTTACAACGAACATTCAAGCGCTCGGGTTGCACGCGTGTCAGGTGGAGACGATTTGCACCGTGTTGCACGCGAGGCCGAAACGTCTAAGCGGGTTTAATGCAGGACGACCGGACGGGGCAGATCGCGGTCATCTTCCTGTCGCGCCGCACCGCGGTGGACGATACGGGATATGGCGAGGCGGCGGACGCGATGGAACGGCTGGCGGCGACCCAGCCCGGCTATCGCGGCATCGTCTCGACACGGGGAGCGGACGGTCTGGGTATCACGATCAGCTATTGGGCGGATGAGGCGGCGGCGATCGCGTGGCGCGGCAATGCCGAACATGCCGCGATCCGCGAACGCGGCCGCGCGCTGTGGTACGACAGTTACGAAGTGATCGTGACGCAGGTCGATCGGCACTACGCCTGGACCCGCGCATGAGGGCGGCTGCGAAATCGGCGGCGAAGATCGAACGCGATTTCATCCTGCTGTTCGTCGTGATGTTGACGATCGCGGCGGGCAACACCGCGTTGCAGTCGGTGCTGCCGGCGCTCGGGCGCTCGCTGAAGGTGCCGGACAGCGCGGTGGCGGCGGCGTTCTCGGTTTCGGCCCTGCTATGGGTCCTGTCGGCTCCGTTTTGGGCGCACCGGTCGGACCGGCACGGGCGGCGCGCGATGATCCTGCTCGGGCTGGGCGGTTTCACCAGTTCGCTGCTGCTGTGCGGCCTGGCGCTGACCGCCGGGATCAACGGCTGGATCGGCGGGGTCACGGCGTTCGTCGCGTTCATCGCCGGGCGGCTGCTCTACGGCACGTTCGGGTCCGCCGCACCCCCGGCGGTGCAGGCGCTGGTCGCCGGACGAACGACGCGCGAGGAGCGGACGCGGGCGCTGACCCTGCTCGGTTCGGCCTTCGGGCTGGGCACGATTCTGGGCCCGGCGATCGCCCCGTATCTCACGCTCGGCCATATCGGCAGGATCGAGATCGGGCTGGCCGGCCCGGCCTTTTTCGCCGCCGCGTTCGGCGCGTGCATCTTCGTCGCGGTCCACCGCATGCTGCCCAACGATCTGGTGCCGCAGCCCGGCACGCACGGTGCGGCGATCGCCTACCCCTCGGTCGGCGGGCAATCCACCGGGGCCAGCGTGACGGCGGCGACGCACGAGGTGAGCGAACCGGTGCGCTATACCGATGCGCGGATCCGCAGTTGGATGATCATGGGCCTGATCATGGGGCATGCGCAGGCGATGACGGGCCAGGCGATCGGCTTTCTGGTGATCGACCGGCTGCATGTCGCGCCGGTCGAGGCGTTGCAGCCGACCGGACTGGTGCTGATGATGGGCGCCGGGTCCGCGCTGCTGGTCCAGTGGGGGCTGATTCCGATCCTGAAGCTCGACCCCAAGCGGCTCGTGCTGGTCGGGCTGGTACTGGCGGCGGCGGGCTGCGCGCTTACCGGGATCGCGACGTCGTTGTACAGCATCGCCATCGCCTATGCGCTGGCCTCGGCGGGGTTCGGCTTCACGCGGCCAGGCTTTACCGCCGGGTCGTCGCTGGCGGTCGGGCCGGAGGCGCAGGGGTCGGTGGCGGGCAAGGTCACGTCGGTCAACGGTGCCAGCTTCGTGCTCGGCCCGTCGATCGGGGTCGGCTTGTACGAGGCACAGCATTCGCTGCCGTATCTGACGGCGGCGGCGGCTTTGGTGGTGGTGTTCTTCTACGGCTGGAAGGCGCTCAGGACGGTTTAGGACGCCGCCTTTTATGTCATCGTTCGTGCCGAGCCTGTCGAAGCACGTACCCCGAACGCGCGCTCGCGCCCGAAACACGCCCTTCGGCAAGCTCGGGACGAGCGGTTGCGGGTCAATCGCTCACCAGCACGTTCGCGCGCCGCGCCGCCAGCGTCGTGCCGGTCAGATAGATGCCAAGCGAGAGCCAGATCAGCGCGAACGCCGTCCATTGCGCCACGCTCAGCATCTCGCCGAACACCGCGACCGCGAGAATCAGTTGCAGCGTCGGCGCGAGATATTGCAGCAGCCCGAGATCGCTGTAGCGGACCCGCTTGGCCGCGGCGGCGAACAGCATCAGCGGGATCGCGGTGACGATGCCGGCGACCGGCAGCAGCCCGAAGCTCGGCCCATGCGCGAGCGACGTGCCGGCCAATGAAAGCCACAGCAGCGACGGCGGCGTGAGGATCGCCGTCTCGATCAGCAGCCCGTCGAGCGCGTCGACCGGCGTCACCTTGCGGATCAATCCGTACAGGCCGAACGAGAAAGCGAGCGTCAGCGGGATGACCGGCACGCCGCCCTGTTCGTAGGCGAGAAACGCCACCCCGCACGCGGCGAGCGCCACCGCCAGCGCTTCGATCCGCCCCAGCCGTTCGCGCAGGATCAGCGTGCCGAGCATCACGTTGACCAGCGGATTGATGAAATAGCCGAGGCTCGCCTGCGCGACATGGCCGCCATTGACCGCGAAGATGTAGCACAGCCAGTTGACCCCGATCAGCATGGCGGACGCGGCGAGCGCGAGCATCAGCCGCGGCGTGGCGACGATGCGCCGCAGCGCCGGGCCGTGGCGGAAGATCGCGGCGAGGATGATCAGCAGTACCAGCGACCACAGGATGCGGTGCGCGAGGATATCCGGCGCGGGCAGCGGCTTCAGCAGCTTCAGGAACAGCGGCAGCAGGCCCCAGATCGCATAGGCGGCGACGGCATAGACGATGCCGGGATTGATCTTGCGGGTCATGCAATGCCCGTTGCGGGTTGAGCGATGTCGGTCAACCTTCTCCCCTCCCTGGAAGGGAGGGACGGGGGTGGGTTGCTATCGAGTGAGCGTCGATCTCACCCCCTGCCGACCCACCCCCAACCCCTCCCTTCCAGGGAGGGGAGAAGAGCGAGTCTCAGTCCGCGCCCTTCGACCCGTGCGGCTTCAACTGCCCCGGCGAGATGAACCCGATCGGCTGCAGCGCCGACGCGTCCTGCTTCAGCTGTGCCGCGATCTGCTGGTAATCGCGCTCCATGTCGGGCGTCACCGAGGCGCGGGAATCGGTCAGCGCTTCCTCGAAATGCGCCATCGTCACCTCGCGGATATCGAGCGAGGAACGCAGCGCGACGAGGCCGGCACGACGCACCAGATCCTCGAGATCCGCCCCGGTGAAGCGTTCGGTGCGCCCGGCCAGCACGCCAAGATCGACATCGCCGGCCAGCGGCATCTTCGCGGTCTGGATCTTCAGGATGCGCTCGCGGCCGGCGGCATCGGGCAGGCCGACATAGATCAGCTCGTCGAAGCGGCCGGGGCGCAGCAGCGCGGGATCGATCAGGTTGGGCCGGTTGGTCGCGCCGATCACGACGACCGATTGCAGTTCCTCCAGCCCGTCCATCTCGGCCAGGATCGTGTTGACCACGCGCTCCGTCACCTGCGGCTCGCCCATGCCGCTGCCGCGCGTCGGCACCAGCGAATCGAGTTCGTCGATGAACAGCACGCACGGCGCGACCTGCCGCGCACGGCTGAACAGGCGGGCGATCTGCTGCTCGCTCTCGCCATACCATTTGCTCAGCAGGTCGCTCGATTTGGTGGCGATGAAATTGGCCTGCGCCTCGCGTGCGACCGCTTTCGCCAGCAACGTCTTGCCGGTCCCGGGCGGGCCATAGAGCAGGAAGCCCTTGGCTGGGCGGATGCCCAGGCGACGGAACGCGTCCGGATCCTTCAGCGGCAGTTCGACGCCTTCCTTCAGCCGGTTCTGCGCCGCATCCAGTCCGCCGACATCCTCCCAGCGAACCTTGGGCGCCTCGACCATCACCTCGCGCATCGCGCTCGGCTGGACGCGCTTGAGCGCATCGAGGAAATCCTCGCGGGTGACGGCCAGTTCGTCGAGCACTTCGGGCGGAATCGTGCCTTCGGACAGATTCAGCCGGGGCATGATCTTGCGCACCGCCTCGATCGCGGCTTCGCGCGCGAGTGCCGCCAGATCGGCACCGACGAACCCATAGGTCGTGGCTGCCAGCTCGTCGAGATCGACCTTGTCGCCCAGCGGCATGCCGCGCGTATGGATGCCCAGGATCTCGCGCCGTCCGCGTTCGTCGGGCACGCCGACCACGATCTCGCGATCGAACCGCCCCGGCCGGCGCAAGGCCTCGTCGATCGCCTCGGGCCGGTTGGTCGCCGCGATGACCACGACGTTGGCGCGCGATTCCAGCCCGTCCATCAGCGTCAGCAACTGCGCGACGAGCCTTTTCTCCGCCTCGCCCGACACCTGTCCACGCTTCGGCGCGATCGAATCGATCTCGTCGATGAACACGATTGATGGCGATGCCTTCTGCGCCTCCTCGAACACCTGGCGCAGACGCTGTTCGGATTCGCCATAAGCGGATCCCATAATCTCCGGTCCGTTGATCAGGAAGAATTCGGCGGCGGATTCGTTGGCGACCGCGCGCGCGAGGCGCGTCTTGCCGGTGCCGGGCGGGCCATAAAGCAGCACGCCCTTGGGCGGATCGACGCCGAGCCGCTGGAACAGTTCGGGATAGCGCAGCGGCAGTTCGACCATCTCGCGCAATTGGTCGATCGTGCCGCCCATGCCGCCGATATCGTCATAGGTGACGTCGGCGCGGCGCGCCTCTTTCGGCTCCTCATATTCCGGGCGCAGTTCGATCTCGGTCGTCTCGTCGACATGCACCACGCCCTTGGGGGTGGTGGAGATCACCGCGAGCCGGATCTCCTGCAGCGCATAGGCCGGCGCGCGCAGGAATTGCTGCACGCCCGGCGGCATGTCGTCGACGCGCTGCTGCCCGGCGGTGGCGACCACGTCGCCCTGAGTCAGCGGGCGGCCGAAAAAGGTCCGCTTCAGCGCCTGGGACGAGCCCTGCAGCCGCAGGTTCTGTTGCGCGGGGGCAAACACGACCCGCGTCGCCGGCTTCGATTCGACCTTGCGCACTTCGACATAATCGCCCGATCCGACCCCGGCATTGGCGCGCTGCAGCCCGTCGATGCGCAGCAGGTCGAGCCCCTCATCCTCTGAATAGGGCGCGACGGCGCGGGCGGGGGTGGAGGACTTGCCGACGATCTCGATCACGTCGCCTTCGGCCAGCCCCAGCGCCGCCATCATCGAACGCGGCACGTGCGCCAGGCCGCGCCCGCTATCTTCGGGGCGGGCGTTGGCGACCTGCAATTTACGGATCGGTGTTTCGCTATCGGCCATCTTGTCTCTCAAACGCGGAATACGATTCTTCAGCGTGCGAGATAGGAAGCGGGTTCCGGGAATACGAGAAGAGCGGCGGCGGGTGGTGGCGCTTTGCGGCGTCGAAGCGGCCCAAGTCGTTGAAAAGACAAAAAAAGGGCCAGCCCCGAAAGGCCGGCCTTGAAAAGTTTTAGGAGAGGATGCCTGAAAGGCCCGATCTTTCTGCGCCCCGGCTGAAAATTGTGCAAGTGCGAAAAGAATCGCCGTGGTTGCATTTTTTGCACGCATTGCCGACATAATACGAAGGTGGAATGCGCGCTTCGGGTTGTCAGACGCTTGGGTGCGGTGCAGCATGTCGGCATGAAGGATCGGAGGGTCGATGCGTAGATTACCGCCGCTGACCGCGATCGAGGCGTTCGTGCAGGTCGCGCGCCTGGGGTCGATCAAGGCCGCCGCGCAGGAACTGGCATTGTCGCCGCCCGCGCTCAGCCGGCGGGTGCAGGCGCTGGAGCGCTTCATCGGCAAGCCGCTGTTCGAACGGCGCCATCAGGCGGTGGTGCTCAACATGGATGGCGAACGACTGCTGGCGCAGATCGCGCCGGCGATCGACAGCCTGTCGGACGCGGTCGAGACGATGACGAGCGGCGCGGACGTGCTGCGGCTGCGGCTCGGCATCCTGCCGCTGTTCGCCTCGCAACGGCTGTTCCCGAAGCTCGGTGAATTGCGCGCCAAGCATCCCGAACTGCATCTCGATATCGACACCGCGGCGCATGGCGTTTCGCGGCTCGGCGACGGGCTGGACGCGGTGATCGCGCTGGCACGGGAAATCGATCCGACTTTGTATGCCAAGAGGCTGGATCGCAATTCGGTCTATGTCATCGGGTCGAAAGCGCTGATCGAGGGGCCGAACCCGATCACCAAGCCGGACCAGCTTGCCGGGCTGACCGCTTTGGTCCACCGCGACATGCCCGATACGTTCAGTGCCTGGCGACGCGCGGCCGGGCTGCGCGACATGGAGCCGCTGGCGATCGACCATTTCGATTCCGGGCAATTGATGCTGGAGGCGGCGGCGCAGGGGCTGGGCATCGCGTTCATGCACGAAAGCCATTTCGAGGATGCGCGCGACGACCGGCTGGTGCGCCTGTTCGATATCGCGGTGGAAAGCCCGTACAGCTATTGGTTCGTCTGCCGCCCGCGTGCGCTGACGCAGAAACCGGTACGGCTGTTCCACGACTGGCTGATCGAGGCGGTCGCGGATTCGGATGTTTGAACGATAGCGGTGAGGGGCTTATCCCGACGGACGGCGGCATCCTGCCGTCGATTCAGAGGAGAAAAGCCCAATGTCTTTTGGTGACTTTTGCCTCTTCCTTGCGGCGTTGTTTGCCTTTGCCACCTTGATTCTCAAGGTGGTCGAGGTAGCTCGCCGCAAGTAGGCAACGGGAGGGGGGCAGGCGGCAACCTGCCTCCCGAACGGCCTGAAAAAGGTGAACCCCCGCCACGGCAATGACGGGGGTTCGGATTCAGAGGCATAAAGCCAATATCTTTTGGCAGATGGTATCTACACCCGCCGCGTTACCATTTCAATACCGTCGATCCTCAGGCGGCACTCGCCTTGACGATCTTGCCCGGGGTGCGGGGCGGTTCGCCCTTGGGCAGCGCATCGACCGCGTCCATGCCGTCGGTCACTTCGCCCCATACGGTGTACTGGCCGTCGAGGAAGCGGGCATCGTCGAGGCAGATGAAGAACTGGCTGTTGGCCGAATTCGGGCTCTGCGCGCGCGCCATCGAGGCGACGCCGCGGACATGCGGCTCCTTGGAGAATTCGGCCTTGAGGTTCGGCTTGTCGGAACCGTGCATGCCGGTGCCGGTCGGGTCGCCGCCCTGCGCCATGAAGCCGTCGATCACGCGGTGGAACACCACGCCGTCATAGAAACCGTCATTGGCGAGCTCGCCGATGCGGGCGACATGCTCGGGCGCCAGATCGGGGCGCAGCTTGATCTTCACCTCGCCGGTGTCGAGCGTCAGGGTCAGCGTTTCGAAAGTATCGGCCATTGTGGGCTCCTGGGATTGGAATGCTTGGCGCAGGTAGCGATGCGCTGCCTCAGTTGCAATGCGAAGGCGCTGGGCGACCGGGCGGGGATGACGAACGCCGGCCCTTGGGTTAGGGGCGGGGCACGCATGGCACATGGAGGTCGAAGATGAGCGAAGTCGACCTGATCCCCCAGGAGGACGAAGACGCCACGCAATTGGACGAGGACGATCGTCTGAAGCCCGAATTCGTGCGCAAGGTGCTGGATCGGGTCGAGGAAGGCAACGACGAGGCGGCGCGCGCTTTGGTCGAACCGCTGCATCCCGCCGACATCGCCGATCTGTTCGAACTGACCCCGAACGAACGTCGCGCCGATCTCGCCAAGGCGCTGACCGATCTGCTCGACGGCGACGTGTTCGCCGAGATGAACGATTACGTCCGCGAGGATCTGATCGATTCGCTCTCCGCCACGCAGGTCGCGGACATCGCCTCCGAACTCGATACCGACGATGCCGTCGCGATCATCGAGGACATGGAGCCGGAGGATCAGCGCGAGGTGCTGCGCGCGCTCGACCCGGACGATCGCGCCGCGATCGAGGAGGCGCTGAGCTATCCCGAGGAATCCGCCGGCCGCCTGATGCAGCGCGAGCTGATCGCGGTGCCCGAGCATTGGAGCGTCGGCGACGCGATCGATTACCTGCGCGGGCACGAGGAACTGACGACCGATTTCTGGGAGATCTTCGTCGTCGATCCCGCGCACAAGCCGGTCGGCACGTGCCAGCTGTCGTGGATCCTGCGCACACCGCGCACCGTCTCGATGGCCGACGTCATGAAGCGCGAACAGACCCTGATCCCGGTCGACATGGACCAGGAAGAGGTGGCGCTGCGCTTCCAGAAATACGCTTTGATCTCGGCCGCGGTGGTCGATCCCGGCGGGCGGCTGGTCGGCATGATCACGGTCGACGACATCGTCCACATCATTTCCGAGGAAGCGGGCGAGGATATCCTGCGCCTGTCGGGTGCCGGCGAAGGCGACATCAACGAACCGATCGCTTTGACGGTGCGGACGCGGATCACGTGGCTGGTCGTCAATCTCGGCACGGCGATGCTCGCCGCGTCGGTGGTCGGGCTGTTCCAGGGCGAGATCGCGCGCTTCGCGTTGCTTGCGGTGCTGATGCCGATCGTCTCGGGCATGGGCGGCAATGCCGGCACGCAGACGCTGGCCGTGGTGGTCCGGGCGCTCGCCACCAACCAGCTGACCAGTTCGAACACCGGCCGGATGATCGCGCGCGAATTCACCATCGCCGCGTCGAACGGCGCGATGCTCGGCGTGCTGATCGGCCTCGGCACGTGGTTCGTCTTCGGCAATCACGATCTGGCGATCGTCATCGCGATGGCGATGGTGATCAACAACCTGATCGCCGGTCTGGCTGGCGTGCTGGTGCCGGTGACGCTGGAGCGGGCGGGGGTAGACCCGGCCGTGTCCTCCGCCGTGTTCGTGACGATGATGACCGACGTGATGGGGTTCCTGTCGTTCCTTGGTCTGGCGACCTTGTGGGGCCTTGGCGGGTAGCGCACGGCTCCCCAAATATCTGAAATGACGCTGCATCTCACCAAAGTCGCGTTCGGCGTCGACAGCCTGGAAAGTTTCGTCGAACGCTGGCGCGCGCGGGAGGGGCTGCCACCCTACGAACTGACCACGCGCTATCTGCCCAAGCGGCACGCGGAGATCGCCGGGCCGGATGCGGACCCGGAAGCCGGCGGGGGTTCGCTCTACTGGATCCTCAAGCACCAGCTGGTCGCACGATCGCGCATCGTCGGGTTTGGCGAAGCGGAGGGCGGGCGCGTGGCGATCCGGCTCGATCCCAAACTGGTGCTGGTCCACGGCCGCCCGAAACGTGCGCATCAGGGCTGGCGCTATCTGGACGGCGCGGACGCCCCCGCCGATCTGGCCGAAGGCGCGGAACTGGATGACGCGATGCCGGCCGGGCTGATCGGGAAATTATCGGCGCTGGCGTTGATTTGAGGGCGGCTTTCAACTACTTGTTGACAGCCTAGAAGTGGCCCTCACGCGCCAGAGAGCGGCTATAGCTTGTGCCGAAATGGCCGTTGATAAGCGCCACGGCGAGCTGCTGGGTAGCCGCATGATTATAATTTTTTAGTGATCCCTCGTCACTATGGGCGCGTACCTGCTTATCATGGATAATAACATGCATCGATCAATGTTTGCGCTTGGTTTTACTCTGGCGGCCTGTTCTGCCGGCCATTCTGAAGAACCGATGACTCTGGAACAGAGAACCGCGGAAATTGCGCGCTTAATGAATACTGTCGCCCCAAAGGAACTCGGAAACGGTCTGACATTGATATCCGTCTCTTCTGAGGGAAAGACGTTGGTGATGTCCCTGAAGGGCTTAGTCGAGTGGCGGCCGTCTGTCTCAGATGCCGAAGTGGCTAAGATCTTGGGCGCGTCCCTTTGCGAAAACCGGAACATACAGGCAGCGGTGCGCAACGGAGCACTTTTTCGCATTGATGGCTTGACCGTCGAGGGCAAACGACTGCCTCCGCTATATGTCTGTAGCGGACAGTGACCAGTCGCCAAACTCCGCAAATTGCTACCAAGCACCTAAAGCCACCAGATCGCGCTCTACCAAATTCAGAAATCATTCCTGTCCTACAAGCCCGCTATCTGTCAGGTTCGCGGCGCTCTTTCCCATGGTCGGTTCCCCGAGCGGTTCCCGTGCTGCGACACCTCGACAGTGTGACCTTAGTGTGATCTTTGCCTAATAAACAGGCAGCCCCAGTCGCGCGAAAGGGTTCGTTGGTTCACCTTCCAAATATACCCGGTGCCACTCAGGGCGCCGCCGCCGCCCCGCAGTTCACCGGCCCCTGCACGTTCTTGTTCACCACGCAGGTGGGCGTGCCCAGCACCGTCACCGCGCCGATGCCGGCGGCATTGACGTTGGCGATGTAACGGGCCCGGGCGATTGTCTCCCCGTTGCCGTCGGTGCGCAGCGTAAGGTCGTCGGCGACGAGCTTGTCCGCCACGATGCGGGTGGAGCCGTTGGCGCTGAGGCGCGCGCGTGCCGCCTTGCCGGCCAGCGTCAGCGTGCCCGAACCGGTCACCGTCGCGATCAGCTGGTCGGCGGCGAGTCCGCTCGCGGTCAGTGCCCCGCTGCCGGTCAGTGCCAAGGTGAGCCGCTGGCCGCGCATCGGGCCGGTAATGGTCAATTGTCCGCCGCCGATCACGGTCGCGGCGGTCAGATTAAGCGTGGAGACCCGGATCACGGTCGCGGTCGGGCTTTGCGTCGGCCTCTTCGCGGCGGCCTGTTCCTCCCAGGCGCCGGTGCCGGCGCGCACGATCAGCGTATCGCCCTCGACGCGCAGGTCGAGCCGGTCGGTGCTGCGCGTGTCGCCCTCGGCCTTGCCCGACGGCGCCTTGCCGAGCGTCAGTTCGATCTTGAACGGTCCGTCGACCCGGATACGTTCGAAGCTGCTGACCGAATAGGTCCGCTCCGCCGCATTGGCGGGGACGGCGAGCAGCAAGAGGGGGGCGAGCGCGAGGAATCGGAGCATGCCACCGGCATCCTCCGATTCCTCGCGATGCGCAAGTTCAGCCGCAGGTCGCGTCGCCCGATCCGATCTTGGACACCGAGCATTTCGCGCCCTTGCCGAGATCGGCATCGCCCGATCCCACGATCGACACCTTGGCCGCGCCGGTGACGTTCGCCTTCACGCTGCCCGATCCGGCGATCGAGACGTCCGCCCCGTCGGATTTCACCCCGGCGGCATCGACGTCGCCCGATCCGGCGATGCTGACCTCCAGCGCGCGGACGCTGCCGGCGAGTTTCATGCCGCCCGATCCGGCGATGTCGAACGTACCCTTCTCGACGCTCAGCGCCGCGATCGACAGGTCGCCCGAACCCGCGGTGTTGGCGTCGAAATCCTGGCCCTCGACGCGGTCGATCGTCATGTTGCCGGAACCGGCGATGTTCGCCTTGGCGACGCGCGGCATCGTGACATAGACAGTCACCTTGCCCTTGCTGTTGTCGCCGCCGATCCAGCCCATGCCGTTCTTGTCGATCCGCCCGATCTTCAGTTCGTCGCCGTCGCGCTCGATCTTCAATTTGTCGAGTTCCTCCGATGGTCCCTCGGCGCGGATCGAGAAGCCGGTGCCGACGCGCACGTCGACATCGTCGGAACCGCGCAAGGTGACGCCAGTGAAGTCGGAGACCGCGAAGGTGCGCGCGGTGCCGCTGCCCGTGCCGGTGACCCCGGGCTTGGAATCATGCCCGTTCGCTCCGAACGAGCAGGCGGCGAGCGGCAGGGCCGCGAGGACGATGAAGCGCATGGAGACTCTCCCAATGTGTGTTGTTTGTCTAACACACTGGTGAGGGCCGTGCAAGGCGGCTGTTCGGCTACCGTGCTTCGGGCAGCCAGCCGAGGTCGAGCCCGGCATAGCGATCGACGTAATTCGCCTCCCGCGCCAGCGCGCGTTCGTCGGTGAAGGCGATCCGGCCGCCTTCGCGGGCGATCAGCTTCTCCTCTTCCAGCTGGCGCAGCATGCGGTTGACATGGACGGCGGTGAGGCCGGTGGCGTCGCCGATCTCCTCCTGCGTCAGGCCGAGTACGAAGCTGTTGCCGATGCTCTTGTTCATCATGCGCAACCGGTTGCGCATCTCCAGCAGCACGGCGGCGACGCGTGCCTTGGCGGACGTGCGGCCCAATGCGGCGAGCCGGTCGGTCAAGGCGGCGCGCTCGATCTGGTTGTAGACCAGGATCAGCGCGGCCAGGCGCGGATGCTCGGCGATCAGGCGGGACATGGCGGAGCGCTCGAACGGGCAGACCACGCAATCGGTCAGCGCGGTGATCGTCTCGGGCGCTTCCGAATAGACGAGGCTCGACACCGCCAGCATGTCGCCGGGAAACAGGAAGCGCAGGATCTGGCGGCTGCCATCGTCGAGCAGCACCGATGTCATCATCGTGCCCTTGCGCAGCATGAACATCTCGCCGGCGCGGTCGTTCTCGCGCACCAGCGTCCCGCCGCGGCGGAGCGACCGCTCGCGCTCCTCGAGCCTGTCGAGGGCGGCGTGCTCGGACGGAGTCAGCGCGGCCATGCCGCTCAAGCGCTCCGCAAAACAACTCCCTGGCACCCGGTCCGTCCCCCCAATAGCATCCACCAAGAGCATCGCCCGGGAATCGCTGCATTAAAGTCGATCAAGGCGCGGGGCCGATACGGCGGGCCGATCGGCACGGCGGCGGGCGGCGCACTTGCGCGGGCGTGGGCAGGCGATAAAGCTTTCGCCCATGGACAGAATTCTCATTCGTGGCGGCAATCGCCTTTCCGGCCGCCTGCCGATCTCCGGTGCGAAGAACGCCGCGCTGACGCTGATGCCGTGCGCCCTGCTGACCGACGAGCCGCTGACGCTGCGCAACCTGCCGCGCCTCGCCGATGTCGACAGTTTCGGGCATCTGCTCAACCAGCTCGGAGCCTCGACCCAGATCGAGGGCAGCCGACCGGAGGATTTCGGCCGCGTGATGACGATCCGCGCCGGCAAGCTCACCTCGACCGAAGCGCCGTACGATATCGTGCGCAAGATGCGCGCCTCGATCCTGGTGCTCGGCCCGCTGGTCGGCCGGGCGGGCGAGGCGACGGTGTCGCTGCCCGGCGGCTGCGCGATCGGCAACCGCCCGATCGACCTGCATCTGAAGGCGCTGGAGGCGATCGGTGCGGAGATCGAACTGGCGGCGGGCTATGTGAAGGCGACCGCGCCCGGAAAATCAGGGGGCGGCGGGCGCCTGTCCGGCGGGCGCTATACCTTCCCGGTCGTGTCGGTCGGGGCGACCGAGAACGTCGTGATGGCGGCGACGCTGGCCAAGGGCACGTCGGTGATCGAGAATGCGGCGCGCGAGCCGGAGATCGTCGATCTGTGCAACTGCCTCGTCGCGATGGGCGCGAGGATCGACGGGATCGGCACCGAGACGCTGACGATCGAGGGCGTCGATCGCCTGCACGGCGCGACCTATGCCGTGATGCCCGACCGGATCGAGGCGGGCAGCTATGCCTGCGCGGCGGCGATCACCGGCGGGTCGGTCGAACTGGTCGGCGTGGGGATGGACAATAACCGCGCGACGATCGCGGCTCTGGTCCAGGCCGGCGTGAGCGTCGAGGAACGCGGCGGCAGCCTGTTCGTCGATGCGCCCGACCGGCTGGGCCCGCTGACGCTGTCGACCGCGCCCTATCCCGGCTTCGCCACCGACATGCAGGCGCAGTTCATGGCGATGCTGACCAAGGCCGACGGGGCCAGCGTGCTGACCGAGACGATCTTCGAGAACCGCTACATGCACGTGCCCGAACTGGCGCGGATGGGGGCCGATATCAAGGTCAGCGGCCGCACCGCGATCGTGCGCGGCGTGCCCCGGTTAACCGGCGCGCCGGTGATGGCGACCGATCTGCGCGCCTCGATGAGCCTGATCATCGCCGGCTTGGTGGCGGAGGGGCAGACCGAGGTCGGCCGCGTGTATCACCTCGACCGCGGCTATGAGCGGCTGGAGGAGAAATTGAGCGCGGTCGGCGCGGATATCGAGCGCGTCGGAGACGGCTGAGCGGTCAGGCGATCCGTTCCGGCACCGCGGCCGAATCCTGCGCGATCACCGCGTCCGGCGCGACCGCCTCCCATGGGAAGATGAACCAGTCCTTGGTCACGCGGCGGTCGATCGTGCGGGCGCGATACTCGACGGTCTGTGACGAACTGACATTGTCGATCAGCGTGGCGAACCGGATGCTGCCCGGCACCGCGTCGCTATCGGCCAGTTTCGCGCGCAGATGGGCGATGGTGCGACCGGAATCGTTGATGTCGTCCAGAAACAGCAGGCGCTCACCGCCCTGCGTGCGCCTGGCCAGCTTCACCAAGGGTTCGTCGGCGAAGTCCTTCACCTGGCTCGAATAGTCCACCGACAGCATCGGCAGGCCGGTCGCATGGCTCAGAAACACGGCGGGGGCGAGGCCACCGCGGCCGACGCCGATGATGAAATCGGGCTTCCAATCGTCCTCGGCCAACGCCGCCGCCAGCGTGTGGATCGCGGCGACGAACTCGGCCTGCTCGATCGGGGTGAAGGTGGTCATGCGGCATGCTCCACATAGGCATCGAGTGTGGCGAGGTGCCCGGCCACGACATCGTCCGGCAGGAAACTGCCAAGGAAGGAATTGCGCGCCAGCAGGGCCAAATCGCCCCGGTCCAGCCCGCGCGCGGCGGCGGCGGCGCGATAATTGTCGGCGATATACCCGCCGAAATAGGCCGGATCGTCGGAATTGATCGTCGCGCGCAGTCCTTCGCGCAGCATGCGGTCGATCGGATGATCGGCCATGTCGTCCACGACGCACAGCTTGAGGTTGGACAGCGGGCAGACGGTCAGCGTCATGCCCATGCGTGCCAGGCGGGCGGTGAGCACCGGATCCTCCAGGCTGCGATTGCCGTGGTCGAGCCGGTCGATGTGGAGCAGGTCCAGCGCCTGATGGACGTATTCGGGCGGCCCTTCCTCGCCGGCATGCGCGACGAGCTTCAGCCCCAGCGCGCGTGCCTGCGCGAAGACCCGGGCGAACTTCTCCGGCGGATGGCCGAGTTCCGACGAATCGAGCCCGACCGCGTCGATCTTGTCGATCCACGGCCGCGCGGCCTCCAGCGTCGCGAACGCGTCGTCCTCGTCGAGGTGGCGCAGGAAGCTCATGATCAGTTTCGAGGTCAGGCCGTGCTTCGCCTCCGCCTCGGCCATGCCGGCGAGCAGGCCCTCGATCACCGTGGCGAAGGGGATGCCACGCGCGGTATGGGTCTGCGGATCGAACATGATCTCGGCATGAACCACGCCGTCCGCCGCCGCACGGTCGAAATAGGCGACGGCTAGGTCGCGGAAATCGTCCTGCTCGCGCAGCACGTCCGCCCCGGCATAATAGATGTCGAGGAAATCCTGCAGGTTGGAGAAGGCATAGGCCGCGCGCACGTCCTCGACGCTGGCGAAGGGGATCGCGACTTGGTTGCGCCTGGCCAGCGCGAACATCAGTTCGGGCTCCAGGCTGCCTTCGATGTGCAGGTGAAGTTCCGCCTTGGGCAGGCCGGTGATGAAATCTGTCATGTCGCCTTCATCGCCCGATCGCGCGGATCGAGCAAGCACGCGTTCGTCAGCGCATCCGGGTCCAAGTCTGGCTCTTGCAACCCAGCCCCGCGATCACGCAGCCTTCGCCGACCAATGTGTTGGCATCCATCTGGCGGATCGTGCCGGTCACGCTCTGGCCGATATCGGGGATCAGCACGCTGCCGCTCCACTCGCCCGGGCCTTCCTCGACGAAATCCTCGAACAGCATCGTACCGACCAGCGGCATGCCCGCCTTGGCCTGCGCCTCGGGGGACGCCCAGATCACCTTGCCGCACATCGCATCGCCGCAACGCTGGAACGTGACCCGGACGTTTTTCTTGGGATTGGTCCACACGCCCTTGGGCGCGGCATTGGCGGCGACGGCCATCGTCGCGGCCGGTATCATGGCCAGGGCGGCAAAAGCCGCTATCAATGGTTTCCGCATCGCTTGCGCTCCGTTATCAATGGCTTGCATTGCATCGAAGCGCCTGAGCGGCGGATGAATGGCGATCGCGCGGAAGGCGGCCGATCCTCCCGCGCGACAGCCTCGATCAGATCGCGTCCAGCGCCTGGGTGAAGTCCGCGATCAGATCGTCCGCGTCTTCCACGCCGATCGAGATGCGCACGAGATTGTCGGTGATGCCCAGTGCCTGCTTGCGCGCTTCCGGCACCGACAGATGGGTCATCGCCGCCGGGTGCGAGGCGAGCGTCTCGGTGCCGCCGAGGCTCACCGCCAGCTTGGCGATCTTCAGCGCGTCGAGAAAGGCGAACGCCTCCGTCTCGCCACCCTTGACGATCAGCGAGAAGGTGCTGCCCGCGCCGGTGCAGTGGCGGGCATAGATGTCCGCCTGCCGCTCCATGCCCGGCGTATCGGCGAGGAAGCCGAGATAGCCGACGCGTTCGACCTTCGGGTGCGAGCGCAGGTAATTGCACACCTTCACCGCATTCTCGCCCGCGCGGCTCATGCGCAATTCCAGCGTCTCCAGGCTGCGCATCAGCATCCAGGCGGTGTTGGGATCGCAGATCGTGCCGATCGTGTTGCGCATCAGGCGGATCGTGTTGATGTGCGCCTTCGATCCCAGCACGCCACCGGCGACCAGATCGCTATGTCCGCCGGCATATTTGGTCAGCGAATAGACCACGATGTCGGCGCCGTGCTTCAGCGGTTGCAGCCACAGCGGGCCGAGGAAGGTGTTGTCGATCGCGATCGGCGGCGTGGGCGAGCCGGTGAAGATCGCGTCGCGGCTCGCCGCCACGGCCTGGATATCGACCAGGGCATTGGTCGGATTGGCCGGGCTTTCGAGATAGATCAACGCGACATTGCCGGCCTGCGAGGCTTGCGTCAGCACCGCGTCGATCTCCTCACGCGTCGCGCCGGCGGGAAAATCGAGCCAGTTGACCCCGAACTTGCCGAGGATGCGGCCGATCAGCGTCTCGGTCGCGGCATAGAGCGGGCCGGAATGGACGATCGTGTCGCCCGGCTTGACCATCGACAGGAACAAGGTGGCGATCGCCGACATGCCGGAGGAGAAGACCAGTGCATCCTCCGCTTCTTCCCACACGCCGAGCCGGTCCTCGAGGATCTCCTGGTTCGGGCCGTTGAAGCGCGAATAGACCAGGCCTTCCGATCCGCCGGGACGCTTGCCGGTCACGCCCTCGAAATGGCGCTTGCCGGCGGCGGCGTTGGGGAAGACATAGGTCGAGGTGGCGAAGATCGGCGGTTTCAACGATCCTTCCGACAGCATCGGATCGTAACCGTGGCCCATCATCATCGTGGACGGCTTCAGCTTGCGGTCGCCGATCTTTTCGATCGAGGCCTTGGGCTTGGTGCGCGCGGCGACGCCGGTCAGGTCGACTTCTGTCTGGTCCGGGGTCTGGTCGGTAGGGTTCGGCATTGGGGGTAACTCCTGGGGATTCGGCCCGTCTGATGCGAGCATGTAGTATCGCCCTATACTATCCTCCCCGGTACGGGGAGGGGAACTGCCATGGGACGGGGAGGGCCATGCCAACTTCCGTCATCCTGACCCGTTTCAGGATCCATCGTGCCACAAGCAGAGCCGTAAACGGTGGAGAGATGGATCCTGAAACGAGTTCAGGATGCCGGCGCATATGGGGCGGGAATGCGCCTCTCTTTTTTACAGGCCGATGATCGAGATTTGCCGGCCATAGCCCGTTTCGCCGGCATGCGTGGCGCGGCGGAAGCTGAAGAAGCGGTCGGCGTGCGCATAGGTATCGAGCCCCGAAGCCTCGATCCGCGTCAGCCCGGCGGCGGCAAGTCGGTGGACGACATAGGCCTCCAGATCGAACTGGTAATGGCCGGGCTTGCCGGGGGCGAAGAAGCGTTCGTTGGCCGGGTCCGCCGCCTCGAACCGGCGGGCGAAAGCGTCGTCCACCTCGTAGCTGGCGCGCGCGATGCAGGGTCCGATCGCCGCGGCGATGCGGTCGCGTTTCGCGCCGAGCGCCTCCATCGCGGCGATCGTCGACTCCGTCACGCCGCCGATCGCGCCCTTCCACCCGGCATGCGCCGCGCCGATCACGCCCGCCGCGAGGTCGGCGAACAGCACCGGCGCGCAATCGGCGGTGATGATGCCGATCGCCAGGCCCGGACGATCGGTGACGAGGGCATCCGCGCGGGGCCGAAGGCGGTCCTCGTAGGGCGCGAGAACCGTGACGCAATCGGCGGAATGGATCTGATAAGGCGAAAGCAATTGCGCGCCGGGCAGCACGGCGTCCGTCGCTCGCGCGCGGTTTGTGGCGACCGCTGCGCGGTCGTCATCCGATCCGATGCCCACGTTGAGACCGGCATAAATGCCGGTGGAGACGCCGCCGCGCCGCCCGAGAAAGCCGTGTGCGACGCCGTCCAGCGCGCGCGCGCGGATCACGTCGACGGGTTGGGGGACGGATTCGGGCATGTCGGTCACAATACCAGCCGCATCAGATTGTCGTCGTCCACCGTCTCGCCCACGCGGAAGGCATAGCGGCCGATATCGCGGAAGCCATAGCGTTCGTAGAAACGGTGCGCGCGGTGGTTGTCGACATAGACGCTCAGGATGACTTCCTTCGCGCCGTGGCTGCGGCTGTGCTCCAGCGCCCAGGCCATCAATTCCTGCGCCACGCCCTGCCCCTGCCATGGCCCGAGCACGTAGAATTGATAGAGTTCGATCGCGTCCGGGCGCCATTCGCCGGGGAAGGTGACCGGCCCCATCTTGACGAAGCCGACGATCTGATCGTCCTCCAGGGCCAGACGGACGGCGAAATCGGGATCGGAAAGTTGCGCCGCGAGACCGTTCGCGCCGAACGCCTCATCGAGGAATGCCGCGAGATCGGACTGGCGATAGAGCGTGCCGAACGTCTCGGTGAAGCTGCGCCGGGCCATGGCCGACAGCGCGGGACCGTCGATCGCGCGAGCATCACGATACGCGATCATGCGAACCCTTCCGGGGCGGGCCAGCCCGGCGCGGTGATCGCGATGGCCTTGAACAGCGTGCCCATCGTCTCGACCAGACGGTCGCGATCGGCGGCGACGCCGGCGGCGCGATCGGGCGCGGCCTGCGCCAGCGCGGCAGCGCGCGGGGCGATCCCAAGGCGGGTGAGAAACATGCCTTGGTCGGTCGGTCCGTGGCCGTTTGCGCCAAGCGTGATCGCGGCGGCGAGCAGCGTGGCAAAGTCGACATGCGCGGTCAGGTCGTGTTCGCCCGGGGCTTCGAACGGGTTGGCGAATTTATGCGCGCGCATCGCCTGGAGCGTGTCGCCGACCGCCGGGCCTTCGTAACCATAGTCGATCGCCAGCAAGGCGCCGCCCTGTGCGACGATGCGGGTGGCGAGATCGCGCATGATGCCGACGCTGGCGGGCGAGGTTTCGACGATCGAGCCGGGCGGCGCATCGCGCAGGGGTTCGGGCAGGACGGCGTCGGGCACCTGTTTGCCGGCGATCGGCAGGAACAGAATGTCCTGGCAGGCGACGAGGCGCTCGTGCCAGCCGCCGATCGTGCGCACCAACTGGCGGATCGGCAGCGCGTCGAAGAATTCGTTGGCGATCACGATCAGCGGGCGATCGCCGGGGAGCGTGGCGACGCTGTCGTGCCAGCTCGCTTCGCCCATGCGTTCGGCCTGTGCCTTGCGGAGCGTGGGGCTGGTTTCGACGAAATGCACCGGCGGCGCGAGGCCGGCCTTTCCCATCGCCCGCAACGCATCGGCGGCGAGCGTGCCGCGGCCGGGGCCGAGTTCGACCCAGGCGATGTCCGGGCGGCCCGCGCGATCCCACAGGTCGGCGCACCACAGCCCGATCAGTTCGCCGAACATCTGGCTGATCTCGGGCGACGTGGTGAAATCCCCGCCCGTGCCGAGCGGATCGCGCGTCGCGTAATAGTGCGCGTTGGCGGCGGCCATATATTGCGCGATCGAGATCGGCCCGGCCAGCGTGATCGCACGGGCGAGCCGGTCGGGCAGCGGCGTTTCCAAATCCCCCTCCCGCTTGCGGGAGGGGCTAGGGGAGGGCCTGTTTGCGGAAGGGTCGGGATCGGTCATTGGCAGCGCCACATGCCCTCCCCCAGCCCCTCCCGCAAGCGGGAGGGGAGTTAAGATTGGCTCCCTCCCGCAAACGGGAGGGGAGTTTTCACGCGACGCTCTCGCTGCCGGCGATCGGTTCGATCCGCTCGCGGCGGCCCGCCGAGGTGGCGATCAGATACGCCCCGCCGAGGATCATCGGGACGCACAGCCACTGGCCCATGTGCAGGCCGCTCGCCTGCACGAAGGTGTCGGCGAACTGCGCATCGGGCTCGCGGAAGAATTCGACGATGAAGCGCGCGACGCCATAGCCGAGCACGAACAATCCGACGAGCCGGCCCGGCGCATAGCGCGCATTGGTCTTCCAGAACGCGAACCACAGCAATGCGAACAGCAGGATCCCCTCGAGGCCGGCTTCGTAGAGCTGGCTCGGGTGGCGCGCGACGTCGTCGCCGGTGCGCGGGAAGACGATCGCCCAGGCGGCGTTGCTCGGCTTGCCCCACAATTCGCCGTTCACGAAATTGGCGAGGCGGCCGAACAGCAGGCCCAGCGGCACGACGCAGGCGACGTAATCGTGGATGCGCAGCCAGTTCAATTTGTTGGCCCGCGCGAACAGGATCAGCGCCAGCGAGGTGCCGATGACGCCGCCATGAAACGACATGCCGCCGTCCCACAGCTTGAAAACCTGCCACGGGCTGAGCAGCATGTCCGGCGCGTAGAAGATCACGTACCCGAGCCGTCCGCCGAGGATGATGCCGAGCGTCGCGTAGAAGACGAGATCGTCGGCATGGCGGCGGGCCATCGGCGCGCCGGGCTGGGCGAGCAGTTTCAGCAGATACCACCAGCCGCTCAGGATGCCGGCGATATAGGCCAGCGAATACCATTTGATCTGGAAGAAGCCGAGATTCACCGCCACGGGATCGAGCCCGAGATCGGCGAAATGCAAATGCGGCTGAACGGCGGCGGCGGCAGACAGGATCAAGGCTTTTCCCCAAGCTTTGATGCCCTCATAAGGACCGCCGGGCCCAAGACCAAGCGGAGAGAATGATGCGGACGACACTCGACCAGCGGATGGACGACGGACTGGCCGCGCTGACGGCTGCGCAACTGCCGCTGGGCGAGATCGAGCTGAACGGCGTGACGCTGCCGATGATCGCCGCCGCGCCGCCGGCCCTGTCCTATTATTTCGCGCATTATTCCGCCGAGCATCGGCAGGCCACGTTCCTCGTCGCGGGCGAGGAGCGGCTGACCTTCGGGCAGGTGTATGACGAGGCGCACAAGGTCGCGCGCGCGCTGGCCGGGCGCATCGCCGTCGGCGACCGGGTCGGCATCGCGATGCGCAATTCGCCGTCGTGGATCACGCTGTACATGGGCATCACGATGGCCGGGGGCGTCGCCTGCCTGCTCAACGGCTGGTGGCAATCGGAAGAACTGGCCGACGCGATCGCCGAGGTCGAATGCGGCCTGATCTTCGCCGACGGCCCGCGCGTGAAGCGGCTCGCCGGCATCGCTGCGTTCGCCGTGCCGGTGGTCGCGATCGACGATACGCTGCCGCTCGGCGAAGCGCTGGCGGCGGTGACGGACGGCGCGCCGGACGTGGCGCTGCCCGCGCTCGGCGGGGATCATGATGCGACGATCCTGTTCACCTCCGGGTCCACCGGCCAGTCCAAGGGTGCGCTCAGCGATCATCGCGCCGTGCTGCAGGCGGTGTTCAACTATCTGGCACAAGCGCTGGTGATGCTCGGCATCGCGACCGAGGACGGCAGTCCGCCGACGACCCAGCCCGCCACGTTGCTCAACGTGCCCCTGTTCCACGTCACCGCCGAAGTGCCGGTGTTCCTGCAAAGCTTCGCGATGGGCCGCAAGCTCGTGCTGATGCCGAAATGGGATGCGGAGGAGGCGATGCGGCTGATCCAGGCGGAGGGCGTGACCTATTTCGTCGGCGTGCCGCTGATGAGCTTCGAGATCCTGACTCACCCCAATCGCCCGCACTACGACCTCTCCACCGTCACCGATTTCGCCGCCGGCGGTGCGCCGCGCCCGGTCGATCACGTGCGGCGCATCAAGGAGGAGATGGCCGGACCGAAGGGCGGGGGCGCGCCGCTCCTCGGCTATGGCCTGACCGAGACCAACGGCATCGGCTGCGGCAATTGGCGCGACAATTACCTCGCCAAGCCGAATTCGACCGGGCGCGCCTCCGCGCCGTTGGTCGATCTCGCGATCCTCGACGGCGCGGGCCGCGCGGTGGCGCAGGGCGAGCGCGGCGAGGTCGGCATCCGGTCGGTGTGCAACTTCAAGGAATATTGGGGCCGGCCGGAGGCGACCGCCGCCGCCTTCACCGCCGACCGCTACTTCCTGACCGGCGATATCGGCTATCTCGACGCGGAAGGCTATCTGTTCATCGTCGATCGCAAGAAGGACATCATCATCCGCGGCGGCGAGAACATCTCCTGCCAGGAGGTCGAGGCGGCGATCTACGAGAATCCGCGCGTGGCGGAGGCGGCGGTGTTCGGGCTGGCCGACGAACGCTACGGCGAGGTGCCGGCGGCGGTGGTCGTCTACCGCCCGGGCGAGGAGATGACCGCCGACGAACTGTGCGCGTACCTGTCCGCGCATATCGCGGCGTTCAAGGTGCCGCAGCGGATCTGGACGTCGCTCGAGCCGTTGCCGCGATTGGGGACCGAGAAGATCGACAAGGTGTCGTTGAAGGCGACGTACCGGGCCTTGGCGGCGGTCGGCTAAGCTCCCCTCCCTGGAAGGGAGGGGCCGGGGGGGGGTTGGTATGGGGTGGGGACAACGCTCCTTCGAGAGCGACCCACCCCCAACCCCTCCCTTCCAGGGAGGGGAGAAAGAGCGCCTTCCCCCACTCCCCCGCCCGCGATAGAGCATCTCCATGAGCGCCCGCGACACCCTGGCCAGTATCGACCGGCGCACCTTGCTGATCGGTGGCGGGGCGGGCGTCGGACTGCTGGTCGCCTGGGCCGTGTGGCCGCGCGATTATGCCTCGAACCTGACCGCGGTGAAGGGCGAAACGGTGTTCGGGGCGTGGCTGAAGATCGGCGAGGACGGGCATGTCACCGTCGCGGTGCCGCAATGCGAACATGGCCAGGGGGTCTACACCACTCTGCCGCAGATCCTGGCCGACGAACTCGGCGCGGACTGGCGCACCGTCGGGGTGCAGCCCGCGCCGCTCAACCCGCTCTACGCCAATGCACTGGGCGCGGACGAGCTGTTCGAGGGCGCGTTCGACGCACTGCCCGCCCCGCTGCGCGCCGGGCATGTCCAGCGTCAGGCGCTGGTGCTGACCGGCGGATCGACCTCGGTGCGCGCGTTCGAGGACGTGTTGCGCGCAGGCGGCGCGGCGGCGCGGATCCTGCTGAGCAAGGCGGCGGCGGCGCGCTGGGGCGTGGACTGGCAATCGTGCGGCGCGACCGCCGGCTTCGTCGTGCACGGCGACAAGAAACTGCGTTTCGCCGAACTCGCGGCTGAGGCGGCGGGCGGCAAGGTGCCGCATCCGATCCCGTTGCGCGGCGACGGCGGCGGCGATCGTCTTTACGGCAAGTCGCTGCCCCGGCTGGACGTGCCGGCCAAGGTGGATGGATCGGCCAATTTCGCCGGAGACATCCGCCTGCCCGACATGGTCTTCGCCAGCATCCGGCAGGGGCCGGTCGGCGACAGCAAACTGGTCCGGGTCGATCGCGCCGCCGCCGACCGGGTGCGCGGCGTGCTGGCGGTGGTGACGAACGACCGCTGGGTCGCGGCGGTGGCGAACACCTGGTGGGCGGCGAACAAGGCGCTGGATGCGCTGAAGCCGCGCTTCGCCACGACCGGCGCGATCATCGGCACCGCATCGATCGACGCCGCGCTCACCGCCGCGCTGGACGGGCCGGGCACGCGCATGGCGTCGCAGGGCGATCTGTCGGCGGCGTTCAAGGGCGCGAACGTGGTGACGGCGGAGTATCGCGCCGGGCTCGCCGTGCATGCCGCGATCGAGACGATGACCGCGACCGCGCAATTTTCGGGCGGGCGGCTGGAAGTGTGGATGCCGACGCAAGCGCCCGGCCTCGCCCGCGCCGCCGCCGCCGCGACCTTGGGCATCGCCGAGGACGATGTGGTGGTGCATCCGATGCTCGCCGGAGGATCGTTCGGGGCCAATCTGGAGCATCTCGTCGCCGAACAGGCGGCGTTGCTGGCGCGCGAACTGAAGCGCCCGGTGCAACTGGTCTGGTCGCGATCGGAGGATCTGCTCCACGATCGCTATCGCCCGCCGGCCGCCGCTCGGATGACCGCGCGGCTGGCCGCGAACGGGCAGATCGTCGGCTGGCTGGCCAAGATCGCCGCGCCCGCCACCGGCCGGGAACTGGCCGCGCGGTTGATGCCGAGCGACAGGATCGCCAATCTTGCGATGAAGGCGGTGGGCCGGGGCGATGCCTATGCCGTCGGCGGCGCGAAGCCGTTCTACCGTATCCCGAGCTTCGCGGTCGATCATCACCCGGCCGAGATCGGCGTGCCGACCGGCCATTGGCGATCGGGCGCGCACAGCACCAACTGCTTCTTCACCGAATGCTTTCTCGACGAACTGGCGCATGTCGCCAGTTCCGAACCCGTGTCGTACCGCATCGGCATGCTCGGCGGCGACGCGCGGTTGGCGCGCTGCCTGTCGACCGCCGCGTCGCTCGGCGGATGGGAGGGCGGCATTCCCGGCAGCGGGCAGGGCATCGCCTGTCACAGCTTCCGGGGCAGCTATATCGCGGTGCTGGTCGAAGCGCATATCGGGGAGGGCCAGGCGATCAGCGTCGACCGGATCGTCGCGGCGGTGGATTGCGGGCGTCAGGTGAATCCGGACGTGGTGTTGCAGGCGATCGAGAGCGGGCTGATCTTCGGCATGGCGCAGGCAATCGGCGCCTCCACCGGCTTCACCGAGAACCTCGCCGATGCGCGGACTTTGAGCGATCTCAACCTGCCGCGCCTCGCCGACACGCCGGACATCACGGTGGAACTGATCCGCAGCGAGGCCGAGCCCGGCGGCGTGAGCGAACTCGCCGTCCCGCCGGTCGCGCCCGCCATCGCCAACGCGCTGCAATCGGCGACGGGGTTCCGCTTGCGCGGCCTGCCGCTCAGAACCGGTGCGGGGTGATCCGGTATCAACCCGGTCGTCATTCCCACGCAGGCGGGAATCCATATCTCCGACATTGTGTTAGGACGGATCGACATTCTGCATTTTGTCACCCCGGACCTGGTCGGCGCTTATACCTCTCGAGCAAGCATGAAGCCGTCATCCCCGCGAAGGCGGGGATCCATAGGCTCTGACGGCGCTTACGAAGCGAAAGGTAAGCCAGTATGGATTCCCGCCTGCGCGGGAATGACGAATACTTGTTCGAAGGGTATAAGTACCGACCTGGTCCGGGGTACACCAGGCGGCTTTCGAACCAATAGTGAAGTGAACGCCGAGTTGGCGGCACGGTGGACCCCGGAACAGGTCCGGGGTGACGATGAATGGATAGCAGGATGCGCTCCAACGGCTGAAGGTCGATCGGCCCCAGGGCGTTCGAGGGAGGCCGTATGGATCCCCGCCTGCGCGGGGATGACGGTGATGATGACTTACGAGAGAATGACCGCGATATGATCCTGCCCCCCGACCACCCCGTGATTCCGAAGCCGAAGATCGGCGTGCTGCTGACCAATCTCGGCACGCCCGACGGGCCGGATGCGAAATCCGTGAAGCGCTATCTGCGGGAATTCCTGTCCGACCGGCGCGTGGTGGAGATACCGCCGATCGCGTGGCAGCCGATCCTGCGCGGCATCATCCTGAACACCCGGCCGAAGAAATCCGCGCATGCCTACGGGCTGGTGTGGCGCGAGGACGGATCGCCGCTCGCCGCGATCACCCGGCTGCAGGCGGCGGGGCTGAAGCATGCGTTCGGGCCGGCCGTGCTGGTCGATTGGGCGATGCGCTACGGCAATCCCGCGATCGCCGACCGGCTGGCGGCGATGAAGGCGGCGGGGTGCGAACGCATCCTGATCGCGCCGCTCTATCCGCAATATTGCGCGGCGACGACCGCGACCGCCAACGACAAGGCGTTCGAGGCGCTGGCGAAGATGCGCTGGCAACCCGCGCTGCGCACGTTGCCGCCTTATCACGACGATGCCGGCTATATCGCCGCGCTGAAGGCGTCGGTCGAACGGGGATTGGCAGCGTTGGATTTTGAGCCCGAGGCGATCGTCGCCAGCTTCCACGGCATGCCGCAGCGGACGCTGGAACTGGGCGATCCCTATCATTGCCATTGCCAGAAGACCGCGCGGTTGCTCGGCGAGGCGCTGAAGGAAACTTTGGGGGGGCGTGAGATCACGATCGCCTTCCAGTCGCGTTTCGGGCGCGCGAAATGGCTGACGCCGGCGACCGACACCATTCTGGAGGCGTTGCCGGGCAAGGGCGTGAAGAAGGTCGCGATCTTCGCGCCGGGCTTCTCGGCCGATTGCCTGGAGACGCTGGAGGAGCTGGCGATTCGCGGGCGCGAGAGCTTCGAACAGGCGGGCGGCACGCACTTCGCCTATCTGCCCTGCCTGAACGACAGCGACACCGGCATTGATATGTTACGAAGCTTGATCGCGCGGGAGCTTGAAGGCTGGACGCCGAGGCCGTAGCGTCACGTCGGGACTATTAGAATCCAGGAGAGTGATATGGCACGCGTCGCAATCGTAACCGGAGGTACGCGTGGGATCGGTGAGGCGATCAGCCTGGCGCTCAAGGACATGGGGCTGACGGTCGCGGCGAATTACGCCGGCAACGACGAACGCGCGCGGGAATTCACCGAACGCACCGGGATCAAGGCCTATAAATGGGATGTCAGCGATTACGACGCCTGCCAGGCCGGTTGCGCTCAGGTCGCCGCCGATCTGGGCGATGTGGATATCGTCGTCAACAATGCCGGCATCACGCGCGACGGCACGATCCTGAAGATGACGTATCAGGATTGGAAAGAGGTGATGGACACCAATCTGGGCGGCTGTTTCAACATGGCCAAGGCCGTCTTCCCCGGCATGCGCAACCGCAAATGGGGACGCATCGTCAATATCGGATCGATCAACGGGCAGGCCGGGCAATATGGCCAGGTGAACTATGCCGCCGCGAAATCGGGCATTCACGGCTTCACCAAAGCGCTGGCGCAGGAAGGCGCGCGGGCAGGCGTGACGGTGAACGCGATCGCGCCGGGCTATATCGACACCGACATGGTCGCGGCGGTGCCGGCCGACGTGCTGGAGAAGATCGTCGCGAAGATCCCCGTCGGGCGGCTCGGCCAGGCGCACGAGATCGCACGCGGCGTGGCGTTCCTGTGTTCGGAGGAGGGCGGGTTCGTTACCGGCTCCACGCTGAGCATCAATGGCGGGCAGCATATGTACTGACGGGCGCAGGCGGCGATCTTCGCCGCCGGTGCGGCTCCGCCGCAGCGCCCGGCACGGCCGGCGGACGGGGTAACACCCCGATCCGGCCGACGGCTTTGCCGGCGGCGTTGGGACAAAACCCAGTGCCCCCCGATCCGTTCGCCCTGAGCCTGTCGAAGGGCGCGTTCGGGGCACGTGCTTCGACAGGCTCAGCACGAACGGTGGAGGGGGTGGCCCCACGTCTCCCCAAAAGTTGAAGGCCGGCCCCCGAACGACGGGAACCGGCCTTCGCCCTCATTACGCCACACGAGGGATACGCAAACTCTTCGGGCGCGGACGCCGGCAAAGCCGCCGTCGGACGGGATCGGCAGAGGCCGACCCGCCGGCCGTGCCGGGTAATGCTCGGCTTTGCCGAGCATCGGTGGCGAGCCTCGCTCGCCACCTTTACCCGTCAGCGGCGGCAACCCCGCGGATCGTCCGACCGGTCGATCGCCCGCCCGGCCAGGGCACCGGCACCGGCGCCCAGCACGGTTCCGAGCAGGCGGTCGCCGCGCCCGGCCACCGTGTTGCCGAGCAGGCCGCCGGCAATCGCGCCGATCACCGTGCCGCCGGTATTGTCGCAACGGTTGCTGCGGCGATTGTTGTAATAGCGGCGGTCGTCGCGATAATTGCGGTTGTCGCGGTAATTGGCGCGATCGTCGCGATAGTAACCACGGTCGCCGCGATAGTCGCGGTACTGCACCTGGTCACGGTCGTACTGGTCGCCATAATATCCGCCATTATAGCGCTGCGCCGAAGCCGGCGTGGCCGAGACCAGAGCGGCCGAACCCATGGCGAGGGCGGTAACGGCGAGTGTGAATTTCTTGAACATCGAATTTCTCCTGTGCCTTGGCTTCGTCAAACACCTTCGACGAAGCTCCCGGCTCCCTCGATGTCATGACATATGGAGGAGTCGGATTGAGCGATCCCTGAATGGGTCCGTTATCCCGTGTTCATCGGCATGCGCGGGCTGGTCCGCCCGGCGTTCGCGGCTATGAGGGCGCGTGCGCACCTGGCTCCTGATCCTCCTGCTTCCCGTCCTCACCCCCGGCTGGGACGGTCCGTCGCGGCTCGGGCTGCTCGGCCCCAGGGTCGAATTCAGCGCGACGCCGGTGGCGCTCGACGCGGCCGATCCGGCGCGGCGGCGGGTCGGGCGGCTGACCTATCTCGGCGGGGTCGAGCTGAAGAGCCCGGATCTGGTGTTCGGCGGCTTCTCCTCGCTGATGGTCGAGCGCAAGCGGTTCACCTTGCTCAGCGACGGCGGCAACATCGTGCGCTTCGACATGGATGCGAAGTGGCGGATCGGCGCGCGGCAGTTCGCCGAACTGCCGGGCGGACCGGACAATGGCTGGCGCAAGCGCGACCGCGACAGCGAATCGATGATCGTAGATCGCAGGACCGGCGACGTGCTGATCGGTTTCGAATTCGCCAATGCGATTTGGCGCTACGATCACCAGCTCACGGCGGTGCACGCGCATGCCGCGCCGCGCGTGATGCACCGCTGGTACGAGAATGGCGGCCCGGAGGCGATGGTGCGGATGCCGGACGGCGCGACGATCGTCTTCGCCGAGACGGTGCAGCCCAAGGCACGGGACGGCAGCAAGACGCCCGGCCGAATCGCGATTCGCTTCGCCGGCGATCCGACCGTGAGGCCGAACGCCGGCTTCGGCTTCGTCTATCTGCCGCCCACAGATTACGACCCGAGCGACGCGGCGTTGCTGCCCGATGGGCGCATCCTGGTACTCAACCGCAAGTTCGCGCTGCCGTTCGATTTCACCGCCAAGCTGACGATCGTCGATCCCAGGGCGATTCGCCCCGGCGCGCGGGTGCGGGGCGAGGAGATCGCGACCTTCGCCGCGCCATTGCTACACGACAATTTCGAAGGGCTGGCGGTGCTGCGCGAGGGGCCGGATACGGTGATCTGGATGGTGTCGGACGACAACCAGCTGTTCCTGCAGCGCAGTCTGCTGCTCAAGTTCCGGCTGGAGCCCTAGCGACCGAACCACCTCCCGGAGCGCGACACGAACGCCGACGGCCCGCTCTCCAGACCGAAGAGCGGGCCGGCAATGTCGCGTCGCAACAGGATGTTAGGCGGCGACCGCCGTGTCAAGCTTCTTGCGGACGTCGCGCTTCAGGCGGCGTGCGCGCAGCGACAGCTTGTCGTCGGTCGTCTTGACCAGCCAGTTGTCGAGGCCGCCGACATGCTCGACCGAGCGCAGGCCGTGGGTGGACACGCGCAGCTTTACCGAGGTGCCGAGTGCGTCCGACATCAGCGTCACGTTCTGCAGATTCGGCAGGAACGTCCGCTTGGTCTTGTTGTTCGCGTGGGAAACGTTGTTACCCACCATCCGGCCCTTGCCGGTCAGCTCGCAAATGCGCGACATGTTCGCTAATCCTGAATTTCGGACCCCTGTAAGGTGTCCCGTAAAGGCGGCGCGGATAGCCGCATCGGGCCGGGGCGTCAACCGATTCACGCGTGTTCCGTGCAACCTTCCGCGCGACTGTGACGTTATTACGCTAACGATTCGACTTTCAAAGGGAGGTTTCCATGCGCGCCATTCTCATCCTGATCGGGCTCGCCGCCCTGGTCGTCGTCGGCCTGATGTCGTTCGGCCTGCTCAAGCTGAACGCCACGCCGGGCTCGCTGCCCAGCCTGAAGGTGGAGGGCGGCAGCGCACCGAAGGTCGATGCCGATATGGCCAAGATCGTCGTCGGTACCGAGAACAAGACGATCACCGTGCCGACCGTGAAGATGGATCGCCCGGAGGGCAATTCGACCGCTCAGTAAGGCGGGCTGGCAGACGCGCATCGGGGCGGGCATAGGGAGCGCGATGTTCCCCATGCCCGCCCCGATGCGCGTCGCGCTGGATGCCGCCGCCCGTGCCGCCGCGGCGGGCGAGGTGCCGGTCGGCGCCGTCGTGACGCGGGCGGGCGAAGTGATCGCCATCGCGGCCAACGCCCCCCGCACGCTGCACGACCCGACCGCGCATGCCGAAATCCTCGCGATTCGCGCCGCCGCGCTGGCGCTGGGTACCGACCGACTGGAAGATTGCGACCTGTGGGTCACGCTGGAGCCGTGCCAGATGTGCGCCGGAGCGATCGCCCATGCCCGGATCGCGCGGCTCTATTACGGCGCGGACGACGTGAAGGGCGGGGCGGTGGCGCATGGCGCGCGGTTCTTCGGTCAGGCCACGTGCCATCACCGACCGGACGTCTATTCTGGCATCGGCGAGGTCGAGGCCGGCGCGCTGCTCCGCGATTTCTTCGCCGCAAGGCGGTAGCCAAACCCCGTCATCCCGGGCTTGATCCGGGATCCAACGTGCCCCGAAAGTTACGTCTGATGCGTATGCGACACGTTGGATCCCGGCCTTCGCCGGGATGACGGAGAGCCGGTTCTATCGCCGCAGATCGTTCTGCGAGATCGGCACGATCTTGATCTCGACGCGACGATTCGCCGCGCGGCCCTGTTCGGTGTCGTTCGACGCGATCGGCTGCGTCTCGCCGTAACCGCGCGTCGCGATGCGCGCGGATTGCACGCCGTGGCCGGAAAGATAATCGGCGACCGAGATCGCGCGGCGTTCCGACAGGCCCTGATTGTAATCGTCGCTGCCGGTCGAATCGGTATGGCCGTACACGTCGATATAGGTCTCGCGATACTGGCCGAGCACGTCCGCCACGCGGTCCAGCGTGCTGCGGAACTGCGGCTGCACGTCGGCGCTGTTATACGCGAAATTGATGCCCGACGGGATGTTGAGGATCAGGTCGTCGCCCTGGCGGATCACCTGCACGTCGGTGCCGGCGGTGCGCGCGCGCAGCTCGCGTTCCTGCTTGTCCATATAGGCGCCGATGCCGGCCCCGGCGATGCCGCCCAAGCCTGCGCCGACGATCTTCGCGGTGCGATCGTTGCGACCGCCGACGATGTCGCCGAGCAGATAGCCGCCCAGCGCTCCGCCGATGCCACCCAGCGCGGTCTTCGAAATGCTGCGCTGGCCCGTCTCCGGATCAGTGACGCAACCGCTGACGGTGATGAGCGCGACCATCGCGGCGCCGATCAGCAATTTGGGGGCTGGCATAGAAAACTCCTTACATGGCGATTGCGCGACCGGCGTCCGCCGTGGGCGGATAGAGAATTCCGCGTCCGCCGTTCGCGGACAAACAACCCGTGTCCGGAGGCGATTGTTCCGGTTGCGATTTGAACGCAAGATGAAGCGCGGTCGCGACGAGGAGGTTGTTAAGCGCGGCGATGTGCTGCAAGAGCCTAGGCAGCGACATGGCACCGCTTCCCCCCTTCCCCTGGATCGACGTGGCGATCATCCTCGCGCTGATCGCGTTGAACGGCGTCTTCGCGATGTCCGAACTGGCGATTGTCTCGGCGCGCAAGGCGCGATTGGAGGCGATGGCGCGGGCGGGCAAGCGCGGCGCGCGCGCGGCGATGCTGCTCGCCGCCGATCCCGGCAAGTTCCTGTCCACGGTACAGATCGGCATCACGCTGATCGGCATCCTCGCCGGCGCCTATTCGGGCGCGAGCCTCGGCGCGCCGGTCGCGGCCCGGCTCGGCTGGCTCGGCTTTTCGCAGGAAACGACCGGCACGATCGGCTTCGCGCTCGTCATCGGGCTGACCACCTATGCCTCGCTGATCGTCGGCGAACTCGTGCCCAAGCAGATCGCGCTGCGCGCGCCCGAGACGATCGCGGCGTTCATGGCGCCGACGATGCGCTGGATCGCCTGGGGCACCGCGCCGCTCGGCGTATTGCTCGATTCGTCGAGTGCCCTGCTGTTCAAGCTGATGCGGCTGAAGCGCGAGACCGAGGATCACGTGACGGCGGAGGAACTGCACCTGATCGTCGCCGAGGCGAGCAAATCGGGCGTGATCGAGGAACACGAACGCTCGATCATTTCCGGCGTCGTGCGCCTGGCGGATCGCCCCGTGCGCGAGGTGATGACGCCCCGCACCGAAATCGAATGGATTGATATCGGGCTGGAGGAGGACGGTATCCGCGCGGCCCTGCTCGGCATGACGCACAGCCGCCTGCCGGTGGCGGAGGGGTCGGTCGATGCGGTGATCGGGGTGGTGCAGGCGCGCGACATCGCCATCGCGCTGCTCGGCAACGCCCCGCTCGATCTGCGCGCGCTGCTGCGTCCCGCGCCGGTGGTGCTGGACCAGCTGGACGCGATGGACGCGCTGAGCGCGCTGCGCTTGGCGGAAGTGCCGATGGCGTTGCTGCACGACGAATACGGCCATTTCGAAGGCATCGTCACCCCGGCCGATCTGCTGGCTGCGATCGCCGGCGAATTCGCATCGGACAGCAACCCGGAGGATTCGCCCTCGGTCGTCGTGCGCGATGACGGGTCGCTCCTGGTGTCGGGCCAGATGGCGGTCGATGCGCTGGCCGAACGGCTCGGCCTCGACCTGCCCGAAGACCGCGATTACGCGACCGTCGCCGGGCTGGCGCTGGCCGTGTTCCGCCACCTGCCGGGCGAGGGCGAAAGCTTCGTGCAACAGGGTTGGAAGTTCGAGGTGGTCGATCTCGACGGACGACGGATCGACAAACTGCTGGTCAGCGCGGTGGTGCACGCGCGCGGTTGAGCGTGGTGCGGGGGCTCGCCTCGGATTCGGTTTAACGCGCACCATCCCCGTTCGTGCTGAGCTTGTCGAAGCAATGTTCTTCTGTGTGCAGAGAAGAAGAACGGCCCTTCGACAGGCTCAGGGCGAACGGGGGGGCGGCTTGCTCAATCCGAGCGAAGATTTAGAAGATCGGCTCACACGAAGCCACGAAGCCACGAAGCCACGAAGAAGTAAGACACTAAGAAATATTGATTTCTTACGCTTACTTCTTCGTGGCTTTGTGGCTTTGTGTGACAATATCGGCCGATCCACGCATGCTGGCCGCCGTGAATAAAATCACCCGCCCAGCTTGCCGAACTCCGCTTCGTACGCCGCCTTGTCGCCCGCCACGAGCAAGCGCGCCTGTTCGGCCCAGCGGTCCCGCGCCGGGCGGCCCTTGAACGCGCCCAATTGGATATCGAGTTCCAGCAGTTGCGCCGGGGTCATCGCCGCGATCTGATCGACGCGGGTGACGCCGAGTTGCGCCAGCGTCGCGGCGAGCTTGGGGCCGAGGCCTTTCAGCTGCGTGATCTCACCGGCCAGCGGCACGGGGGGCGGGGCAGGCGGAGCCGGCGGAGCGACGGGTTCCACGATCGGTTCGGCTGGCGTCACGGCGGCCGGCGGCGCTACCGGGTCCGGCGTCGCGACGACCGGCGGTGCGACCTGCCGTTCGGGCGCGACCGGCGCGGGCGTCGGAGCAGGAACCGGGGAGGGCGCGGCGACGGCCGCCGGTGTGGCGACCTCGGCCGGCGCGTCGGCCTCGGGCTTCGCGATATCCTCGATCGCCTCGCGATGTTCCTCCACCTCGGCCTCGGCGTTGAGCCGGCGGCGCTTCAGCCGCATGCCGAACAGGATGCCGAAGATCGCCAGCACCGCGAACACGCCTATCAACGCGAATTGCGCGAAGGTGAAGATCGTCGTGGTCTCGGTCATCGGGCTACTCCGTGGGTTACAGGCCGGGGCTTATCGCAGGACGCGGGGCGCTGCGCTACCGGCTAGCGGTTATTCGGTCGGGTGCCTTTCCCGATCCCGTTCGTGCGGAGCCTGTCGAAGCACTGCCCTTCTTCTCGACCGCGAAAAAGAAGGACAGCCCTTCGACAAGCTCAGGGCAGACGAATGTTGCTTACTTTCGTCGCCGCGCGATCTCGCGCCAGCCGATGTCGCTGCGGTTGAAGCCGCTCGGGAAATCGATCTTCGCCACCGCCGCATAGGCCGCCGCCCGTGCCGCCGCGATGTCTCCGGCCAGTGCCGTCACCGCCAGGACGCGCCCGCCGGACGCCACCAGCTTGCCGTTCTCGAGCGCCGTACCCGCCTGGAACACCCGTGCGTCCACTTCCGCTGTCGCGATGCCACCGATCGGGCCGCCCTTTTCCGGCGTGCCGGGATAGCCGTTCGCCGCCATCACCACCGTCAGCGCGGTGCCCTCGGCGAAGTCCGGCGCGGGCTGTTCGGCCAACGCGCCGTTCGCCACCGCCAGCATCAGTTCCAGCAGATCGCCTTGGTAGCGCATCATCAGCACCTGACATTCGGGATCGCCGAAGCGCGCATTGTATTCGATCAGTTTCGGCCCCTCCGCCGTCAGCATCAGCCCCGCATAGAGCACGCCCGAAAACGGCATTCCCGCCGCCGCCATCGCCGCGACGGTGGGCGCGACGATCTCGTCCAGCGCGCGGGTTTCGAGTTCCGGCGTCAGCACCGGCGCGGGGCTGTATGCGCCCATGCCGCCGGTGTTCGGGCCGACATCGCCGTCGCCCACGCGCTTGTGATCCTGCGCGGTGCCGAACGGCATCAGGGCGGTGCCGTCGGTCAGCACGAACAGGCTGACCTCCTCGCCCTCCAGGAATTCCTCGATCACGGCCTCGGCCTGCGGCACCGAGAACAGATCGGCGATCGCGGCCTCGGCGTCGGCGCGCGTCATCGCCACGGTCACGCCCTTGCCGGCGGCCAGGCCATCCGCCTTGATCACGACCGGAATGCCGAAATCGTCCAACGTCGCCAGCGCCCCGTCCTTCGAGGTCGCCTTGGCATAGCCGGCGGTCGGGATGCCGGCGCGCGCGCAAAGATCCTTGGTGAAGCCCTTCGATCCCTCCAGCTGCGCCGCCGCCTTGTTCGGCCCGAACACCGGCAGCCCGATCGTGCGGATATTGTCGGCCAGGCCATCGACCAACGGCGCCTCCGGCCCGATCACCACGAAGGCGATCGAATGGCGATGGCAGAAATCGATCACCGCGCGGTGGTCCGCCGGATCGAGATCGACCAGTTCGGCATGCTCGGCGATGCCCGGATTTCCCGGCGCGGCGTACAGTTTCGTCGCACCCGGCGATTGCGCCAGCCGCCACGCGAGCGCATGTTCACGGCCCCCGGAGCCGATCAGCAGGATATTCATGGCCGACCCCTTTTTCGATACGTCGCACCGGCTGGTAGCGGAGGAGGCGCCCGGCGACAATTCCGCAGCGATGGGGGTCGGCGAACTCGCGCAGAAGCTGAAGCGCGTCGTGGAGGGCGAGTTCGGGCATGTCCGGCTGCGCGGCGAGATATCGGGCTACAAGCGCGTCAGTTCAGGCCATGCGTATATGAGCCTGAAGGACGATAGCGCGGTGATCGACGGCGTCATGTGGAAGGGCTCCGTGTCGAATCTCGCCTTCCAGCCGCAGGACGGGCTGGAGGTAATCGCGACCGGCAAGGTGACGACCTATCTCGGTCGTTCGAAATACCAGATCGTGATCGACCGGATGGAACTGGCCGGCGAGGGCGCGCTGATGGCGCTGCTCGAAAAGCTCAAGGCGAAGCTGGCGGGCGAGGGGCTGTTCGATCCCGCGGGCAAGAAGCGGTTGCCCTATCTGCCGCGCCGGATCGGCGTGGTCACGTCGCCGACCGGCGCGGTAATCCGCGATATCCTGCACCGGCTGGAGGATCGTTGCCCCACCCATGTGCTGGTCTGGCCGGTCAAGGTGCAGGGGCAGGGTTCGGCGGACGAGGTCGCGCACGCCATCGCCGGGTTCGATGCGATGCCGGCGGACACGCGGCCCGATCTGGTGATCGTCGCGCGCGGCGGCGGCTCGATCGAGGATCTGTGGGCGTTCAACGAGGAGGTCGTGGTGCGCGCCGTCAGTGCCTGTTCGATCCCGATCATCTCCGCGGTCGGGCACGAGACCGATACCACGCTATGCGATTTCGCCGCCGACCTGCGCGCGCCCACCCCGACCGCGGCGGCGGAGATGGCGGTGCCGGTGCTCGCCGACCTGCGCCTGGCGCTTCAGGGTTTCGGGCAGCGTACAGAACGCTGCGCGCGGCGCTATCACCAGCTCGGGCGCGAGCGGCTGGAAGCGCTGGTCCGCGTGCTGCCGAAGCGCGATGCCCTGCTCGGCCCGCAGCGCCAGCGCGCCGACGATATCGGTGCGCGGCTCAGCCGGGGGCTGGAACGGCGCATCACGCTGGCGCGCGGTCAGCTCGATCAATCAGGCGCCGCCCTCCGCCCCTCCCTGCTGGAGCGGCAAATGGCGTCGGCGAGCGAACGGCTGGACGCGACGTGGCGGCTGGTCAAATCGCTCAATCCGGACAAGCTGCTCGATCGCGGCTATGTCCGCGTGTCGGCGCGGCCTTCGGGCGATGTCGTCACCACGGCGGCGGCGGCGAAGGCGGCGGGGGCCATCACGCTCCACTTCCGCGACGGGCCGGTCGACGCGCGGCTTGAGCAAAAACCCGCGAAATCGTATGACAAGCCGGTGACCGGGCCGAAACCCGAACAACCCACCCTGTTCTGATCCGGACCTGTCTTATGCTGATGTCGAACACCGATCGCCCCGCGCGGCTTCATTATATGGCCAATGGCTTCCGCGTGCTGGCGCCGGGCGATCATGTCGTCTGTGCCGTCTCCGGCGAGCGGATCGCGCTCGAGGATCTGCGCTATTGGAGCGTCGCGGCGCAGCAAGCCTATGCCTCGGCCGAGATCGCGACCACCGCGATGAGTCCGGGGCGATGAGCCCGGTGGCGTGACGGCCCCAGCGCGCTGGGGGCTGGCCAGCGCGGGGCTGATGCTGCTCGGCGGTTGCGTCGCTGCGCCACAGGTGCCTCCTCGGATCCAGCCGGTTCCCCCGTCCACGCATGGCGACACGCCGACCGTCCAGCCGAACCGCCCGGCCGGCCCGATCACGTTCAGCTATAGCGGCCCGCGCATGCAGGGCGCGGCGGTGATCGGCATCGCGCCCGCCGGAACAGTCGCGCTGACCTTGAACGGTGCACCGGTGCCGGTCGCCGCGGACGGGCGCTTCCTGATCGCGTTCGATCGCGACGCCGGCCCCGCGGCCAGTCTGGTCGCGACGCTGCAGGACGGGCGGCAGGTGAGCGACGCGTTGGTGGTCGCGCCGCGCAGCTGGGACATCTCGCGGCTCAATTCGCTGCCGAAATATCCGGTGCCCGAAGACGAGTTTGCACGGATCCGCCCGGCCGAACTCGCGCAGATCGCCGCCGCTCGCCAGACGAAGGTTGACAGCGCGGGCTGGCGACAGCCGTTCCTATGGCCGACCACCGGCCGCATCTCGACCCTGTTCGGGTCGCAGCGCATCTACAAGAATGGCGAAGCCGGGTCGTACCATTCGGGGATCGACATCGCGCGGACCACCGGCACGCCGGTGCTCGCGCCCGCCGACGGCGTGGTCGTGCTGGCCGCCGACCGCCCCTTCACACTAGAGGGCAACCTGCTGCTGATCGACCACGGCGCCGACCTCAATAGTGCCTTCATGCACCTGTCGCGGATCGACGTGCATGTCGGGGACCGCGTGAAACGCGGCCAGGTGATCGGTGCCGTCGGCATGACCGGGCGCGCGACCGGGCCGCACCTGCACTGGGGCCTGAAGTGGCGCGAGGCGCGGATCGATCCGCTGCTGGTGGCGGGGCCGATGGTGGTGGCGCAATAATTCAGCGCGGCAATCCGGGCGGGAAAGGCGGATAAAAATCGGCGCGGCGCCAAAGCGGATCGGCAGGCTCCTCCGGATCGGGCTTGGCAAACCCGACATACCCAAAATACGTCGCGATCAATCGCTCCTTCGCATCAATGATCGGCGTGCGGCCGTGCATAAAACGCGTATTGTCCAACATCAGCAGGTCGCCGATGTGCCATGCGATCGGCACCGCGATCGAGTCGCCGGCTGCCTTGATCGCCTGTAGCCATGCCTCGGGCACCGGATAACCGTCGTCCAACACGGGGAAATCTCGACGGTTATTGTTGAAGCGCGCGAAGAGCAGGAAGTTGCCAAACGCCGGTTCGTCGATGAACATCGGGCGATGCAGCGCCGGTCGCGTGAAGAATCGTACGATTTGGTCCTCCAGTCGCCGGAATAGATAGGGGCAGTCGGAGGGCGGTGCGTCCAGCAAAGCATCGCTGGGATTTGGGTCGCCGAGCCAGAATTCGAGCAGTTCCGGCCATGTCGGCTTAATGTATAGCAGACGACGATGTTCGAGACCGCGTCGCACGACGTCGGGTAACGTGCGGACCAGCGCTACGCCGTCGCAAATCAGCGTGGCACCGCCCTGAGAAGGTGGAGACAGGCACGCGAAGAAGGCCACGTCTGGCTTCCAAGGCTCGCGCGACAGTTCGGGATGTAAAGAGAAGGCACCCGTCCCACCATCGACGGTATGGATATTGTGAGTGGGATCAATCGGCTGTCGGCCAGGACTTTCGTTGATGACGGAGGTTGGACAGAACAGCCGAGAGAAACTTCGAAACTGTCCGACATCGGCGGCAAAACCCCGAAAGAGCAACGCGCCATGCGCCTTAAACAGAGCGATGATCTGCGCCGGATCGATCGCCAGAATCGTCCGCTCTTCGGCGGGCTCAATCAGGACTTGCGGACGGCCGGGCTCCGGCAGGGAAATTTTAGGCATTACGCGATCTGGATAGCGACAAAATCGGTCGCCAGCTATAGGGTCGGGCGATGGCCCTGACACGCGACGACCTTTTTGCCTCGCCCGACCATTACCTCCATTCGTTCGAGGGTAATACAGCGGTTTTCATGCCAATGGACCGCACATCGTATCACCGCTCGATCTTCCTCGACGGTCGCATCTCGCCCGCCGCCAACGGAGCGATGCGCGTTCCTGTTTCGGCGCTGGAAGCCGCGCCGCGCCAACCTGCTGCGACCGGCTGGATCTTCCATGTCGCACATTGTGGATCGACGCTCTTGGCACGCGCGCTCGATCACCTGGATTCGAACCTTGTACTGCGCGAGCCGCTCGCGCTGCGCCAAACGGCGATAGCCCGCGCACCTGGCGAGATCGCTGCGGATCGTCTGGCTCTGGTTTCCGCAATGCTGTCCAAACGCTATAGGGTTGATACTCCCACGATCGTGAAAGCCAATGTCCCGGTCAACTTTCTATTACCTGCGTTGGCGACCCTCGATCCCAATGCTCCAGCCATCTTTTTGTATCTTCCGCTGCACGATTATTTGCTGGCAATCCTGCGCAGCGACAATCACCGTGAATGGCTGCGGCGCGTCACAACCCTGCTCGCGCCGTGGCTCGGCGATATGGAGCGTTGGTCGGATGCCGAGCGGGTCGCGGCATTATGGCTTGGACAGATCCGCGCCTTCGCCGCAGGACTTGAGACGATGGCAAGTGCGCGGAGCCTGAACGCCGAGGTCTTTTTTGCGGAACCCGCAGTCACTCTTGCAACCGCCGCCACCGTATTGCGCGTGCCGCTGTCGCCTGAATGTGTGGAGCGAACCATATCAGGCGCCTTGTTCTCGACCTACTCCAAGAACCCGGCAATCGCGTTCGACAATAGCGAACGGTTGGCGCGGCGCGCAACGTTGAAGACGATCCTCGCGGACGAGATCGCTCAGGCTCAGCGCTGGATCGAACCACGAGGGGCCCAGACCGGTGCCGCCCTGGCGGCGCTGGAGGCGCGCCGATTGGTCGGTTAAGCGTCGAAGCTTCCATCAGCGCAGGCGCGCGCCCCGCACAGAACGCTGCCCCTCGACATTGATGAAATAACTGCCGAGCGCGCCACGCTTAATAGAGACTTTTGCGCCTGCCCGCGGCGGGAAAGGCATCGGGTCGGTCGTGATCCATACCGCGCCACCTTCGGCTAATCGTAGCTGGACGTTACCGTTCGCCGCCGGCTGCGCGCTGACCACCGTGGTATCGAGTTGGTCGAAGGCGTCACGTCTTCTTTGCTCCGCCAAATGATCGCTGCCACCCAACAGCGGAATGCGCCCGATCGAGAATCCGAACAGTGACCGTTGCGCCGAGCGTACCTCCTGCCGATCGGCAATGGTGATGTCTCGCGCCTTGACCGCCTTCTCCAAGGCCTGCGCGGACTTGTCGAAACAATCCAATCGTGCTTCGGTCGCCTCGATCTGTCGGCAACGCGAGAACGATTGCACGATAGCGTCCGCCGAAGTGGTTTGTGCTGATGCCGTTCTGCCGGCCATCGCGAGCGCTAACATTGCCAAGTAAGTGGACCAAGCGATCAGTTCGGTTCGCATAAATCAGGTTCCTCAGTGGCCCTCAACGTTGGGTACGGGAGACGGCCCGGATCGACAAGCGGCCTGTAAGTGTGTCGAAGATGTTACACTGCGCTGGATTCTTTTGTCACAGCCACTAGCCAGATGGCGATACGAGGAAAAGTTCCATAAGCAGTCATATGGCGATCGTTAACAGGCGATCGGCGTCCGGTGCACCGGCGAGAAGATTTAAAAGGGGAACTTTCATGCGAGCTACGTATCGTCTGCGTCTGCTGACCTCGACCTTGCTGGTCGGTGCTGCCTTTGCGACCCAACCGGCCTTCGCCCAAGACGCCGATCCAGCCAACCAGCCAAAAACGGGCGTGCAGGCCTCCACGCCCGGCGCACCGGCGGCCGGGATTTCCAGCCAAGAGTCCGCGCCACCTGCTGATGAGACATCGGCCGGCGATATCGTCGTTACCGGATCTTTGATTCGTAATCCAAATTTGATCGCATCGAGTCCGGTCGCAGTTATTGGCCAGGAGGAAATCCAGCTGCGTCAGTCGAATACCGCCGAATCGATCCTGCGCGACCTGCCTGGCGTGGTTCCGAACATCGGTTCGGCCGTCAACAACGGCAATGGCGGCGCGTCGTATGTTGATCTTCGTGGTCTCGGCAGCTTCCGTAACGTCGTGCTGCTGGACGGCTCACGCATCACCCCCTCGGACTCGACCGGTCGTGTCGATCTCAACAACATTCCGCTCTCGCTGATCCAGCGTGTCGATACGCTTACCGGCGGTGCGGCAACGACTTACGGTGCCGATGCGGTTTCGGGCGTGGTCAACTTCATCACGCGGTCAGATTTTGGCGGCTTTGAAGCGAACGTGTCGAACCAGATCACCGGCAAGGGCGATGGCAAGTATTTCCGCGCTGACTTGACGATGGGTGCCAATTTCGATGACGGTCGCGGCAATGCCGTGCTGGCGATTGGTTACCAAAAGTCGGATCCGGTCTATCAGGGCGCGCGCAACGTCTCGCTCAACAACTACACCTCGACCTCCGGTGCGCAGGGCGGTTCGGGCACCACCGTTCCGGGCCGTTTCACGCTCGGTACGGCGTTCAACTCCATCGTGCCTTCCACTGGCGCGCTCCGTCCTTATTCGGGTGCGCGCGACGGCTTCAACTTCAACCCGTACAACATCTTCCAGACGCCGTTTAAGCGCTATAACATCTACGGTGCAGCGCATTACGACGTGGCTGACAACGTGAAGTTCTACACGCGTGGCATGTTTTCCAAGAATACGGTCAGCACGATCGTAGCTCCGTCCGGTGTATTTTCTCAGATCCTGACGATCCCGGTGAGCAATCCGTATTTGCCCGCTGCGGCCCGGACGCAGTTCTGTGCAAACAACGATTTCGACCCTAATACGGCTGGAATCCAGACTTTGACCCCGGCGCAGTGCGCCGCGGCGGCTCTGGCCACCAGCCCGACTGATCCGAATTTCCGCTCGTTCACCACCACGGTAGGCCGGCGCACAACCGAAGTCGGCACGCGTAACTCAGAATACACGACGACGTTCTTCGACTATCGCGCGGGGGTGAAGTTGGGAATCACCCATTCGATCGACCTCGACCTTTCGGGGTCGTACGGCGAGTCCGAGAATCGTCAGACCCAGGATGGCTATGTGCTAATTTCGCGCCTGCGCACTGCAGTGTACACGACTAGCACAACCAGCTGTAATCTCGGTGCGGCGCCTCAGCTCAACAACCCGAATCCGCTGCTTCCACCGCTCGCGGCGGGCGGCGCTAGCACCTCGGCCGGGTCGGGCTGCGTTCCCGTCAATATCTTTGGCGCCGACGGTAGCATCCTGCCCAACCAAATCCCGTATTTGACGGCTACGGCGACCAATGCGCAAAAGGCTTCGCTGACGCAGGCCCGGGCGCTGTTGAGCGGCGACTTCGGCACGTCGAGCCCGTTCGCAAGCGATCCGATCGGCTTCGCGGTGGGTGGCGAATATCGCAAATATTACGCAGCTCAAACGGCGGATGCGCTTTCTCAGACGGCCGGTGAATTGGGCGGTGCCGGTGGCGCGGTGCTGAATTTCCAGGGTAGCTATGAATCGAAGGAAGCGTACGGCGAATTGATCGCCCCGCTCGTGCAGGATCGGCCCGGTTTCCAGAGCCTGACGCTCGAAACCGGCATCCGCTACTCAGCATACAAGGTGTTCGCGGCGGGCAATCCGACTTACAACACCACCACCTACAAAGCGGGCGGTAGCTGGGAGCCTGTCGACGGCATCAAGTTCCGCGGTAACTATCAGCGTGCGGTTCGTGCGCCAAACATCACGGAATTGTTCTCGCCGCTCAACACGGGTCTGACCAACATCTCGGCGGATCCCTGCCGCCTGGCAACGGCCGGTACCGCACTGGCAACGCTCTGCATCGCGCAGGGCGCTCCTGCGGCGTCGATCGGCAACATCCGGAACCCGACCGCAAACCAAGGTAACGGGACGTTTTCGGGCGCCACGTACCTGCGTCCCGAGACATCGAACAGCTACACGTTCGGCGTCGTCCTCCAGCCGAAGAGCCTCATCCCCGGTTTCTCGATCACGGCGGATTATTACAACATCCTGGTCCGTAACGCGATTTCGTCGCCTTCCGGCCAAGATTTGGTCAATGCCTGCTTCGCCAACCCGACCACGGCAAACCCGATCTGTAACCTGATCAAGCGTAACCCAGTTACTGGTCAGCTCGATGGCGATCCCGCGACCACGCAGGGCGTTATCCTGCCGACATCGAACGCCGGCAAGTTGCTGACCGACGGTATTGATATCGGTGCGAACTATCGCCACGATTTCGGTGCGGTGAAGCTGAACCTTAGCTTCCAGGGCAACTGGACGCATCGTTCGCAGTTCCAGGCGATCGTTCCCGGCAGCGTTTTGCCGGCCGGAGCACCTGGTGGCGGCGGCGCACTTCCGGCAACGTCTGTCATCGATTGCGTGGGTATCTACAGCAACACCTGTGCGTCTATTCAACCGAAGTTCTCTTGGAACCAGCGGACCACATTGACGATCGGATCGGCCGATTTGTCGCTGTTGTGGCGCCATATCGACGCCGTTAACGCCGACCCGGATGCTGTGACCTTTAACGGCACGATCGCAACAGGTGCATTGGCTGGCCGGACGTTCAACTTCGGTCACATCAACGCCTACAACTATTTCGATCTGGCGACTCGGTTCAGCGTCAACGACCATTTCGACTTCACGATTTCTGTGATGAACATGTTTGATAAGGATCCGCCCGTCGTCGGTGGTACGATCGGCAACACGTCGTACAACAGCGGCAACACTTATCCGTCGACTTACGACGCGCTGGGCCGCCGCTTCGCGGTTGGTCTTCGCGTCAAGTACTAGACCTGGTCAAACCAGAAACGAGGAAGGGGGCGGGTTACCGCCCCCTTTTTTATTGTTCAAAGCAGATGTCTATTGGTCGAAACCGAGCCGTTCGACCCACGGCGCCAGAATAGGCAGGATCGGTGCCAGCTGATCGGCGTAGCGCCGCCATTGTCCGCGGCCGTCATACAGGCCGCGCCGCACCTGGGTTGCGCTCGCAGTGCGCACCCCACGCGTCTGGGCCGTCCGATTGAAGGCATGAAACGCCTCGGTCCATTCGATGCCGATGAACGCTGCAGTTTCGCGGACCGTAGTCTCGAAATCCGTCACCAGTCGATCGTAGCGGACATCGTGAAACGCCAGTGGCAGGCGTTCGCGACACAATTCGGTCAGTTGCATCAACGCGTCATAATGCCGCGCCGCCTCCTCGAGCTCGCTGAACGCCCAGGCGGCGGTGCTCGGTGTGAAGTTGATGCGATAACAACTGAGTATGACATCGCGAGGATCGCGCCGCATGATGAGGATCCTTGCCTGTGGGAACAGTCGCGCGATCACCGGCAGCTTAATTCCGTTGAAGGGATTCATATCGACGAAGGTCTTGTTCGAGACGTCGCCGGCCATCGTCCGTACGCGCCGCCAATAGCTCGTGCGCAGGCGCTGCAGCAGGTCCGGGGCGATCGCGTCCAGTGCTGGCATCGAACCGTCATTCCGAACCAAAATCTCGTCGGTATCGGCCAACGTTTCGCGTTCCTCCAACGCGGCGACGCCGGGCGCACTAGCGAGCACATTCTCGAGCAAAGTCGTGCCCGATCGGGGATAACCGAGCAGGAAGACATGGATAGCTGCAGCGCCTTCGATTTCCATCGCACCAACAGGTGGCGTCGGCATGGCTGACGCAGAGCGCACCTGCGCAGCAATGTTCTCGATAAATGTCCGATGCGAAGGACGGTCTGCGCGCGGCGCGAGATTTTTGGAATGAACTATACGGAAGTTGGCCTGCGCACGATTATAAGACGCAAACGCTTCGACGGTCCGATCCTGCCGGTCCAGCGCATCGCCGAGCAGCGTCAGCGCGCGTACGCGGACCTCCTCCGGCACGGCGCGATCCAACAAGGCGTTTAGCCGGGTCTCCGCCGCTTGCCCGTCGCGCGCCTCGATCTCCATCGTCGCCAGCGCGCATTGCGCGGTCGGCTCGTGGGGGTCGAGCGCCAGCGCTCGTTCCGCTAGCGACATGCCGCGGGCGACGTCGCCATCCTTCGCAGCCACATCGGCAAGTTTCGCCCAAGCCGGTGCCAATCTCCCATCGAGCGAAAGCGCGCGCTCGTAACTATGTTTAGCCTGCTGCGTCAATCGTAAACCGTCGAGCGTATATCCGCGTTCAAGCCATGTCGCTGCATGGCTTGGCTGGATCGCGATCGCCTGATCGAGCATCGCGAGCGCCTTGTCGAACAGGCTTTGCTTGCGAAACACCGCGCCTATCGCTCCCATGATGAGCGCATCGCCAGGCGATATCGCTAGAGCGCGGCTTAAGAGTTCGTGCGCGCGCAAATAATCTCCTGCTTCCTCCCTTCGCCACGCCGCGAGGTTGAGTAACATTGGATCGGCCGCTCCGCGCACGAGTGCCTGTTCTGCAAGGCGTGCCGCCTCGGGTATGTCGTTTGCGACAAGCGCGCGTTGTATCCTGGCGTTGAGCGCCGGATCAATTATGCGTTTTTGAGCGATCTTCTTAAGACGTTTCAATTGCACATCTTCATCGTTTCCGCTTTTCCTACAGTGCGGTTTGGGTATAACCGCACACTAATTCAAGGGAGACTTCCATGGTTCGCATGTTGTTGGGCCTGGCCGTGGCGATGGCGGTGAGTGGCCCGGTAGGAGCGCAGACCGAGGTCGTGACGCGCGCCACGGCCAAGGTAAAGACCGACGATTCCAGCACGATGGTGTGCAAGCGTGAAGTGGATACCGGGTCGCTGGTGGCGAAGCGCAAAATCTGCAAGACGAAGGCCGATTGGGATCGGGAGATGTTACGGGCGCGCGACAGCATGCGGCCTACACAATCCTGCCGTGGGAGCCAGGCCGGAACGTTCTGCTGAAGTAGCGATCAAGCGCCGGCCTGATCCGCAGATCCGCCGGGCGTGAACCGTCCGATCGCTTCGAACAGCTTGGTGAGCGCCTCGCGCTCGACCTGATCGAGATCGGGGCGCCAGATCTCGAAGAGCAAGACAACGCGGGTCTGATCGCTGTCATTCCATGCTTCGTGCTGGATCGAATCGTCGAAAATCATCATGCGGCCGGGTTCGACTGTCTGCGTGACATTGCCGACACGCAAACGGCAATTCCGCGGCACGATCAACGGCAAATGACAGATTAGCCGGGTGTTGAGCATTCCATGATGCGGTGGAATGTGCGTACCTGCACGCAACACCGAAAACATAGCCGTCGGGGACCGCCCGGCTATCCGGGGCATGGGCAGATCGGCGAGCGCTGCCATCGTCTCCGGACAACGTGCAGCGTGTTCGGCCAGCGGCTCGCCGTCTCCGTATAGATGAAATGCGCTCCAAGCGGGATCGTCGAGGAGCGAGTGGCGCTTGGCGGGGCGATTTGCCTCTGCCTTCACATAAGGGCTGAGAGCGGCATCATCTGCCAATATCGCTTTCAACTCCTTTCTGATGGCGTCGGAACGCGCCTCGAGCCCGACGACCCAGTCGAACTGCTCGCGATCAAAAAACGGGCGTGCAGCGAGACCAGGATAATAGAAATTCGTTGGCTGCTGGAGATGAACTTCCGCGCGGCCCGCCAGAATGTCCATCGCCTCGGTAAGGCGGGAACCGGGGGCAGGTGCTCCCAGCCCCGCATCGGACAGAGCTTCGTCCAACGCGGCCTGGAACGTCGCGCCAGCTTGGGCGACCGCCCCCTCGGCGCGGCGCAGGGCATCGATCAGATCTGGTGGCAGGGTGCCGGCACGTGGTGCCAGGGCCAGCGCCGCCTGATACCAACTGACCGCCGCGCGGGGGTCGTCGGCGTCGCGATACAGATCGCCGCGTAGGATGAGGGCGTACAGGTTGGTGGGTTCCGCATCGAGCACCTGATCCAGCGCACGATGCGCCGCCGCGCCGTCGCTTGCCAGCATGCAGGCCTGTGCCAGCAACAGGCGCAACTGATGCGTGCCGCGCCCGGCACGGTCGATCTGCTCGAAAGCCGCACGGGCGGCGGCTGGATCGCCGCGCTGCAACGCCGCGACGCCCGATTGCGCCAAGGCTGCCAGATCGTCGATCATCGTGATAACAGTGGTGCCGGAAGGACGACTGGCACGTTCATCGTCTCTGCAACGACTTCGGCCCAATGTGCGACCATCTCAATTTCGGGAGCATGCAGGCGATTGCCGTCGGCAACCTCCTGCGCGCGATCTCCCGCCGTGAAGGCTGTCTCCAATTTCGAATGTCGGGTAAAAGCCGGACCTGCGAGAATCTCGTCTAGCGTGGCCACCTCCAGTGGCAAGCCGAATAGCGTCGCCAGCGCGCGCATCGTCGCGGAGGGGTCGCCGGTGACCGCCGCACTGTCGATCGTTGCGACACGCTTCGGCCCGAACTGTTCGATTAGTCGCGCGAACAGCCCTTGCTGCGCAAGCCAGCCCACCGCCGCCGCCTGCATGTCCGTCAGGCCGAGATAGTCGCGCGGCGTAAAGCCGAAATCGACCAACTTGTCGTCCATCAGCCCCTGCAGCAACGTGCGAACCCACAACCGACCGTCCATCCCCTTACGTGCGATCGAACCGAGATAGGTGCGTAAAGGTGCGTGAAGCAGGACAGCACGGGCGTTCGGGCGCAAGGTCAGGATCGCCGCAGCGAGACAGTTGACGATGTTGGACGGCTTGACGATCACCGCCTCGCCCGGCGCAAATGGTCGCGCGAGCAGTGCCAGCACATCGTCGAGCACGGTCGCCATGTCAGCACCTTGCCCACCGCGCCGACGCCACCCCACGATATCGTTGAGGATAACGGGTTCTTTGAGACCCATCGCCCAGCCAGGTCGTTCGAAAGCGCGTGCCAGCATTGTCGAACAGCAAAACGCAGAATGGAACACGAAATGCAGCGGCGCTTCGGACGGCGTGCCGATCTTCGCCTGCGTGCGCGGCAGGACAATGGATGCGAGACCTTTCGGCAGATACTCGTCGGTAATAAAGGTCACTTGCTGGTGCATAGCGCGGGGCACAGGCAGGAACTGTATGGCATCCTGTGACGGATCGTAACGGTGCGGGAGCCAAGCGGGATCGCGGGCCGCAGCCATTGGCGCAAGGCCAACCATGGTTTGTAAACGCGCGTTCATCGCCCGCGGTAGTGCCCGGCATGCGCGCTGTTTGTCTAGGGGAAGTAGCGGATATAGAGGAGCTGAGATGACAATGAATCAAACGGACCTTCAAAATGCATTGGCTGCGGCCAGTCAGGCGCAGCGCGCGGGGCGGCACGACCAAGCGGCGAAGCTCTGTCACGAGATACTCGTTGGTAGTGGTGAGCATCCGCTGGCCCTCAATATTCTCGGGTTTCAAGCACTCACGCGAGAGGACTTTGCCGCCGCCGCCGCCATGTTCCGGCGCGCCACGCTGGCAGATCCGAACGCCCCCGAATTGCACCTAAATCTCGCGCGCGCGCTGCGGTCGAGCGGCGATGCCGTGGGCGAGCAGGCTGCGCTGGAAGGTGCGCTGGCGATCGACCAGCATCATTTCATGGCGCTGGTGCGGCTGGCCGAATTATTCGAGCGATTGGAAGCCACGGCGCAAGCAGCGGAGCGTTGGTCCGGCGTTTTGGCGCTAGGCGTGCAGATGGATGAACGAAGCCCGGCAATCGATGAGATGCTGTCGCATGCCCGGTCCTATGTCACCGCGCAGCAGGCGGATTTCGCTGCCGCGCTTGATCAAGGGCTTGCCGACGCCAGAAGTGCGATCGACGGTGCGGATCGTCGGCGATTCGATGCCAGCATCGATCATCTGCTCGGGCGACGCCAAATCTACTCTAATCAATGCGCGGGACTGCATTTCCCGTTTCTTCCGGCGGATGAATTCTTCGATCGCCGTCACTTCTCATGGCTTGAGGACATCGAAGCAAAGACCGCCATAATCCGCAGCGAGTGCGAGGCGCTGTTCGCCGAGGCATCGGCTGGCTTTTCACCTTATGTCGCGATGCCGGCGGGAACGCCGGAAAACAAATGGTCACCGCTCGACCATAACCTCGATTGGAGCGCTTTCCATCTTTGGAAGAACGGCATACGCGATGATGCCGCCTGCGCACGCTGCCCGCAAACCACAGCGGCAATCGAAGCATTGCCGCTTGCCGATCTTCCGGCCCGAGCGCCAACGGTATTTTTCTCGGTGCTACGCCCTGAGACGCATTTGCCGGCACATACCGGGGTGAGCAACGTCCGCACCATCATCCATCTGCCGCTGATCGTGCCCGACGGCTGTCGTTTTCGCGTTGGTGGCGAGACGCGGGTTTGGCGGGCGGGAGAGGCTTGGGCGTTCGACGATACGATCGAGCACGAGGCTTGGAACGAGTCGGACCAAATGCGCGCAATCCTAATCTTCGATGTCTGGAACCCTCACATCCGCCCCGCCGAGCGGGCCCTGCTGCGCGCATTCTTCCCGCTGGCGGACGCACACGGTTACGATTCGCGGGCGCAGATCACCGACTAGGATTGCTCACTCCATAGCCAACACCAACCTCCCATCGCCCTCCTCAACCCGCACGGTGGCGCCGTCCTTCACGTCGCCGCGCAGGATGAGGTCGGCGAGCGGATCTTGCAGATAGCGTTGGACCGCGCGCTTTAGGGGGCGCGCGCCGTAGACAGGATCATAGCCCACGCGCCCCAGCCACAGGCGTGCGCCCTCCGTCAGGTCGAGTGTGATCTTGCGGTCGGCCAGCAGCTTGCCGATGCGCGACACCTGGATGTCGACGATCGGGGCCATTTCCGATTGCCCGAGGCGGTGGAACAGGATGATCTCGTCCAGCCGGTTGAGGAATTCCGGGCGGAAGTGGCTGCGGACGATCTCCATCACCTGCGGCTCCACGCTCGACACGTCCTCGCCGTCCGCCAGTCCGGTCAGATACTGGCTGCCGAGGTTGGACGTCAGGATGATCAGCGTGTTGCTGAAATCCACCGTGCGGCCCTGCCCGTCGGTCAGGCGGCCATCGTCCAATACCTGGAGCAAGATGTTGAACACATCGCCATGCGCCTTCTCGACCTCGTCGAACAGGATCACCTGATAGGGGCGGCGGCGCACGGCTTCGGTCAGCACGCCGCCTTCCTCGTACCCGACATAGCCCGGAGGTGCGCCGATCAGGCGGGCGACGGCGTGCTTCTCCATGAACTCGCTCATGTCGATGCGCACCATCGCGCTGGGATCGTCGAACAGGAATTCGGCCAGCGCCTTGGTCAGTTCGGTCTTGCCGACGCCGGTCGGGCCCAGGAACAGGAACGATCCGAGCGGCCGGTTCGCCTCCTGCAACCCGGCGCGGGCACGGCGCACGGCGGTGGAGACGGCGCGCACGGCCTGTTGTTGGCCGATCACGCGCTTGCCGATCGCCTCTTCCATGCCGAGCAATTTGGCGCGCTCGCCCTCCAGCATGCGATCGACCGGAATGCCGGTCCAGCGGCTGACGACGCCGGCGATATCGTCGGCGGTGACCTCCTCGCGCAGCATCGCGCCCTTGGTTGCGCCGGCTGCATCCGCCAATTGCTTCTCCAGCCCGGGGATGCGCCCGTAGGACAGCTCGCCAGCCTTGCCGAGATCGCCCGCGCGCTGCGCCTGTTCGAGTTCGAGCCGCGCGGCGTCGAGCTGTTCCTTCAGCTTCGCTTCGGAGGCGATCTTGTCCTTCTCGGCCTGCCAGCGCGTGGTCAGTTCGGCGGATTGCTGTTCGAGATTGGCCAGTTCGCCCTCCAGCGTGACGAGCCGGTCCTTCGAGGCGGCATCGCTCTCGCGCTTCAATGCTTCGCGCTCGATCTTGAGCTGGATGATGCGGCGGTCGAGGGTCTCGATCTCCTCGGGCTTGCTCTCCACCTCCATGCGGATGCGGCTCGCCGCCTCGTCCATCAGGTCGATCGCCTTGTCGGGCAGGAAGCGATCGGTGATGTAGCGGTTCGACAGCGTCGCCGAGGCGACGATCGCGCCATCGGTGATGCGCACACCGTGATGGAGTTCGTATTTCTCCTTGAGGCCGCGCAGGATCGAGATCGTGTCCTCGACCGTCGGCTCGTCGGCGAACACCGGCTGGAAGCGGCGCTGCAGCGCGGGATCCTTCTCGACATGCTTGCGATATTCGTCGAGCGTGGTCGCGCCGATGCAATGCAGTTCGCCGCGCGCCAGCGCCGGTTTCAGCAGGTTCGACGCGTCCATCGCGCCCTCGCCTTTGCCCGCACCGACCAAGGTGTGCATCTCGTCGATGAACAGAATGATGTCGCCATCGGCGGCCTTCACCTCGTCGAGCACGCCTTTCAGCCGCTCCTCGAATTCGCCGCGATATTTGGCGCCCGCGATCAGGCTGCCCATGTCGAGCGACATCAGGCGGCGGCCCTTCAGCGTATCGGGCACGTCGCCATTGGCGATGCGCAACGCGAGCCCTTCGGCGATGGCGGTCTTGCCGACGCCGGGTTCGCCGATCAGCACGGGATTGTTCTTGGTGCGGCGCGCGAGGATCTGGATCGTACGGCGGATCTCCTCGTCACGGCCGATGACCGGATCGAGCTTGCCGTCGCGCGCCGCCTGGGTCAGATCGCGGGCGAATTTCTTCAGCGCATCGAACTTGTCCTCGGCCCCGGCGCTGTCGGCAGTGCGGCCGTTGCGCATCTGGTTGATCGCGGCGTTCACGCCCTCGGGCGTGATGCCCGCCGTCTTCAGCGCCTTGCCCGCGGCGGAGCTGAATGCGAGCGCGAGCGCGACGAGCAGGCGTTCGACGGTGACGAAGCTGTCGCCCGATTTCTGCGCGATCTGCTCGGCGGAATCGAGCACCCGCACCGCGTCGTTGTCGAGGCCGGGCGTCTGCTGCGCGCCGCCGCCCGACACGCTCGGGATCTTCGATAGCGCGAGATCGGTCTCGGTCACCGCTTTCTTCGCGTCGCCACCGGCGGCCGCGATCAAGCCGGCGGCCATGCCCTGATCGTCCTCCAGCAGCGCCTTCAGGATATGCTCGGGCGCGATGCGCTGGTGGCTCATGCGGATCGCGACGGTCTGTGCGGATTGCAGGAAGCCTTTGGCGCGGTCGGTGAATTTTTCGAGGTTCATGGTCAGCCCTGTTGAGTTGCAGGCAAGATGTAGTGTGATATTTTCGTCACACAAGCAGTGCGGTGCATTGGCGGGTCGACACGGCCGTAACCGGGGCATACCACAGTCGAAATTAGGTGAGGAACGTCATGCGCAAGCTTCGCAATGCTCTGCTCGGCTTCGCGCTGCTCCTGATCGTCGTCGCGATCGGGCTGATGGTGTGGGAGCCACTCTCCGCCACGACCCCCGCGCCGCCGCCGCCGTATCGCTACGACACCGTCATCGCGCGCGACAGGTTCGGCGTGCCGCACATCTTCGGCAAGACCGATCCGGATGTCGCGTACGGCGTGGCCTATGCCCATGCCGAGGACGATTTCTCGACCCTGCAGGAGGCGGTCGCGATGTCGCGCGGGCGCCTTGGCGCGCTGACCGGCGCGGACGGAGCGAAGGTGGATTATGCGCTGGCGCTGCTCGGCGCGCGCGCGACGGTGGACCGGGATTACGACAAGCAACCGGCCGATGTGCGCGCATTGCTCGACGGCTATGCCTCGGGCCTCAACCATTATGCCGACAGGCACCCGGGCGAGGTGCGCCTGCGCAAGCTGTTCCCGGTCGATGGGCGCGACATCGCGACCGGCTTCGTGCTCAGGACGCCATTCTTCTTCGGGCTGGATCAGGTGCTCGGCGCGCTCTCCGGCGACACGCCCTTGCCGAAGGAAACCGCAGGAGCAACGCCGGATTCGCCCGATCCTTCCGCGCTGCCGGCCGGACAGGATGCCAGCGAAGGCAACATGAACGGCTCCAACGCGTTCGTCGTCGCGCCGAAGCGGTCGTCGGACGGTTTCACGCGCGTCGTCTCCAATTCGCATCAGCCGTGGAAGGGGCCGGTGGCGTGGTACGAACTGGTCGTGCATTCGGGCAGTGGATGGAACTTCGCCGGCGCGACCTTTCCCGGCGTGCCGTTCCCGGTGCTGGGGCATAACGAGCATCTGGGCTGGACCAACACGGTCAACCGGCCCGATCTGGTCGATGTCTACAAGCTGGCGATGGAGCCGAACGGGACGCATTACCGCTTCGATGGGAAGTCCCTGCCGCTGGAGGCGATGCGCGTCTGGCTGCACGTGAGGTTCGGGCCGTTCGTCCTGCCGGTGCCGAAGACGGTCTACCGCGCGGTGCAGGGGCCGGTGATCGTCAACAAAAGCGGTGCTTACGCGATGCGCTATGGCGGCGCGGATCAGGTGCGCATGGTCGAGGAATATTACCGCCTGACCCGAGCGACCGATTTCGCCGCGTGGCAGAAGGCGCTGGCGATCCAGGGCGTGTCGGCGACCAATTTCCTATACGGTGACGCGGCGGGCAACATCGCCTATTTCTACAACGCCGCATTCCCCAACCGGAAGCCGGGCTACGATTACCGGCAGGTGCTGCCCGGCGACACGTCGCGCGACCTGATGGCGGGGACGGTGCCGTGGGCGAGCGTGCCGCGCAATGTGAACCCGGCCTCGGGCTTTCTGGTCAACGCCAACAACACGCCGTTCCAGGCGGCGGGCGCGGGATCGGAGATGAATCCGAAGGACTGGTCGCCTTTGCTTGGCATCGAGACCGACACGACCAATCGCGGCACGCGCGCGGTCGAGCTGATGGGGCTGGACGGCAAGATCAGCGACGCGGATCTGCACCGGATCAAATACGATACCGGGGTCAGCCGGCTGAGCTGGGCGGCGCGCTGGTATGACGATATCGCGAAGGTCGATCCGAAGGGCGAGCGCCAACTGGTCGCGGCCCAGGCGCTGATGGCGAAATGGAACTGGCGCTTCGATGGCAACAATCCGGCCGAGGCGCTCGCCGCGATCCTGCTGCGCGCCGGGCAATCCTGGCATTACACGCGCAAGCCGGAAAAGGATCCGCGCGAGGAACTGGCCAAGGCGGCGGCGTATCTGACCAAGTATTTCGGCCGGCTCGATCCCCCGCTCGGTACGGTGTTGCGCTTGCGTCAGGGCAAGGTCGATCTGCCCCTGGACGGCGCGCCGGACGTGCTGCGCGCCGCCTCGACCTGGGACGAGGCGCCGGATGGGCGACTGGTGGTGAAGCATGGCGACAGCTTCATCATGTTCATGGCGTGGGACAAAGCCGGGCGGGTCTCGTCCACCTCGATCCAACCCTACGGCGCGGCGACAACGCGACCGGACTCGGCGCATTACGCCGATCAGGCGGCGTTGTTCGTCGCGCACAAGACGAAGCCCGTCTGGTTCCGGCGCGCCGATCTGCGTGGGCATGTCGAGCGCGTGTATCGGCCTTAACTGCCTCTCCCCTCCCTGGAAGGGAGGGGGCGGGGGTTGGTCGCTCTCAAGGAAGTGCTGTCCCCACCCCATACCGACCCACCCCCAACCCCTCCCTACCAGGGAGGGGAGCAAGCAGCAGCCCCACTTGACCCATATCTATCCCTTCCCGCTGGTCGGACGCGCCGCGCGGGCGTAGCATCGCGGGCGTGACCGCGCCGATTTTCTCCCGCACCTCGCAATACCGTCTCGCCGCGCCGCTATTGCTCGGCGGATGCGCGCCGGGCGTGCTCGATCCCGCCGGGCCGGTTGGGGTGGGCGACCGGCTGGTGCTGCTGAATTCCCTGGCGATCATGCTGGCGATCGTCGTGCCGACGATCCTCGCCACCTTGGCCTTCGCCTGGTGGTTTCGCGCCGGCAACACGCGCGCCGAATATCGTCCCGATTTCGCCTATTCCGGGCGGCTGGAACTGCTCGTATGGTCGATACCCGCTCTGGTCGTGATCTTCCTCGGCGGGGTGGCATGGATCGGCAGCCACGATCTCGATCCGTCGCAGCCGCTAGCCTCGAAAGTTGCGCCGATCCGTGTCGATGTGGTCGCGCTCGATTGGAAATGGCTGTTCGTCTATCCCGATCAGGGTATCGCCAGCATCAACCGCGTCGTCGCGCCGGTCGGCGTGCCGGTCAGCTTCCGCATCACCTCGGCGACCGTGATGAACAGCCTGTTCGTGCCGCAACTCGGCGGACAGATCTATGCGATGGCGGGCATGGAGACGAAGCTGCATCTGCAGGCCGATAAACCGGGCAGCTATCGCGGCCTGTCGGCGCATTATAGCGGCAAGGGCTTTCCCGGCATGACGTTCCGGATGGACGCGGTGTCGCCCGAACAGTTCGCCGGCTGGGTCGCGGGTGCGAAGGCCGGCGGGCCGGTGCTCGATCGCGCCGGCTATCTCGCTCTGCTGAAAGATAGCGAGGACGTGAAACCCTATACCTATCGCGCGGTCCCGCCCGGCCTGTTCGATGCGGTGGTCAAGGATTCCGGCACGCTGTCGGCGAAGCGCGCGAAGGACGGCAGGCAGCAATGACCACGGATACAAGCTTCCTGTTCGGCAAGCTCGGCTGGGACGCTGTGCCGCTGAACGAGCCGATCCCGATGGTCGCCTCGGGCGTGGTCGCCCTGGTCATTCTCGGCATCCTGGGCTGGACGTGGCGCGCCGGATACTTCCCCTATCTGTGGCGCGAATGGATCACCAGCGTCGATCACAAGCGGATCGGCGTGATGTATTGCCTGCTGGGGGGCGTGATGCTGCTGCGCGGGTTTTCCGATGCGCTGCTGATGCGATCGCAGCAGGCGATGGCGTACGGCAATGCCGGATATCTGCCGTCGGACCATTACGATCAGGTGTTTAGCGCACACGGCACGATCATGATCTTCTTCGTCGCGATGACCTTCATGATCGGGCTGATGAACTTCGTCGTGCCGCTGCAACTCGGGGTGCGCGACGTCGCCTTCCCGACGCTAAATTCGGTCAGCTTCTGGCTGACGGCGAGCGGTGCGCTGCTGATCAACATCAGCCTGGTGGTGGGCGAATTCGCGAAGACCGGCTGGGTGGTCTATCCGCCCCTTTCGGAACTGCGCTTCTCGCCCGGGGTGGGGGTGGATTACTATCTCTGGGCGATCCAGATTTCCGGGGTCGGTACGCTGCTGTCGGGCGTGAACCTCGCGACGACCATCCTGAAGATGCGCGCGCCGGGCATGGGCTATACGCGCATGCCGATGTTCTGCTGGACCGCGCTGGCGGCGAACCTGCTGATCGTCGCGGCCTTCCCGATCCTCACCGCCACGCTCGGCATGCTGACGCTGGACCGCTATCTCGGCTTCCACTTCTTCACCAACGAACTCGGCGGCAATCCGATGATGTTCGTCAACCTCGTCTGGGCGTGGGGGCATCCGGAGGTGTACATCCTGATCCTGCCGGCCTTCGGTGTGTTCAGCGAGGTCGTCTCCACCTTCTCGGGCAAGCCTTTGTTCGGCTATCGCTCGATGATCCTGGCGACGATGGCGATCTGCATCCTCAGCTTCATGGTCTGGCTGCACCATTTCTTCACGATGGGGGCGGGGGCCGACGTCAACGGCTTTTTCGGCGTGATGACGATGATCATCGCGGTGCCGACGGGGGTTAAGGTCTTCAACTGGCTGTTCACGATGTATGGCGGGCGGATCCGCTTCGCCACGCCGATGCTGTGGTCGGTCGGCTTCATGGTGACGTTCACGATCGGCGGGATGACGGGCGTGCTGCTCGCCGTGCCGCCGGCCGATTTCGTGCTGCACAATTCGCTGTTTCTGGTCGCGCATTTCCACAACGTGGTGATCGGCGGCGTGCTGTTCGGTGCGTTTGCCGGGCTGACCTATTGGTGGCCCAAGGCGTTCGGGTTCCAGCTCGACGAGACGTGGGGAAAGCGCGCCTTCTGGCTGTGGATCACCGGCTTCTACGTCGCGTTCATGCCGCTCTATCTGCTCGGGCTGATGGGAATGACGCGGCGGCTGGCGCGCTACGACGTGCCGGGCTGGCAGCCATGGCTGATCGCCGCCGGGGTCGGCGTGTTGCTGATCGCCGGGGGCATCGCCTGCCAGATCATCCAGATCACCGTCAGCATCCGCAACCGCGACAGGCTGCGCGACACCACCGGCGATCCGTGGGACGGGCGCACGCTGGAATGGATCACCACCTCGCCGCCGCCCGCGTTCAACTTCGCGGTCTTGCCGAACGTCGAGGGCGAGGAGGCCTATTGGGGTGTGAAGGCGCTGGCCCGTGAGCGGCAGCGGCTGAGCGACCTGCCGGATTATGCCGATATCGAGATGCCGCGCAATTCGCCGACCGGCGTGGTCTGCGCTTTCTTCGCCACCGTCATGGGCTTTGCGTTGATCTGGCACATCTGGTGGATGGTGGCGCTGGGCTTTCTCGGCGCGTGGGCGACGTTCGTGGTGTTCGCGTGGCGCGATCATCCCGAATACGAGATCCATGCCCGCGATCTCGAGGCGCACGATCGCGATCGCCGCACCGGCAAGGCGAAGCTCCTCGGCCTCGACGGAAATCCGGTATGAGCGCGCACGCGGCGAAGGGCGGCGATCCGCACAATCTCGGCCATGACGACAGCGTGCCGATCAGCGAGCAGGGCCCGGCACCGAAGCGGATCGTCGTCGCCTACGGCTTCTGGATCTTCCTGCTGTCGGATTTCATCCTCTTCTCCGGCTTTTTCGCCGCTTATGCCGTGCTGTCGGGCGAGACGGCGGGCGGGCCATCGGGGCGCGAGCTGTTCGAGCTGCCCTTGGTCGCGACCGAAACGGCGTTGCTTTTGCTCTCCAGCTTCGCTTGCGGCATGGCCGGTATCGCGATGAGCGTGCGCCATATGGCATGGTTTCAAGCGGCGATGGCGGCGACGGCCGTGCTGGGGGCCGGGTTCCTCGCGCTCGAGGTCTATGAATTCACCCATCTGATCGCGGACGGTGCCGGGCCGGGGCGAAGCGCGTTCCTGTCGGCCTTCTTCGCGCTTGTCGGCTGTCACGGCCTGCACGTGACGCTGGGACTGGTGTGGCTGACGACGATGATGGCGCAGGTGAAGGCCAAGGGCTTTCGCGACGACATTCAGCGCCGCGTCGCCTGCTTCGCTCTGTTCTGGCACGCGCTCGACATCATCTGGGTGGCGGTGTTCACGATGGTCTATCTGCTGGGGATGCACGCATGACCGGGCATGAGGAACGCGTCCGGGGCGGTGACGATCTCGCGCCCGGCGAAGACGGCGGCAGCGCGCAATCGGTCGCGCAAGGCATTCGCGGTTATGTCATCGGGCTGGTGCTGGCCGCCCTGCTGACCGCGGCGTCGTTCTGGGCGCTGGGATCGGGGCTGATCTACGGACCCGGCGTGCCGGTCGCCCTGATCGCGCTCGCCGTGGCGCAGATGGGCGTGCACCTCGTCTTCTTCCTGCACATCACCACCGGGCCGGACAATGCCAACAACGTGCTGGCGCTGGCGTTCGGCGTGCTGATCGTCGCGCTGGTGCTGATCGGCTCGATCTGGATCATGTCCAATCTCGCCCACAATACGATGCCGATGGAGATGCTGCGGCAGATGCAGCGTTAGCGCGCCGCACGGGGGGCGCTTCACCCCCGTCACCCCCGCGCAGGCGGGGATCCATAATCCTCGAGCTTCGTGATACTCACTCAGCCCAGCCAGTATGGATCCCCGCCTGCGCGGGGATGACGGCGTTGTTTGGATCGCACGTTGGATTCGAGCCGCGCAGGATCCTCACCCGCCCGCCGACCCGTCGGGATCGGCAAGGCGGGTGAACCTCGGATCAGAACGTCACCCGCCCGGTCACGCCATAATAGCGATCGGCATCGCGCGGGATCTGGTAGCGATAGGCCTGGCCCGGTCCGCCATTGATGATCGATGCCGCGAAGCTCTGGTCGAACAAATTTCGCACCTGGAAGGTCAGGCGATAACGGTCGTCCTGCGAGGTGACGCCCGCGCTGAGGTTGACCAGGCCATAGCCCTTGATCGTGCCAAGCCGCCGCTGCACCGCGTCCGCCGCGAACAGCGCCAGTTCCGAACTCTGGTACGAGCCCTGCGCGCCGAGCAGCAGATCGACCGGGCCTTCGGTGCGCCAGCGATAATCGGCGCTGAGATTGCCCTTCCACTTCGGCGCAAAGCCGAGCGGCGTGCCCGACGGCACCACCGCCGCGCCGGCCGGGGCGTTGAACTGGTCGACCTTGGCGTCGGTATAGGCGACGCCGCCCGACAGGCTGAAATCGCGCGCCGGGCGGAAGATCGCGTCCAGCTCCACGCCGCGGGTCGAAACCTCGCCGGCATTGGTGAAGCGGGTCACCACCACGCCGGCCACCAGATCCGGGTTGTTGGCCTGGAAATTGTGGTACTTGGCATAATAGGCCGCCAGGTTCAGCACCAGCTTGCCGCCGGCCAGCGTGTTCTTCAGGCCGATTTCGTATGCGTCCGACGTTTCCGGCGCGATCACGTTGGTGCCGGTCGCGGTCAGGTTGAAGAACACGTTGTATGCCGGGCCCTTATAGCCGCGCGAATAGCTGGCATAGGCGGTCGAATCGTGCGACAGGTCGAACTGCAGTCCCGCCTTGCCCGACAGATTGTTGTTGCTGGTCTTGGCGGTGAACGGAACGCCGTTCGAGACGCCGGTATCGAACACGCCCTGGTCGAAATTGCCGTTGATTCCCGGTCCGGCCAGCGCCGTCACGCGCTTGTGGAACACGTCGAGGTGATCGATCGAATAGCGCAGGCCGCCGATGACGCGGAAGCGCGGCGCGACGTTGACCGTCCCCTGCCCGAAAAAGGCGAGGTTGTCGAAGGTCGATCCGAAATCCGCGGTGCCCGTGGGGAAGGTCGTCGCCGGCGCACCGGTGCTGCCGCACGGCACCAGCGGGCTGGGCGTGGTGCCCGGGTTGGTGTTGCACACCACGTCGTTGCGCGTGAAGATGCGTTCGCTCACGGCGCGCGAATAATAGGCGCCGACGACGTACTCGACGAACTGCTTGGCCGGCGAGGCGAGGCGGATTTCCTGGCTGAACGTATGCCCGGTCTGCGGCCCGAAATCGTGCAGCTGGTTGAAGCCGACATAGGCGTTCGGCAGGAAATCGCCGTCGCGGATTTCCGTGTTCTTGTAGTCGCGATAGGCGGTGATCGAGGTCAGCGTGTGATCGCCGATGTCGAGATCGCCCTGCAGCGAGAAGCCGTAGCCCGTCTCCTTGGTCGCGGTGACGAGGTTCTGCGCGACCTGCCGCGTTTGGTCCCCATATGGCGTCGGCAGCACGGCGGACGAAGGGTTGGTAGTCGCGGCACCGGTCGCGGTGTTGATCGGCGGCGTCGCGATCACCTCGGCGCAGCAATTGTCGTCGTTGCGGTGATAATCGGCGATGAAGCTCAGCTTCAGCCCCGGCGTCGCATCCGCCTCGATCTGCAACCGGCCGCCATAATGCTTGAAGCCGTTGACCGTCTTGTTGACGGCGGTGTTGTAGATGTTGCCGTCATAGCTGTTGTAGAACCCGGTGACGCGCGAGCGCACATTCTCGCCCAGCGGCAGGTTGAGCACCGCGCGGCCACGGAATTCGCTCTTGGTGAAATACCCCGCCTCGACATAGCCGCCCAGCTCGCGGGTCGGCTTCTTCGAGATGATGTTGATCACGCCGGCCGACGCATTCTTGCCGAACAACGTGCCCTGCGGCCCGCGCAGCACTTCCAATTGATCGATATCGACCAGATCGCCGAACGCCTCGCCGGCGCGGGCGAAGACCACGCCGTCGACCACGGTGGAGACCGAAGGCTCGCCCGCGATCGAGAAGGTCGCGGTGCCGACGCCGCGCAGGAACAGCGACTGGTTGAGCGTCGTGCCGGATTTGAGGAAGTTGAGCGTGGGGACGAGATATTGCGCCCCCTCCAGGCTCACCTTGCCCTGCGCGGCGAGCGCGTCGCCGGACACGACCGAAACGGCGACCGGCACGTCCTGCAGGCGTTCGCTGCGCTTCTGCGCGGTCACGATGATCTCGCCGGGCGTCGCGTCGTCCGCCGCCGGATCGGTGACGGGTGCGCCGGCCGGTGGCGCGGCGACCTGCGCGGAGGCGGGGGCGGCGATCGATGCGAGCAAGGCCGCGCCGGACAGATACAAGGCTTTCATTCTTCCCTCCACTGAATTCCCATTCATCCGATGGGATATTATCTTCATCGTTGTTATGACAGCGCAATCAGGCTTTGCCGCGACAAAGCCCCGCTTCGCGTCAGAATCCGAGTTCGCTCATCTCCACCACGCGGTGTTCGCGCGCGCTGATCTCCGCTGCCGTGCCGATCGCCACCGCCATCAGCCCGTCGCGCGCCGTCACCTCGACCTTGCCCTGCCCGCGCACCGCCGCGTTGAACTTCTGGTGCTCGTAGAAGGTCGATCCGTGATGGCTGCCGGCGTTCAGCGCGGTTTCGTCGGTATGGACCACGCGGCGCGTCGCCCGCTTGGCATTGCGGAAGCCGACGCGCGGCGAATGCACGATCGCGCCTTCGGGGATCAGCACTTCAAGCCGTGCTTGGTCGCCGACCGCCGCGATCTCTTCCTGATTCTCCGCCCCGTCGGCGAACATCGACAGATCGAGCATCGCGCGCACCCCGTTGGCGAAGTCGACGGTGGTGTAGCTGTTGTCGATGATGTCGGGTGTCTCGCCGCCATAGCGCTCGTCGAGATGGTTCACGTCCATCGCGCCGGAGCAATAGACTCGCACCGCCTCGCTCTGCGTGATCAGGCGCATCAGATCGAAGAAATGGCAGCATTTCTCGACCATCGTGCCGCCGGTGTTGCGGCTGAATCGATTCCAGTCGCCGACCTTTTCGAGGAACGGAAAGCGGTGTTCGCGGATCGACAGCATCCGCAACGTGCCGATGCGCCCGTCATGCACTTCGCGGATGAATTCGGCCGCCGGCGGCATGTAGCGATATTCCATCGCCGTCCAGAACACCTTGTCCGACGCTTCCGCCCGGTCGACGATCCAGCGCGCGTCTTCGATCGTCGTGGCGATCGGCTTCTCGCACAGGATGTGCAGGCCCGCGTCGAACAACGGCGTCAGCACCGCGCGGTGGGTGTAGTTCGGGCTGGCGACGATCACCGCGTCGCACAGGCCGCTTTTCGCCAGCGCTTCGGCCGAGTCGAAACTCGTCACGGAACCGGCTCTGTCGCCCAGCGCCTTCAGGCTCCAGTTGATCGACGTCGCGGTCGGATCGGCCAGCGCCGTGACCACCGCGCCCGGCGTGATCGCCAGATTGTTGATATGCTCGACGCCCATCATGCCGGCGCCGACCAGACCATATCGTACTTGCTCTCCCAACGATCTCGCCCTTATATGACAACGATGTCTGAAACCCACCTTACACCCGAAATGCGGCCGCTCGGCAAGAGCGGATTGCTGGTCTCACCTATCGCCTGGGGCATGTGGCGCTTCGCCGGCGTCTCGCCGGGCGAGGGCAGAGCCCTGATCGAGGCGGCATTCGACGCCGGCGTGACGCTGTTCGACACCGCCGATATCTACGGTTTCGACGGTGCTGGCGGGTTCGGCGATGCCGAGTCGCTGCTCGGAGAGATCTTTGTCGACTCGCCCGGTTTGCGCGACCGCATGGTACTGGCGACCAAGGGCGGCATCACCCCGCCGGTGCCGTACGATTCGAGCGCGGCCTATCTCGAGGCGGCGCTCGACACTTCGCTGCGCCGGATGAAGACCGACCGGGTCGATCTGTACCAGATCCACCGGCCGGACATCCTCGCCCACCCGCAGGAGGTCGCCGCGACGCTCGAGAAGATGGTCGCATCGGGCAAGGTCCGCGCGGTCGGCGTGTCGAACTACACGCTCGCCCAGACGACCGCACTGGCCAGCTACCTGACGATCCCGCTCGCCACCGTGCAGCCGGAATTCTCAGCCCTCGAACTGGAGCCGATCACGTCCGGCCTGCTCGATCTGACGATGGAACGCGACATCGCCGTGCTTGCCTGGTCGCCGCTGGGTGGCGGGCGCATCGCCGAACCTGGCAATGCCCGCGAACATGCCGTCGCCGCCGCGCTCGACAAGAAGGCGCAGGACGCCGGCGTCAGCCGCGCCAGCGCCGCTTATAGCTGGATCATGGCGCACCCTGCTCGGGTCATCCCGATCGTCGGCACGCAGAATGTCGGCCGGATCGCCGAGATCGCCGATGTGCACACGGTGCGCTGGTCGCGCGCCGAATGGTACGACGTGCTGGTCGCGTCGCGCGGGGAGAAGCTGCCGTGACCCGCGCGCCTTGCGAAATCTCCTGGTTTTCCGCGCTCTGCGATGACGATTACGAATTTCTCGGGGTGCCCGATGCCAGGCTGAAATCCAGCTGGGAACATTGCCGCGACATCGTGTTGCAGGCCGAAACCGGCGGGTTCGACAATATCCTGCTGCCCTCGGGCTATGCCCTCGGCATCGACACCACCGCGTTCGCCGCCGCGATCGCGCCGATGCTGCGGCGCATGGCGCTGCTGATGGCGGTGCGCATCGGCGAAAGCTGGCCGCCGCAGCTCGCGCGCCAGATCGCGACGATCGACCGGTTGCTCGGCGGGCGCCTGACCGTCAACATCATCTCCAGCGACCTGCCCGGCGAGACCTTGGCTAGCGCCCCGCGCTACGCCCGCACGGTCGAGGCGATGCACATCCTCAAGACCCTGTTGAACGGCGAGGCGCTCGACCATGACGGCGAGTTCTGGAAGCTGAAGGTCGATCCGCCGCGCATCGGCACCGTTTCCGGCAAGGCGCCCTTGCTCTATTTCGGCGGCCTCTCGCCCGACGCGCGCGATGCCGCCGCCAGGGGCTGCGACGTGTTCCTGATGTGGCCCGACAAGCAGGAAACGGTTGCTGCGATCATCGCCGACATGACCGCGCGGGCCGCCGCATATGGCCGCACGCTGAAATTCGGCTACCGCGCGCACGTCATCGTCCGCGATACCGAAACCGAAGCGCGCACCGCCGCCGATCGCCTGCTCTCCAAGCTGGACGATGCCGAAGGGGCCGCGATCCGGGCCAAATCGCTCGATTCCGCCTCGACCGGCGTCGCCGCGCAAGCCGCACTGCGCGAGAATGCCGCCGATGACGGCTATGCCGAGGCCAATCTTTGGACCGGTGTCGGCCGCGCCCGCTCCGGCTGCGGTGCCGCGATCGTCGGCGATCCGGATCAGGTGCTGGCCAAGATCCAGGCATATCGCGACATGGGGATCGAGGCGTTCATCCTCTCGGGTTATCCGCACGCGGCGGAGGCGGATCTGTTCGCGCGCCACGTGCTGCCCAATATCGATCACGCGCCGCTCGCGCGGTGATGTTCCTTAGGGCGCTGGCCCATCCCCGTTCGGGCTGAGCCTGTCGAAGCCCTGTTCTTCTTTTCAACCGCCGTTAGAAGTACGGTCCTTCGACAAGCTCAGGACGAACGGAAGAGAATTCAGTGCCGAAAACGAGTGAGTCTTCCGAACAGCCCCTGGTCGTCGGCATCGGCGGCACGATCGGCGGCATGTCCTCCACCGAGCGCGCGCTGAAGATCGCGCTCGATGCGGCGGGGCGGGAGGGGTTCCGCACCCGCATGTTCGGCGGCGTGGAGATGGGGCGCCTGCCGCTCTACGATCCCAAGGCCGCCACGCGCACGCCGGACGAACAGGATTTCGTCGAAACCGTGCGTGGTGCCTCCGCGCTGATCATCGCCTCGCCCGGCTATCACGGCAGCATCTCGGGCGTGGTCAAGAATGCGCTCGATCTGCTCGAGGAGACCGCGCGTGACGCGGATCGCCCGTATCTCGCCGACATGCCGGTCGGGCTGATCGCCACCGCCTATGGCTGGCAGGCGACCGGCAGCACGATCGCCGCCCTGCGCTCGATCGTTCATGCGCTGCGCGGCTGGCCGACGCCGTTCGCCGCTGCGATCAATACGCAGATCACCAAGTTCGACGACGAAGGTGGGGCGAACGACCAGGCGGTGGTCGATCAATTGTGCATGGTCGGGCAGCAGATCGCCCGCTTCGCGCCGCTTTCGCTGCAGACCAATGGGTGAACCGGCCGATGGATGATCTCAGCCGCCGCCGCGCGCTCGGCCTGATCGGGCTGGGTGGGGCAGGGCTGGTGAGTGCGCCGGTCTGGGCGCAGGGGATGATCGATCTCGGCCTGCCCGGTGGCAATGCCGCCCGTTCCGTCGCCAGCGGTTTTCCCGGCAAGGGCGACATGATCCTGCAGCGTGCCCGCGCGCCGTTGCTCGAAACGCCGATGGATGCGCTCGACGGGCAGGTCTTCACCCCCAACGAGCGGTTCTTCGTCCGCTGGCATTACAGCGACATCCCGACCTCGGTCGATGTGCGCAGCTTCCGCCTGAACATCGGCGGCGCGGTTCGGCGGCGGCTCAGCGTGTCGCTGGCCGATCTTCTGAAGATGCCGCGGGTCGAGATCGCCGCGATCAACCAATGTTCGGGCAATTCGCGCGGGCTGTTCTTTCCCCGCGTGCCCGGCGCGCAATGGGGCAATGGCGCGATCGGCAATGCGCAATGGGTGGGGGTCAGCCTGCGCCATCTGCTCGATCTCGCCGGGGTCGCGCCGAATGCGGTGGCGGTGCGCGTGGGTGGCCTCGACAAGCCACCGCCCGGCGCCGCGCCGTTCGAGAAATCGCTCGCACTCGATCATGCGCGCGATGGCGAGGTGATGGTCGCGTTCCAGATGAACGGGGCGCAATTGCCGATGCTCAACGGGTTTCCGATCAGGCTGATCGTGCCCGGCTGGTATTCGACCTATTGGGTCAAGGCGCTCGACCGGATCGAGGTGCTGGACGCGCCCGACACCGGATACTGGATGGACAAGGCGTATCGCATTCCGGACACGCCGGGTGCGAACGTGATGCCGGGCGCGAAGGATTTCCCCACCGTCCCGATCAATCGCATGATCCCGCGTGCCTTCTTCACCAATATCGCGAACGGCGCGAAGGTCGTGGCGCGTTCGCCGTTCTACATCCGTGGTTTGGCGATGGGCGGGACGAGCGCGGTCGCGCGCGTCGATCTGTCGATGGATGGCGGGCGCAGCTGGCACGCCGCGCCGCTCGGCCCCGATCACGGCAAATACAGCTTCCGCCTGTGGGAGGCGACCGTGCCGGCCCAGCCGCCGGGCACGTACCGGATCGACGTGCGCTGCACCAATGCCGCTGGGCAGACCCAGGTTCGGCCGGCGACCTGGAATCCATCCGGCTTCATGCGCAATGCGATCGAAAGCATCGGAGTGACGGCGGCATGATCGGGCGCAAGATCGCGATCGCCGCGGTGGCGATCTTCGCAGTGCTGGCGGTCGGCTGGCTGGCGCTGATCGTCATGGTTGCCCCTGGCCAACCTCTGCCGCCTGCTGTCGCCGGTGCTACGGTGTCAGGCGGCGACGTGACGTTGGCATCCGACAGCATCACCTTGCCGGAGGAAACCGCCGCGTTCCCAGCTTCACCCGGCAGCGACCTGATCACCGCCAGGTGCACCGCCTGCCATTCGCCCGAGATGATCCTCGCCCAGCCGGCGCTGAACGCTGAGAAGTGGCAGGCGACGATCGACAAGATGCGCACCGTCTACAAGGCTCCGATCGCCCCGGCCGACGACAAGGCGCTGATCGCCGCGCTGACGGCGCTGCCCGCGCAGGCGAAGCCGCAATGACCGACGGGATCCGCTGGCCGCCCGGTTTCGCGCCGGCGGACAGCCCGGTCCATGTCGTCAATCGCATCGAGACGACGATCGCGCCGGACATCGTCTGGATTCGCCTGATCCACGCCTCCGGCTAGCCTGCGATCTATGCCAATGCGCAGGACGTTCGGGTGGAGGGCGGCGGCGCCGACCTGTTCGCCGATGCCCGCTTCCGCTGGAGGACGTTCGGCGTCGCGCTCGACACCCGAGTCGTGGAATTCGAACCCGGGACGCGTATCGCCTGGATCGCGGAAGCGTTCGGCATCCGCGCCTATCACGCCTGGCTGATCACCCCGCTCGCCGACGGCGGCTGCACGATCCTGACCGAGGAAACCCAGCACGGCTGGATCGCGCGTATCGGTCGCCGGCTGTTTCCCCGGCGGATGGAGCACTGGCACCAGCGCTGGCTGGAGGCTTTGGCGGCGTAACCTGTCGGCCCCTTGCCTTTCGGGCAGGGGCCGGGGCGGGTCATCGCGTCGGCACCGGCTCCGCGCCCGAATAATCGTAGAAGCCGCGTCCGGTCTTGCGCCCGAACCAGCCGGCCTCGACATATTTCACCAGCACCGGCGCCGGCCGGAATTTGGGATCGCCCGTGCCTTCGAACAGCACGCGCGTGATCTCCAGGCAGGTGTCGAGCCCGATGAAATCGGCGAGCGTCAGCGGTCCCATCGGGTGGTTGAGGCCCAACTGGCAGGCCAGGTCGATGTCCGTGATCGTCGCCACGCCTTCGCCGAGCGCGAAGCACGCTTCGTTGATCATCGGCATCAGCACGCGGTTGACGATGAACCCGGGCGCGTCGTTGGCCCGCACCACCTTCTTGCCCAGCGCCTGCGCGTATTTTTCCACCGTCTCGACCGTCGCATCCGACGTGGCCAGCCCCCGAATCAGCTCGATCAACCCCATAACCGGCACCGGATTGAAGAAATGCACGCCGACGAAGCGCGCGGGGTCGGGCGACGCCTGGGCGAGGCGCGTGATCGGAATCGACGATGTGTTCGATGCGAGCACCGCGTCCGCGCCGAGCACCTTGCCGACCTCGGCGAAGATCGCGCGCTTAATCTCCTCGCGTTCGGTCGCCGCCTCGATCACCAGTCCGCAGGGTGCTATGTCGGCGACGCTGTCGACGCAGTCGATCCGCGCCAGCGCCTCGTCGCGCGCGGCGGTCGTGATCTTTTCCTTCGTCACCGCCCGGTCCAGCTGCTTGGCGATGCCGGCCTTGCCCGCCTCCGCGCGCGCCTTCGACACGTCGGACAGCAACACGCGATAGCCCGCCTGCGCCGAAACCTGCGCGATGCCGGCACCCATCTGCCCGGCCCCGATCACCCCTATCGTCTGCATGCCCAATCTCCTTCGCTGCCGCTCCTAGGCAATCACCGCCTGTTGCGCACGCGGGAAATCTGCCAGAAGTGATGCCGATCAGATCGCTACCGGGAACCGTTCCGATGTCCACCTATGCCGACCGCCTCCGTGCCCTGCGCGACCAGCTGAAGCGCGACCGCCTCGACGGCTTCGTCGTGCCGCTGACCGACGAACATATGAGCGAATATGTCGGCGCCTATGCCCAGCGCCTCGCCTGGCTCACGGGGTTCCAGGGCTCTGCCGGTGCCGCCGCCGTCCTGCCGGAGGATGCTGCGATCTTCACCGACGGGCGCTACACGCTGCAGGTGCGCCAGCAGGTCGACGGTGCGCACTGGCAATACGTGCCCGTGCCCGCCGTCAGCATCGCCGACTGGCTGGGCGAACATGCGCCGCAAGGCGGTCGTATCGGCTACGATCCGTGGCTGCATACCCGCGCCTGGGTCGAACAGGCGCGCACCGCGCTGGCGGCACGCGGAGCGGAACTGGTCGCGGTCGATACCAACCCGGTCGATGCGATCTGGCCCGATCGGCCGCAGCCGTCCGATACGAAGCTATCCGTGCAAAGCGACGACCGGGCGGGCGCGTCCTCGGCCGAAAAGCGCGCGCTGATCGCCGATTGGCTGGCCGAACAGAAAGCCGATGCGGTGGTGCTGACCGCGCTGGATTCGATCGCCTGGGCGCTGAACGTACGCGGCGGCGATGTCGCGCATACGCCGGTCGCCCTGGCCTATGCCATCGTCGATGCCGACGGCACTGCGGACCTGTTCGTCGCGCCCGACAAGATCGGCGAAGACGTGGCGCAGCATCTCGGCAACGCCGTACGTGTGCGGCCTCGCGCCGATTTCGCCGATGCGCTGTGTGTCTATGCCGGCAAGCGCATCGCCGCCGATCCCGAACGCGCGGTGGCGGCGATCTTCGATGCGTTGGAGCGGGGCGGCGCGACCGTCATCGCCGAGCGCGATCCCGTCGTGCTGGCCAAGGCGCTGAAGAACCCGGCGGAGATCGCCGGCCATCGTGCGGCCTCGGCCCGCGACGGCGCGGCGCTGGCGCGGTTCCTGCGCTGGTGCGAGATCGAACTGCCCAAGGGCGGCCAGAGCGAACTCTCCGCCGCCGCGAAACTGCAGGACTTCCGCGAGGCGACCGGCGTGCTGCTCGACACCTCGTTCGATACGATCTCAGCGACCGGTGCCAACGGGGCCAGCCCGCATTATCACGTCACCGAGGACTCGAACGCGCCGATCGAACCCGGCCAGCTCTATCTGGTCGATTCGGGCGGGCAATATGCCGATGGCACGACCGACGTGACCCGGGTCGTGCCCGTCGGCACGCCTACGCCCGAGATGCGCGACCGTTTCACCCGCGTGCTGAAAGGGCATATCGCGCTCGCCAGCGCGATCTTCCCGCCCGGCACCACCGGCGCGCAGCTCGACGCGTTCGCGCGCCGCCCGCTCTGGGAGGCTGGGCTGGACTACGCGCACGGCACCGGACACGGGATCGGCGCGTATCTTTCGGTGCATGAAGGGCCGCAGCGCATCGCGCCGCCCAATTATCCCGGTGGCGGACCTGCCGAGCCGCTCCGCGCCGGCATGATGATCTCGAACGAGCCGGGCTATTACAAAGCCGGCGAATACGGCATCCGCATCGAGAATCTCGTGCTGGTCGAGCCGCGCGCCTTTCCTCACGGCGATGCGGACATGCTCGGATTCGAGACGCTCACGTTCTGCCCGATCGAGCGCGGCCTGATCGTCGCGGACATGCTGACACAGGAGGAGCGCGCCTGGCTCGATGCCTATCATGCACAGGTGGTGGCGGTGCTCGGGCCCCAGATGGACGCGGGCGACCTTGCCTGGTTGCAGGGGAAATGCGCCCCTATCGCTTGACCGGATCGTCCTCCGGCGGCTGACTGGGCGGGGGCGCGTCGGCGCCGCGCGCCTGCGCCTTGCGCCGCCTGAGGTTCTCGCGCAGCGCCGCCGCCAGCCGCTCCGCTTTGTCGTTCTGCTGATTCATTGCCGTCTTCGCCTTGACATTCACGCCGCCCTCGTCTCTTAGGCCGCTTCCGCCGCAAAGTGGAAATGCTGCCGTAGCTCAGTGGTAGAGCGCATCCTTGGTAAGGCTGAGGTCGTGAGTTCAATCCTCACCGGCAGCACCATTTTTCCGTTTCATCACGGAAGACTGGCTAATTAGCAGCCCGAGTTCGGGCGGCTCATAGATACTTAGAAAATCCTGTCGGCAAGCCTTCCTGTCCAGCCCGGATAGGTCGTTATGTCCGAGAGCGTCGCCACGCCGGCGCGAACCCGTGGCTGTTGGTCGACTGACTCCCCGCGACCTAGAGACTCTTGATCCGACCTAGGCATCTGCCGAGAGGCGTCATCAAGCCTCCACCTCTTCATCATCACACTCGGCCCAGTACCCGGCAAAATTGCTGCTTGCCATAACTATACGTCAGACATACAATATCTCGACAGCGAAAACGCTGACGATAAATCGGGGGAGACAGCATGCCGCACGAGGATGCCGAGATCGGCGAGGTCGCGCGGCATATCGGCTATCAGCTGCGCCGCGCAGATATGCTGTCGATGGAAGCCCTCCACGAAGAGATGGCCAAGCTCGGCGTCCGTCCGGGGCGCGCCACCGCGCTGATCTTCATCGATCTTCATCCCGGCTGCGATCAGACCGAACTCGGCCAAGTGCTGGGGATCAACCGCGCCAGCACCATGGTGACCGTCAACGGTCTCGTCGCGCTGGGCGCGGTCGAGCGTCGGCCCGGTCGCGACCGGCGCAGCAACGCCCTGCACCTGACCGATGCCGGTCGTCGCCTGCGCGCCGAGATCTCCCAGTTGATCGCCGACCATGAGGCCGAGTTCTTCAATCCACTGACGCCGGACGAACGGGCGGAATTGTTCCGCCTGCTGACCAAGGTCCGCGCGGCGCATGGTGCGATCGCGCCGCGCGTCCCACCAAAAACACAAGCGATTCTCAGGAGGGTGAAATGAGGGGTCTATTGTTCAGCGGCGCAGCCGCGATTGCCATGGTCTTCGGCGGCGCGGCGCACGCGCAGGACGCGCCGCCGCCCGCAGCGGAGGACGCCGCCGCGACGGAGGGCAACGAGATTCTGGTCACGGCGCGCCGCACATCGGAACGTCTGCAGGACGTGCCCGTCGCCGTTACCGCCTTCGGTGGCGCGGCGCTGGCGGATCGCAACGTCGCCACGCTCGACGAGATCGCCAAATACACCCCGAACATCCGCTTCGACGGTGCCGCGGCGCTGTCGGGCGGCAATTACAACGCCACCGTGTTCGTGCGCGGCGTGGGGCAGAACGACTTCGCGATCTTCAGCGATCCCGGCGTCGGCTTCTATGTCGACGACGTCTATTATGCCCGGTCGATCGGTGGCGTGATGGACGCGGTCGATATCGACAATGTCCAGGTGCTGCGCGGGCCGCAAGGCACGTTGTTCGGCAAGAACACGATTGGCGGCGCGGTGCTGATCAACACCGCCACGCCGAACTTGAACGACTTTTCGGGCCGGCTCGAGGGCACCTATGGCCGTTTCGACCGGATCGACGTGAAGGGCGCGGTCAATATCCCGATCGCGCCGGGGCTTGCGGGGCTGCGCATCTCCGCGGCGAGCCTCAACCGCGACGGGTATGTCAAGCGGCTGCTGGACGGCGACACGCAGGGCGACCGATCGGCGCAGATGGTCCGCGCCAAGCTGCGCATCCAGCCCGAAGGCAGCGGGCTGACGATCGATATCGGTGGCGATTACACGCGGGCGCGCGAAACCTCGGCCCCGTCCGATCTGCTGGCGGTGGGCAACGCGCCCGGTATCACCGGCACGCCGTTCCTGACCAATTACAACCGCTTCGTCGCGCCGACGCGCGGGATCATCGCGCCCAATGGTCAGCCGACGCTGAACCCGAGCTTCATCACCGCCAGCCCGTTCGAGACCTGGGCCGGCGGGCCGAACGACAACGACCTCGACCTGTGGGGCGCGCAGGGGACGGTGAGCTACGAGATCGGTGGCGCCACGCTGAAATCGATCACTGCCTATCGCCACATGAAGGCCTATTTCACGCGCGACGGTGACAATTCGCCGTTCGTGTTCCGCCAGACCACCAACCGCGACAAGCAGTGGCAGTTCAGCCAGGAGCTTCAGCTGACCGGCAGCGCCTTCGGCGACCGGATGAAGTATGTGCTGGGCGGTTTCTACTTCAAGGAAAAGGCGTCGGACATCGCGACGGCCGATCTCGCGATCGGACTGTCGCCGCCGCTCGCCACCGCCGGGCCGTTCACGCCGGCGGTGTTCATTCGCAACTATACCGACAATCGCAGCCTGGCCGCATATGGCCAGCTCGATTTCGAGATCGTGCCGCGGCTCAGCGTCACGTTGGGCGCGCGCTATACCAGCGATCGCAAGATCTTCACGTCGATCAACGTGCGGCAGCGCGATCTCGTCGAGTTCGTCAACGTGACGAAATCGGCGACGTTCGAGAAGTTCACGCCCCGCCTGGGCGTGAACTTCAAGGCCTCCCGCGATCTGCTGATCTACGCATCCTATTCGGAGGGGTTCAAGCAGGGCGGGTTCAACGGTCGCCCGCTGGATAATGCCGGGGAGGTGACGCAATATGCGCCGGAGACGCTCAAGACCTACGAGGCGGGCATCAAGGCGCAATGGCTGGACGGCACGCTGACCACCAACGTCGCGGCGTTCCATTCGAAGTACAAGGACATCCAGCTGACGGTGAACCAGACACCGACGAATTTCGTGGCGAATGCCGCCGCGGGCACCATCAACGGCTTCGAGTTCGAAACGGTGATGCGTCCGGCGCGTTGGTTCACGTTCAATGCCGGCGTGGGATATCTCGACGCCAAATATACCAGTGTCGGGCAGGGCTTGGGGCCGACGCAGATCTTGCCGATCACGCTTGCCAGCCACTTCGTGAAGGCCCCCGAATGGACGGTCAATACGGGTGCCGAGATCCGCAAGGATCTGGCCGACGGCAGCGATCTGACGTTCCGGCTGGATTATACGATGTACAGCCGCATCTATCATGATGTCGCCAATTCGCCGATCATCACCGATGATGGCTACGGCCTGCTCAATGCGCGACTGGCCTATACGCTGCCGGGGCGGGATATCACGCTGGCGGTGTTCGGAACGAACCTGACCGACACGCTGTATCTGGTGTCGGGCAACGTATCGAGTGCGTTCGGTCTGGCCGAGGCGAGCTACGGGCGGCCGCGCGAATGGGGGATTTCCGCCGCCTTCAAGTTCTGAGCGGACCGACTATCCTCGTCGGGTAAAGCCGTTCGCCGGAATCCGGTCGCTTAGCAGACCGTTACCGCGGACCGCGATGCGCACCGATCGCCTTTCACGCGATCGGTGCCTTCGGGCCATCCCGAAGTGCCGGTCGCGCTGGATTCGCTGATCGTGCTCGATCGATGCTCGATTCCCGCGCTCGTGTCCCACATCCCGGGTCGTTATGCGTCCCCGGTCGGCCAAAGAGCCGTGATGGGATGTCACGTCCCAACGATCGCCATTTACCCGCCAGACCGATGATCGAGCCGGATCACGCAATTCCAGACATTTAGCCGCTGCGGCTTTAACCACTCGTCGGGCACGGTGATGAAGCTAATGATAATGATTTGCGTTAGTGATCGGTTTTGGTATTGGGCCGGTATCACAATTATAGGATACCCGATCGATGACCGCTTTTCTCGCGTTGCTGGCCGTTGCGGCAGGCCCTGTCGGCGTCGAAGATACCGACCCGCAACGTGACGAAAATATCGTCGTGGTGGCGCAGCGGACCGAGGGCAGCGAAGATTACGGCATCAAATCGCAAAGCACCGCGACCCGCTTGCCGCTCAGCCTGCGCGAGACGCCGCAATCGGTCAGCGTCGTCACCCGGGCGCAGATCGACGATTTTCAGCTCAACGACGTCAATGCGCTGCTCGCCACGGTGCCGGGCGTGAACGTGCAGGCGCAGGAAACCGATCGCTTCTATTTCTCGGCGCGCGGGTTCGACATCCAGACGTTCCAGATCGACGGCATCGGTCTGCCGTTCGCGTTCGGAGTCCAGACCGGGTCGATCGACACCGCGACCTACGACCATATCGAGGTCGTACGCGGCGCCCCCGGGCTGCTGTCGTCGACCGGCAATCCGTCCGCCGTGGTCAATTTCGTGCGCAAGCGGCCGACCAAGACGTTCGCGGCATCGGCCAGCGCGCAATACGGCTCGTTCGACAATATCCGTCTCGAGGGCGACGTCAGCGTGCCGCTGACCAGGGACGGCAGCGTGCGCGCCCGCGCGGTCGGCGCGTTGCTCGATACCGACAGTTATCTGGATCGCAACCATGTGCGCCGCTGGACAGGATACGGCATCGTCGAGGCGGATCTTGGCCCGAACACGGTCGTCAGCGCGGGCTATGGCCACCAGGATCACAAATCGTCCGGCGCGATGTGGGGGGCGTTGCCGCTTTATTATACCGACGGCACGCGGATCGACTTGGCGCGATCCGCCAATACGGGTCCGGAATGGGCGGGCTGGAACGTGATCGATCGGCAGATATTCGGCGATATCACGCACACCTTCGGCAATGGCTGGGTCGCCAAGATCAGCGCGCTGCGTCGCGCGGTGAGCGAGCAGGACAAACTGTTCTACGTCTACGGCAATCCCGATCGCACGACCGGCAACGGCGTGTTCAGCTATCCCGGGGCGTTCGATGCCGAGGGTCGCAACCTGACGCTCGACGCCTACGTGTCGGGCAAGGCGTCACTGTTCGGACGCGAGCATGATGTAATGATCGGCGTCAATCGCGGTGCGCAGAAATACACCCAGGGTTCGGCCTATGACTATTCGCAGGTCGGCATCGGGTTGCCGCTGTCGTCCACCTTGTTCGACGGTACGTTCCCCGAACCCGTCTTCCCCGCCTTCACGCCGAGCCTCGATACGCACACGCGCCGGGAAACGGCATACGGGCTCGTCCGCCTAAACCTTGCCGATCCGCTGAAAGTGATGATCGGCGGCAACTACACCCGCGCGCTGAGTGTAGGCACATCCTATGGCACTCCGACCGATTATGATCGGAAGCGGTTTCTGCCCTTTGTCGGCGCGACCTACGATCTGACGTCCAACATCAGCGCCTATGCGAGCTTCGCGACGATCTTCAATCCGCAATCGGAGTTCGACATCAACAATCGCCTGCTCGCTCCAATCGAGGGCGACAATCTCGAAGCGGGCGTCAAGGGGGAATGGTTCGGCGGCCGCCTGAACGCGAGCGCCGCGATCTTCCAGGCACGACAGAAGAACACTGCGGAAGCGGCCGGTTTCGATTCCGTACTCGGCCGGACCATCTATCGCGGCGTGGACGCGACATCGCAGGGCATCGAAGTGGAGATGAGCGGACAGCTTGCTCCCGGCCTTCAGGCAACCGGCGGATACACCATCATGCGCATCCGTGGCGAGGACGGCCAGCCGGCGCGTACCTTCGTGCCGCGCAACACCGCGCGCCTGAACGTCAGTTATGCCCCGCCATCGTTCGCCGCGCTGAAAGTGGGTGCGTCGCTCCAGTATCAGAGCCGCATGTATCTCGAGCCGACCGGGGTGGTGTCGTCCACGACCGGCCAGCAGGTGCGCATCACGCAGGACGCTTATGCCGCGCTAGACCTGTTCGGCCGCTACGCGATCACCGACCATCTTTCGGTCGGCGCGAATCTGAAGAACGTAACCAACGCCAAATATCTCGGCGCGCTGAACTACGACCAGGGTTATTATAGCGCGCCTCGTTCGATCCTCGGCACGGTGACCGTGCGATACTGATGGTGGGGCTTCTCCTCGCCATCGTTGCCGCGGCGATGATGCTGATCCGGATCGGCTGGGCCGGCCGGCGCGCAATCGCCGCTACCGGCTGGGGTCTGGCGGCCATCGGTCTCGCTCTTCTCACGGCGCGCGATGGTGCCTGGGGCCTTGCGGTCGGCATGGTCGCGGGCATCGCGGTGGCGTTGACCATGGTGCTGTACGCCGGATGGCGATCGCCTGCGAAGGCGCGCCGTGCGCCGCGGGAGGCACCGTCGATCGCGATTCCCCGGCGCTGGTCCGACATCGCCCGCCGCATGGCGGTCTTCGCACTCGTCGTGCCGGTCGGGTTCGTCGCCGCGCAATGGCTCGCGTTCGGCGCGCAGGCGCTGGCGCGGCGGGGCGGGATGGGTGATGCCGACGCGACCGTGTTGACCGTCTTCCTGCAACCGATCCTGTGGACGATCGTCATGGCGATCCAGATGACCCGTGCCAATGCCGCGAGGATGGCCGTCCCGCCGATTGCCGCCGCGCTGCTCGGCACGATCCTGTGGAGCGTATCATGACCACGAAGTCTCGCCCGCTCGCCACTTTGGTGCAGCGCGCGCTCGGCGGGCATGCCGCGATCGGCCTGCTCGCCAGCGCCCTGCTGTACATCATCGCCCTGACCGGCACGCTGATCGTGATCCACGATCGCTGGCAACGCTGGGAGCAGCCGGCCATCGCCGAGACCGAGACCTTGTCGCCTGAAGGGGCGCAGGCGGCGATGGGTACCGTCCTAGCGTCGGAGCGAGGCAAGACCAGAACCACGCACCTCTACATCCGCATGCCGACCGGCGACCTGCCCCGTGCGGTCGTGACGACCGATCATGGCGGCCAATATGTCGATGGGGCGGGGCGCATCGTCGGGCGCGAGGCACACGCCTGGACCGAATTCGTCATCGGCCTGCACGAATATCTGCATTTGCCCAGCACGCTGGGGCTGATCGTCGTGGGCGCGTTGGGCGTCGCGTTGAGCGCACTGGTGGTCACCGGCGTCCTGGCGCATCCCCGTATCCTGCGCGACGCCTTCCGGTTGCGCACCCGCCACGATGCGCAGATCGCCCGTGCCGATTGGCACAACCGGCTCGGCGTGTGGACCCTGCCGTTCGTATTGGCCGTCGCCTTGACCGGGGCGTTCATCGGGCTGGGCAGCGTCGGATTCAGCGTACTGGCCAAGGCCTATACCGGCGGCGACGCGGCGAAGATCTACGCCCCGATCTTCGGGCACGAACCCAAGCCGGATCCGTCTGGCGCGCCGTCGCCGGACATTGCGGCGGCGTTGCGCACGCTGGCGACGCGCGTACCCTATGCCGTGCCCACCTACGTGATCGTCCACGATCCCGGCACGCGTGGCCAGCACGTGCAGATCATCGCCGAACATCCCCGCCGCCTGATCTATGGCGAGACCTATGCGTTCGACGCACGCGGGCAGTGGCGCGGTGCGACCGGCCTGTCCGACGGTGCGCTGGGGCAGCAGGCCGCCGCCTCCGCCTACAACCTCCACTTCGGCAATTATGGCGGGCTCGCGATCGAGCTGGCCTATATGCTGCTCGGGCTCGGCTTGTGCGTCGTCACCGCGACGGGCACCACCTTATGGCTACAGAAGCGCCGTCGTCGCGGTCTGGGCGGCGATCGCCTCGCCGCGTGCTGGGAAGTGGTGATCTGGGGCACGCCGCTGCTGTTGGTCGCCTCGATCTGGCTGCGGGCCATCGTCGGGCCGGACGCTCCGCTGGTCTGGAGTTTCTGGGGCCTGCTCGTTGCCGGGCTGGCGATTGCCGCCGTGCATCCGTCCTGGCCCGCACGCCATCGACTCCAGCAGGCCGCCTTGCTGTCGGTCTTGGCGACGGCGGTGCTGCACTTGGCGATCTTCTGGCTGCCGGCCTGGCCGATCGTCGCGATCGATCTCTGTGCGCTGGCGCTTGCTTCGGCCGGACTTGTCATCCGGGGACGGGCCGCGCCGGTGTCCGATGCTAGAGTGCGGCGATCGCCTCCGCCAGGGGGCGGATCGCATCCGCTTGCTGGTCCCAGGACGTGACGAGCCGAGCTTCGCCGTCGGCCCAGTCGTAGAAATCGAACCCCCTGGCGCGCAGCGCGGCGGCTTCGGCGGCGGTGACGCGCAGGAACACCTCGTTGGCCTGGACCGGGTGGAGCAGGCGGTCGCCGGCGGCCTCGGCGAGCAACGCCGCGCCGGCATTGGCGGCGCGGGCGGTGTCGAGCCACAGATCGCCGTCCAGCATCGCGAGCAACTGCGCCGCGAGATAGCGGCCCTTGGACAGCAGCAGGCCGGCGCGCTTGCGGCGCATCGGCGTGGCGTCGGCCAGATCGCGCTTGAAGAAGATCAAGGCCTCCGCGCTCATCCCGCCATTCTTGACGAAGCCGAAGCTCAGCACGTCCACGCCCGCGCGCCAAGTAATGTCGGCGGGCGAGCAGCCCAGATACGCGACCGCATTGGCGAACCGCGCACCGTCCATGTGTAGCCCCAGGCTGCGGTCCTTCGCCAATGCGCCGATCGCGGCGACCTCGGCGGGGGCGTAGACGCAGCCATATTCGGTCGCGTTGGTGATCGAGATGGCATGCGGCTGGACGCGGTGCACGTCGTTGGCGATGGCGTCGATCACCTTGCGGATGCTGTCCGGCGTCAGCTTCGCACCGTCGCCCTCGCCGAGCATCAGCTTGGCGCCATGGGTGTAGAATTCCGGCGCGCCGCATTCGTCGTTCTGGATATGCGCGTCGCGGTGGCAGACCACGCCGCCATAAGGCGGGCAGAGCGCGGCGAGCGCGAGGCAATTGGCCGCGGTGCCCGATGGCACCCACAGCGCGCGGACCTCGGTTTCGAACAGGTCCGAGAAGCGGCCGTCGAGCTGCTTGCTCCACCCGTCGCCATCATAAGCGGTGTCGAGCGTGTTGGCGGAGGAAAGGGCGTCCAGCACGGCGGGATGCACGGGGGCGGCATTGTCTGAGAAGAAGCGCATGGAAAATTGCATGCGGGGTAGGGCGGGGTGCGTCAACCGGATGTAACGGCTTCTACAATTTCGCCAGCATCCGTGCCCTGATTCTCGCGATCGCGAACGTCTCTCCCCCGCTCAGGTCGGCGGCAGTGACGAAGCTGGTATCGGGCGGGTCACGGTCCCCGGCGATGCCGCGGTTGCTGTAGCGCGCGACGAACGGCCCGGCCGATCCGCGAAAGATGCACACCCATTTCTCGGCCGGGCCGGCGGCATCGATATCCGCACAGAGGATCGCATCGCCCTCCTCCAGCCCGAGCGCTTCGTAATCGGACGGCAGTTCGGTGATCCACAGCCCCGTGGCGGTGCCGAGCCGACGGGCGAGCCAATCCTTGCGGTACGGCACCATCTCGATCGGTTCGCCCTTGCCGGTGTCGGTCAGAGCCGCGAGGCGGTAGCGTGGAATGGAAACGAAGTCCGCATCCGCCACGTCGGCCAGAACCGATTCGCCGCCGGAATCCCCCTGGATCAGCCAGCGCGGGGACACGCGAAGCGCATCCGACAGGCGGAACAGATCATCACCCTTCGGCATGCTGTCGCCGGACTTGTAGCGCGCGAAGGTGCTGGTCGGGATGTCCGCCGCGCGCGCGAAATAGGCGTCGCTGAGATCGAGCCGCTCCAGGGTCGCGCGCAGGCGGTGCGCGAACGCCGCCTTTTCCGGATGGGATTGACTGTCCCGATTATGGGATATATGGTCCCGTTTATCGGATTTTATTGCCAGATTGCGGGGCATAGGTGACCTTTGCGTGCCTTGTTCTCGGTAGGAACCCGATCTTGGCTTGGACCAGCGCGCCCCGGGTCGAAATTCCTGTCCCTAAAACGGGATGATAGCAGCGCGAGTAGCGGCGTACATCGACTAAATGACGATCGAACGTGGCAATGCCGCGTCGCCCGCAGTCCATATGCCGGGGACGTTTGGCCGTGCCTGTTCCCGTCTCCAGCAAAAGGAACCTCTCATCATGGCGAAAGCATTTTCCGATCGCGGCTCTGCCGCCGCCGTGCCCGGAGCGTCGCAGTGACGCTGGGGCTGGGACTCTCGATTCCGCAGGTCGCGGCAAGGCGCGTGTCGACCGGGGGCGCACCCGTGCCGGCGGCACCGTTCTTCGGATCGAACACGCAACATTGGGGCGATAGCGCGCCCGCATTTGGAAGGGTTTCGTGATGGCAATGCAATTCATCGATACGACCGCCGGGGCCGGCGATTCCGCCAAGGCCGGCGGCGACAAGATCAACGCCAGCCTGCAGGCGCTCGCGCGGCGAACGGGACGCCATGCGCCGGTGCATTGCCTGTTCGACGGCGACAGCAAATACGCCGAGATCAAGACGGGCCTGCAATGGATGGCCGCGTTCGAGGGGCTGGATCTGCGCTTCGACGGCGGCGAATTGGGCATCGGTGGCAGCACCTCTGGGACGGGGGCGGGCAATCTGCTCAGCCCAGCACGCCTGGCGACGGCGCGCACCGTGCTGGACGCGCATTCGGCGGCGGGCCGCACGATCGATTATTATCTGACGATCGGCACGAACGATACGAGCGCCAACCTGCCACCCGCGACGGTGCTGGCGAATATCCGCAAGTTTCACGAGCAGGTTCTCCGACCGCAGGGCTGCTTCAGATATCTCGTGCTGGTGTCGGTCGATCCGCGGTCCCCGGGCTCGGCGACCGGTGCGTCCTACATCCATACGATCAACCGGCTGTACGACGAATATGCGCTGGCCAATCCGTTGGACGTGCTGTTCGTGGACACGACGGGCATGTTGATCGATCCGGCGCTGGCGAATGCGAATGGCTATCCGATCCCGTTCGGCGCGACGGCGGCACCCATGCCGGCCGGCGCGGTGACCGACGACGGCCTGCATTGTTCGAATTACGGAAAGTATCTCAAGCGCTTCGCGGTCGCCCCGCTGCGCGATCTGTATCGCAGGAAGCCGGCGCGAAGCCTGTCGCGCGCACTGGCGGCGGCCGGACCGAACGGCTCGGGTGCGAATATGGTGCCGGGCGGCCGGACGGTGGAGATCGGTGGGACCATCAGCCTGACGAACAACGGAACGGGTGCGATGACGGGTACGCCGCCGGCCGGCTTCACGCTGTCGGGCACGATCGACGGTACGTTGGGCGTCGGCTTCGCGGCGTCGACGGTGACGGTCGCGACGGACGGGGGGCTGATCCCACGCGGGACCTGGCCGTGCGTACGGGCCAGCTTCAGCGGAACGAGCGGCGCGAATACCACCGGCATCGCGATCAGCATCGTCGCAAATCCGGATCGCACGATCGAGATCGGTGATCTCGTGACATCGGGCGCGCTCGTCAATTTCAACGCGTTGACCGGCATTCTCGGGATCGCGGTGACGGCCAACAATCCCGGCGCGGTCAGCGGCGTGACGATCGGGGCGACCGGGGTGAACGGCTCGCCGCTGGCGCAGGCGATCGTCCAGGCGATCGACGGCCCGATGTTGCTGGAAGGCGATGATGTTCCAGCATCGTCGGCGCAGAACGCCTTTTTCCAGACGCTGAACCTGTACCTCCCGCCGAACACCGCGATCTCGGGCAGTGTGGATCTGCTGGCGATCTTTGCCGAGCGGATCGGGCCGCTTCCGGCCGCGACGCCGTAACCGGGCCTATTGTTCCTCGTCCGGGAACGGCTCATCGCGAGGCGCACGATCGTCGCGGCGCGGGGGCGGGCCCCGGTCGCGGTCGTTCGAGCGGTTGATCTCGATGCTGCCGTCGGGGCCGACATGCAGGTTGAGGCCGAGGCCCTCGATATCGCCTTCGGGCACTTCCAGACCGTCGATTCCGAACAGGTTGCCGCCCTCGCTGTCGTCCATCACCGGATCGGCTTCGGGGGCGACCGCCGGGCCGACGCGAAGCGCGCGCATCATGAAATCCCGCCATACGCGCGCCGGGATGCCGCCGCCGGACAAACCGGCGTTCGGCGTATTGTCGTCATTGCCGACCCATACGCCGACGACCAGGTCGTTGGCGAACCCGACGAACAGGGCATCGCGGCTGTCCTGCGTGGTGCCGGTCTTGCCATAGGTCTTGACCGACAAGGCCGCCTGCCGTCCGGTACCGGTCTCGGCCGAGGCGGAGAGCAGGTCGAGCATATGGTCGCGCACGTCGCCGGTCAGCGGATGCGAGCGATCGGTGAGCGTCTGATACCAGCTGCGATCTCCCGCCGCCTCGATTCCGCGCGCGCGCACCGGATAGCTCTGCGCGGCGACCGCGGCATAGGCCGAGGTCAGTTCGAGCAATGATACGGTCGAGGTGCCCAGCGCGATCGTCGCCTCGCTGGCGATCGGCGTGGTGATGCCGAGATCGCGCGCGGCGCGGATGACGTTCTTCACGCCGACCTGCTGGATCAGCCGCGCGGCCGCGACGTTGCTCGATTTGGCGAACGCGCGCCGCAGCGTGATCTTGCCCTCGTAGCGGCCGTCGCTGTTCTTCGGGCTCCAGTCGGCGATCGTCACCGGCTCGTCCTCGATCATCGAATCCGGCGTCAGCCCTTCGCGCATCGCGGCGAGATAGACGAACAGCTTGAATGCCGATCCGGGCTGGCGGCGCGCCTGGGTGGCGCGGTTGAACGGGCTGTCGGCGTAATTCTTGCCGCCGACCATCGCGACGACGCGGCCATCCGGGCGCATCGCGACGATCGCGACCTGCGCCTGGCGCAGGCCGGCGCTGCGCACCGCGCGCTCGGCGGCGGTCTGCAACCGGCGGTCGAGCGTCGTCTTCACGGTCGTCTCGCGCGCGATCTCGCCGGCACGATCGCGCGCTTCGGGAAGCACCCAGTCGGCGAAATAGGTGCCGTCGGGCAGCGGCTTGATGCTGTTGGTCGATAGCCGCGCCGGGCGCACCCGTTCCGCCTCGTCCTTGCTGATGAACCCGGCATCGGCCATCGCCGCGACGACCAGCTTCTGCCGGTCGCGCGCGCCTTGCAGGTTGACGGTGGGGGCGAGCTTGGACGGTGCCTTGACGAGACCGGCGAGCATCGCCGACTGGGCGATCGACAGATCGTCCGGCGCGCGGTTGAAATAATGCTTCGCCGCCGCAGTCAGGCCGTAGACGTTGTCGCCGAAATAGACGTTCGACAGATAGCGCGACAGGATCTCGTCCTTCGACAGCCACGCCTCCAGCCAGAAGGCGATCATCACTTCGCGGATCTTGCGCGCGGCGGTGCGGTCCGAATCGAGGAACGCGTTCTTGGCGAGCTGCTGCGTGATCGTGCTGCCGCCCTGGCTGCGTCCGCTCGACGTGACGTTGTGCCAGAAGGCGCGGGCGATGCCGCGCGGATCGACGCCCCAATGCGATTTGAAGCGTCGGTCCTCGATCGCGAGGAAGGCGTTGGTGACGTTGGCGGGCAGCTTCGCCGCGTCGACCGGTTGCCCGATGATCGCGCCGCGCCGCGCGATCGGGCTATTGTCATCGGCCAGCAACGTAATGCTCGGTGGGGTCAGCGGTTCGAGCGATTTGGAGAGGGGCGCGGTGAAGGCGAGCCAAATCACCGCCAGCACGAACAATACGATTCCCGCCCCGGCGATCCGCATCGGCCAGCGCCAGCGCGATCCCCGATACGGCGCTGGACGATCGAACGGATCGCGTGGGCCCTGGTCGGGCGGCGGAAGGTCGCTCGGCGGCATGGGCACGGCCGATTCGGAGCCGCGCGGCGGCCAAGCCGTGGACTGGCTCGACGATTGGGCCGGTGGCGCGGTCGCAGGATCGAAAGGGTAAGGACGCATCGTGTTTCCGGATCAGCCAGCCGGCCGTGCGGCGGAGAGCTGTATTATCAGCATAGTACAGTCCTTGCAAGCCGCTGGACGCGTGCGACGGGCTGGGGCACATCGCGGGACGGGGCGAACTTCCGGAGCAATTTCGTGCGCGTGACCATCAAGGACGTATCCCGCGAAGCGGGGGTCTCGATCAAGACGGTATCGCGCGTGCTCAACAAGGAACGCTATGTCGGCGAGGATACGCGCGAACGGGTGCAGGCCGCCGTCGCCCTGCTCAATTTCCGCCCCAGCACGGCGGCGCGCTCGCTGGCCGGCAAGCGCAGTTTCCAGATCGCGTTGATCTGCGACAATCCCAGCCCGTATTACGTGTACGAGATGCAGTCGGGCATCCGCGACCGCTGCGTGGCGGACGGGGTGCGGATGATCGCGCAACCCTATGATCGCGATTCGGCGACCTTGATCGACGATGTCGAGAGCTTGGTCGATGCGACCAGCGTCGACGGCCTGATCCTGACCCCGCCGGTGACCGATTATCCGGCGGTGCTGGATCTGCTGGCGCGGCGCGGCGTGCGCTTCGTCCGCGTGTCGCCGGGCGGGGATCCGGGGCTGACCTCGTCGAGCTTCATCGACAATCTGCGCGCGGCGAAAGTGATGACTGAACATCTGATCGGGCTCGGCCACCGTCGCATCGGCTTCGTGAAGGGGCATCCCGATTACGCGACCAGCGCGCATCGCCTGAATGGCTACCTCGCTGCGCTGGCGGACGCGGGGATCGCGCAGGATGCCGCCCTGATCCGGGGCGGCAGCTTCGATTTCGCCTCGGGGTCGCGCGCGGCGGAGGCCCTGCTCGATCTGTCACAGCCGCCGAGTGCGATCTTCGCGTCGAGCGACGACATGGCCGCCGGCGTGCTGGCGGCGGCGCACAAGCGCGGCGTGCGCGTGCCCAAGCAACTGTCGGTCGCCGGGTTCGACGATACCGCGCTCGCCGCGGTGGTGTGGCCACCGCTCACCACGATCCGCCAGCCGACTCGCAAGATGGGCTATCAGGCGGCGGACCTGCTGTTGATGGGCGACGATGCCCCGGTCGAGCAGCGCGAAGTGCCGTTCGAACTGGTGGTGCGCGATTCGACCGGGCCCGCGCTGACCTGAGCCCCTCCCTGAAGCGGGAGTTGGGTCGAGCTAGCCGATCAGCAGCATCGCCGCGCCCAGCGACAGCGCGAACGCCACCAATGTCGCCGCCAGGATCACGAACAACGGTTTCGGCCCGGCCTCCAGCAATTGCGACAGAGGCGATCGGATCGCCGTCGCGGTCACCGCCGCCGCCAGCAGGCCGGCGGCGATCTGCTCCGCGCTCTTGGCGAGCACCACCGGGATCACGCCGAACGAATTGACCCCGGCCAATACGAAGAAGCCCACGACGAACCAGGGAATGCCCGGCCCTTTGGCGCGCGACGCATCGCCGCGCAGGAACAGCGCCACGATCGCCAGCACCGGCGCGAGCAACGCGACCCGGGTCAGCTTGACGATCGCCGCGATGCCGCCGGCCGTGTCGGAATAGGAATAGCCCGCGCCCAGCGCCTGCGCGACATCGTGGATCGCCGCGCCGAGCAGGAAGCCGGCGCGCAGGTCGCTCATGTGCAAGGCGTGCGCGACGATCGGGTACAGCACCATCGCGCTGGCCGAGAGCGCGGAAATCCCGACCAGCACCATCGTCAGCTGCGCCTGGCTGGCGCGCTTCTCGCCCAGGGTCGTCGCCAGCGCCATCGCCGCCGACGCGCCGCAGATCGCCACCGCCCCGCCCGCCAGCGTACCGAACGCCGTGTCGAAGCCGAACTTGCGCGCCGCGAGAATCCCCGCGCCGATCGTCAGCGCGACGATTCCCAGCACGCACAGCAACGCCACCGGCCCCAGCGCCACGATCTGCCCGAAGGTGATGCGCACGCCGACCAGCACGATGCCCCAGCGCAGCAGCGAGCGCGAGGCGAAGGCCAGGCCGGGGGTCAGCCGTGTGTCGGCGCTGAGGAAGTTGAGCGCGAGTCCGATCAGCAACGCCATCAGCGTCAGCGGCGCGCCATAATGATCCGAGATGAACGCCGCCGCCAGCGTCCCCGCCGCGACGATCACCAGACCCGGAAGATAGCCGCGCCACGTCGCCTTGGGGGATGGCTCGATATCGCCGTACAGGTCCGCGGCCATCGGCAGGGGGCGTCTTGATATAGTCGTCATTCCACTCCCCCTCTGTCACCCCGGGCTTGTTCCGGGCGCCACGGTGCCGCAAACCAGGCCGTACCGATCATGCGGTCCGGTGGACCCCGGAACAAGGCCCTGCCGAGCGAAGTCGACGTGCCCGGGGTGACGACACAACTATTATCTAGCCGAACACATACGGGTATGACAACGTTATCGGAAACGAAAGACGGGAGCGGGACGATGGCGGGTTTCTGGGCGGCGAAGGGCGGCGCGGCGCGCTGGATCATCGTGGCGATGGTGTTCGTCGCGATCATGCTCAACTATGTCGATCGCCAGATCCTCGCGTTGCTGAAACCCACGCTGGAGGCGCAGTTCGCCTGGTCCGACCAGGATTACGCGAATATGGGCACGGCGTTCCAGGTCGCGACCGCGTTCGCGTTTCTCGGTACCGGCTGGTTCCTCGATCGCGTCGGCTTGCGCATCGGCTTTGCGCTCGGCGTATTGGTCTGGAGCTTGGCCGGCATGGCACACGCCTTCGCGACCACGGTGCCGGCCTTCTTCGCCGCGCGCATCCTGTTGGGAGCCGCCGAATCGGTCGGCACCCCGGCGGCGGTCAAATCCGCAGCGACCTATTTCAACCACAAGGATCGCCAGATCGCTTTGGGCATCGGCAATACCGCGCCCAACATCGGCGCGATCATCACGCCTCTTTTCATTCCGGCAATCGCGGTGGCGTATGGGTGGCAGGCCGCGTTCCTGCTCGCCGGGGGCTTGGGCATCGTCTGGGTGATCGTGTGGTTCGCGATCCGGGTGAAGCCGGTCGCGCTCGATGCGGTCGCCCCGGCCCCGGTGCCG